>NZ_JBYSXC010000002.1:0-665429 GCF_058781795.1 Cupriavidus sp. FW306-1B-F12B
GCGCAGTAATGCGTTAAGCTAACCAGTACTAATTGCCCGTAAGGCTTGATCCTATAACCAGTGTGTTTTGCCTGGTGAGTCGATCGCCTTGTGCCAGATACGCACAACCCCAACTACATCCCTATTCGCAGCGTTGACCTCAACCTCAGCGCTGCAACCCCTCATGCCTGGTGACCATAGCGAGCTGGAACCACCCCTTCCCATCCCGAACAGGTCCGTGAAACAGCTCCGCGCCGATGATAGTGCGGATTCCCGTGTGAAAGTAGGTCATCGCCAGGCTCTTATACCGCAGAACCCCCAGCCCCAAAGGCTGGGGGTTTTTGCTTTGGCGCGGCGCAAACGCCCGGGGGCCGGCGCAGGCACGCATGTCCTCGTTGTTTTCATGCCGCATCGCGGGTCGCCGAGCATTCCGGGACTGTCCGCCTTCTGCTATGGTCGACACCCAAGTGCCCACATGCGGCACGAAGGCGGTTGCAACGCGTGTTTGCAGCAAGTAGTGAGCAATAGCCGGACCCTTGCCAACAGAGCAGGTCCGGATTCGGGTTTCGAGGGGTTACATGACGGCCAAGGTGTTTCGGCTGGTTTTGACTGGCGCCGCCGGCGCGCTGCTGCTGGCAGGATGCGCATCCACTCCCCCTGTTTCCACGGTTCCCCCGGGTGACACGGCCACTATGGCCGACACTTCCGCGATCGATTGCCAGGCATTCGCCAGGCGCATGGCCGGGTACGCGGCAGCGCAGACGGACCCGGCGGTGACTGCGGTGTCGTCGCCCGATCCGCTGGCTGCCGCCGATCCGCTGGCTGCCGCCAACACCAGTGCGGCCGAAGCCGAGGCGGGCGACGACGGCGAAGCCGCCGATGCCGCGCCGCCGCTGACCCTGGCCACGCTGCCGTTGTTCTCGGTGTCACCGCATCGCGACCAGTTGCCGATCGGCTGGCAGCCTTGGACCATCAACCGCAACAAGACGCCCACCCGTTATTCGATGGCAGAGGTCGACCAGCGCGTGGTCGTCCATGCGCAGGCCGAGAGTTCGGCCTCCGGCCTGTATGTCCCGCTGCGCGATCGCGATGCCGGCATGCTGCGCTGGACCTGGAAGACCAGCGGCATTATCCGCAACGCCGACAACAGCCACGGCCCGCGCGAGGATTCGCCGTTGCGCCTGTTCGTCGCCTTCGACGGCGACAAGGGTGCACTGCCCTTGAAAGACCAGCTGATGTACGAGATGGCGCGGCTGACTACCGGCCGCGAAATGCCCTACGCCACGCTGATGTACATCTGGGGCGGACGGCGCGCGGAAGGCTCGTTGGTGAGGAATCCGCACACCGACCGGGTACGCATGATCGTGGTGGATAGCGGCATGAAGCACGCCAATGAGTGGCGTTGCCATGAGCGCGACCTGCGCGCCGACTACCGCAAGGCCTTCGGGACCGACCCCGGCCCGGTCATCGCCGTGGGCATCATGACCGATACCGACAACACCAAGAGCAAGGCCGAGTCCTGGTACGGCGACATCGCGCTGGACTGAAGCCCCCGCGGCGCCTTCAGCCGCCGATAGGCTCGGCCAGCGCGAGCACCGCGAACGAGGCCAGCCAGTGCGTGGACACATACTCGCCCTCGACCGCCTGCGGCAGCGATGCCTCGAGATGATCGGACCATGCCCGGATGGCCAGCGGCCGCAGCGGCTCGGGCAGGGCGGGCTCCAGCATGCGCCAGCACCAGGCACGCGAAAGGTTGAGCCCGTCCAGGTGCGAGGTCTTGGGGTCGCTGCGATTGGTCACTTCCACCGGCGTCAGCCAGTTGGCCAGTTCCGCCTGCCCCGGCACGAACAAATCCCACCATTCTGAAAACGCGCAGCCGTCCATCACGGCGTGCATCAGCACGGCTTCGGTCAGCCCGCCGGACAGGAATTCATCGCCGCCGGGCTCATATCGCGCCGGGTATTTCTGATCATGTCCGAACCAGCGGTGGGCGCGCCGCACGATGGCGCGCCGCAAGGTGAAGTCCTGGTGTGCGCGCGCATAGGCCATGGCCATCACCAGGGCGAAGGCGCTGTTGTAATGGGTGCCGGTGCGCACCGGGAATACCGCTGCATCCAGGAAATCCGCCAGTTGCCGTGACAGGTGCGATGCCAGCGGCGCACATGCCTCGGCCCAGGTGGCTGCCTGGGCGTCCTGCCGCGCCAGCGCCAGCAACTCCGCCTGCAGTTTCAGCATCCAGCCCCAGCCATAGGGGCGTTCGAAGGTGCGCGAAAGGGGCTGCTGGAAGTAGGCCAGTTCGACCGCGATGTGCTCTGGACGCAGTTGGGCGTCCAGCGTTGCGCGGATGCGGGGCGCCTCCTCCAGGTCCGGCGACAGCGCCAGCAGCCGCGCCAGCAACCAGTGCATGTGCACGCTGGAGTGCCAGTCGTAGCTGCCGCAGAAGACCGGATGCCAAGCCGACGGTTCGGCCAGGTCACCGGCGCTGGCCATCATGTGGTCCAGCTTGTACGGATAGCGGCGCAGGATATTGTCCAGCGCCACGCGCGCGAAGCTGCGCGCTGTCTCGCGATCCAGCGCCAGGCGGCCCATCGCGGATGCTCCCCGGTTTTTTATCGTTGTGCTGTGCTCAGGTACGTAACGTCACGCAGGCGCCAGCCACTTTTCCACCAGCCGCACGAAGAACGTCGAGCCGACCGGCAGCAGTTCGTCGTTGAAATCATAGCTCGGGTTGTGCAGCATGCAGGGCCCGATGCCATGGCCGGCGTCGCGATGGCCGCCGTCGCCGTTGCCCAGGAACAGGTAGCAGCCCGGCTTGTGCTGCAGCATGAACGAGAAGTCCTCGGCGCCCATGGTGGGCTCGACATTGCTGTCGACGTTGTCCGCACCGACCAGTTCCGCGGCGACCGTGGCCGCAAAGCCGGTCTCGGCCTCGCTGTTGATGGTCGGCGGATAGTTGCGGTGGAATTCGTATCCGATGGTGCAGTCGAATGCCGCCGCCACCGCGCGCGCCACTTCTTCCATGCGCCGTTCGATCAGGTCCAGCACCGGCACCGTGAACGTGCGCACCGTGCCGCCGATCCAGGCCTGGTCCGGCACGATATTGGTGGCGTCGCCTGCGTGGAACTGCGTGACCGAGATCACCGCGGTATCGATCGGGCGCTTGTTGCGCGTGATGATGCCCTGCAGCGCCGACACGATCTGCGCAGCGGTGAAGACCGGGTCGTTGCCGTTGTTGGGCATGGCCGCATGCGCACCCTTGCCGCGCACCACGATGCGGAACTCGTTGCTCGATGCCATCAGCGGGCCCGCGCGCGTGCCGAACGAGCCGACCGGCATGCCCGGCCAGTTGTGCACGCCGAACACCGCGTCGCACGGAAAGCGCTCGAACAGCCCGTCCTTGATCATTTCGCGGGCGCCGCCGCCGCCTTCCTCGGCCGGCTGGAAAATCAGGTGCACGGTGCCGTCGAAGGGCTTATGCTGCGCCAGGTAGCGCGCCGCGCCGAGCAGCATGGCGGTGTGGCCGTCGTGGCCGCAGGCGTGCATCTTGCCGGTGTGCTGCGAGCGGTGATCAAAGGTGTTCGCTTCCTGCAGCGGCAGCGCGTCCATGTCGGCGCGCAGGCCGATGGTGCGCGGGCTGTTGCCGTTGCGGATCACGCCCACCAGGCCTGTGGTGCCCAGGCCGCGATGCACTTCGATGCCCCACGATTCCAGGTTCTGCGCGACCACGTCGGCAGTGCGCTGTTCTTCGAAGCAGAGTTCCGGGTGGGCGTGGATGTCGCGCCGGATCGCGCGGATTTCGGCTTGTGCCTGCAGGATTTCGGGGATGAGCTTCATGATGCCTGGCTGCCCTGGACGTTAGGGGCGTTAGCGTTGGATACCCCGATCATACGATGCCTCTCCGCAAAGCGCCAAAATGCGGCGATTTCCTGCGCGCTTGCCAGGTTGGCGCAGTGCAATATGCCAGCGCGGGTGGGTTTCCCCGCATTGCCGCGACATGCGCACTGCTGGAACAGTTCATGCTTGAAGTGCCCGGCCGGCAAATTCGTCGCTTTGTGATGCGCAACCGCACCCCAAACCGCACCAAAACGCAGCGCCGCCGCGTGACCCGCGGCGCGGCGCATTGCCGATCCTAAAACGTCTGCTTCACTTCCTACAGGGAGAATTGCGCGATGTCCCTTCGCACTTTCAAGAAGGCAATTGGTGTGGTGGCGGTAGCCGGGGCCCTTGGCCTGGCGCTCGCCGGCACCGCCCAGGCCGCGGACCTCAAACTGGCCATGAGTTCGCCGCCAACCTCGATGGATCCGCACTTCTACAACCTGTTCTCCAACATCAACGTCTCCGAGCATATCTTTGACTCGCTGACCAAGATGGACCCGGACAGCCGCATCATCCCGGGCCTGGCCGAGTCGTGGAAGCTGGTCAACAACCTCACCTGGGAATTCAAGATCCGCAAGGGCGTGAAGTTCCACGACGGCTCCGAGCTGACCGCCGAAGACGTGATCTGGTCGCTGGACCGCCCGGCCACCATCCAGAACAGCCCGGGCAAGTTCGATGTCTACACCAAGGCGATCGTCAACAAGAAGATCATCGACAAGCACACCATCCAGCTGACCACCAACCAGCCTTATCCGCTGATGCTGAACGACCTCACGTCGATCTTCATCGTGCAGAAGAAGGCGACGCAGGGGCTGAGCTCGGATGACTTCGCGCAGGGCAAGGGCATGGTCGGCACCGGGCCGTTCAAGTTCGTCAGCTATGCCCGCGACGACCGGGTCGAGCTGGTGCGCAACAACGACTACTGGGGCGCCAAGCCGGCCTGGGACAAGGTCACGCTGCGCTTCATCCCCAATCCGGCGACGCGCCTGGCGGCGCTGCTGTCGGGCGACGTGCAGGCGATCGAGAACGTGCCCACGCCTGACCTGCCCAAGGTGCGCCAGGATCCCAAGCTGTCGTTCTTCTCCAAGATCTCGCACCGCGTGATCTACCTGTATTTCGATGCCAAGCGCGACAAGTCGCCCTATGTCACGACGAAGGAAGGCGCACCGCTGGACAAGAACCCGCTGAAGGACGCGCGCGTGCGCAATGCCATCAGCATGGCGATCAACCGGCAGGGCATCAAGGACCGACTGATGGAAGGCCTGTCCGAGCCGACCAACAACCTGGTGCCGCCGACGCTGTTCGGCTACAACCCCAACCTGAAGACGGTCAAGTACGACCCCGAGGCCGCCAAGAAGCTGCTGGCCGAGGCCGGCTTCCCGAACGGTTTCGGCGTGACGCTGCACACGCCCAACAACCGCTACGTCAACGACGAGAAGATCGCGCAGACCATTGCGCAGAACCTGACCCGCATCGGCATTGCCACCAGGGTCGAGGGCATGCCGATGGCCACTTACTCGTCCAAGGGCATCAAGCACGAGTGGTCGTTCGGCCTGCTCGGCTGGGGCGCCCAGACCGGCGAGGTCAGCTCGCCGCTGCGCGCGCTGCTGGCGTGCGAAGACAGCAAGAAGGGCTTCGGCACCACCAACTGGGGCGAGTACTGCAACCCGAAGATGGACGTGGTGCTGGAAAAGGCGCTGTCGACGGTGGACGACACCGAACGCTCCAAGCTGCTGCAGGAGGCCACCGCGATCGCGATCAACGATGGCGGTATCATCCCGATCCACCAGCAGGTGACCACCTGGGCCACGCAGAAGGGCATCGTCTACGTGCCGCGTACCGACGAGCGCACCTACGCGCATAACTTCAAGCCCCAGTAAGCTCCGGTCAGCCCAGACAGGAGCCTCGGCCGGCGGATGGTCTGCTGGCCGAGTTTGCGGTGCCGCGCATGGCTGCCGCGCCACACCCGGGAAGCGCCACGGCGCGGCCCGGGCGTGGCGTGCATTCGCGCGCGAAAGGAAAGTGGTTCGAATATGCTGGTCTTTATCATCCGGCGCCTGATGCAGAGCGTGGTCGTGCTCTTCGTCATGTCGCTGCTGGTTTTCCTCGGCGTCTTTGCCATCGGCAATCCCGTCGACATCCTGATCAACCCGCAGGCCGACCAGGAGGACATCAAGCGCACCATCGCGGCGCTGGGCCTGGACAAGCCGCTGTGGGAGCAGTACTGGGTGTTCCTGCAGAATGCGCTGCAAGGCAACCTGGGCACTTCGTTCGCGCACGGCACGCCGGCGCTCAAGCTGATCTTCGAGCGCATGCCCGCCACCATGGAGCTGGCCATCTGCGCGATCCTGCTGGCGATCGTGCTGGGCATCCCGCTGGGCCTGTGGGCCGGGCTGCGGCCCAAAGGCATGGCCGGCAAGTCGATCATGGCGGTGTCGATCTTGGGCTTCTCGTTGCCCACCTTCTGGGTCGGGCTGATGCTGATCATGGTGTTCGCGGTGCAGCTCGGCTGGCTGCCCTCCAACGGGCGCGGCGAGACCGTGCGCGTGCTCGGCATCCCGCTCAGCTTCCTGACTGCCGACGGCATCCGCCACCTGATCCTGCCGGCGGTGACGCTGTCGCTCCTGAATATCGCCATGGTGATCCGGCTCACGCGCGCCGGCACGCAGGAGGCGATGATGCAGGACTACGTCAAGTTCGCGCGCGCCAAGGGCCTGTCGAACACGCGCATTGTCGGCGTGCATGTGCTGAAGAACATCCTGATCCCGATCGTCACGGTGATCGCGCTGCAGTTCGGCTCGATCATCGCGTTTGCGATCGTGACCGAGACCATCTTCGCCTGGCCCGGCATGGGCAAGCTCATCATCGACTCGATCCAGCTGCTGGACCGGCCGGTGATCGTCGCCTACCTGATGGTGATCGTGACGCTGTTCATCCTGATCAACCTGGTGGTGGACATCATCTACAGCATGCTCGATCCGCGCGTGCGCATTGCCGACAACAAGGGCTGAGCCATGAGTGCCGTATCTGTAGAACAAGAGGACAAGACCCCGCCGCCCGCCGCGGCGCGCGAACAGTCGCCGTGGCGGCGCTTTGCCGCGGAGTTCTTCTCCAGCAAGATTGCCGTGGCCGGACTGGCCACGCTGGTCATCATCATCCTGATCGCCATCTTCGCGCCGTGGCTGGCGCCGCAGAACCCCTATGACCTGGCCACGCTGGACGTGCTCGACGCGCGCCTGGCGCCGGGCGAGCAGGCCGGCACCGGCATGACCTTCCTGCTGGGTTCGGACGAGCAGGGCCGCGACATCCTGTCGGCGGTGATGTACGGCCTGCGCATCAGCATCGGCGTGGGCGTGGTCAGCACCGTGATCGCGCTGCTGCTGGGCGCCACGCTCGGCCTGCTGGCCGGCTTCCTGGGCGGGCGCACCGAGGCCTTCATCATGCGCGTGGCCGACCTGCAGCTGTCGTTCCCGCCGATCCTGCTGGCGCTGATCCTGCTGGCCTTCCTGCGCCCGGGCCTGGGCAATATCGTGATCGCGCTGGTGGCGGTGCAGTGGGCCTACTACGCCCGCACCACGCGCAGCGCCGCGCTGGTGGAGCGCCGCAAGGAATATATCGAGGCCGCCACCTGCCTGGGCCTGCCGCCGATGCGCATCATGTTCCGCCACCTGCTGCCCAACTGCCTGCCGCCGCTGATCGTGATCGCGGCGCTGCAGGTGGCCTCGGCGATCACGCTGGAAGCGACGCTGTCCTTCCTCGGGCTGGGCGTGCCGGTCACCGAGCCCTCGCTGGGATCGCTGATCTCCAACGGGCAGCAGTACATGCTGTCGGGCAAGTACTGGATCAGCTTCTTCCCGGGCATCGCGCTGGTGGTCACCATCGTGGCGATGAACCTGGTGGCCGACCAGCTGCGCGATGTCCTCAACCCGCGCCTGCAGACGCAATAACCAGGAGCGGAACATGGCACAACCGACGTTGGTGGTTGAACACCTGAAGACGCAATTCCACACGCGCGGCGGCATCGCCAAGGCGGTCGACGACGTGTCCTTTACCGTGGGCCGCGGCGAGATCATGGGGCTGGTGGGCGAGTCCGGCTCGGGCAAGTCCATGACCGGCTATTCGATCATGGGCCTGATCGACCCGCCCGGGAAGATCGTCGACGGCCGCATCGCGCTGACCAGCCGCGACGGCATCACCCGCGACCTGCGCGCGCTCACGCCCGCGCAGCAGCGCGACGTGCGCGGCAACCGCATCGCGATGATCTTCCAGGACCCGATGATGACGCTGAACCCGGTCCTGCGCATCGACACGCAGATGATCGAGGCGGTCCTGGCGCATGAAAAGGTGGGCAAGGCGGTGGCGCGCGAACGCGCGCGCAATGCGCTGGCGCGGGTCGGCATCCCGTCGCCGGACGAGCGCCTGCAGGCCTATCCGCACCAGTTCTCGGGCGGCATGCGCCAGCGCGTGGCGATCGCGATCGCGCTGCTGAACAAGCCCGACCTGATCATTGCCGACGAACCGACCACCGCGCTGGACGTCACCATCCAGGGCCAGATCCTGTACGAGATGCAGACCCTGTGCCGCGAATCGGGTACGGCGCTGATCTGGATCACGCACGACCTGTCGGTGGTGGCGGGGCTGGCCGATACCGTGTGCGTGATGTACGCCGGCAAGATCGTCGAGGCCGGCGACGTGCGCCAGGTGCTGGAACACCCCGAACACCCCTACACCCACGGGCTGATCAGCTCGGCGCCGTCGCGCAATCCGCGCGGCACGCCGCTGCGGCAGATCCCGGGCATGACGCCGTCGCTGCTGAACCTGCCGGGCGGCTGTGCGTTCCGCGAACGCTGTCCCTACGCCACCGCTGCCTGCAAGACCGAGCCGCCGCTGGAGACCGCCGCCGACGGCCGCCGCCTGCGCTGCTTCCATCCGGTGCTGGCCAACCAGGAGGCAGCATGAGCGCAACTGAACTGCAATCCCGACCGATGACGAATCCTGCAGCGGAAGAGGGGGGCACGCCGAGCGCGCCGATCCTGGAGCTGCGCGGCGTGTCCAAGCGCTTCGTCAAGTCGCTCGACACCGCCGCGCGCATCGCCAACCTGTTCGGCGCCCATGCGCACGACGAGGTGGTGCACGCGGTCGACCGCGTCGACCTGAGCATCCGCGCCGGCGAAGTGGTGGGCCTGGTCGGCGAGTCCGGCTGCGGCAAGTCCACGCTCGGGCGCATGGCCGTGGGCCTGCACTCGCTGACCGAGGGCGAGCGCCTGTGGCGCGGCATCAACCTGGACCACCTGCCGCCCGACAAGCGCCGCGAGAAGCAGCTGGCGATCCAGATGATCTTCCAGGACCCGTACGCCTCGCTCAATCCGCGGCTGCGCGTGCTGGATATCGTGGGCGAGGCGCCGGTGGTGCACGGCATGGTCGAGCGCGGCGCGCAGAAGGGCTATGTGGAAGACATGCTGGTGCGCGTGGGCATGGACCCGACCGTGCTGCGGCGCTTTCCGCACCAGTTCTCCGGCGGGCAGCGCGCGCGCATCGGCATTGCCCGGGCGCTGGCGGTGAAGCCCGAGTTCCTGGTGTGCGACGAGTCGGTGGCGGCGCTGGATGTGTCGATCCAGGCCCAGGTGCTGAACCTGTTCATGCGCCTGCGTGAAGACCTGAACCTGACCTACCTGTTCATCAGCCATGACCTGGGCGTGGTCAAGCACATCAGCGACCGCGTGGTGATCATGTACCTGGGGCGGGTGGTGGAATCCGCGCCGACCGAAGACGTGTTCGCCGCGCCCAACCATCCCTATACCCAGGCCCTGCTGGCCGAGGCGCCCAAGCTGGAGGTGGCCCGCAAGACCTATGTGGCGATCCGCGGCGAGATCCCGTCGCCGCTGAACCCGCCGCCAGGCTGCCATTTCCACCCGCGCTGCCCGCATGCGATGCCGCGTTGCCGGGAAGAGCAGCCGCTGCTGAAGGAGATTGCGCCGATGCGGTTCTCGGCGTGTCACCTGAACGACATGGAGTAGGGCCTGGTTTTCTCCTCCCTGCGCGAGGGAGGAGAAAACCTTGAGTCTCAGCGGATCACCTGCCCCTTCGAATTGATGATCGTCATCTCCACGAACTTCGAGCCCACGTGATTCTCCGGCGTGAAGTTGACGATAAACCCGCCGAGGTCATAGCTGCGCATTGACTCGAGGGCGGTCACCAGCTTTTCGCGCGTCAGGTCCTTGCCCGCGCGGCGCAGGCCCTCGGTGAACGCCTTGGCGGCGATAAAGCCTTCGATGCTGGCGTAGTCGAATTCACTGGGCTTGCCGGCGGCCTGCAGCAGGCGCAGGTACTCCCGCACGATCGGCAGCGTGGCGTTGCCCGGGTGCGGCATCACCTGCGAGATGATCACGCCGCTGCCCTGCGCGCCGACCTCGTTGGCCAGCGCCTGCGTGCCGACGAAGGAGACGTTGTAGAACTGGCCGTTGTAGCCGCGGCGCAGCGCTTCCTTCACGAAGGCGCCGGCGGTGCGGTAGGCACTGATCATCACCACGGCGTCGGGCCTGGCCTTCATCGAACCCTGGATGGCGTCGCCGATTTCCGTGGTGTTGCGGACCACGGGTTCGCGCGCGACGATCTGCACGCCGCTGTCGGGCGCGGCCTTGAGCGCGCGCTCCAGACCATCCAGTCCGGCCTTGCCGTAGGCGTCCTCGTTGTAGACCACGGCCACGCGCCTGAGCCCGGTGGTCTGGATCTGGCGCAGGATGGCCGCGGTTTCCTCGTTGTAGCCGGCGCGCACATGGAAGACGTAGCGGCTGCGCGGCTCGCGCAGCGACTGCGCCCCGGTGTACGGGCCAAAGAACGGCACCCTGGCCTGGATTGCCAGCGGCAGCGCGGCCTGGCTGGTGGGCGTGCCGACATAGCCGAAGAGGGCGAAGACGCGGTCTTCCTCGATCAGCTTCCTGGTGTTCCTGGCGGCGGGCTCGGGTTCGTAGTAGTCGTCTAGCGCCTCCAACCGGATCTTGCGGCCGTGGATGCCGCCCTGCTGGTTGATATGGTCGAAATACAGCCGTGCGCCCGAGTTCATCTGCTTGCCGAGCACGGCGGTCGGGCCGGTCAGCGCGGCGGACTGGCCCAGCAGGATGGTGTCGGCGGTGACGCCGTTTTCGGATGTGGCGGGGATGCCCGCCGTGTTGGCCGCGAAGGCAGCGCAGGATGCGCCACCCGTGCCGATGGCGCACGCCACCAGCAGGCCGGCAAGCCGGCCATTGACCCCGGATCGGAACGACATAAACCCCCCGCGAAATGTGGTTCGATTACCCGTTTGCCGCGTCGGCCGGTCTCTCGCCGGCGAATTGCTCACGTCGTGCGGCATGGTGCGCGTACCGGTCTGTGCCGGCAGCGCGCCGGCACATCATAATCGAATACAATCGGATCGAGATACTCCCCGCCATCCCCCCGCACGGCCGGGAAAGCGCCGCCCGCCGGCGCGGCTCGGGCGCCGCTACCAGCGCGCCTGCGCCGGCATCTCCAGTTCCGTACGACCGAACGAAAAAACAACACACCCCGCCCGGAGACCCCATGGCTTCCCGCATCGTCCGCGCCGCCTGCCCGCATGACTGCCCCGACACTTGTGCCTTGCTCGTCACCGTCGAGGACGGCCGTGCCGTCAAGGTAGCGGGCGATCCCGACCATCCCGGCACGCAGGGCGTGCTGTGCACCAAGGTGTCGCGCTACACCGAGCGCACCTACCACCCGGACCGGCTGCTGACACCGATGAAGCGCATCGGCAGGAAGGGCGAAGGGAAGTTCGCGCCGATCTCCTGGGACGAGGCGCTCGACACCATCGCCACCCGCCTGCAGGCGATCGCGGCGCGCGATCCGCAGGCGATCGTGCCGTACAGCTACGCCGGCACCATGGGGCTGGTGCAGGGCGAGAGCATGGCCGCGCGCTTCTTCAACAAGCTGGGCGCGTCGCGGCTGGACCGCACCATCTGCGCCAGCGCCGGCGCCACCGCGCTGCGCTACACCTACGGCGCCAGCGTGGGCATGGACATGGAGCACGTGGTCGATGCCAGGCTGGTGATCATCTGGGGCGGCAACCCGATTGCCTCCAACCTGCATTTCTGGACCCGCGCGCAGGAAGCCAAGCGGCGCGGCGCCACGCTGGTCGCGATCGACCCGTACCGCTCGCTGAGCGCCGAGAAGTGCCACCGCCATATCGCGCCGATGCCCGGCACCGACGGCGCGCTGGCGCTGGCGCTGATCCATGTGCTGATCCGCGACGACCTGCTCGACCACGACTACATCGAACGCCACACCGTCGGCTTCGAGGCGCTGCGCGAGCGCGCGCAGGCCTACACCCCGGCACGCGCGGCCGAGATCTGCGCCATCCCGGCCGAGGACATCGAATGGCTGGCCGGCCTCTACGGCCAGCTGGCGGTGCGCGAGCGTCAGCCGGTGGCGATCCGCCTGAACTACGGCATGCAGCGCGTGCACGGCGGCGGCCAGGCGGTGCGCGCGGTGGCGTGCCTGCCGTCGCTGGTGGGCGCCTGGCGCCAGCCCGCGGGCGGGCTGCAGCTGTCGACCTCGGGCTTCTTCCCGATCAACGAAGCCGCCCTGCAGCGCCCCGACCTGCTGCCTGGCTGGCCGCAGCAGCTGCCGCGCATCGTCAACATGAGCACCATCGGCGACGCGCTGCTGGCCGAGCCGGCGCCCGGCGCGCCGCGCATCGAGGCCGTGGTGGTCTACAACAGCAACCCGGTCGCGGTGGCGCCGGAATCCGGCAAGGTCGCCGCGGGCTTCGCTCGCGAGGACCTGTTCACGGTGGTGCTGGAGCACTTCCGCACCGACACCGCCGACTATGCCGACATCCTGCTGCCGGCGACCACGCAGCTTGAGCACACCGACGTGCACAAGGCCTACGGCCACACCTATTTCCTGGCCAACAACGCCGCCATCGCGCCGATGGGCGAGGCCCTGCCCAATACCGAGATCTTCCGTCGGCTGGCGCAGCGCCTGGGCTTCACTGAAGCGTGCTTTGCCGACAGCGACGAGGCCATCGCCGCGCAGGCCATCATTCCGGGCGATGCGCGCGCGGCCGGCATCAGCTGGGAATCATTGAAGGAGCAGGGCTGGCAGAAGCTGGCGCTGCCGGCGGCGCCGTTCGCCGAGGGTGGCTTCCCGACCGTATCGGGCAAGTGCCAGTTCTATTCGGAGCCGATGGCGCGCGACGGCCTCGACCCGCTGCCTGACTACGTGCCGCAGTACGAGGCGCCGCTGACCGCGCCCGAACTTGCGGCGCGCTATCCGCTGGCGATGATCTCGCCGCCGGCGCGCAACTTCCTCAACAGCTCCTTCGTCAACGTCGACAGCCTGCGCGCCACCGAGGGCGAGCCGCACCTGGACATCCACCCGGCTGACGCCGCCGAGCGCGGCATCGTGCACGGCGCCATGGTGCGCGTCTTCAACGACCGCGGCAGCATGGTGGCGCGCGCCCGCGTCACCGACCGCGCCCGGCGCGGGCTGGTGGTGGGCCTGTCGATCTGGTGGAAGAAGCTGGCTTCGGACGGCAAGAACGCCAATGAGCTGACCAGCCAGCGCCTGACCGACCTGGGCCGCGCGCCGGTGTTCTATGACTGCCTGGTGCAGGTCGAGGCCTGCACGGAAGGGGCAGTCCGGCCGGCATGACGCCGCAGCCTGGCCGCCGGCGCTGGGCGGCACTCCTGGCGGCGACCGGCCTCACCACGGTGGTCCTGGTGACGGCCGGGTGTGAGGCCGTCGGCTACTACGCGCAGTCGATCGGCGGCCACTTGGGCGTGATGGCCCAGGCACAACCGCTGACCGACGCCATCGCCAGCGCGCGCGACGCCAACGATGCGCGCCTGGCGCAGCGGCTGGCGCTGGCCGGCCGCATGCGCGACTTCGCCTCGCGCGAACTGAAGCTGCCCGAGAACGGCAGCTACCGCCGCTACGCCAACCTGCACCGGCCCTATGTGGTGTGGAGCGTGTTCGCCACGCCCGAGCTGTCGATGGACCTGCGCAAGTGGTGCTTCCCCATCGTCGGCTGCATCAGCTACCGCGGCTACTACGCCCAGTCCGATGCCGAGCAGTATGCGCAGGGATTGCGCCGCGACGGGTTTGAGACGTACGTGGCTGGCATCCCCGCCTATTCGACGCTGGGCTATTTCGACGACCCGCTGCTCAATACCTTCGTCTATCTGCCCGAGGGCGAACTGGCGCGGCTGATCTTCCACGAACTGGCGCACCAGGTGGTGTACGTGCGCAACGACACCGCCTTCAACGAGTCCTTCGCCACCGCGGTGGAAGCCGCGGGCGTGGAGCGCTGGCTGGCCGAGGATGCGTCGGAGGACGCGCGCGCCAGCTATCGGCAGTACGATGCCCGGCGCCAGCAGTTCCGCGCGCTGTTGCTGGGCACGCGCGACCGGCTGGTGGCGCTGTACCAGACCCCGCTCGATGACGGCGCCAAGCGAGAGGGCAAGGCCAAAATCTTCGCCGACCTGCGCACCGAGTACGCGCGGCTGCGCACGGAGTGGGGCGGCTTCAGCGGCTATGACCGCTGGTTCGACCAGCCGCTGACCAACGCCCACCTGGCCGCGGTGGCCACCTACCAGCAGTGGGTGCCGGCCTTCACCGCGTTGCTGGCGCAGTGCAACGGCGACTGGCAGCGCTTCTATGACGAGGCCGCCCGTATCGGCGCGCTGCCCGCCGCCGAGCGCGAGGCCGCGCTGCAGCGGCTGGTGCCGCCGGCCACGCGCACCGGCACGCTGACCGCGGGCGGCAAGACCGCGGCCAACTAAGCCGCCGCCGCGCGCGCCGCTTACCAGGTATCGATGAAACGTCTCGGTGCGTTGGCCAGGCGGCCGAGGCTCCCCGGCGGCACCGAGGCCAGCCCGCGCAGCAGCCAGCGCCGCGTGTCGGCAGGGTCGATCACCGCATCGATCTCCAGGTGGCTGGCCATGTTGAGCGCGCGGCCGCGCTGGTAGGCGCCGTCGACCATGCGCGCGAACAACGCCGCGCGCTCGTCGGGGTCGGCCACGGCCTCCAGCTCCTTGCGAAAACCCAGCCGGATCGAGCCCTCGATGCCCATTGCGCCGAACTCGCCGCTGGGCCAGGCCGCGGTGAAGAAGGGCGCGGCAAAGCTGCCGCCGGCCATGGCCTGCGCGCCCAGCCCGTAGCCCTTGCGCAGCACCACCGTGAAGAACGGCACGCGCAGCGCGCCAGCGGTGACAAAGAGGCGCGACACGTGCCGCACCGTGGCGGTTTTCTCGGCCTGCGGCCCGACCATGAAGCCCGGGGTGTCGCACAGCGACACCATCGGCAGCCCGTGCGCGTCGCACAGCTGCATGAAGCGCGCGGCCTTGTCGGCGGCGGCGCTGTCGATGGCGCCGCCGAGGTGGCGCGGGTTGTTGGCGATGCAGCCGAAGGCGCGGCCTTCGATGCGGATCAGTGCGGTGATGATGCCGGTGCCGAACGCCGCGCGCAGCTCCAGCACCGAGCCGCTGTCCGCCATGGCGGCGATCACCGCGCGCATGTCGTAGCTGCGCAGGCGGTTCTCGGGGATGGCGTGGCGCAGGTGGCGCGGGTCATCCGCCTGCCAGTCATGGACGTCGCCCTGGAAGTAGGACAGGTAGCGTTGCGCGGCATCGACCGCGGCCGCTTCGTCATCGACCAGCACGTCGATCACGCCGTTGGGCCCCTGCACGCTGACCGGGCCCACTTCCTCGGGCGCGAACACGCCCAGCCCGCCGCCTTCAATCATGGCCGGCCCGCCCATGCCGATGGTGGCGCTGCGCGTGGCGATGATGACGTCGGCGCAGCCCAGCAGCGCGGCGTTGCCGGCAAAGCAGCGGCCGGACACGATGCCCACCAGCGGCACCTGGCCCGACAGCCGCGCGAACTGGATGAACGAGGTGCAGTCCAGCCCGGCCACCACCGGCATGTCGGTATCGCCCGGCCGGCCGCCGCCGCCCTCGGCAAACAGCACCACCGGCACCTGCCACTGGCGCGCCAGCGCCAGCATCCGGTCCAGCTTCTTGTGGCCATAGAAGCCCTGCGTGCCGGCCAGCACGGTGTAGTCGTAGGCCAGCACCATGCAGCGCGCATCGGCACCGGGAAAGCGCGCCGCGTTGACGGTGCCGATACCGGTGACGATGCCGTCGGCGGGCGTGGCGCTGACCAGGTCCTCGACGCTGCGGCGCTGCCGTTGCGCGGCGATGGCGAGCGCGCCGTACTCGATGAAGGAGTCGTCGTCGCACAGCTGGGCGATGTTCTCGCGCGCCGTGCGGCCACCCTGGGCGTGGCGCCTGGTGACGGCCTGGGCGCGTGCGGCGTCGTGGCCAAGGGCGTGGCGCTCCAGCGTTTCGCGAAGGTCCGCGCGCACATGGCCGAGGTCGGCCGCTGCGGCGGTCTCGGCGGCATGGCCGGCATCGTCGCCGGGCGCCAGCACGATCACCGCGGCCCCGGCGCGCAGCGTGGCACCTGCAACGGCCAGCACGCGCAGCACCGTGCCGGCGGCGGGCGCCTCCAGCGGATGCTCCATCTTCATCGCTTCGATGATGGCCAGCGGCTGGCCGCGCCTGACCGTGTCGCCTTCGCACACGTGGATGGCGGCGAGCGCGCCGTCCATGGGCGCCGGCACGGCGATGGCGTCGTCGGGGAGGTCGGCCAGCGCCTGGTCCGCATCGGCCAGCGCGCCGTCGGCGAGGGCGGGCGGCGCGTGCAGCACCGGGTGGTCGGCGTCGGCAGTCGCCAGTGCAGCCAGCGCCTGGTCCAGGTACTGCGTGTGCACGGCATTGCGGCGCACGTCGTCCAGCTGCAGCAGGTCCTGCAGCAAGCGGCGGTTGGTATCGATGCCTTCGATGCGGAACTCGCACAGCGCGCGGTAGGCGACCGCCAGCGCACGCGCGTAGTCGCCCCCGGGTTCGTGCACGATCAGCTTGGCCAGCAGCGAATCGAAGCGCGGATTCGCCGTCATGCCGGCAAAGCCCGCGCTGTCCACGCGCACGCCTGGCCCATTGGGCGGCTCGAACGCCGTCAGCGTGCCGCTGGCCGGGCGCAGCTGGCCCTGCGCGTCGAGGTGCTCGGCATTGATGCGCAACTGCACCGCGATGCCGCGCGGCGCGGGTGCCTGCTCCAGGCCCAGGTCGGCCAGGCGTGCGCCGGCGGCGATGGCCAGCTGGGTTTGCACGAGGTCGACGCCGGTCACCATCTCGGTCACCGTGTGCTCGACCTGCAGGCGCGGGTTGGCCTCCATGAACCAGAACGATGGGCCGCCAGCGCCGCCGTCTGCCACCAGGAATTCGAACGTGCCGATGCCGCGATAGGCGGCGGCGCGCGCCAGTGTGGCGGCGGCATCGGCCAGCCTTGCACGCAGTGCGTCATCCAATGACGGGCTGGGGGCGATCTCCACCAGCTTCTGGTGGCGGCGCTGCAGGCTGCATTCGCGCTCGCCCAGCGTCAGCACGCGGCCCTCGGCGTCTGCAACCACCTGGATCTCGATATGGCGCGGTGCGGCGACGATGCGCTCCACATAGACCGCGCCATTGCCGAATGCGCCGCTCGCTTCCGAGACGCAGCGTGCATAGGCCTCGTCGATCGCGGCAGCGCGATGCACGGCGCGCATGCCGCGCCCGCCGCCGCCGGCGAGCGCCTTGATCATCATGCCCGCTTGCCCGTCGGGGCTGGCGAAGAAGGCCCGCGCCTGCTCCAGCGAGGTCGGGCCAGCGGTGCCGGGCACGACCGGCACGCCATGCTCGCGCGCCAGCGCGCGGGCGCGGGCCTTGTCGCCGAACAGGCGCAGCACGTCGGGCGCAGGACCGGCGAAGACCAGCCCGGCGTCCAGGCAGGCCTGCGCAAAGTCGGCGTTCTCGGACAGGAAGCCGTAGCCGGGGTGCACCATGCCGCAGCCCGCCCGCCGCGCGGCGTCCACCACGGCGGCAATGTCGAGGTAGGCGCGCGGACCAGTGCCGGGCAGCGCCACCGCAGTGTCGGTCTTGCGCACGTGCAGCGCGTCGCGGTCGTCTTCGCTGTACAGCGCGACGCTGGGGATGCCCATGGCCGCGGCGGCCCGCGCGATCCGGATGGCGATTTCGCCGCGATTGGCGATCAGGAGCTTGTGGGTCGTCATGATGCGGGAGCGTTGATGGCGTCTGTTGTGCAGGGCGCAGTGCGGGTATGTACTCGTTGGTACATTTATTTACCGTTGGGTAAGATTCTGGGGTGATCGGGTATTCGCGTCAATCGGGCCGTTTTCCCTTTTCCCTTTGGCGCCGCAGACCGCGGCGCCAGGCAAGGGCTCGACAGGACTGGCGTAGCGAGCCCGCCATGCGAGAATTGCATCATGTCGATTGCACCCAGATCCGCACCGCTGAACCCGCCGTTGAGCACCCTGCCAGAGCCGCAGCCGGCCCGCCCGCATATTGCCGAGCGCCAGGAGGCCCGCCGCCGCCAGATCCTCGATACCGCCGCGCAGCTCTTCTACAGCAAGGGCTATCCCGGCATGACCATGAACGACCTGTGCCGCGCGCTGGGCGTGACCAAGCCGGCGGTCTACTACTACTTTACTGACAAGTACGAGATCTTCGACATCCTGTGCCGCGAGTCGGCCCAGACCTGCCTGCCCGTGATCCGCGAGACCGCGGACCCGGCGCTGCCGGTGCGCGAGCGCCTGCAGGCGTGCCTGCTCGAGATGGCGCGGCGCTGCGTCGCCTGCCATGTGCCGGCCACGCTGAGCTTTCGCGACAACCAGTACCTGCGCCCTGACACCGTGGCGTGGCTCGACAGCATGGCGCGGGACTTCTATCGCGATCTCTATGCGCTGCTGGAAGAGGGCAAGCGCGATGGCGTGTTCGCCTTCGGCGACGCACGCGTGACGGCCCATGCGATCGGCAGCGTGGTGGGGTTCCTCTACACCTGGCATGAACCCGGCCGCATGGACCCGGAGACGCTGGCGCAGGAGCTTGCCGCCAGCATGATGAAACTGGCGCTGCCCAGCGGCGGCTGAGTGCGGATTTGCCTCACTAGGGGTTATCCCCCTACTTGCGCCCGATCGGTGGCGCATAATGCCCGTCAGGGGCACCAAGGCCTGTCCGGTGGCCCTGAGGACTTCGTCTAAGTTGTTGTTTTAACCGGGGCGCACGTTTAGCATCTCGGCAAAATCGAACGACCATTCAGAAATCAGGAGACGGTGCTATGGAAAGAATTTGGCTGAAACACTACCCGGCCGGCGTCCCCGCCGAGATCGATGCCAGCCAGTTCCGCTCGCTTGCCGCGCTGCTCGAGGCGTCTTTCCGCACCTATGCCGACCGCAAGGCCTTCATCTGCATGGACAAGGCCATCACCTACGGCGAACTGGACCAGCTCTCGACGCACTTTGCCGCCTGGCTGCAGTCGCGCGGGCTGCGTCCCGGCGCACGGGTGGCGATCATGATGCCGAACGTGCTGCAGTACCCGGTGGTGCTGGCGGCGGTGCTGCGCGCGGGCTTCGTGGTGGTCAACGTCAACCCGCTCTACACCCCGCGCGAGCTCGAGCACCAGCTCAAGGACAGCGGCGCCGAGGCCATCGTGATCCTGGAGAACTTTGCCTCCACGCTGCAGCAGGTGCTGGCCAAGACCCCGGTCAAGCACGTGGTGGTGGCCAGCATGGGCGACATGCTGGGCGGGCTGAAGGGAGCGATCGTCAATTTCGTGGTGCGCAACGTCAAGAAGATGGTGCCGGCGTGGGAGCTGCCCACCTGCGTGCGCTTCAACAGCGTGCTGGCCGAAGGCCGCAAGCTGACGCTGCAGCCGGCCACCACCGGCCCGGATGACATCGCCTTCCTGCAGTACACGGGCGGCACTACCGGCATCTCCAAGGGGGCGGTGCTGCTGCACCGTAACGTGGTGGCCAACGTGCTGCAGTCCGAGGCGTGGATGCAGCCGGCGCTGAACAAGGGCGCACATATCGACCAGCCCATCACCATCACTGCGCTGCCGCTGTACCACATCTTTGCGCTGACGGTCTGCTGCCTGCTGGGCATGCGCAGCGGCGGCACCAGCGTGCTGATCCCGAATCCGCGCGACATTCCGGGCTTCATCAAGGAACTGCAGAAGTACAAGTTCAACATGTTCCCGGCCGTCAACACGCTGTACAACGCACTGATCAACAATCCGGAAATCAGCAAGGTCGATTTCTCCGGCCTGCGCGTGGCCAACGGCGGCGGCATGGCGGTGCAGGAGGCGGTGGCCAAGCAGTGGCTGGCCAAGACCGGCTGCCCGATCATCGAAGGCTACGGCCTGTCCGAGACCTCGCCCTCGGCCACCTGCAACCCGACCGACACCAATGTGTTCTCCGGCACCATCGGCATGCCGCTGCCGTCGACCGAAGTGGTGATCCGCGACGATGACGGCAAGGACGTGCCGCTCGGCCAGCCGGGCGAGATCTGCATCCGCGGCCCGCAGGTGATGGCCGGCTACTGGAACCGCCCGGACGAGACCGCCAAGGTCATGACCCCGGACGGCTTCTTCAAGACCGGCGACATCGGCGTGATGGACGAGCGCGGCTACACCAAGATCGTCGACCGCAAGAAGGACATGATCCTGGTGTCGGGCTTCAACGTGTATCCGAACGAAGTCGAAGGCGTGGTGGCCGAGTGCCCGGGCGTGCTGGAGGTGGCGGCCGTGGGCGTGCCTGACACGCACTCGGGCGAGGTGGTCAAGCTGTTCGTGGTGAAGAAGGATCCGGGGCTGACCGAGGCCGATGTGATCGAGTTCTGCAAGGAGCGCCTGACCGGCTACAAGCGGCCCAAGTACGTCGAGTTCCGCACCGAGCTGCCCAAGACCAACGTCGGCAAGATCCTGCGCCGCGAACTGCGCGACAGCCGCAAGGCCGCCTGAGCGGCCGCCGCTGCCAACGACAACGGCCTCCCGAGTGGAGGCCGTTGTGCTTTCAGGCTGCGCCGCGGCGGTTCAGCACTCGTTCGATGGCGCCAGGCGGGGTTCCTGGCTGCCGTCGGGGTAGATCACCCGCACGCACGCGCCAGGCTCCAGCCCTGGCACCGCCGGCGCGTTGGCCGACACGATCGCGCCATCCATGGTTCGCACCTTGTACTGGAACAGGTCCACCTGCTGCACCGGCGCGGGCTTGTTGAACAGCCGGCTCAGGTCGAAGGCAAAGCCCACGCCCACCCCGCCACCCCCGCCGCCACCCGCGGCGCCCACGCCGACGCTGGTGCCGCCGCCGTAGTACGGGGGCACCTGGGCCACGTCCAGGCGAGTCAGGAACGTCCTCTCGGTGACACGGCCAAGCTTGATGGTGGCGTTCACCGGCGTGACCTGCGGCGGCTGCGGCGTGCTGCTGCAGGCAGCCAGCACCGGCAGCAGGCCGCACAGGGTAAGGAGGGCAAGCGGTTTCATGGCGAGATCAGGCCGGTCTTGAGCCGGCCAAGCAGTCGGAACAGGGCGCGCCGGTCGGTCTCGGCCAGGCCGGAGAACAGTTGCCCGATCCAGTCCTCATGCGCGCGCGCCATGCGCGAGAACGCGGCGCGCCCGGCCGGGGTCAGGCGGATCAGGTAGGCCCGGCGGTCAGCGGGCAGGGCCTCGCGCGAGACCAGGCCTTCCTGCTGCAGCTGGTCGGTGATGCCGGTGACGTTGCCGCCGGTCACCATCATGCGGCGCGACAGCTCGCCCATCTTCAGGCCTTCCGGATGGCGGTCGAGCTGTGCCATCAGGTCGAAGCGCGGCAGCGTGCAGGCAAAATCCTGGCGCAGCCGCGAACGGATATCGCTCTCGATCAGGGTGGTGCAGGTCAACAGCCGCAACCACAGCCGCAGGGCTTCGTGCTCGGTCTGGTCGGCACGGGTTTCAAGGTCGACCGGCGCGCTTTCGGCGCCGGCGGCAGGGGAGGGGTTTGGCATCTTCAGTGCATCGGTGCGCAGGTGTGCGGCCGCAGCCGCCAGGGGCCGCCCACGAGGCGGGCAGCCAACATTTGATGCCTCAAGTATATGCGCGATACGCGCCGCCGCCCTGCCGGCGATCAAATCGGCGTCAATCCACCTTGGCGCCGGAATCCTTGACCACCTTGGCCCACTTGGCGGTCTCGGCGCGGATGAATGTGGCGAACTGCTCCGGCGTATTGCCGACAGGCTCGGCGCCCTGCGCCTGCAGGCGTTCGCGCACGGCCGGGGCGTTCAGCGCCTTGGCCACTTCCTGCTGGATGCGGTGGATGACGTCAGGCGGCGTGCCGGCCGGCGCCAGCATGCCGAACCAGGAGCTGGCTTCATACTGCGGCAGGCCCGCGGCCTGGGCGATGGTCGGCACGCCCGGCAACGCCGGCGACGGCCTGGCGCTGGTCACCGCCAGCGCCTTGAGCTTGCCGCTCTTGATCAGCGCCATCGACGACGGCAGGTTGTCGAACATCACCTGCATGGTGCCCCCGGCCAGGTCAGTCAGTGCCGGCCCGCTGCCCTTGTACGGGAAGTGGACCATATAGGTCCTGGTCTGCGTCTTGAACAGCTCCCCGGCCAGGTGGATCGAGGTGCCGTTGCCGCTGGAGGCCATGTTGATCTTGCCGGGGTTGGCGCGCGCGTAAGTGATCAGGTCCTTGACGCTGTCGATCTTGTTCTGCTGCGCAAACGCCGGGTTCAGCACCAGCACGTTGGGCACGGCCGCCACCTCGGTGACCGGGGCGAAGTCCTTGATCGGATCGAACGGCAGCTTGCCGTACAGCGACTGGTTGATGCCATGGGTGCCCACGGTGCCCATCAGCAGCGTGTAGCCGTCCGGCGCGGCCTTGGCGACGATGTCCGCGCCAATATTGCCGCCGGCACCGGGCTTGTTGTCGACCACCACGTTCCAGCCCGGCAGCCTGGCCAGCTCTGCGGCCACGGCGCGGGCCAGGATGTCGGTGGTGCCGCCGGCGGCAAAGGGCACCACCAGCCGGATCGGCTTGGCCGGGTACGGGTCGGCGGCCAGCGCCGGCTGGCTGGCGAGCGCAGCAAGGCTGGCGGACAGCAGCAGCGCAACGACGCGCCGGCGAGTGGGTTGCATGGGTGGTCTCCTGGTGTGGCCCGCTCCCGGTGTCCTGGGGGCGGCTATGGTCAGTGCATTCTAGTCGGCACCCGCAGTGGCGCCGATGAGGTAATGCCCTATGGGGCCGCAGCGCCGCGCCAATGGAAAAAGGCACCCGAAGGTGCCTTTCAAGCTCAGTCTTGCGACTGGCGATCAGAACTTGTGGCGGATGCCGATGGCGGCGCCAATCATCTTGTCTTCGCCGGTACCCAGGAAGTAACCATTGGCGAAGCTGATTGCCGAGGTGTCGAAGTTCAGGCCGGCGTTCTTCGAGAAAGCCGTGGTCAGGTACACGTCGGTGCGCTTGGACAGGTTGTAGTCGGCCACGAACGAGATCTGCCAGGGGTTCTTGATGTTGTTGGTGGTGTTGACGGTGGCAGCGGCCGGGTTGAAGTTCTTGACGTCGTCGTAGTAGTACGCGAGCGTCAGGCCCAGTGCCGGCGTGACCTGGTAGTTGGCGCCGACCCAGTAGTAGTTGTCCTTCAGGATCGTATTGTCGTTCACATGCTTGCTCATGCCCCAGCGATAGCCAGCCATCAGCTTGGCCGGACCGAAGGCATAGCTGGCAGCGACTGCGGCCTTCTTGAATTCGCCGGTGCCGCCGGCGGCGTTCAGGGTCGGGTTGTACTGGTCATAGGCGCCGCTGATGCCGAACGGGCCGGCTGCCCACGACACGCCGGCACCGTAGCCGGTGTCGCGGCGGAACTGGCCGGCGACTTCGCCACCGCCTGCAACGCCGTTGCCGAACGACCAGTGCGCGACCGCGGTCACCGGGCCGAACTTGCCGGTGTACTTGGCAGTGTTGTCCGAGCGGAAGTTCAGGCCCAGTTGAGCGACCACCGGCTCGTACTGGGTGGCATAGCCGGTCGGCGAGAAGTTGGCCATCATGTCGAACAGCGAGGTGTACTGGCGACCGAAGGTCACGCGGCCCACCTGGGCGCTTTCCAGGCCGACATAAGCCTGACGACCGAACAGGCGGCCGCCTTGCTGCGAGCGCCCGTCATCCAGGCCGAAACCGCTTTCCATCACGAACAGTGCCTTCAGGCCGCTGCCCAGGTCCTCAACGCCGCGCAGACCCCAACGCGAACCGGACAGGCCGCCGGACGACATGCGGAAGAGGTTCTCCGACGGGCCGGTCGCAAATCCGTTGGCCGCCGACGGCGTGACGCTCGACATATTGCTCACGTACTCGATGTTGGCATCCACCACACCGTAGAGCGTGACGCTCGATTGGGCCTGCGCCGCCCCAGCAAATGCGCCAAGCGCTGCCAGCGCCAGAAGCGATTTCTTCATGCTCGTTGATCTCCACTGTAAGAATTATTGGTGACGGCCCGGGAGAACCTCCTGTTGGTCTCCATCCCCCGTGCGTCAAACTTCCTTGGAAGTTGCGAAGTACTGTAACAAACAACCCTTAATTCACTACTCAGGCCAATCCCCCTTGTCTTCTTTTAACAACTCAGGGTTTCTGAGTAGCCGGGCGCATCAATGCAAGGCGGGATGCGGGTTGGCGCCGATTAGAGGCAAGCTACAATGCGGGTAATCCCGATGGCCCCCTGCGCGTACCGCAGCCGCAGCTGCGCACCCCACGATCGCTGGGACTGCCGGGAACGAAGACCAACTGCCTCTGCGACATGGACACCCTGATCAAAGAATTCGACGTGGCATTGCGCGCCATTGCCGGCGCTACGCGCACCGCGCGCGCCAACCCGGCCGACCGGTTGGCGCCGGACACCGAACAGATGAGCGCCGATGAACGCCGCCACGTGGCCGGGCTGATGCGCATCAACCATGTCGGCGAGGTCTGCGCGCAGGCCCTGTACCAGGCCCAGAAGCTCACCGCGCACGACGGCGCGGTGCGCGCGCAGATGGATGCCGCGGCGCGCGAAGAGGAAGACCACCTGGCCTGGTGCGCCGAGCGCCTGCGCGAGCTGGGCTCGCGCCCGAGCCTGCTCAACCCGTTGTGGTACGCCGGCGCCTTCGCCATCGGCTGGATGGCCGGCCGCGCCGGCGACCGCGTCAGCCTGGGCTTTGTCGCCGAGACCGAGCGCCAGGTCGAGCACCACCTGGGCGGGCACCTGGACCGCCTGCCCGAGGCCGACGGCCGCTCGCGCGCCATCCTCGAGCAGATGCGCGACGATGAGATCCGCCACGGCGATGCCGCGCGCGATGCCGGCGGGATCCCGTTGCCCGCCCCGGTGCGGGCGCTGATGCGCGGCGCCTCGCGCGTGATGACCACCGCCGCCTACCGGATCTGAGCCGGCCCTGCCTGCCCCCCGCCGGCCCTGGTTCCGGCGGGGCTGGCGGGCAATTGTTGTATCCTTCCTTCGCGCGACGGGGCAGGTCTTTCCCGTGCCGCCGGCAGTTCCTCCGCAAGTGGTTCTCAGGTGGTTTCTCGGCTTTCCTCCCTAAGATCTTCATTTCATTAAGGATTCACTTTTTCGGTGCGTGAGGTGTGCGCGCTAAGTCATTGTTCTGATTCAAAAAAACTCGTTTGCTGCCCTGCAACCAGCCTTGACCCGCCATATCGCTTCCTCTAAAGTGGGAAATAGTGTGAGGAAGTGTATTTTTGTGTGAAATTGGGCCCCGGCCGTGGGATGATGTCGCCATAGTCGGAACAGAAGGGATTCACGCGCATGCTGGCCGACTACCGGCCGGCATGGACCGGGAGCAAGCTTGTTTCAGGGAGCATCGGCACTCTCGCTGGATGCCAAGGGGCGGATGTCCATTCCGTCCCGGCACCGCGAGGCGCTGCAACAGCAGGCCGAGGGCCGGGTGACGCTGACCAAGCACCCGGATGGCTGCCTGTTGCTGTTTCCCCGGCCCGAGTGGGAAACCTTCCGCACGCGCATTGCAGCGCTGCCGATGGATGCGCACTGGTGGAAGCGCATCTTCCTGGGCAACGCCGCCGACGTGGAAATGGACGGCGCGGGCCGGGTGCTGATCGCCCCGGAGCTGCGCAGTGCCGCCATGCTCGACAAAGAAGTCATGCTGCTCGGCATGGGCAGCCATTTCGAAGTGTGGGATGCCGCGACCTACGCCGCCAAGGAACAGCAGGCGATGGCGCAGGGCATGCCCGAAGCATTGAAGAATTTCTCTTTCTGACGAGGTCATGAGTCCAACCGGAACGCCGGCAACCCCCGCCCTGCGCCATCGCACCGTGCTGCTGGACGAGGCCGTCGACGCCTTGGTCTGGCGGCCCGACGGGGTCTACGTCGACGGCACCTTCGGCAGGGGAGGGCACAGCCGGGCGGTGCTGGCCCGGCTGGGGCCAGACGGGGCCCTGGTTGCGTTCGACAAGGACCCAGCAGCAATCGCAGAAGCGGGCACCATCAAGGATGCCCGCTTCTCCATTGAGCACGCGAGCTTTGCGGCCATGGCCGAGCGCCTGTCGGGGCGCGGCCACGTCGCCGGCGTGCTGCTCGACCTGGGGATCAGCTCGCCCCAGATCGACGAGGCGGCGAGGGGGTTTTCCTTTCGTTTCGAGGGCCCGCTGGACATGCGCATGGACACCACGCGCGGCATCACTGCCGCGCAGTGGCTGGCGCAGGCGGATGAGCAGGACATTGCCAGGGTGATACGAGACTATGGGGAAGAACGGTTTGCTGTACAGATTGCAAAGGCGATTGTTGCTCGCCGGAGCGAACCCGGCGATGGCGGACCCATCGCCACTACTGCCGACCTTGCCGCGCTCGTGGCGAAAGCCGTCAAAACACGCGAGAAGGGTCAGGACCCTGCGACCCGCACCTTTCAGGCTCTACGGATTCACGTCAATCAAGAGCTTGAGGACCTCGAAAGAGGGCTGAAGGCGGCGTATGAACTGCTGCAGGTCGGAGGGCGCCTGGTGGTGATCAGCTTCCACTCGCTGGAGGACCGCATCGTCAAGCGGTTCATGGCGGCGCACGCCCGTCCCCAGCAGGATGCCGACCCGGCGCTGCGCCGCGCGCCGCTGCGCGCGGCCGACCTGCCGCAACCGACGCTGCGCCTGCTCGGCCGCTACAAGCCGGGCACTGAAGAGGTGGCCGCCAACCCGCGCGCGCGCTCGGCCGTGATGCGCGTGGCCGAGAAGCTGGCCCCTGCCGCGACCCCTGCGGGCGGAGGCGCACGCGCATGAACCGCCTGACCTTCTTCCTGCTCGCCGCGCTGATCCTGTGCGCGCTGTCGCTGGTGAGCGCGCAGCACCAGGCGCGCACGCTGTTCGTCGCGCTGGAGCGGGCCCAGGCTGAAGAGAAGCAGCTCGATATCGACTGGTCGCGCCTGCAGTACCAGCAGAGCGCGCTGGGCAAGAGCGCGCGCATCGCCGACGCGGCGCGCGCGCAGCTGAAGATGGCGCCGGTCAACCCCGGCAAGACCCAGTACCTGTCCGGCATCGTGCTGCCGCCGCCTGCCGAGGCGGCGTCGGCCAGTGCCGCGGAGGCGCGCCGATGAGCATGGCCCGTCCCAACCCGCCCCGCCGTGACCGCAACGGCACCGCCTCGCGCCCGCGCAGCGGCCAGTTCTCGGCCAGCCCGGTGCTGGGCCTGCGCCTGCCGATGTGGCGCTCCAAGCTGGTGGTGTTCCTGATGTTCGCCGCCTTCGGCGCGCTGGCCCTGCGCGCGGCCTGGATCCAGGGCCCCGGCAACCAGTTCTACGAGGCCGAGGGCAAGAAGCGCTTCCAGCGCACGCTGGAGCTGCCGGCCACGCGCGGCAAGATCCTGGACCGCAACGGCCTGGTGCTGGCCACCAGCCTGCCGGTCAAGGCCGTCTGGGCGGTGCCCGAGGACGTGCCCAACCAGGTCGAGGCCGCCAAGATCCGCCAGCTGGCGAAGTTGCTCGGCATGTCCGAGAAAGACCTGGGCAAGAAGCTGTCCGAGGACAAGGGCTTCGTCTACCTGAAGCGCCAGGTGCTGCCTGACGTCGCCGACAAGATCGCCGCGCTGAAGATCGAGGGCATCCACCAGACCCGCGAATACAAGCGCTTCTACCCGGAAGGCGAGGCGATGGCCCACATCGTCGGCTTCACCAACGTGGAAGACCGCGGCCAGGAAGGCGTGGAGCTGGCGCGCGAGCCAGGCCTGGCCGGCCGGGCCGGCGCGCGCCAGGTGATCAAGGACCGCCTGGGCCGCGTGGTCGAGGACGTCGGCGTGCTGAAGACCCCGCGCGACGGCGAGGACATCCAGCTGTCGATCGACGCCAAGATCCAGTACCTGGCCTACAACGAGCTCAAGGCCGTGGTCGAAAAGCACAAGGCCAAGGCCGCCAGCGCGGTGGTGCTCGACGCCCAGACCGGCGAAGTGCTGGCGCTGGCCAACTGGCCCACCTACAACCCCAACGACCGTACCCGGCTGTCCGGCGAGCAGCTGCGCAACCGTGTGCTGACCGACACCTTCGAGCCCGGCTCGATGATGAAGCCGATCACGGTCGGCCTGGCGCTGCAGCTCAAGCGCGTGACGCCGTCCACGGTGATCACCACCACCGGCAAGTACAACTTCGAAGGCGCCACCATCAGCGATACCCACAACTACGGGGCGCTGACGGTGAGCGGCGTGATCCAGAAGTCGAGCAACATCGGCACGACCAAGATCGCGATGATGATGAAGCCGCAGGAGATGTGGGACATGTACACCAGCATCGGCCTCGGCCAGGCGCCCAAGATCGGCTTCCCCGGCGCCGTGGCCGGCCGCGTGCGCCCGTTCAAGAGCTGGCGCCCGATCGAGCAGGCCACCATGTCATACGGCTACGGCCTGTCGGTGTCGCTGTTCCAGATGGCGCATGCCTACACCATCTTCGCGCATGACGGCGAGCTGATCCCGGTGTCGATGTTCCGCACCAGCGGCCCCGCCACCGGCGAGCGCATCCTGTCGCCCCAGGTGGCGCGCGACGTGCGCGCCATGATGGAGACCGTGACCGCTCCCGGCGGCACCGCCCCCGAGGCGCAGGTGATGGGCTACCGCGTCGGCGGCAAGACCGGTACCGCCTACAAGCATGAAGGCCGCGGCTACAACCGCAGCAAGTACCGCGCCTCGTTCATCGGCCTGGCGCCGATGTCGAATCCGCGCATCATCGTGGCCGTCAGCGTGGACGAACCCACCGCGGGCAGCCACTACGGCGGCCTGGTGGCCGGCCCGGCGTTCGCGGCCATCACCGGCGGCACGCTGCGCGCACTGAATGTGCAGCCCGACTCGCCGATCCGCCAGCTGGTGGTCAGCGACAAGGTGCAGGAGAGCGAACCGTGGAGCTCGACCCAATGACGGCCAAGCCACTGCTCCCGCTCGAGGTCACCGCCCAGGCCAGCAACGCGCTGGCCTGGCTGCGTACCAACGTGGCCGCCGCCGCGCAGTTGACCGGAGATACCCGGCGCCTGGCGCGTGGCGATGTGTTCTTCGCCTACGTGCTCGGCAACGCGCGCCTGGCCACCGATGGCCGGCCCTATATCGCCCAGGCGATCGCCGCCGGCGCGGGGGCCATCGTCTATGAGGCCGACGGCTTCGACTGGCCCTTCGGCGACGTCGTGCCGCATCTCGCGGTGAGCCGCCTGCACCAGCTGGCTGGCCCGATCGCCGCCGGCTGGCATGGCAACCCGGTGCGCGGCCTGGCCGTGACCGGCATCACCGGCACCAACGGCAAGACCTCGTGCAGCCAGTGGCTGGCACGGGTGCTGCAGGCCGCCGGCACGCCCTGCGCGACCATTGGCACGCTGGGCTCCGGCTTCCCGGGCGCGCTGCAGGCTACCGGCTTCACCACGCCCGACGCGGTGCAGCTGCAGGCCAGCCTGGCGTCCCTGCACGACGCCGGCGCGCGCGCAGTGGCGATGGAGGTGTCCTCGCACGGCCTGGAGCAGGAGCGCGTGGCCGGCACGCATTTCTCGGTGGCGGTGCTGACCAACCTGACCCAGGACCACCTCGACTACCACGGCTCGATGGCCGAGTACGAGGCCGCCAAGGTGAGCCTGTTCCGCTGGGACGGCCTGCGCACAGCGGTGGTCAACCGCGACGACGCCATGGGCCAGCGCCTGCTGGCGGCGGACGCCGCCGCCATCGGCGCGCCGCACGTGATCGAATACGGCATCGACGGCCCCGGCGCGGCCACGGTGCGCCGCCCGCGCGGCGAGTGGCTGCGCGCCACCAAGGTGCGCGCCACGCCCACCGGCACCGCCTTCCATATCGACGGCAGCTTCGGCAGCGCCGAGATGGCCACGCCGATGATCGGCGCCTTCAACGTCAGCAACCTGCTGGCGGTGCTGGGTGCGGCGCTCGCCAACGGCGTGGCGTGGGACGCGGCCATCGCCGCGCTGCGCGCGCTGACGCCGGTCGAAGGGCGCATGGAGTTGTTCGGTGCCGCCGGCGGCCCGGATGCGCCGCTGGCCGTGGTCGACTACGCCCATACCCCGGACGCGCTGGCACAGACGCTGGCCGCGCTGCGCCCGGTGGCGCAGGCGCGCAACGGCCGCCTGTGGTGCGTGTTCGGCTGCGGTGGCGACCGCGACCCGATCAAGCGCCCGCTGATGGGCGCGGTGGCCGAGCGCGAGGCCGACGAGGTCATCCTGACCAGCGACAACCCGCGCAGCGAAGACCCACAGGACATCCTGGACGCCATTGCCGACGGCATGGCCGAGCGCGCGCGCGCGCGCCAGATCGAAGACCGCGCCGCCGCCATCCTCTATGCCGTCAGGCACGCGGCACCGGCCGACGTGGTGCTGGTGGCGGGCAAGGGCCATGAGGCCACCCAGGAGATCCAGGGGCGCAAGCGCCCGTTCTCCGATCGCGAACATGTACGACTGGCGCTTGCCACCCGTGGAGTATCGGCATGAGCCAGACCCCAATGACCACCTTGCAGCAAGCCGCCGGCTGGATCGCCGGCGCGCGCGTTTGCGGCGACGGCGCCGTGGAGTTTTCGCGCGTGCATAGCGACAGCCGCAGCGTCGAGCCCGGCGACCTGTTCATCGCCCTCAAGGGCGAGCGCTTCGACGCGCATGATTTCATCGCCGACGTGGTGGCGCGCGGCGCTGTCGCCGTGCTGGTCAGCCGCGAGGTCGATGCCGGCGTGCCGGCCATCGTCGCGCCGGACACGCGCCTTGCGCTGGGCGAGCTTGGCGCCGGCTGGCGCCGCCAGTTCACGCTGCCGGCGGTGGCGGTGACCGGCAGCAACGGCAAGACCACGGTCAAGGAAATGATCGCGGCCATCTTCGCCGCGGCGGTAGGCGAGGAGCAGCGCCTGGCCACCGGCGGCAATCTGAACAACGATATCGGCCTGCCGCTGACGGTGCTGCGCCTGCGCGCCACGCACAAGCTGGCGGTGCTGGAGCTCGGCATGAACCATCCGGGCGAGACGGTCTACCTGGCCGGCATCGCCCAGCCCACCGTGGCGGTGATCACCAACGCGCAGCGCGAGCACCAGGAGTTCATGGTCAGTGTGGAAGCCGTCGCCCACGAGCACGCTGCCGCGATTGCGGCGCTGCCTGCCAACGGCGTGGCGGTGTACCCGCTCGACGCGGAAAGCGGCGGCGCCTACGCGCCGGTGTGGCGCAATGCCGCGGGCGCGCGCCGCGCGCTGTCGTTCGGCACCTCGCAGCGCGCCGATGTGCACGCCACCGTGACGCTGGTCGACGGCGCACAGGTGATGCAGGTACGCGCGCCTGGCCATGCCTTCGACGTGCGCCTGGCGCTGCTGGGTGAGCACAACGTGCGCAACGCGCTGGCGGCCATCGCCTGCGCGCTGGCCGCGGGGGTGCACGTGCCGGCGATCCAGCGGGGCCTGGCCGGGTTCCAGGCGGTCAAGGGCCGGCTGCAGGTCAAGTACACGCCGGGTGGGACGGTAGTCATCGACGACACATACAACGCCAACCCCGACTCCATGCGCGCCGCCATCGACGTGCTGGCCGGCTTTGCCGCGCCGCGTGTGCTGGTGCTGGGCGACATGGGCGAAGTGGGCGACCAGGGCCCCGCATTCCACCAAGAGATCGGTGCCTACGCCAAGGCGCGCGGCATTGGCACGCTGTGGGCGACCGGTGAACTGGCCGTGCATGCGGTGCAGGCATTCGGCGCGGGTGGCCGGCATTTCGGCACCGCGGAAGCCCTGGCAAAGGCGCTGGAGGAAGACAGCAGGGGCATGGTGGCGCAAGTGGGCGCCGTGCTGGTGAAGGGATCGCGCTTCATGCGCATGGAACGGATGGTCGCGGCGCTGGTCGCAGACACTTCCGCACATTAAATAAGACAACACGATGTTATTGGCTCTGGCCCAGTGGCTGCAAAACGACTACAGCTTCCTCCGGGTCGTCAACTATCTGACTTTCCGCGCGGTGATGGCCAACCTCACCGCGCTTCTGATCGGGCTGGCGTTCGGTCCGTGGGTGATCCGCAAGCTGACCGAGCTGAAGGTCGGCCAGGCGGTGCGCACCATCGGCCCGCAGACCCACCTGGTCAAGGCCGGCACGCCGACCATGGGCGGCGTGCTGGTGCTGGTCTCGATCGCGGTGTCGACGCTGCTGTGGTGCGACTGGGGCAACCGTTTTATCTGGGTGGTGATGCTGGTCACCTTCGGCTACGGCGCGATCGGCTGGGTCGACGACTACCGCAAGGTGGTGTATCGCGACCCGCGCGGCATGTCGAGCCGCGAGAAATTTTTCTGGCAGACGCTGATCGGCCTTGTGGCCGCGGTCTACCTGGCGTTTTCGGTATCGGAAAGCAGCAACGTGCGGGTGTGGGAGCTGTTCCTGAACTGGGTCGAGGGCGGGCTGTCGCTGGACATGCCGTACAAGTCCAACCTGATCGTGCCCTTCTTCAAGGAGATCAGCTACCCGCTGGGCGTGGCCGGCTTCATCGTGCTGACCTACCTGGTGATCGTGGGCTCGAGCAACGCCGTCAACCTGACCGACGGCCTGGACGGGCTGGTGATCATGCCGGTGGTGCTGGTTGGCGGCGGGCTGGGCGTGTTTGCGTACGTGATGGGCAACTCGGTCTACAGCAAGTACCTGCTGTTCCCGCATATCCCGGGCGCGGGCGAACTGCTGATCTTCTGCTCGGCATTGGCCGGCGCGGGGCTGGCCTTCCTCTGGTTCAACGCGCACCCGGCGCAGGTTTTCATGGGCGACGTGGGCGCGCTGGCGCTGGGCGGCGCGCTCGGCACGGTGGCGGTGATCGTGCGCCAGGAGATCGTGCTGTTCGTGATGGGCGGTATCTTCGTGGTGGAAACACTGTCGGTGATGGCGCAGGTGACGTGGTTCAAGATCACCAAGCGCCGCTATGGCGAAGGCAGGCGGCTATTCCGGATGGCGCCGCTGCACCACCATTTCGAGCTGGGCGGCTGGAAGGAAACCCAGGTCACGGTGCGCTTCTGGATCATCACCATGCTGCTGGTGCTGATCGGGTTGTCGACGCTGAAGTTGCGTTAATGGTTGCGCGGGTCAGGGACTGACGGCGCATTCTATATAGATACAGGAAAACAAAGGCAGGAAATCGAAGTGTTTGGCGAGCTGCAAAAACCTCATGTGCTGGTACTGGGCCTTGGTGAGTCGGGCCTGGCCATGGCGCGCTGGTGTGGCCTGAACGGCTGCGCGGTGCGCGTGGCAGACACGCGCGAGGCGCCCGCCAACCTTGTCTTCCTGCAGGCCGAGCTGACTTCGGCCGAATTCGTCGGCGGCCCGTTCGCCGACAGCCTGCTCGACGGCATCGGCCTGGTGGCGATCAGCCCGGGCCTGTCGCCGCTGGAAGCCGCCACTGGCGCGCTGCTGGCCGCGGCGCAGGCGCGCGGCATCCCGGTGTGGGGCGAGATCGAGCTGTTCGTGCGCGCGCTGCGCCACCTGGAAGCCGAGTCCGGCTACGTGCCGAAGATCCTGGCGATCACCGGCACCAACGGCAAGACCACCACCACCGCGCTGACCGGCCGGCTGGTGGAGCGCGCCGGCAAGAGCGTGGCGGTGGCGGGCAATATCAGCCCGTCGGCGCTGGACAAGCTGTCGGCCTGCATCGCCTCGGCATCGCTGCCGGAGGTGTGGGTGCTTGAGCTGTCCAGCTTCCAGCTGGAAACCACGCACACGCTGGCGCCCGCCGCGGCGACTGTGCTCAACGTCACCCAGGACCACCTGGACTGGCATGGCTCGATGGAAGCCTATGCCGCGTCCAAGGCGCGCATCTTCGGGCCGGCCGGCAGCGAATGCGTGCAGGTGCTCAACCGCAACGACCGCCTGACCATGGACATGGCACGGCCCGGGCGCACGCCGCTGACCTTCGGCACCGACCTGCCGGAAACGCCGGGCAGCTTCGGCATCCTGCGCGAGGGCGGCATGCCCTGGCTGGTGCTGGCCGAACCGGATCCGGAAGCGGAAGGGGAGGGCAAGCCGCGCCGCCGCAAGGCCGCCGAGGTGGTCCAGGAAGCCGTGCCGGTGCGCCACAAGCGCCTGATGCCGGCCGACGCGCTGCATATCCGCGGCATGCACAACGCCACCAATGCGATGGCCGCGCTGGCGCTGTGCCGCGCCATCGACCTGCCGATGAACGCACTGCTGCACGGCCTGCGCGAATACCGCGGCGAGCCGCACCGCGTGGAGTGGGTCGCGACCATCGACGATGTCGAGTATTTCGACGACAGCAAGGGCACCAACGTGGGCGCCACCGTGGCTGCGCTGTCTGGGCTGGACAAGCGCGTGGTGCTGATCGCCGGCGGCGAAGGCAAGGGCCAGGATTTCTCGCCGCTGGCCGCGCCGGTGGCGCAGTACGCGCGCGCGGTGGTGCTGATCGGCCGTGCCGCGGGTGAACTGCGCGATGCATTGCAGGGCAGCGGTGCCAGCCTGGTCGACGCCGGCACGCTGGAAGAGGCCGTGACCAAGGCTGCCCGACTGGCCGAGAACGGCGATGTGGTGCTGCTGTCGCCGGCGTGCGCCAGCCTCGACATGTTCCGCAACTATGTGCATCGCGCCGAGGTGTTCCGCGGCGCGGTGGAAGAACTGGCGCTGTCCCGGGGGATCCTGCCATGAGCGAAGCACAGGTCAAGCGCAGCGGCTTTATCGGCGCCACCATCGGCAATGCCTGGGGTGGCCTGCGCGACGCCGTGTCGGGCGTCAAGCCGACCCGCTCGCGCATGATGGAGTACGACCAGCCCATGCTGTGGGTGTCGATCGTGCTGCTCGCGCTCGGCCTGGTGATGGTCTATTCGGCCTCGATCGCGCTGCCGGACTCGCCGCGCTACGCCAACTACCGCGAGAGCCACTTCCTGATGCGCCATGCGTTCGCGCTTGGGATCGGGCTGTCGGTCGGGCTGGCGTCGTTCCAGGTCCCGGTCAAGGTGTGGGACCGCTATGCGCCCAAGCTCTTTATCTTCGCGCTGATCCTGCTGGTGATCGTGCTGGTGCCGTTCGTCGGCAAGGGCGTGAACGGCGCGCGGCGCTGGATTCCGCTGGGGGTGATGAACTTCCAGCCGTCCGAGCTGATGAAGCTGGCGGTGGTGCTGTACGCGGCCAACTACACCGTGCGCAAGCAGGAGTGGATGCAGACCGTGTCCAAGGGCTTTTTGCCGATGGGCGTGGCGGTGGTGGTGGTGGGCATGCTGCTGCTGCTCGAGCCCGACATGGGCGCGTTCCTGGTGATCGCCGCGGTGGCGATGGGCATCCTGTTCCTGGGCGGCATCAACGGCAAGCTGTTCGCCGGGCTGGTGGGCGTGGCAATAGGCGCGTTCGCGCTGCTGATCACGGCTTCGCCCTGGCGGCGCGAGCGGATCTTCGCCTACCTGAACCCGTGGGAAGAGAGCAACGCACTGGGCAAGGCCTACCAGCTCACGCACTCGCTGATCGCCTTCGGCCGCGGCGAATGGACCGGGGTGGGGCTGGGCGGCAGCATCGAGAAGCTGCACTACCTGCCCGAGGCCCATACCGACTTCATCCTCGCGGTGATCGGCGAGGAATTTGGCTTTGTCGGCGTGCTGGTGGTGATCGTGCTGTTCTACTGGCTGGTGCGGCGCGCCTTCAATATCGGCCGCACCGCGCTGCAGCTGGACCGCACCTTTGCCGGCCTGGTGGCCAAAGGCATCGGCGTGTGGATCGGCTGGCAGACCTTTATCAATATGGGCGTGAACCTGGGCCTGCTGCCGACCAAGGGGCTGACGCTGCCGCTGGTGAGCTATGGCGGCTCGGGGATCTTGATGAACTGCGTGGCGCTGGCGATCCTGCTGCGCATTGATTATGAAAATCGAGTATTGATGCGCGGAGGGAAGGTATGACCGGACCGCGCACCTTGCTCGTGATGGCCGGCGGCACCGGGGGACATGTGTTCCCGGGGCTGGCGGTCGCGCAGGCGCTGCGTGAGCAGGGCTGGAAAGTGGTCTGGCTGGGCAACCGCACCGGCATGGAGGCCACGCTGGTGCCCAAGCACGACATCCCGATGGAGTTCATCCAGTTCGGCGGGCTGCGCGGCAAGGGCCTGGTGACCAAGTTCCTGCTGCCGCTGAACCTGCTGCGCGCGTTCTGGCAGAGCATAGCCGCGCTGCGCCGGGTGCGCCCGAGCGTGGTGCTGGGCATGGGCGGCTATATCACCTTCCCGGCCGGCATGATGGCGTCGCTGCTGGGGCGCCCGCTGGTGCTGCACGAGCAGAACTCGATCGCCGGACTGGCCAACAAGGTGCTGGCCAAGGTGGCCGACCGCGTGCTGTGCGCGTTCCCGGACACGCTGCCCGGCGGCGAATGGACCGGCAACCCGGTGCGCGAGGAACTGGCGCACCTGGATGCGCCCGAAGCGCGCTATGACCAGCGCAGCGGCCCGCTGCGCATCCTGGTGGTGGGCGGCAGCCTGGGCGCCGCGGCACTGAACGAGGTGGTGCCCAAGGCCATCGCGCGGCTGCCCGAGGGCGAGCGCCCGGTGGTCACGCATCAGGCGGGCGCGAAGCAGATCGACACGCTGCGCACCAACTACGCGGCCGCGCAGGTGCCCGCGCAGACCCTGCCGTTTATCGACGACATGGCGCGCGCTTACGCCGATGCGGACCTGGTGATCTGCCGCGCCGGCGCGATGACGGTGTCGGAAGTGGCTGCCGCAGGCGTGGCGGCGATGTTCGTGCCGTTCCCGCATGCGGTGGACGACCACCAGACCACCAACGCGGAATTTTTGTCGAAGCAGGGAGCGGCCCTGCTGGTGCAGCAGAAAGACCTGACGGCCGAGGGGCTGGCGCAAACCATCGCCAGCCTGACCCGGCCGCAGCTGAAAGACATGGCGCGCCTGGCGCGCGGACTGGCCAAACCTGAGGCAACCCGGCGCGTCGCCGAGATCTGCAGTCAGCTGGCCAGGGACTGAAGCCTATATAAGCAGCAATCGAATGAAGCATATCGTCAAGAACATCCACTTCGTGGGCATCGGCGGCGCCGGCATGAGCGGCATCGCCGAGGTCCTGCTGAACCTGGGATACAAGGTCTCGGGCTCGGACGTGGGCAACAATGCCGCCACGCGGCGCCTGGCTTCGCTGGGCGCCACGGTCATGCACGGGCATGACGCGGCCAACGTGACCGGCGCCAACGCGGTGGTGGTGTCGACCGCCGTCAGCGGCGACAACCCCGAAGTGCTGGCCGCCCGCAGCAAGCGCATCCCGGTGGTGCCGCGCGCGGTGATGCTGGCCGAACTGATGCGCCTGAAGCAGGGCGTGGCCATTGCCGGCACGCACGGCAAGACCACCACCACCAGCCTGGTGGCCTCGGTGCTGGCCGAAGGCGGGCTGGACCCGACCTTCGTCATCGGCGGCCGCCTGAATTCGGCCGGCGCCAACGCGCGCCTGGGCACGGGCGACTTCATCGTGGCCGAGGCCGACGAGTCGGACGCATCGTTCCTGAACCTGTTCCCGGTGATCGAGGTCATTACCAATATCGATGCCGATCACATGGACACCTACGGGCATGACTTTGCCCGGCTCAAGCAGGCGTTCATCGAATTCACCCAGCGGCTGCCGTTCTACGGCATCGCGGTGCTGTGCGTGGATGACCCCAACGTGCGCGAGATCCTGCCGTTCGTGTCCAAGCCGGTGGTGCGCTACGGCTTTGCCGAGGATGCCCAGATCCGCGCCGTGGACGCGCGCGCGGTCGACGGCCAGATGCACTTCACCGTGCTGCGCCAGCTCGACGGCCATGCCGAGCCGCCGCTGGAGATCGTGCTGAACCTGCCCGGCCTGCACAACGTGCAGAACGCGCTGGCGGCGATCGCCATCGCCACCGAGCTGGAGGTGCCCGATGCCGCCATCGTCAAGGCACTGCGCGAGTTCCACGGTGTGGGCCGCCGCTTCCAGCGCTACGGCGAGGTGGCCACGCCCGATGGCGCCGGCACCTTCACCCTGGTGGACGACTACGGCCACCACCCGGTGGAGATGGCGGCCACGCTGGCCGCCGCGCGCGGCGCGTTCCCGGGGCGCCGCCTGGTGCTGGCGTTCCAGCCGCACCGCTTTACCCGTACGCGGGATTGCTTTGAGGACTTCGTCAAAGTGCTGGGCACCGTCGATGCCCTGCTGCTGGCCGAGGTCTACGCTGCCGGCGAAGCCCCGATCGTGGCCGCCGACGGCCGTGCGCTGACCCGCGCGCTGCGCGTGGCCGGCAAGGTCGAACCTGTTTTCGTGGAGCAGATGGAAGAAATGCCGCAGGCCATCCTGGATGCCGTCCGGCCGGGCGATGTGGTCGTGACGATGGGCGCGGGCTCGATCGGGGCCGTGCCGGGGCAGCTGGTGTCGCACCAGCAATCGACGCAATCAACGCAGGGAGGCCAGGCATGAGCTTCGTCGCCCATCCCAATATCGATCCCAAGTCGCTGGGCAAGGTCGGCGTGCTGCTGGGTGGACGCTCGGCCGAACGCGAGATCTCGCTGATGTCGGGCAACGGCGTGCTGGCCGCGCTGCAGTCGCGCGGCGTGGACGCGCACGGCTTCGACCCGGGCCTGCAGAGCGTGGCCGAGCTGGCCGCTGCCGGCTTTGACCGCGTCTTTATCGCGCTGCATGGCCGCTATGGCGAGGATGGCACGATCCAGGGCCTGCTCGAGCAGCTGGGCGTGCCGTACACCGGCAGCGGCGTGCTGGCATCAGCCATGGCCATGGACAAGCAGGCCACCAAGCGCTTGTGGATGACCTATGACCTGGCCACGCCGCGCTTTGCCATGCTGCATGCGGACACTGATTTTGATGCCGTGGCGGCCGACCTGGGCCTGCCGCTGATCGTCAAGCCGGCGCGCGAGGGTTCGTCGATCGGCCTGACCAAGGTCACTGCCGCCGACCAGATGCGCGCGGCCTTCGACAAGGCCGCGGCGCTGGACAACGACGTCATTGCCGAGACCTTTATCGACGGCGCCGAGCTGACCTGCCCGATCGTGGGCGAGGGCGACAGCGCCGAAGCGCTGCCGGTGATCCGCATCGTCGCGCCCGAAGCCAACTACGACTATCAAAATAAGTACTTTACTGACGATACCCAATACTTGTGCCCGTCGGGCCTGGACCCAGAAGTCGAACGCGAGGTCCGGGCACTGGCGGTGCAGTCCTACCGCGTGCTGGGCTGCCGCGGCTGGGCGCGCGCCGACCTGATGCTGCGCGCCGACGGCAAGCCTTTCCTGCTCGAGATGAATACCTCGCCCGGCATGACCGGCCATTCGCTGGTGCCGATGGCGGCGCGCGCGGTTGGCATCAGCTACGAGGACTTCGTGATGCAGGTGGTGGCCGCGGCCACGCTGGACCTGCATCCCAACGAGCATTGGAAACCCGAATAACGCAACCGAACAGGACCGTACCGGACCATGTGGCATAACGCACGCCTGCTCAACCTGATCGCCTCCGCGCTGTACGCGCTGGTGGTGCTGATGGCGCTCGCGGCAGGCCTGCTGTGGCTGGCGCAGCGGCCGGTGTTCGCCATCACCCATGTGGAGATCGGCCCGCTGGACGGCGGCGCCCTGCGCCACGTGAACGCGCCCAGCGTGCGTGCCAGCGCGCTGGGCAAGCTGACCGGCAATTTCTTCACGCTGGACCTGAACGCGGCCCGGCAGGCGTTCGAGTCGGTGCCCTGGGTGCGGCGCGCCAGCGTGCGGCGCGAGTGGCCCAACGGCCTGGCGGTCGAGGTCGAGGAACACGAGGCGCTGGGCACCTGGGGTACGCCCGACAGCGGGCGCCTGATCAATACCTATGGCGAGGTTTTTGTTGCCAACACCGCCGAGGCGGAAGAAGACGCACAGCTGCTGGCGCTGGACGGGCCGCCGGACAGCGAGGGCGATGTGATCGAGAAGCTCGAGGTCATGCGCCAGTGGTTCAAGCCGCTCAAGGCCGAGCCGCTGGCGGTGGCCCTGTCTGGCCGCTATGCCTGGCGCGCGAAGCTGTCCAACGGCATGGAGGTCGAACTGGGCCGCGAGCAGAACGATGAGGATCGCGTGGCGATGGACCAGCGGGTCCGGCGCTTCGTCGCGGCCTGGCCGCAGGTCACCCAGCAATGGGGCAGCCAGATCGAGTATGCCGACTTGCGCTATCCCAACGGCTTTGCCATCCGCGCCGCCAATGCCCGCTTCCTGACCGAGGCGCAGATCGCAGCGGCGGTCAGGGCGGAGAAGGCGGAGAAGGCGGCGAAAGCAGCGAAGGCGGCCAAGCCGGCGCCGGCGGCAGCAGCGGTTTCAGGTACTTCCAACAACAATCCGACGCGACTGAAGAGCAAGAACGCGGAGAAAACCCGATGAGCAAGGAATACAAGGACCTGTTGGTCGGTCTGGATATCGGCACCTCGAAGGTGGCGGCGGTGGTCGCAGAACTGCGCCCCGACGGCAGCTACGAGGTGATCGGGATGGGCCAGTCAGAGTCCAAGGGTCTGAAGAAAGGGGTCGTGGTCAATATCGAGGCCACCGTGCAGTCGATCCAGAAGGCGCTGGAAGAGGCCGAGCTGATGGCCGACTGCAAGATTTCGGAGGTCTTCACCGGCATTGCCGGCAGCCACATCCGCAGCTTCAACTCCAGCGGCATGGTGGCGATCAAGGACAAGGAGGTCACGCAGACCGATGTGGCGCGCGTGATCGAGACCGCCAAGGCGGTCAATATCCCGACCGACCAGCAGATCCTGCACATCCTGACGCAGGAATTCATCATCGACGGCCAGGAGGACGTGCGCGAGCCCATCGGCATGAGCGGCATCCGCCTGGAAGTGAAGGTGCATATCGTCACCGGCGCGGTCAGCGCCGCGCAGAACATCGTCAAGTGCGTGCGCCGCTGCGGCCTGGAAGTGCACGACCTGATCCTGCAGCCGCTGGCCTCCAGCCTGGCGGTGCTGACCGAGGACGAGAAGGAACTGGGCGTGGTGCTGGTCGACATTGGCGGCGGCACCACCGACATCGCCATCTTCAGCGAAGGCGCGATCCGCCATACGGCCGTGATCCCCATCGCCGGCGACCAGATCACCAACGACATCGCCATGGCGTTGCGCACGCCGACGCCCGATGCCGAGGACATCAAGATCCAGTACGGCATCGCCAAGCAGGCGATCGCCGACCCGGACGACATGATCGAGGTGCCCGGCGTGGGCGACCGCGGCACGCGCACGCTCAGCCGCCAGGCACTGGCCGCGGTGATCGAGCCGCGCATCGAAGAGCTGTACTCGCTGGTGCACCAGGTGGTGCGCGAGTCGGGCTATGAAGAACTGTTGTCGTCCGGCGTGGTCATCACCGGTGGTACCGCGATGATGCCGGGCATGGTCGAGCTGGGCGAGGACATCTTCCTCAAGCCTGTGCGCGTGGGCGTGCCGGAGTATCGCGGCAACCTGCACGAGGTGGTGAAGAGCCCGCGCTACGCGACTGTGATGGGCCTGCTGCTGGAAGGCCGCGTGCAACGCATGCGCGGGCGCAAGGTGGCCGTGCAGAGCGGCTCGGTCAAGCAGGTGTGGACCCGCATGAAGGAATGGTTTGTCGGCAATTTCTGATCAATGCGGAAATTGACGCGCTGACGATGCAACGGCGCACGGGCAGGGCGGTCTACCGGACAGGCCTGCGTGCCATGGAAGTTTTCTGGTTTTCTTTTTATTGGTTTCTTGTTCAGAAACCAGGGGTTGCGGCGGGGAGGCTGCATCGTCTGGGGACTGATTCTTCTCGGAGGCAGTGATGGACTTTGACATGATCGAAACGGAAGTGATGGACGGCACCATCATCAAGGTGGTCGGCGTGGGCGGCGCGGGCGGCAATGCCGTGCAGCACATGATCAGCCGCGGCGTCCAAGGCGTCGAATTCATCTGCATGAATACCGACGCCCAGGCGCTCAAGCGTTCCACCGCTTCGCGCGTGCTTCAACTCGGCAATACGGGCCTGGGCGCCGGTGCCAAGCCGGAAGTCGGCCGCGGTTGCGCCGATCAGGCCCGCGAGCAGATTGCCGACGCGCTGCGCGGCGCGCACATGGTCTTCATCACTGCCGGCATGGGCGGCGGCACCGGCACGGGCGCCGCGCCGATCGTCGCGCAAGTGGCCAAGGAGATGGGCATCCTGACCGTGGGCGTGGTCAGCAAGCCGTTCGACTTCGAAGGCGCGCGCCGCGCCAAGGTGGCCGAACACGGTTCCAGCGAGCTGGAATCGAGCGTCGACTCGCTGATCGTGGTGCTCAACGAGAAGCTGTTCGAAGTGATGGGCGACGACGCCGAGATGGACAAGTGCTTCCAGTGCGCCGACGACGTGCTGCACAACGCGGTGGCCGGCATTGCCGAGATCATCAACGTTGACGGCCTGGTGAACGTCGACTTCGAAGACGTGAAGACGGTGATGGGCGAGCAGGGCAAGGCCATGATGGGGACGGCCACCGTGTCGGGCGTGGACCGCGCCCGCCTGGCGGCCGAGCAGGCCGTTGCCAGCCCGCTGCTGGAAGGCGTTGACCTGTCCGGCGCGCGCGGCGTGCTGGTCAACATCACCGCCAGCCGTTCGCTGAAGCTGTCGGAAACCAAGGAAGTCATGAACACCATCCGCAGCTACGCCGCGGAAGATGCGACCGTGATCTTCGGTACGGTGTACGACGACTCGATGAGCGATGCGCTGCGCGTGACGGTGGTGGCCACGGGCCTGGGCCGCTCGGCCAAGAAGCAACAGCCGATGACCCTGCTCAAGACCGGCACGGACAACATGCCGGTGCAGATGATGGCCAACATGACCGCCGCCGCGGCCACGCACAGCTCGCCGGACTACAGCAACCTGGATACGCCGGCAGTGTGGCGCAGCTCGCGTGAGTCGGCGTCGGCCCACGTGGCGGCGCTGCAGGAAAAGGGTGTGGATACGTACGACATCCCGGCCTTCCTGCGCAAGCAGGCAGACTGAGCCCTGCCTGGCGCGGCATCGGTGCCTCCACCGGCCGCCTGACGGAACGCGTCGCCTTGTCGCGATGCACGTGCGCTCCCCATCCGCGCGTGCCTTGCATGGATTGACGTGAACCGCCGGGCTGCTGGCGGCGCCGCGCCTGCGCCGGACTGGGCTTCACCCGCATCCCGTTGCCGGGACGGGCGTGCCGCTGGCCGCCTCCCCGGACTGGTTTCCCGCCTTCCCGGTCGGGATGTATCAGCGTCCGCGCGGCGCACCCAAGAGGTGCGCCGCGCGGACGTCTTTGTAGCAAGGTGTATCGGATCCGCGCCGGATGTCACCGGATGTGACCCGGCTTTGGCAATGCGGGCTAGGCGCCTATGATCTTGAGATTGCCCGTCTGCCTGAGTGCGGGCGCCTGCGCCCCGGCATCCGGACTATTCTTCAGAAAACCCAGAAGGACCACGACCCATGATCACTGTCGGTTCCCGCGTCCCCGACGCCACGCTGCAGGAATTCTTCGAAACCGAAGGCAACGGCTGTGCGCTCGGCCCCAATGCCTTCAAGGTGGCGGACCTGGTCCGCGGCCGCAAGATCGTGGTGTTCGGCCTGCCCGGCGCTTTCACGCCGACCTGCTCGGCCAAGCATGTGCCGGGCTTTGTGCAGCACGCCGCGGCGCTGCGCGAGGCCGGCATCGACGAGGTCTGGTGCGTGTCGGTCAACGACGCCTTCGTGATGGGCGCCTGGGGCCGTGAGCAGCAGACTGGCGGCACGGTGCGCATGATGGCCGACGGCAGCGCCGAGTGGACCCGCGCGTTGGGCCTGGACCAGGACCTGGGCGCGCGCGGCATGGGCGTGCGCTCCAAGCGCTACGCGATGGTGATCGACGACGGCGTCGTCACCCGGCTCGACGTCGAGGCACCGGGCGAATTCCGCGTCAGCAGCGCCGAGGCAGTGCTGGCGGCGTTGCGTGGCTGACACAGTCATCCGGGTAAACGTGGCTAATACGCAACTTGTTAAGGCGGTGTTAACAGCCGGAAACAAAACCCGGCTGCAGCGCCCTGAGGTGGTGGTAAAATCCCTTAATCAGAAAAGCCGCCCGATAGATTTTTATAATAGTTGAGGCTGTCATGCTCAAGCAGCGCACCATCAAATCCCTGGTAAAGACCGTTGGCATCGGCCTGCACTCGGGACGCAAGGTCACGTTGACCCTGCGTCCCGCGCCGGCGGACACCGGCATCGTCTTTACCCGCGTCGACCTGCCCGAGGCCGTCGAGATTCCCGTGGCCGCGTCGGCCATCGGCGACACGCGCCTGGCATCGGTGCTGCAGAAGGATGGCGCGCGCGTTTCGACCGTCGAGCACCTGATGTCGGCCTGTGCGGGCCTGGGCATTGACAACCTCTATGTCGATGTCGACGCCGAGGAAATCCCGATCATGGACGGCAGCGCCGCGTCCTTCGTGTTCCTGCTGCAGTCGGCCGGCATTGAAGAGCAGAACGCGCTGAAGACCTTTATCCGCGTCAAGAAAGCGGTGGAAGTGCGCGAGGGCGACAAGCTGGCGCGGCTGGAGCCGTTCTTCGGCTTCAAGCTGTCGTTCACCATCGACTTCCGCCACCCGGCGGTCGACAAGACCGGTCAGACCTTCTCGATCGACTTTGCCGACACCAGCTACGTGCGCGAGATTGCCCGCGCCCGCACCTTCGGCTTTGCGCACGAGGTGGAAGCCCTGCGCGAGATGGGCCTGGCGCGCGGCGGCAGCCTGGACAACGCGATCGTGCTGGACGAGCACCGCATGCTCAACAATGAAGAGCTGCGCTACGGCGACGAGTTCGTGCGCCACAAGATCCTGGATGCGATCGGCGACCTGTATGTGGTGGGCCATCCGCTGATCGGCGCCTATGTGGCGAACAAGTCGGGCCACGGCCTGAACAACCAGCTGCTGCGCGCGCTGCTGGCCGACCAGGAAGCGTACGAGCTGGTCACCTTCGACCGCGTCGAGGAAGCCCCGGCCGCGTTCCTGCCGCAGGCGCAGCCGGCGTTTGCCTGATCCTGGCGAACTGGCGCCAAAAAAGCCGACCCGAGGGTCGGCTTTTTTGTGTTCGGCACCGGGCTAGCGGTGATGGGCGAGCAGCGTATTGAGCGCGTCGCGCAGCGGCGAATCCGGCAGGCTGCGCGCCAGCTGGTCGAGGTTGGCGAGTCCTGTGGGCGTCATGCGGCCGCCGGTGCGCTGGCGTTGCACGGGCTCCACTTCCCAGTCCGCGTGGCGCGACACCTCCGGCTGCACCCGCACCCGGATCGCGGTGATGTGCGAGCCGCGCTGCTGCAGCCGTGCCAGCAGCGTCGGCACCACCTGGCGCACGCGGGCAGCGGCGGCGCCGTGCGCGGCCAGCAACAGCAGCACCTGGGCGTTCGGGTCGGTGGCGTCACGCTTGACGCCGGCCACGGCCAGGCCGTCGCGCATGCCGGCGGGCAGCAGTGCCAGCACCTCGGCCTCAAGCACCGACAGCTGGCGCGCGGTCTGCATCAGCGTCGAAACCGGGCCGGCCTTGGCCAGCCAGTCGTTGAGCGGCTTGGCGGCGGGGGTCTGCAGGGCGTGATGGGTGAAGCGGCGCATGCATGCATTCTAGCAAGGGGCGCGGGGGCCGCCTTGCCCGACTGCGGATTGAAGCTGCGGCGGCCGCCCCAAACTGTCGCTGACGGGGCGCGCGGGCAATCATGAGCACGACACGCGTGGTCAACATTCGGCAGGCTTGCCCGCCCTTGCGGGATGGGGCCAGGCGCGTTCCGGCCGTGACCCCGGCACATGATAAACTCGGCGTTTTGCGCCAATCTATCCATTCCTCGCCCGGCCGCCGGAGCAGCCCGCATCCCTGGGGTGCCACCCGGTTCCGCGCAGGTGAAAGCAATCGATGATCACCGGCCTTCTCAAGAAAGTCTTCGGCAGCCGCAATGAGCGGCTGATCAAACAATATCGCCGCACGGTGGCGCAGATCAATGCGCTGGAGCCGAAGTTCGAGCAGCTCTCGGACGACGAACTGCGCGGCATGACGGAGACCTTCCGGCAGCGCCACGCCGGCGGCGAATCGCTCGAGGCGCTGCTGCCCGAGGCCTTCGCCGTCTGCCGCGAGGCCAGCAAGCGTGTCATGAAGATGCGCCACTTCGACGTGCAGCTGATCGGCGGCATGGTGCTGAACGACAACAAGATCGCCGAAATGCGCACCGGCGAAGGCAAGACGCTGACCGCGACGCTGGCCGTGTACCTGAATGCCATCACCGGCCAGGGCGTGCACGTGGTCACCGTCAACGACTACCTGGCGCAGCGCGATGCCGAGTGGATGGGCCGGCTGTACAACTTCCTGGGCCTGTCGGTGGGCGTGAACCTGTCGCAGATGCCGCACGATGCCAAGCAGGCGGCGTACAACTCGGACATCACCTACGGCACCAATAACGAGTTCGGCTTCGACTACCTGCGCGACAACATGGTCTACGACCCGTCGCAGCGCGTGCAACGCCCGCTCAACTACGCCATCGTCGATGAAGTGGACTCGATCCTGATCGACGAGGCCCGCACCCCGCTGATCATCTCCGGCCAGGCCGAGAACCAGACCGACCTGTACCAGCGCATGAACGGCATCCCCAAGCTGCTCGAGCGCCAGATCGGTGAAGAGAAGGCCGACGGCACCGGCGTCGAGAAGCCGGGCGACTACTACGTCGACGAGAAGGGCCACCAGGTCTACCTGACCGAAGCCGGCCACGAGAAGGCCGAAGAGATCCTGTCGCAGCAAGGCCTGATCGGCGAGGGCGAGTCGCTCTACGCGCCGCAGAACATCACGCTGATGCACCACCTGTACGCCGCCCTGCGCGCGCACAGCCTGTTCCATCGCGACCAGCACTATGTGGTGCAGAACGACGAAGTCGTGATCGTCGACGAGTTCACCGGCCGCCTGATGACCGGCCGCCGCTGGTCCGACGGCCTGCACCAGGCCGTGGAGGCCAAGGAAGGCGTCACCGTCCAGCAAGAGAACCAGACGCTGGCGACGATCACCTTCCAGAACTACTTCCGCATGTACAACAAGCTGGCCGGCATGACCGGCACGGCTGACACCGAAGCGTATGAGTTCCAGGAGATCTACGGCCTGGAAGTGGTGGTGATCCCGACCAACCGCCCGGCCCAGCGCAAGGACCAGCAGGACCAGATCTACAAGACCGGCAAGGAGCGCTACGACGCCGTGGTGCGCGATATCCGCGACTGCTACGAGCGTGGCCAGCCGGTGCTGGTGGGCACCACCTCGATCGAGACCTCGGAATACCTGTCGGGCCTGCTCGATCGCGAGCAACTGCCGCACCAGGTGCTCAATGCCAAGCAGCACGCGCGCGAAGCCGAGATCGTGGCCCAGGCCGGCCGCCCCAAGATGATCACCATTGCCACCAACATGGCCGGCCGCGGTACCGACATCGTGCTGGGCGGCAATGTGGAGAAGCAATCCGGCTTTATCGAGGTGGACCCGAACCTGTCCGACGCCGAGAAGGCCGCGCGCATCAAGCAGCTCGAGGATGAGTGGCATTCGCTGCACGAGCAGGTCAAGGCCGCCGGCGGCCTGCATATCGTCGGCACCGAGCGCCATGAGTCGCGCCGTATCGACAACCAGCTGCGCGGCCGTGCCGGCCGCCAGGGCGACCCGGGTTCGTCGCGCTTCTACCTGTCGCTGGACGACCAGCTGCTGCGCATCTTCGCCGGCGACCGCGTGCGCGCCATCATGGAGCGCCTGAAGATGCCCGAGGGCGAGCCGATCGAAGCCGGCATCGTCACGCGCTCGATCGAATCGGCGCAGCGCAAGGTCGAAGGCCGCAACTTCGACATCCGCAAGCAGCTGCTGCAGTACGACGACGTCGCCAACGACCAGCGCAAGGAAATCTACAAGCTGCGCAACGACGTGCTGGAAGCCCAGGATGTCGGCGACATGGTGACCAACCTGCGCGAGAGCGTGCTGGTTGAGCTGTTCCGCGACCACGTGCCGGCCGACACCATGGAAGAGCAGTGGAACATCGCCGGCCTGGAAACGCGCCTGCGCGAGGACTGGGGCCTGGAAGTGCCGCTGGCGCAGACCATCGAGGGCGCGCAGAGCATCGAGGACGAAGAGCTGCTCAACCTGATCATGAAGGCGGCCGCGGAGCGCTACGACGGCAAGGTCGCGATGGTCGGCCGCGAGTCGTTCGCCGGCTTCGAGCGCTCGGTCATGCTGCAGAGCATCGATACGCACTGGCGCGAGCACCTGGCCGCGCTGGACCACCTGCGCCAGGGCATCCACCTGCGCGGCTATGCGCAGAAGGATCCCAAGCAGGAATACAAGCGCGAGTCGTTCGAGCTGTTCGCGCGCCTGCTGGACCTGATCAAGAACGAAGTCACGCGCGTGACCTTCAACGTGCAGATCCAGTCGCCGGAAGAGCTGGAGCAGGCTTCGGAAGAGATCGAGGAAGGCCTGTCGCACCTGGAGAACATCCAGTACAAGCACGACGAGTTCGCCGAAGGGCGCGAGCCGGTCGAGGAAGCGCCGTCGCCCCGCACCGGTGCGGCCATGGCCGCCGCCGAGCTGGCGCTGGCGGGCATGCCCAAGGTCGGCCGCAATGACCCGTGCCCGTGCGGCTCGGGCAAGAAGTTCAAGCAGTGCCACGGCAGGCTCAGCTGAACTGAGCCCGGCCGGGTACCCGGCATGACGTCGTTCCCGCTGTGTGGGGAGTGACGCGAAAGGAAACGACATGCCCGCCCTTAGCGGGCATGTTCGTCTGATGACAAGCAAGTTGCGAGCAGAAGCCGCAAGCAGATAACGCAAGCAGGAAAGAGGAGTCCACATGCCCGTCAATCTTCCGCTGCCCCAGGCAGAGAACCTGAAATCCGTCGCCGGCGTGGAGCTGGGCTGGGCCGAGGCGGGCATCCGCAAGGCCAACCGCAAGGACGTGCTGGTGGTGCGCGTGGCCGATGGCAGCACCGTGGCCGGCGTCTTCACCAGCAACCGCTTCTGCGCCGCGCCGGTGCAGGTCTGCCGCGAGCACCTGGCCGCTGGCAAGGGCATCCGCGCGCTGGTGGTCAACACCGGCAATGCCAACGCCGGCACCGGCGAACCGGGCCTGGCCAATGCCCGCGCCAGCTGCGACGCGCTGGCAGCGCAACTGGGCATCGCCGCCGAGCAGGTGCTGCCGTTCTCGACCGGCGTGATCCTGGAACCGCTGCCGGTCGACCGCCTGGTGGCCGGCCTGCCCGCCGCCATCGCCAACGCGAAGCCGGACAACTGGCTGGCCGCCGCCGAAGCCATCATGACCACCGACACGCAGCCCAAGGCCGCGTCGCGCACGGTGCAGATCGACGGCAAGACCGTGACGCTGTCGGGCATCAGCAAGGGCGCCGGCATGATCCGCCCGAACATGGCGACCATGCTCGGCTTTATCGCCATGGACGCCGCCGTGGCCCAGCCGGTGCTGCAGGCGCTGGTCTCCTACGCCGCCGACCATTCGTTCAACAGCATCACCATCGACGGCGATACCTCGACCAACGACTCGTTCGTGCTGATCGCCACGGGCAAGTCCGGCGCCGTGGTCGAGCGCGCCGAAGGCCCTGCCTTCGAGGCGCTGCGCGACGCGGTGACCGCGCTGGCGCAGGAACTGGCGCAGATGATCGTGCGCGACGGCGAAGGCGCCACCAAGCTGATGACCATCCGCGTCGAAGGCGGCAAGGACGTCGCCGAGTGCCGCCAGATCGCCTATGCGGTGGCGCACTCGCCGCTGGTCAAGACCGCGTTCTATGCGTCGGACCCCAACCTGGGCCGCATCCTGGCCGCGGTCGGCTACGCCGGCGTGACTGACCTCGACGTCGGCCGCGTCAACCTGTGGCTGGACGATGTCTGGGTGGCCCGCGACGGCGGCCGCAACCCCGACTACCGCGAGGAAGACGGCCAGCGCGTGATGAAGCAGGCCGAGATCACCGTGCGCATCGCGCTCGGCCGCGGCAAGGCCGAAGCGACGGTCTGGACCTGCGACCTGTCGCACGACTACGTGTCGATCAACGCGGATTACCGCTCATAACTGCCAGCAACACGCTGACCCCTACTGCCACACGCCCCTGCCATGTCTGACCTCGCCGCCCGCCTCGACAACTTCCTCGCCCGACTCGAACAATGGCTGCCGCCGCAACTGAGCGACGCCGACTGGCAGGAGGCCGTGGCGTTCCGCTGGCGCAAGCGGCAGAGCCTGTTCGGCAATATCGGCTACCTGCAGCCGGTGCGCCAGCTGCCGCCGATCCACCTGGACGACCTGAAGAACATCGAGCGGCAGAAGGACGCCATCGTCGCCAACACACGCCAGTTCGTGAGCAAGCTGCCGGCCAACAACGTGCTGCTGACCGGCGCGCGCGGCACCGGCAAGTCGTCGCTGATCAAGGCCTGCCTCAATGCCTTCGTCAGGGACGGGCTGCGGCTGGTTGAGGTGGACAAGGATGACCTGGGCGACCTCGGCGATATCGTCGAGCTGGTTGCGCAGCGCCCCGAGCGCTTCGTGATCTTCTGCGACGACTTGTCGTTCGAAGAAGGCGAGTCGGGCTACAAGTCGCTCAAGTCGGCGCTGGACGGCTCGGTGGCGGCGCAGTCGGACAACGTGCTGATCTACGCCACCTCCAACCGCCGGCACCTGCTGCCGGAGTACATGAAGGACAACGAGACCTACCGTCACACCGACGATGGCGAGATCCATCCCGGCGAAGTGGTGGAAGAGAAGATTTCGCTGTCCGAGCGCTTCGGGCTGTGGCTGTCGTTCTACCCGCCCAAGCAGGACGAATACCTGGCCATCGTCGGCCACTGGCTCAGGCACTTCGGCTGCACCGACGAGGACATCGCCGCGGCGCGCGGCGATGCGCTGGTGTGGGCGCTGGAGCGCGGCTCGCGCTCGGGCCGCGTGGCGTGGCAGTTTGCGCGCGACTGGGGCGGCAAGCATGGCAAGCCTTATATCGCCGACGTGGACGGCGACGCCAAGGCATGAGCGCATCCATGCAAAGCCCCGCAGACACGGCCGGCAATTCTCCGCGCAAAGTCACCGAGGTCGCCGTGGGCGTGATAGTGCAGCCCGACGGCCGCTTCCTGTTGGCGCAACGCCCTGCGGGCAAGCCCTACGAGGGCTATTGGGAATTCCCCGGCGGCAAGCTGGAGCCCGGTGAGTCGGTGGAGGCAGCACTGGCCAGAGAACTCCATGAAGAGCTGGGCCTTGATGTAACGCAATGCGAGCGCTGGCACATCCTTGAACATGACTACCCGCACGCCTATGTGCGGCTGTACTTTTGCAAGGTCACGGCCTGGCGGGGCGATCCCATCGGCCGCGAAGGCCAGGCCTTCTCCTGGCAGCAGACGCCCGTGACAGTCGGGCCGCTGCTGCCCGCCACCATCCCGGTGGTGGAATGGCTTGCCGAGGAAGCGCGCGACAGCTGACCTTGCCCTTTGCCGCCGGTGGGCTGCGCCTGCTGGCCGAGGGCGCCAACTTCTGGCTGTCGGCCGGGGCCTCGGTGGTGCGGCTGTCGACGCGCTTCTCGCTGGCGCTGGAACATGCCGAGCGACGCGGCACGCTGCTGGCCTCGGGCCTGATCGTGGGGGAAAGCCTGGTCGGGGTGATGCTGGCCGCGCTGATCGGCCTGTCGGGCAAGGATGCGCCGCTGGCGCTGGTCGGGGCCGGGTTTGAAGCGACCGCGCAGTGGCTGGGCCTGGCGGTGTTCGCACTGGTGTGCGTGGGCTTCTACCGCCGCGTGCTGGCGGCGGCGCACTGAACCACGGGGGGCGCTGAAGGCGCGGGCGCGTCAGTCGTCCTCGTCTTCAGGCTGGTCGGCGGAGGTTTCGCCCGGCTTGCCGCCGATCACGTATTTCTCGGACGCCCAGGCGCCGAGATCGATCTGCTTGCAGCGCTCGGAACAGAAGGGGCGGAATTTGTTGTCGGGCACCCAGGCCACCTCGGTGCCGCAGGTGGGGCATTTGACGACAGCAGGCATAGCGTTCAGCGCAGGCTTCAGAAATTGCAGAGTTTCAGCAGGAACGGGATATCCGCATCGACCGAGCGTGGGCGCAGGTCGCCGTCCTGCTGCGTGAAGCGCACCCACAGCATGTACTTGTTGGCGCTCATCTCGGGGATGAAGGCCAGCAGCGAGTCATCCAGGTAGACCTGCATCAGCTGGTAGCTGCGCCCGGACAGCATCTGCTGGTAGCTGCCGCCGGTGGCGATCACCTTGCCGCTCTGGCCGGCTTCGCGCAGCAGGCGCAGCACGATGGTGGTGCCCATGCGCAGCGACAGCAGCGGACGTACCCACTTCAGGATATCGGCGCGGCGGTCTTCGGCAGGGCGGTGCTGCCAGGCATAGTAGGCCGGCAGGTCGAACTCGCAGGTGCCGCCGGGAATGATCGCGCGGCTGCGGATGCTGGTCAGCCACTCATTGTCGGCCAGCAGCTGGCCGGCCTTGCCCACGGTCTGGTTGAGCATGGCGATGCCTTGCTCGATCTCGCCGATGACGGCGTCCAGCGCCTCCTGGTCGATCTGCGGGCTGGCGCGCAGCGGCGCCAGTGCCTGGCGCTGGCGTTCCAGTTCCTTGATCAGGTCGGTCTTGAGGTCGGCGCGGCCGGCCACGTCGATGATCTCGAACAGCGTGGTCAGCGCGACATGGTGCTGGTGGGCATGATCCTGGCCGAGAAAGTATTCCAGCCGATCGAACAGGTCCTCCAGGCGCAGGAGTGTCCTGATGCGTTCGTTGAAAGGGTATTCGTACAGAATCAAGTGCAATGTCCGTGCAGGGCGTCGGGCGCTTTCAGGAGCGGCCCGGTGCAGAATGAGGCCCGGGAAATGCCGGAAGGGGCGATATATGGCGGGCGGTTGCCGGCAGTATGCGGTGATTTCCCCGCATATTCCAGCGCATTCTATGCGAGACACGAGCCGAGGACAATGTCGCGTGCATGATGCCTTGCGCTGGCGCGCCGGGTTGCGCGTTATGGATGGACCCTGGCCGCCGCCGACAGTTCACGATAGTAGCGGTCGAGCCGGTCGACCTGGTCCACCAGCGCCTCCACCGGGCCGTCGTTGTCGATGACGTCGTCGGCACATGCCAGGCGCTCGGCGCGGGTGGCCTGTCTGGCCATGATGGCCTGCACCTGCTCGCGGCTGAAGCCGTTGCGCGACATCACGCGCGCTACCTGGGTGGCCTCGGTGCAGTCCACCACCAGCACGCGGCCCACGCGCTCGCGCCATGAGCCCGATTCCACCAGCAGCGGCACCACGTAGATCAGGTAGGGATGGTCGCCGGCATCGCGGATCGCGTGGGCGCGCTCGGTGGTCAGTGCACGGATCAGCGGGTGGGTGATGGCTTCAAGCCGCGCCTTGGCTGCGGGGTCGGCAAACACCAGTGCGCGCATCGCGTCGCGGTCCATGGCGCCGTCGGGACGCAGGCAGGCCGGGCCGAAGGCCTCGACCAGGGCCGGGATGGCGCGCCCGCCCGGGGCGGTGATCTCGTGCGCGAGCAGGTCGGTGTCGATGATCGCGGCACCGCGCGCGGCAAACATGTCGGCCACGCGGGTCTTGCCGCTGCCGATGCCGCCGGTCAGTCCGATTTCCAGCATGTGAGGCTCTGTTGACGATGTTGCCGCAACGATACCAGCTTCAGCGGTGATCGTCGGACACCGTCATGGCCATGCAAACAGCGGCAGCACGCCGGGGCCGAACAGCAGCACCACCACGCCGGCCAGCGCGATGAAGGGCCCGAACGGGAACGGCGTGTCGCGCTCCTGGCGGCGCAGCGCGATATTGGCCAGCCCGAACAGCACGCCGACCACCGACGACAGCAGCACCAGCGCGGGCAGCGCCTGCCAGCCGAACCAGGCGCCCAGCGCCGCCATCAGCTTGAAGTCGCCAAAGCCCATGCCTTCCTTGCCGCGCACCAGCCGGAACAGCCAGTAGGCCGTCCACAGCACCAGGTAGCCGGCAGCAGCGCCGATCACGGCGTCGGGCAGCGCCACGAACACGCCGCCCAGGTTCAGCAGCAGGCCCAGCCACAGCAGCGGCAGGGTGATCTGGTCCGGCAGCAGTTGCGTATCGGCATCGATCATGGTCAGCGCCAGCAGCGCCCACACCAGTACCAGCGCGGCCAGGGCCTGTCCGCCGGGGCCGAAGCGCCACGCCGCCAACGCGCTCAGCACGCCACAGGCCAGCTCGACCAGCGGATAGCGCACACTGATCGGCGCCTTGCATGCCGAGCAGCGCCCGCGCAGGAACAGGTAGCTCAGCACCGGCACGTTCTCCCACGGCGCAATCGCGTGGCCGCAATGCGGGCAGGCCGAGCGCGGCACCATCAGGTTGTAGCGGCCGGGGTAGGGCAGCGGGTCGCCGCGCAGCTCGGCGATATAGTTGGCCTCGTCGCGCTCCATCATGCGTGGCATCCGGTGGATGACCACGTTGAGGAAGCTGCCGACCACCAGCCCGAGCAGCGCGGCGGCCGCCACCAGGAAGGCGGGCGGCAACGCCGTCAGCGCCTCGACCAGCGGCGCGCCGCCGGTGGAGGCCGACGAAGGGTAGGGAGAAGCAGACCACGCAGGCAACATCGCTTACACCACCTGTCCCAGCTTGAAGATCGGCAGGTACATCGCCACCACCATGCCGCCGATCAGCACACCCAGCACCACGATGATCAGCGGCTCGATCAGGCTGGAGATCGCGGCCACGGCATCGTCGACCTCGCGCTCGTAGAACTCCGCCACCTTCAGCAGCATGTTGTCCAGCGCGCCGGACTCCTCACCGATCTGCGTCATCTGCAGCACCATGTTGTCGAACACATGGGTGGCCTGCATCGCGTTGGTCAGGCTGGTGCCGATGCGCACCGATTGCTCGATCTCGCGCGTGGCGTCGTAGTAGACCCAGTTGCCGGCCGCGCCGGCCACGGACTCCATTGACTCCACCAGCGGGGTGCCGGCGGCGAACATGGTGGCCAGCGTGCGGGTCCAGCGCGCGATCACGGCCTTGCGGAACAGGCTGCCGAAGATCGGCAGCTTCAGCAGCGTGCGGTCGGTGGCGCGCTGCACCTTCTCCGATTTCTTCAGTGCGCGCAGGTAGAAGGAGATGCCGGCCACCGGCACCCCGATCACCAGGTACCAGTACTGGACAAAGAAGTCCGAGATGGCGATCACCAGCAGCGTCGGCGCCGGCAGGTTGGCGCCGAAGCTGGAGAACACGCCCTTGAACGCCGGGATCACGAACAGCATCAGGATCACGGTCACGGCAAAGGCCACCGTCAGCACCGCGATCGGGTAGATCATCGCCGACTTGATCTGGCCTTTCAGCGCGATGGTCTTTTCCATGTAGAGCGACAGGCGCTCCAGCAGCGAGTCCAGGATACCGCCCTGTTCGCCGGCATCGATCAGGTTGCAGTACAGCGTATCGAAGTACTTCGGATGGCGCCGGAATGCCGCGGCCATGCTGCTGCCGGCCTCGATGTCGAAGCGGATGTCGGACAGCAGCTGGGTGAAGTTGGGATTCACGTGGCCACGCGCGATGATGTCGATCGACTGCAGCAGCGGAATACCGGCCTTGAGCATGGTCGACAACTGCCGGGTGAAGTAGGCGATGTCCTTCTCGGTGATCTTGCGCCCGCGCGCGGCCTTGCGCTTCTTCAGCTTGACGATGGTCAGGCCCTGCTTGCGCAGCGTGGCGGTGACCTCGGCCTGGTTCTCGGCGCGCAGTTCGCCGGTGAAGGTCTTGCCCTTGCGGTCCTTGCCTTCCCACTCAAAGATGTACTGGGTGGGTGCCTTGCGCCCCTTCCCTGATTTCGCCCGTGACGGTGCCGCCGTCCGGGCGCTCGCCGCTGGTGCACGCGTCGCCATGATATTGACCCCCGATGTAAATGACGCTTGTTCTGCGTCTTGTATTTACGTTGTGTCCTGCTTCCCTAAGTGTTTGTTGTCGCCAGCACTTCTTCGAGTGACGTGACGCCCTGCTTCACCTTCAGCAGCCCCGCTTCGCGCAACGATAGCACGCCGTCCTTGCGCGCCTGCTCGGCGATTTGCAGTGCCGTTCCGTGCGTCAGGATGATCTCCTGCATGGCCTCGGTGATCGGCATGACCTGGTAGATGCCGCAGCGGCCCTTGTAGCCGGTGCCGTTGCAGCGCTCGCAGCCGACCGGGTGGTAGGGCTGCCAGCTGCCGTCCAGGTCTTGTTCGCGGAAGCCCGCCTCCAGCAGCGCCTCGCGCGGGATCTCGCCCTCGCGCTTGCAGGTGCACAGCCGCCGCGCCAGCCGCTGCGCGGTGATCATCAGCACGCTCGAGGCAATATTGAAGGCCGCCACGCCCATGTTCATCAACCGCGTCAGCGTGGTCGGCGCATCGTTGGTGTGCAGCGTCGACAACACCAGGTGACCGGTCTGCGCGGCCTTGATCGAGATGTCGGCGGTTTCCAGGTCGCGGATTTCGCCGACCATGATGATGTCCGGGTCCTGCCGCAGGAACGAACGCAGGGCCGCGGCAAAGGTCAGGCCCGCCTTGTCGTTGACGTTGACCTGGTTGATGCCGGGCAGCTGGATTTCCGCCGGGTCCTCGGCGGTGGAGATATTGATGTCGCCCTGGTTGAGCAGGTTCAGGAAGGTGTACAGCGACACCGTCTTGCCGCTGCCGGTGGGGCCGGTCACCAGCACCATGCCGTAGGGGCGCTTGATCACGTCCAGCAGCAGCGCCTTCTGCTCGGGCTCATAGCCGAGCTGGTCGATGTCGAGCTTGTCGGACGAAGATTCCAGGATCCGCATCACGATCTTCTCGCCGAACAGCGTCGGCAGCGTCGACACGCGGAAATCCACTGCCCGCTCGACCGTCTCCTTGGCGTCCTTGTCCTTGGGCAGGGCAATCAGCAGCTTCATGCGGCCGTCCTGCGGCACGCGCTTTTCAGAAATATCCAGGCGCGACAGCACCTTGATGCGGGTGGCGATCTTGTCGCGGATGTCCAGCGGCGGGCGTGCAACCTCCTGCAACACCCCGTCCACGCGGAAGCGGACGCGGTAGAAAGTCTCGAACGGCTCGAAGTGCAGGTCGGACGCGCCGCGATGGAAGGCCTCGGTCAGCAGCTTCTGCAGGAAGCGCACCACCGGGGCGTCGTCGATATTGTCAGCGGTGGTGCGGTTGCGCTGGTTGCCGGCCGCGGCCACCGGATCGTATTCGATCATCTTGCGCTCGGCCTGCACCGGCGAGATGTTCTTCAGCGTGCCCAGGGCCTCGCCGGCGGAGCGCACGTGCTTCATCAGCTTGTCGTGCTCGACCACCACCGCTTCGACCGGCAGCTTGTACTTTTCCTTGATCGCATCCAGCCCGGCCTGGTTGGACGGGTCGGACATCGCCAGCACCAGCCGGTTCTCGCGCCGGCCCAGCGGCAGCAGCCGGTGCGCGTGGAATTCACGGTTGCCGGCCAGCAACGGCGGCACCTTGGTCAGGTTGTACTGGGCCAGGTCCAGCAGCGGCAGCTGGTACTTGTCCGCGGCAAACAGCGCCAGGTCGTGCGCGCTCATGGTGCCGCTGCCGACGATCTCGTCGATCAGCTGCGACTGCTTTTCACGCGCGGCCTGCTCCAGCTGAGCAAGCAGGGCGGGCGCGATACGCCGGCTCTGGGCCAGGGCAAGACCGAGTGTCATGGCAGGTGCGCTGTGCGGTGCGGTTAGGCGGTGGCGGATGCCACGCAGGCGGGGCGGACGGACCCACGTCCCCGGATCGGGGCAGTTTGCCGCCGGGGTCACTTTTTGTAAAGCCGACGCGGGCGCGGTGTTGGCGTTTGCGCGACACGGGCGCAACCCTACTTGCGCGGGGAAGAAGCGGCGTTTCAGGCAGCTTCCTTGCGAGCGGGGTGGTGTCCTTTTGAGAGGAATCCCTGCCCTCGCCTTTTCAATTGCCACCTTCCGGCGGCTGGTGCGCGACGGCAAGCTCGCGCCCCATGCGGAAGTGGGTCGTAGCCAGCTGTTTTCCGCGGCCGACCTGAAGGCATTCAAGCGTCAGCGCAAGGCGATCAAGGGATGAGTTGCCGGAGGATCGGGGAGGGGGGCAGAAAGACAAAAGGCCGAACCAACTGACGTTGATTCGGCCTTTTAAATCTGGTCGGGGTGAGAGGATTCGAACCTCCGGCCTCTACGTCCCGAACGTAGCGCTCTACCAGGCTAAGCTACACCCCGATTTGGTTTGCTGGCAAACGTCTGACCGTCTGCAGCAAAGAATGTAAGTTTAGCAGCGTTTTTTGGGGAATGGAAGGGGGCGAGGAAAATCGCCGTTCAGCCCGCTTCCGCTGCCTTCCCCGCGGTTGCGTCAGGACTGCCGTTGCAATGAGAACGCGCAGAGCTGGATCAGGGTTTCCTTCAGTTCCGACGGCGGGAACTGCCGTGCCGCTTGTTCGGCGGCTTCAGCCTCGCGCCGTGCGGCTTCGAAGGTGACGTCCAGCGCGCCGCTGGCGTGGATTGCGGCAAACACGGCATCGAAATGCTCGGTGCCGCCTTGCACGATGGCGTCGCGCGCGAGCTGGCGCTGTTCGGGCGTGCCGTGTTCCAGCAGGTGCAGCAGGGGCAGGGTGGGCTTGCCTTCGCGCAGGTCGTCGCCGGCGTTCTTGCCCATCTGCTCGGCGCTGGCGGTGTAGTCCAGCATGTCGTCGATCAGCTGGAAGGCGGTGCCAATGCGGCGGCCATACTCTGCCGCCGCTTCTTCCATCTGGGCGTCGGCGCCGGCCAGCACGGCGCCGAGTTGCGCTGCGGCCTCGAACAGCTTGGCGGTCTTGTAGCGGATCACCTGCAGGTAGCGTTCGACGGTGACGTCGGGGTCGTGCATGTTCAGCAGTTGCAGGACCTCGCCCTCGGCGATCACGTTGGTCGCGTTGGACAGGATCTCCATGATGCGCATGCTGCCGGCATCGACCATCATCTGGAACGCGCGCGAATAGAGGAAGTCGCCCACCAGCACGCTGGCGGCGTTTCCGAACACGGCATTGGCGGTATCGCGCCCGCGCCGCAGCTCGGACTCGTCGACCACGTCGTCGTGCAGCAGGGTGGCGGTGTGGATGAACTCCACCACGGCGGCCAGCTCATGGTGGCGGTTGCCGTCGTAGCCCATCGCGCGCGCTGTCAGCAGCAGGATCACCGGGCGCAGGCGCTTGCCGCCGGCACCGATGATGTATTCGCCGATCTGCTCGATCAGGGGGACTTCAGAAGACAGCCGCTGGCGGATAACAGCATCGACCGCGCGCATGTCTGCAGCGACCGGGGCAAGCAAGGCAGTGGCGGAAGACTGGGACAAGATGATCACCGTTACGCAAAACCGGACGATTATATGCGATGCGCGTAGCGTTCTACGTATGGCGCGTTTCTAAAGATTCGCGCTCAGGGTATGCGCTCAGGGTGTTCGCAAGGCGCGCAACTATAATGCAGCCATGAACAAGCCCGTGCCTCGCCGCCACCTGCGCCGCACCGCCCTTTGGGTGGCGTTTGCTGCACTGGCGGGATTCCTGCTCGCCGACCTGACCTGAGCCAGGGCGCGGCCCCATTGTGGCGATGCCGCCGCACACAGGCTATGTGCCTGTTTTCTTTGCCCTTTTCCCGGATCTCGTTTACAATTCCCGGTTTCCTCCGGTAGCTGCGCTCGCTTTGCGGGTTCTGACCGGCGGGAGATAACCGGGCCGCACTGAGCCCATCCAGGCGCCAGGCCGTGCGATTGACCGGCCGCGCAGGGTGCGCCAGTGCCGGCATACGGCGTTTTATTCACATCCGAGAGGTTCGACAATGTACGCGGTCGTAAAAACCGGCGGCAAGCAATACAAGGTTGCTGCTGGCGAAAAACTGAAAGTAGAACAGATACCGGCAGACATTGGCGCAGAAATCACGCTCGACCAGGTGCTCGCAGTGGGCGCCGGCGACCAAATCAAGTTTGGTACGCCGCTGGTTAGCGGGGCTTCCGTCAAGGCTACCGTTATCTCCCAAGGTCGTCACGACAAAGTGAAGATCTTCAAGATGCGCCGTCGCAAGCACTACCAGAAGCGTCAGGGCCATCGTCAGAATTACACCGAACTGCGCATCGAAGCGATCGTTGCCTGATCGATCGAGCGTAACCAGGTAAAGCGACAGGAGTAAGACATGGCACAGAAAAAAGGCGGCGGTTCCACGCGGAACGGCCGTGATTCCGAATCGAAGCGTCTGGGCGTGAAGGTGTTTGGTGGCCAGGCCATCAACGCCGGCGGCATCATCATCCGCCAACGCGGTACCCGCGTGCATGCCGGCGACAACGTCGGCGTGGGCAAGGACCACACGCTGTTTGCCCTGGTGGACGGCCACGTGCAGTTCGCCGTCAAGGGCCCTGCCAAGAAGCAGCAAGTCAGCGTCGTTCCGGCGGCCTGATAACAGCCTTTGCAGGATGAAGGCCCCGCAACGCTTGCGGGGCCTTTTCTTTTCTGGCGACAATGTCAGTTCGCCAGCCCGGTTGGAGGCTTCCAGCCGCTGATCCGCCGATCCATCACGGAAACCCATCATCATGAAGTTCATAGACGAAGCCCGAATCGAAGCCATCGCCGGCAACGGCGGCAATGGCAGCGCCTCGTTCCGGCGCGAGAAGTTTGTGCCCTTCGGCGGCCCGGATGGTGGCGATGGCGGCCGCGGCGGCAGCGTGTTCGCCGTGGCGGACCGCAACATCAATACGCTGATCGACTTCCGCTACGCCAGGAAGCACGTGGCCCGCAACGGCGAGAACGGCCGCGGCTCCGACTGCTACGGCGCGGCGGGTGAGGACATCACGCTGCGCATGCCGGTGGGCACGCTGATCACCGACATGGACACTGGCGAAGTCATCGCCGACCTGACCGAGCACGGCCAGCGCGTGTGCCTGGCCGAAGGCGGCATGGGCGGCTGGGGCAACCTGCATTTCAAGTCCAGTACCAACCGCGCGCCGCGCCAGCAGGTGGACGGCAAGCCGGGCGAGCGCCGCATGCTCAAGCTCGAGCTCAAGGTGCTGGCCGACGTCGGCCTGCTGGGCATGCCCAACGCCGGCAAGTCGACCTTTATCTCGCATATCTCCAACGCGCGCCCGAAGGTGGCGGACTATCCGTTCACCACCCTGCACCCGAACCTGGGCGTGGTGCGCGTGGACCATGAGCAATCGTTCGTGGTTGCCGACATTCCCGGCCTGATCGAAGGCGCGGCCGAAGGCGCGGGCCTGGGTCACCAGTTCCTGCGCCACCTGCAGCGCACCGGCCTGCTGCTGCATATCGTCGACCTGGCACCGTTCGACGAGGCAGTCGACCCGGTGTCCGAGGCCAAGGCCATCGTCAACGAGCTGAAGAAGTACGACGAAACCCTGTACGACAAGCCGCGCTGGCTGGTGCTGAACAAGCTCGACGTGGTTCCCGAGGACGAGCGCGCGGCCCGCGTGAAGGATTTCATCAAGCGCTACAAGTGGAAGGGGCCGGTGTTCCAGATTTCGGCGCTGACCGGCGAAGGCTGCCGCGAGCTGATCTACGCGATCAAGGACCACCTGCAGGCGATCAAGGCCGAAGAAGCCGCGGCGCTGGCCGAGCCGGACATCCGGCTGGACGAGCGCCTGCACAACGTCGACCAGGGGCCGGGCGAGGCATAAGCCGGGGCCGCCGCTGGCGCCCCACCACAGAAGAATACCCACGGACAATTCGGGCGCGGCGCCCGCCGCCGGCTGCCCGGGAGACAGGATTCCCGTCATGCAATCGGTCATCGCGCAGGCAAAGCGCATCGTCGTCAAAGTCGGCTCCAGCCTGGTCACCAACGACGGCAAGGGGCTGGACCACGACGCCATCGCCCGCTGGGCGGCCCAGATCGCCAAGCTGCGCGTGGCCGGCAAGGAAGTGGTGCTGGTCAGCTCCGGCGCCATCGCCGAAGGCATGCAGCGCCTGGGCTGGGTGCGCCGCCCGAAGGAAATCCATGAGCTCCAGGCCGCCGCCGCCGTCGGCCAGATGGGCCTGGCGCAGGTCTATGAGAGCCAGTTCGACCGCTACGGCATCCGCACCGCGCAGGTGCTGCTGACCCACGCCGACCTGGCCGACCGCGAACGCTACCTCAACGCCCGCTCGACCCTGCTCACGCTGCTGTCCCTGGGCGTGGTGCCGATCATCAACGAGAACGACACCGTGGTCACCGACGAAATCAAGTTCGGCGACAACGACACGCTGGGCGCGCTGGTGACCAACCTGATCGAAGGCGACGCGCTGGTGATCCTGACCGACCAGCGCGGCCTGTACACCGCCGACCCGCGCAAGGATCCGGCCGCGCAGTTCGTGGACGAGGCCCTGGCCGGCACCCCCGAGCTGGAAGCCATGGCCGGCGGCGCCGGCACGTCGATCGGGCGCGGCGGCATGCTGACCAAGATCCTGGCGGCCAAGCGCGCGGCCAAGTCCGGCGCCCACACCACCATCGCCTCCGGGCGCGAGGCCAATGTGCTGGAGCGCCTGGCCGCGGGCGAGGCCATCGGCACCCAGCTGCTGGCGCCGACCGGGCGGCTCACGGCGCGCAAGCAATGGATGGCCGACCACCTGCAGCTGCGCGGCCGGGTCGTGATCGACAACGGCGCGGTCGAGAAGCTCACCAGCGGCGGCAAGTCGCTGCTGCCGATCGGCGTGACGGAAGTGCAGGGCGAGTTCGCCCGCGGCGAGGTGATCGCGTGCGTCGACGCGCAGGGCAAGGAGGTGGCGCGCGGCATCACCAACTATTCCAGCGCCGAGGCGCGGCTGATCGCGCGCAAGCCCTCGTCCGAGATCGAGTCCGTGCTGGGGCACCTGAACGAGCCCGAACTGATCCATCGCGACAACCTGGTGCTGGTCTGACGGGCGTACAGGCCGGGCGCAAATAAAAACGGCGGGGCTGCCAGGCAGTCCCGCCGTTTTTTTATGTCGACGCTGCGCGCTTCAGCGCTTGCGCGGCGCGCGCGATTGCAGGTCGCGCACCATGGCGTCGGCGGTGCCGGCCACAGTACGGCCCTCGCAGAAGAAATCGATCGCCAGCGTGGCGGCATAGGCATTGCGCACGCCAGTCTCCATGCGGTGCCAGGTCTCGCCGTAGTCGCTGCTGTTGGGCACCCAATCCGTCGCGCCCCTGGGCAGCGTGGCGTAGAGCTTGCGCTCGAACGCATCGCAGCGCAGGCCTTCGAAGGTCACGTTGCGCGCGCCGCTCTGGCTGGTGGTGACGACCGTGTAGCGCACCACGTTGTCCTTGCCGACCGAGACCGACTTGCCGTCCACCGCGAACGACAGCGAGCCGGTGCCCGCCACCGAGAACGGGATCAGGTTGGCGTCCTGCGGTGGTGCCGGCAGCATCGCCTTGGCCTCTTCAAAGGTCTTGGGCGCGAACGGGTTGAGCCAGGTGCTTTCTTCCTCCGCCATCTCCTTGCCGGTGGTCTTGCAGCCGGCCAGCGCAAGGCTGGCCGCGGCAATCAGCAATCCGGCAGCGGTCAGGCCGCGGCGGCGGCCCAGGCCGGTGAAACTAGTCATCAGTGCTCCGTGAGGTGGAAACCGGCGTTGCCGGTGAATCGTGCTCGGTCGCGTGCGCGGCCTCGGCATTGCAGTCGGCGTCGGCCTGCTGTGCCTGCTGGGCACGGCTGAGCGCTTGGCTGCGCGGCCCGCCATGCCGGCCATGCATGCCGTGGGGGCCGTGCGTGCCGTGTGTGCCATAGGGACTCAGCGGCACACGCGCGTGCCGGTTCAGGAAGCGTGACAACTCCGTCAGCGCCAGCTGGTAGACATCGCGCTTGAACTCGATCACCGCCTCCAGCGGCACCCAGTAATGACTCCAACGCCAGGCGTCGAATTCAGGGTGCTCGGTGGCACGCAGATGGATGTCACAGTCCCTGCCGGCCATGCGCAGCAGGAACCAGATTTGTTTCTGGCCCTTGTAGTGGCCGCGGATCTCGCGGCGGATGAACTTGTCCGGCACCTCGTAACGCAGCCAGTCGCGCGTGCGACCGACGATCCTGACGTGCTCCGGAAGCAGGCCGATTTCCTCATGCAGTTCGCGGTACATGGCCTGTTCAGGCGTTTCGCCGTACTTGATGCCACCTTGCGGGAACTGCCAGGAGTGTTCGCCGATTCGCTTGCCCCAGAAAACCTCGTTTCGTGCGTTGAGGAGGATGATGCCGACGTTCGGGCGAAAGCCTTCACGATCGAGCATGACTGCACCTCGAATCCTTTAGAATTACGCTGATTATAAAGGAAGCGCGCAGCCGGGCCCGGACCGGGGGATGCTGGTTTTCCCCGAGCGGAAGGGCAGTTTCAGGCGCGTGCCCACAATTCAGCGCCGCCGGCCCCCGGATTTTGCCGGGACGGATTTTCCCGAACCCGGCGGCCCAGAGAGAAATTACGGATGAAAGCCTCGCAATTCTTCATTTCCACCCTCAAGGAAGCGCCCGCCGACGCGGAAATCGTTTCGCACAAGCTGATGATGCGCGCCGGCATGATCAAGAAGCTGGGCGCCGGGATCTACAACTACATGCCGATCGGGCTGCGCGTGATCCGCAAGGTGGAGAACATCGTGCGCGAGGAAATGAACCGCGCCGGCGCGGTGGAGCTGTCCATGCCGGTGATCCAGCCGGCCGAGCTGTGGCAGGAAACCGGCCGCTGGGACAAGATGGGCCCCGAGCTGCTGCGCCTGAAGGATCGCCATGAGCGCGATTTCGCGGTCCAGCCGACCTCGGAAGAGGTGGTGACCGACATCGCCCGCTCGGAAATCCGCAGCTACAAGCAGCTGCCGGTCAATTTCTACCAGATCCAGACCAAGTTCCGCGACGAGCGCCGGCCGCGCTTCGGCATCATGCGCGGGCGCGAGTTCACCATGAAGGATGCCTATTCCTTCGACCGCGACACGGACGGCCTGCGCAAGTCGTACGAGAACATGTACGATGCCTACGTGCGCATCTTCCGCCGCTTTGGCCTGGAATTCCGCGCCGTGGCGGCCGACAACGGCGCCATCGGCGGCTCGGGCTCGCATGAGTTCCATGTGATCGCCGACACCGGCGAAGACGCCATCGTCTACTGCCCGACCTCGGACTACGCCGCCAACATGGAGGCCGCCGAGGCGCTGCCCCTGCTGGCCGAGCGCGCCGCGCCCAAGGAAGACCTGGTCAAGACCTTCACCCCGGAAAAGGTCAAGTGCGAGCAGGTGGCGGAATTCCTGAACATCCCGCTGGAGCGCAACGTCAAGTCGATCGTGCTGGCCAAGGACACCGAAGCGGGCGCCGAGATCTGGCTGCTGCTGATCCGCGCCGACCACGAACTGAACGAGGTCAAGGCGTCCAAGGTGCCGGGCCTGGCCGACTTCCGCTTTGCCACCGAGAACGAGATCGTCGACGCGTTCGGCTCGCCGCCGGGCTACCTGGGCCCGATCGACATGAAGAAGCCGGTCAAGGTGGTGGCCGACCGCACCGTCGCCAACATGAGCGATTTCGTCTGCGGCGCCAACTATCGCGACTACCACTACACCGGCGTCAACTGGGGCCGCGACCTGCCCGAGCCGATCGTGGCCGACCTGCGCAACGTGGTCGCCGGCGACGCCTCGCCGGACGGCCAGGGCACGCTGGAAATCTGCCGCGGCATCGAGGTGGGCCATGTGTTCATGCTGGGCACGCGTTACTCGGAATCGATGAACGCCACCTTCCTGGACGAGAACGGCAAGACCCAGCCGATGCAGATGGGCTGCTATGGCATCGGCGTCACCCGTATCCTGGGCGCGGCGATCGAGCAGAACTTCGATGAACGCGGCATCATCTGGCCGGCCGCGATCGCGCCGTTCGCGGTGGTGATCTGCCCGGTGGGCTACGACCGCTCCGAAGCCGTCAAGGCCGAGGCCGACCGCATCCATGCCGAGCTGCTGGCCGCCGGCGTGGACGTCATCCTGGACGACCGCGGCGAGCGCCCGGGCGTGATGTTTGCCGACTGGGAGCTGATCGGCGTGCCGCACCGCGTGGTGGTGGGCGACCGCGGCCTGAAGGAAGGCAAGGTCGAGTACCAGGGCCGGCGCGACGCGCAGGCCACCGCCGTCAGCGTGGCCGACGTGGTCGGCCACGTGCGCAGCCAGCTGGCGAACTGAGCCCCATGCGCGCCGCCCGCGGCATGACCGGTGCCGCCCGCCGCTGCGCGGGCGGGCTGCTGCTGGCCGTCGCGGCCATGGCAGCCCACGCCGGCGCGCAGAAGGAAGAAGACCTCGCCGATTCCGTGCGCGGCGCGCTGGCCGCCGCCATTGCCGATGACCGGCCCACGCGGCCGGTATTTGCGTCCGGCGGCGAGCGCCTGGCCTACCTGAAATGGCTGGGCGAGATGTCCGCCCGCCTGGCCTCGCGCATCCCCGAGCCGCAGGTGCGCGTGGAACTGATCGAGGTGGCCTACTACGAGGCCAAGCGCGCCGGGCTGGAGCCCGCGCTGGTGCTGGGCCTGGTCCAGGTCGAGAGCAACTTCCGCAAGTACGCGATCAGCTCGGCCGGCGCGCGCGGGCTGATGCAGGTGATGCCGTTCTGGGTGCGCGCCATCGGCGACAGCGACCCGCGCAAGCTGTTTCACCTGCAGAGCAATCTGCGTTACGGCTGCACCATCCTGCGCTACTACCTGGACCGCGAGCAGGGCGACCTGTACCTGGCGCTGGGCCGCTACAACGGCAGCCGCGGCCGCCCCGAATACCCGAACGCGGTGCTGGCGGCGTGGAAGCGCTGGCAGTATTCCGAAGCCACGGTTACCGTTGCCGGCGACCCCGAGATCGCGCCGTCGCGCCCGCGCGCGCCGGTGTCCGAGCCGCCTGCCCGCAACCCGTTCTCGTCGCAACGCGTCGCCACCAATCCGTCATGATCCGCGAAGCCTCCGTTGCCGGCGGCAAGACCGGCTACACCGAATCCTCGCCCGAACTTGAACAATGGCTGGCCCGGCATATCGCCCAGGGCTTTGCCGCCGATGCGCTGGTGTTGTCGATGCTGCGCTCGGGCTATGACGACGCCTTTGCCCGCCAGGCCGTGGCCGCGGCCTTTGCACAAGACGCCGGTGGTGCCGCCCCGGCCCGGCCTGCGCCGGCGCGCCCTGCGGCTGCCGCCGGCACGCCCGCGGTCTACGCGGCCGATGGCGGCGACCGCCAGGTCCCGATCCTGTTCCGGCTGGCGTCGCCGCAGGTCCAGCTGTTCCAGCAACTGCTGACCGACGACGAGTGCGATGCCCTGGTGGCGCTGTCGCGCGGCCGCCTGGCGCGCTCGCCTGTGGTCAACCCCGATACCGGCGACGAGAACCTGATCGACGCCCGCACCAGCATGGGCGCGATGTTCCAGGTGGCCGAGCACGCCCTGATCGCGCGCATCGAGGCACGCATCGCCGCCGTCACCGGCGTGCCCGCCGAGCACGGCGAAGGGCTGCAGATCCTCAACTACAAGCCCGGCGGCGAATACCAGCCGCACTTCGACTACTTCAACCCGCAGCGCCCGGGCGAGGCGCGCCAGCTGTCCGTCGGCGGACAGCGCATCGCCACCCTGGTGATCTACCTGAACACGCCCGAGGCGGGCGGCGCCACCGCGTTCCCGCGCGTGGGGCTGGAGGTGGCGCCGGTCAAGGGCAACGCGGTGTACTTCAGCTACCTGCTGCCCGACGGCACGCTGGATGAACGCACGCTGCACGCCGGCCTGCCGGTGGCATCCGGCGAAAAGTGGATCGCCACCAAATGGCTGCGCGAACGCCCGTACCGCAGCGAGGGGTGAGCCACCCCATGGCCGCGCCTGCGGCCACCCGCTGGTGGGCCGATCCCGCGCTGGCGTTCGCCGAAAGCCGGCGCGCCAGCCACAGCAGCGCCGGCTACCTGCCGCATACCCATCCCACCTTGTCGGTCGGCGCCGTCGACAGCGGCACCAGCCGCTTTGCCTGCGGCGACGAAGCGGCGCTGATCGGGCCCGGCGCGGTGGTGGTGATCCCGGCGGGCCAGGTGCATGCCTGCAATCCGGTGCCGGACGGGCGCTGGAGCTACCAGATGCTGCATTTCGATCCGGCGTGGGTCGCCTCCGTGCTGGATGAGGACGGCGCGGCACGGACCGCGCTGCCGGCGTGCGTGACGGAGTCGCCTCCGGTCTACGGGCTGGTCTGCGGGCTGAACCGCGCGCTGTTCTCGGCTGCGGACAGCGTCGAGAAGGAGGCCGCGCTGGTTGCCTTCATCGGCGACCTGCATGCCGCCATCGATACCGGCGCGGCCACGCAGACAATGCCGGCGCCCGCCGCCGTCTCCGCACGGGTGTCGCAACTGTGCGAGCTGCTGCGCGCACGCCACGCCGAACGGCTGCCGCTGGCCGAACTGGCGCACGCCTGCGGCCTGAGCCGCTACCACCTGATCCGTGCCTTCCGCGCCGAGACCGGCATGACGCCGCACGCCTACCAGCTCGACCTTCGCATCCAGCACGGGCGCCGCCTGCTGCGGCAGGGCGCGGCGCTGGCCGAGGTGGCGCTGATGCTGGGCTTTGCCGACCAGAGCCACTTCCAGCGCGCCTTCAAGCAGCGCGTGGCCATGACGCCGCGCGGCTACCAGCGCGCTGCCTGACCTGGCCTGCCGCCACAGCAACTTTCTTCAAGACCGCTCGCATCCCCGCGCACGACACTGCTGGCTCTTCACGGAGGGTCGCATGGACATGTCTTTCGATCTCGGCACGCGCGCGCTGCCCTGGCAGCAGTTCGCCATGGTGGCTGGCGCGCATGCGCTGGCGCTGCTCAGCCCGGGGCCGGACTTTTTCCAGGTGGTGCGCAGCGCGCTGGTGCACGGGCCACGGCGTGCCAGCGGCGTATGCCTGGGCATCGCGCTCGGCAATGGTGTCTTTATCGGCCTGGCGCTGGCCGGGTTTGCCGCGATGCGCGACTATCCGCTGCTGTTCGCGGCGTTGCAGTGGGCGGGCTGCGCCTACCTTGCATGGCTGGGCTGGCGGCTGCTGCGCGCCAGTGGCGACGTGGCCATTCCCGCGGCGGACGGCACCGCGCGCGCCGCGCCCGCGCCGTGGCTCGCCCAGCTGGCCAGCGGGTTCCTTTCCGCCGTCCTGAATCCCAAGAACGGGCTGTTCTATGCCAGCCTGTTCTCGGTGCTGGCCGCCAGCCGCACCCCGCCCGCGGTGCAGCTCGCCTACGGCGCATGGATGTTTGCCGTGGTGCTGGGCTGGGACCTGCTGGTGGCGCATGGCATCGGGCATCCGGCGGTGGCGGCGCGCTTCGGACGCTCGGTGCGGTGGGTGGAGCGGCTGACCGGCGCCGTGCTGTGGCTGCTGGCGCTGGCCGTGGCCTGGCACGCTGCCCGCTGAGCGTCACGGCGGCTCCGGCGCGGCGCCGTGACGCAATACGCGCCGCAGGGCCTCATCGTCCAGCCGCTGCATGCCGTGCATCCAGCCGCCGAGCAGCGTCAGCAACTCCAGCAGCGCATCGATGCGCGCCAGCAGGTGGGGGCGTCCTCAGCCGCGCCGGCTTCCTGCCGCAGCGCGCGCAGGGCGCGCAGTGCCGGGTCGATCTCGCGGCGCTTGCGCTCGGCGGCCAGGGTGCGGAAGCTGACCCAGACATCGGCGGGAACGCGCAGGTATTCGCGCCGGTCGCGCGGGACATCAGCCTGGGAAGGGCGGGTCAGGTTCCAGGAGTCCAGTTCCCTTAACCCCACGCTGATATTGGAGCGCGAGCGGCTCAGCGCCTGCGCGATCTCGTCGGCATTCAGCGGCCGCGCGGCGATATAGAGCAGGCTCAGGATCTGGCTGGCGGTGCGGGACAGGCCGCACTGGCTGCCCAGGTCGCCAAGGTGCGCAATCAGAAGTTGGGCTAGCGGTGACAGGTGCATGGTGTGGGGTGGGGGTCGCTTCGCCGCCGCATCGGCGGCCATGTGTTTGGCAGGACAATGCGCGGCGGGTTTGCGCCCGCCGCGCCGGCCCGGGTTGCTACTGCGCCGGCATCCAGGCTTGCGCATCCGCCTCCTTGGGCACCTGCGGTCCGCCCGACTGACGCCGCTGGCGCCGCAGCAGCTGGAAGGCAACTGGCATTTCGACGCGCTGCCGCTGCCCGATGCGCTGGCGCGCGGGGTGCTGCCGGTGCGCGTGCACGGCACCGACTACGTGGTGCTGGCCGATGCGATCGGTGCCGCGCTGACATCAGACATGGCCCTGACCACGGTGGATATCCAGGCCGCCGAAACGCGCGGCCAGCATCGAGCTGGAGGCGCGCGACATGGCGTCGGCCTTCCGCTACCTGGAAGCATTGCAGGCCGCGCCCGGCCTGGCCGCGACGCTGACGCAGAGCGCGATCAAGGCAAACGATCCGCAGCAGCCGCTGGCGGTGAAAGCTGCGCGTTTCACTGGTGCGCAAGTCCATCAGCCCGAAGCAAGCTGACCGGCGGCCGGCGGATCCCTGTATCGGCGTATTTTCATCAAAGTGTACCGGTACTGTACCGTTGGCTGACCGTAGACTGATTCCCCGAATGCCCTGGAGTCAGTCATGGAAGTATCCCAACTCGCCGCCGGAACCGGTGTCTTCGCCGCCTTTGCCGGCTTTGCGCTGGTGTCGTCGATCACCCCTGGTCCCAACAACACGATGCTGCTCGCCTCGGGCGTGAACTTCGGCTTTGTGCGCACGGTGCCGCACCTGCTCGGTGTCAGCATTGGCTTTGCGCTGATGGTGGGGCTGGTCGGGCTGGGGCTGGGATCAATGTTTCACGCCTTCCCGTGGACCTGGCAGGTGCTGCGCGTGGTGGCGACGGTCTACCTGATATGGCTGGCGTGGAAGCTGGCCACCGCCGACGGCGTGCAGGACCAGCAGGTGGCGCGGCCGATGGGCTTCTGGGCCGCGGCGGCATTCCAGTGGGTCAATCCCAAGGCGTGGGTGATGGCGGTGGGCGCGTGCAGTACCTACGTGCTGCACGGCAACCTGTGGCTCAACGTGCTGCTGCTGGCGGGGATCTTCGGGGTGGTGAACCTGCCCAGCGTGGCGATGTGGGCACTGTGCGGCTCGGCGCTGCGGCGCTGGCTGGCGCGTCCGCGGGTGCTGCGCGCGTTCAATATCGGCATGGCCTTGCTGCTGCTGGCCTCGTTGTGGCCGATCCTGGCGCCGCACCAGGCCTGACCAATGGGGTTGCTCCCCTCCCCATGAACCGATTGTGTGCTCCCTCTCCCGCTTGCGGGAGAGGGAGCAAACCGAGAGGCGACCTAAATCACACCAGCGCGCGGATCGAGTCCAAGTTACGCCAGTAGCCCTTGGCATCCATGCCGCACCCAAACACATAGCGGTCCGGCACGGCAAAGCCGCAGAAGTCCGGATGCATGGGCTTGATCTTGGTCAGCGTCTTCTCGCACAGCACCGCGGCATGGAATTCCTTGGCGCCCATGTCCATGATGCGCTCGCGGATCGCGGCCATGGTCTCGCCTTCATCCAGGATGTCGTCCAGCACCAGCACCACGCGGTCCTTGACCGACTCGCGCGGGGCCACGCGCCACTGCATCTCGCCGCCCACGGTCTTGTTGTTGTAGCGCGAGAGATGGATGTAGTCGAACTCCAGCGGGAAGGCCAGCTTGGGCAGCAGCATGCCGGTGAAGACCACCGCGCCGCCCATCACCGACAGCACCAGCGGGAAGGCATCGCCCATCTTGGCGGTGATTTCCGTGGCCATGCGGTCCAGCGACTCCTGGACTTCCGCGGCGGAGACGATTTCTTCGGAGTTGGCCCACAGCTCGCGGGCCTGTACGGCGCTCATCATGATGTCTTTCCTGTTCTTTTGCGGGGGAGGCAAGTCGGGGTGCGACGGACGGATTCTAGCGGTTGAAGAGGCCCTTCATGCCGCCCTTCATCGCGCCCATCTGGCGCATCATCTTCATCATGCCGCCGCCCTTGAGCTTTTTCATCATGGACTGCATCTGGTCGAACTGGTTGAGCAGGCGGTTCACTTCCTGCACCGGCACGCCGGCGCCCGCGGCAATGCGGCGCTTGCGGCTGGCCTTGATCAACTCGGGCTTGGCGCGCTCGGTCGGCGTCATGCTGTTGATGATGCCTTCCATGCGGGCCACCTGCTTCTCGGCCTGGTCCATGTTGGCGCCCTGCGCCTGCTGGGCGAACTGCGCCGGCAGCTTGTCGACCAGGCTGCCCAGGCCGCCCATCTTCTTCATCTGGCCGATCTGGGCCTTGAAGTCTTCCAGGTCGAAGTCACCGGTCTTCTTGATCTTCTTGGCCAGCTTCTCGGCCGCTTCCATGTCCACGCCGCGCTGGGCTTCCTCGACCAGCGCGAGGATGTCGCCCATGCCCAGGATGCGCTGGGCCATGCGGTCGGGGTAGAAGGGCTCCAGGCCGTCCAGCTTCTCGCCGACGCCGACGAACTTGATCGGGCGGCCGGTGATATGGCGCACCGACAGCGCCGCGCCGCCGCGCGCGTCGCCGTCCAGCTTGGTCAGCACCACGCCGGTCAGCGGCAGGGTGTCGTTGAAGGCCTTGGCGGTGTTGACCGCGTCCTGGCCCAGCATGGCATCGACCACGAACAGGGTTTCGGCGGGCTTCAGCTCGGCGTGCAGGGCGGCGATTTCCTGCATCATCAGCTCGTCGATACCGAGCCGCCCGGCCGTGTCGACGATCAGCACGTCGTGGTAGTGCTTGCGCGCCCAGTCCACCGCCGCGCGGGCGATGTCCGCCGGCTTCTGGTCCGGCTGCGACGGGAAGAAGTCAGCGCCGACTTGCTCGGAAACCGTCTTCAGCTGGGCGATAGCGGCGGGGCGGTAGACGTCGCACGAGACCGTCAGCACCTTCTTCTTTTTGTTTTCCTTGAGCCACTTGGCCAGCTTGCCCACGGTGGTGGTCTTGCCGGCGCCCTGCAGGCCGGCCATCAGGATGATGGCGGGCGGCTGCACGGCCAGGTTCAGCTCGGCTTCCTTGTTGTTGCCGCTGGCCGCGTCGGCGCCGCCGATCACGGCGGTCAGCTCGCGCTGGACCACGCCGACCAGGGCCTGGCCCGGGGTGAGGCTGCTGACAACCTCCTCGCCCATGGCCTTTTCCTTCACGCGGGCAACGAATTCGCGCACGACCGGCAGCGCCACGTCGGCTTCGAGCATGGCAAGGCGCACTTCGCGCAGCATCTCGGCGGTGTTGGCCTCGGTCAGGCGCGCCTCGCCGCGCATGGTCTTGACCACACGCGCCAGGCGTTGAGTGAGATTGTCCAGCATGGCAGGAATCGGGGGAGAAGTCGGAGCAGGGCTCGGGGCTGAAATCGGAGGCAGTCTTGCACACGGGGCGGACCTGGAACACCGGTTACACCGGTTCAAGCGGGCCGCCACCGTCCGTGGGCACTAAGGTAAACTGCGTAAATGGTCATTGTACTGTATGCCCTGACGGCACTTCTCTATTGCGGCCTGGCCTTTCACGGCTGGGCCACGCGCCACCCACGCGTTGCCACCGCTGCCGGCCCGGCAGGGGGGGCGAGCTCGGCCGTGCTGGTGGCCGGCGGCGGCCCCATCCCCCCGGCGGGCGGCGCGCACGGCGAAGGGCGCCCGGCCTGGTGGCACGTGCTGATGCTGGCGGCGCTGGCCAGCCACGGCATGCTGCTGCATGAAACCATCTTCCCGGCCGAGCGCATGATGTTCGGCTTTGCCTTTGCGCTGTCGGCCATGCTGTGGCTGGGCGTGGGCATCTACTGGATAGAAAGCTTCTTCTTCTCGCTGGCGGGCCTGGGCCTGATCGTGATCCCGGTGGCGCTGGTGGCCAGCCTGATGCCGCTGGCCTTCCCCGGCTCGCAGATCCTGGGCTACGCGGCGCGGCCGCTGTTCAAGCTGCATTTCATCATCGCCAACGTGGCCTACGGGCTGTTCACGCTGGCGGCGTTCCATGCCTTCCTGATGCTGCTGGCCGAACGGCGCCTGCATGGCTTCCGGCACGCTCCGGCGCGGCCGCCGGAGCAGCAACCCAGCGAATGGCTGGGCCGCTGGCTTGACCTGCTGCCGCCGCTGCTGACGCTGGAGAAGCTGCTGTTCCGGCTGATCGGCGCCGGCTTTGTGCTGCTGACGCTGACCATCGGCTCGGGCCTGCTGTTCTCTGAAGACCTGTTCGGCCGCGCCTTCCGGCTGGACCACAAGACGGTGTTCGCGCTGATCTCGTGGGCCATGTTCGGCGGCATCCTGGCCGGGCGCATCTTCCGCGGCTGGCGCGGCAAGGTGGCGCTGCGCTGGGTCATCGCCTCGTTCGGCATCCTGCTGCTGGCCTATGTCGGCAGCCGTTTCGTGATTGAAGTCGTCCTGCATCGCCTCTGATTCCCCATGGCACGTATCCTGATCCTGCTGGCCGTGGTGCTGGGCGTCATCTGGTGGCTGCGCGCCCGCGCCGAGGCCCGGCTGGCTGAACACCGCGCACGCCAGGCCCGCGAGGCCAGCGAGCGCACTGCCGCCGCCGGCCCGGCCGACGCCACCGCCGAACCGATGGTCCAGTGCGCCCAGTGCGGCGTGCACCTGCCGCAGGGCGAGGCCATTGCCTGGCGCGGCCTGCATTACTGCCGCCGCAGCCACCTGCCGGACGAAAGCCGGGCCGAGGGCAGCGACAGCAGCAGCGGCCCCCGCCCATGACGGAGCCGGCGTCGTCGGGCTGGCAGCGGCTGAACGCCTGGCGCGGCCTGGCCCAGCTGTGGCGCCAGCCCGAACCGCCTGACTTCCACTGGCGCCTGCTGCGCTATTTCTGCTGGACCCGCGTGGCCGTGGGCCTGCTGCTGGTCGGCTTTGCGCTGATGCGGCGCGGCGAGCCGGCATCCGTCTCCGCCATCACGAATGCGATCCCGCCCGTGCCGTTCGACCTCGGGGGCCTGGGCGGCATCGAGCACGCGGCGGCCATGACCATCGCCGTGCCCTATCTTGGCATTGCCGTGGCGATGCTGGCCGGCACGCTGTGGCGCCGGCACTTCCACCTGCGCGTGCGGGTGCAGGTGCTGGCCGACCTGGCCCTGCTGGCGCTGGTCTTCAGCGTGCTGGGGCGGGGCGGGCAGGCCGAGGGCCTGGCCATGATCTTCCTGCTGCCGGCGCTGGAAGCCGGCGCACTGACTAGCCTGCTGTTCGCGTTGTTTGCCGCGTCGATCTCCGCGCTGGTGGTGATGAGCGGGCCCTTCATGCACACCATCCTGCTGCGCCAGGCCGATGCCGGGCTGCTGGGCTCGGGCCTGTTCGGCCTGGTGTTCATGATCGCGGCGCTGCTGATGTATATGCTGGCCAACCGCCAGCTCGCGCAGGAGCGCCTGGCGCTGGCGCGCGAGCAGGAGCTGCGCCTGCAGCAGCTGGTCAACCGGCTGATGGTCAACGACATGCAGGACGGCGTGATGCTGGTGCGCGCCAACGGCGCGGTGGTGGCCGCCAACCCCGCGGCGGTGGTGCTGCTGGGCGTGCAGCCGCATGAGCGCATCTACTCGCGCCGGCTGGGTGGCGCGGCAGGTCAGGGCGGAGAAGCTGTGCTGTTCGACCTGCGCCGCATCCCGCGCCTGCAGCCGCTGATGGAGATGCTGCGCGACTGGCTGCACAGCAAGGACGACGTGCCGCGCATCCTGCAGCTGCTGCCGATGGCGTCCGGCACCGCGCTGGCCGACGGCACTATGCAGCACACCCGGCTGCGGCTGCGCTTTGTGCTGCCGGGGCTGGCAGGATTGCGCTCGACCATGGCGCATGGCCGCACCGTGCCGGCCACGCTGGATACTGCCGCCTGGAGCGAACTGTCGCCCGAAGCCGCCGGCCGCCTGCGCCTGGCCATCGCCCAGAACGAGGCCATGGCCTGGTCGCAGGAGGATGAGGCCCTGTTGCGAAACGAGATGCGCGACACCGTGCTGGTCCATATCGAAAGCTGGGAACGCATCGCCGAGCAGGTGCAGCAGGAAAAGCTGGCCGCCATGGGCCGGCTGGTGGCCAGCATCGCTCACCAGATCCGCAACCCGCTGGCAGCGATCAGCCAGGCCAGCGAACTGCTGGGCGACTCTGGCCGGCGCGATCCCGGCGCGCAGGACCATGGCGGCGCCGACGTCGATATCGACGCCCGCCTGCTGCGCATCATCAACGACAACGTGCGCCGGCTGGACCAGGTGGTGTCAGACGTGCTGCAGATGTCGCGCCGCCCGCGCACCGGCCGCAGCACCGTGCACCTGGCGCAGGCGCTGCCCGAGATCGTCGAGCGCTGGCGCGCCGAAATGCGCTCGCGCCGCCCGCGCGCCGGCGAGACCCGCCCGGCGGGCCGGGCCGACATCAACGCCAATGCCATCCGGCTGACCGTGGACGTGGCCCAGCCGGTGGTGTTCGACGCCTCGCAGCTGCAGCAGGTGCTGGGCAACCTGCTGGACAACGCCTGGCGCTACTGCAGCCGGCTGCCGGGCTCGATCCGGCTGCTGGCGCATGCGCTGGACCAGCACCATGCCGAGCTGATCGTCTGGAACGACGGCGCGGAAGTGGCGCGCGAGCACCAGCGCAGCCTGTTCGAACCGTTCTTCACCAGCAACGCCCAGGGCACCGGGCTGGGCCTGTTCATGGCGCGCGAGCTGTGCGGCGCCAATGACGCCCAGGTGCGCTACGGCGCCATCGCCTTGCCGGCGCTGCTAGAGCGCACCGGCATGCTTGCCGCCGCCGCGCGCGATACACTGCCGGCCAAGGCGTTCGTGCTGACGCTGCGCATCGAGAGTGCCGATGCGGCCGCCGCCTGACCTGTCCCAACCCAGCCACCACCCCATGCCACCCCGAATGTCCCGAGCGCCCGATCCCATCCTGGTCATCGACGACGAGGCCGACCTGCGCGAGCTGCTGGACATCTCGATCCGCCGCATGGGCCATGACGTGGTGCTGGCCGGGTCGCTCGCCGAGGCGCGCGAGAAGCTGGCGCAGGGCCGCTACAGCCTGGTGTTGACCGACATGCGCCTGGGCGACGGCCTGGGCATCGAGATCGTGCGCCAGCTGTCGGCCGCGCCGGAGCGCATCCCGGTGGCGGTCATCACCGCCTACGGCAGCGCCGACAACGCTGTGGAAGCACTCAAGGCCGGCGCCTTCGACTACATCGCCAAGCCGGTCTCGCTGGAGCAGCTGCGCAGCCTGGTGCTGAACGCGCTGGGCCGCCAGCAGCGCGACAGCACCGATGCCGAAGCCGCCGCGGCCGAGCAGGCCGCAGACCGCGCCGCCGCCCTGCTTCCTGGCCATTCCGCCGCCATGCAGGAGGTGCGCCGCTCGCTGTCGCGGCTGGCGCGCAGCATGGCGCCGGTGGTGATCAGCGGCGAATCCGGCAGCGGCAAGGAGCGCGCCGCGCGCGCCATCCACGCCACCAGCGGGCGCGCCGCGCATCCGTTTATCGCCGTCAACTGCGGCGCCATCCCCGAGAACCTGATGGAGTCCGAGTTCTTCGGCCATGTCAAAGGCGCCTTCACCGGTGCCGACGGGGAGCGTGGCGGCTTCTTCCAGTCCGCCAACGGCGGCACGCTGCTGCTCGACGAGGTGGCCGACCTGCCGCTGCCGATGCAGGTCAAGCTGCTGCGCGCGCTGCAGGAGCGCCGCGTGCGCAAGATCGGCGCCAGCCGCGAAGACGCCGTCGACGTGCGCGTGATGTGCGCCAGCCACAAGGACCTGGCGGCGATGGTGGCGGCCGGCCAGTTCCGGCAGGACTTGTACTACCGCCTGAACGTGCTGGCGCTGCGCATGCCCACGCTGCGCGAGCGCGGCGAAGACATCCCGGTGCTGGCGCACGCCATCCTGGACCACCTGGCGGTGCGCTACGGCGACCCGCGCCCCAGGCGGCTGTCGCCGGCGGCGCTGCAACGGCTGGTGGCCTATCCCTTCCCCGGCAATGTGCGCGAGCTGGAGAACCTGCTGGAGCGCGCCTACGCCTTTGCCGAGAGCGAAGAGATCGAGCTGGCCGACCTGGGCCCGCTGGACGCCGGCGCCGAGCGCGCCGGGCTGATGCATGCCCCGGCGCCGGCGATGGCGCCCACCAACTATTCCGCCCCCTGGGGCGCCGCAGGCATGTGGGCGCCAGTGCCGCCGGCCGCCGCGCCCGCGCCGGCCCCGGCAGAGCCGCCCCCGGCCAGCGCGCCCGAGCCCGAGCCCGCCGGCGATCCCGCCGAACGCGCCTGCCGCGGCATCGTCTTCCCGATCGACCTGCAAGCCAGGCTGGAAGCCGTGGAGCGCGAGCTGATCCTGCAGGCGCTGGCGCAGACCAACTTCAACCGCACCGCGGCCGCGCCGCTGCTGGGCCTGAACCTGCGCCAGCTGCGCTACCGCATCCAGCAACTGGGCATCCGCGAAGCCATGGACGCCGCCGACCGTAGCACCGTGGAAGGCGAGGGCACGCCATGACCAAGCCCGCGCACCGCTACCTGCCCGATGCCGACGGCTGGGTCCCCGCCGCGCGCCGCGTGCCGTCGCCCAACTTCGACGCGCGCCCGGCCGGCATGCCGGTGGACCTGGTGGTGCTGCACAACATCAGCCTGCCGCCTGGCCAGTTCGGCAGCGGCGACATCGAGGCCTTCTTCCAGAACCGGCTCGATCCCAACAAGCACCCGTTCTTTGCCACCATCCACCAGGTGCAGGTGTCCGCGCACTTCCTGGTCACCCGCGAGGGGGAGCTGGTGCAGTTTGTCCCATGCACGCAGCGGGCCTGGCACGCCGGGCAGTCAGACTTCTTCGGCCGTGCCCGCTGCAATGATTTTTCCATCGGCATCGAGATCGAGGGCTGCGACGACCTGCCGTTCACCCTGGCCCAGTACGACACCGTGGCCGCGCTGGTGCCCGCGCTGCTGGCCGCCTACCCGGTGCGCGCGATTGCCGGCCACAGCGACATCGCCCCGGGGCGCAAGACCGATCCCGGCCCGCATTTCGACTGGGCGCGCTTTGCCAGGCAGGCGGGCGTGGCGCCGGGCATGTTGCCCTACCAGTGCCCGGGCGCGGCTGGCCAGGTGACGAATCCTTAACCTCATTCCCCATCCCCGTGCGCCCCGTTCCGGCGCACATGCCCCACCTCCGGGTGGGGCTATCGCAACGTCGCAACAATCAAAAAAATTTTTGTGAAATGTGCAGTTGCGAACGGTCTGACGAAAACCCTTGCGAGTACTAGGCTTGCGGGCATGTGGCGTTGCCGCATCGGCGCCACCGCCCCCGAAAAAGCGCTTGTCAAGACTGGTCATTCGGATTCGTTTCACTATACTTAGCCCAGTTTCACGCATCACACACTATATCTAGTAGTCAAACCGGGGAGCCGGCCCAAGGGTGAGTCAGGGATCACGAAGTTCGTGCATCGTCTCGAAACCGCCCGCTAAGGCCAGCGAATCACAAGAGTCCCTGGCGAAATGTCCACGCAAAGGCAGTCTGTCCGCCCCCGACTTCACGCCGGGAGGGACGTTCTTTTCGCCGCATTTCGCCAGGGACTCTTTTGTCTCTTATTTCCAGGGTAAAAACAGGAGTTCTCATGCAAACGGCCCAGAACGAAATCACCACGGGTGGCGCCGCCGCCGGTATCGCACCGACCGCGCAGCAGACCCCCGCCAACGCCGCCAATACGAACTACCCGGATCACAAGATCATTCGTCGCAATGGCGCCGTGGTGGCTTTCGAGCCGTCCAAGATCGCCGTTGCCATGACCAAGGCCTTCCTCGCCGTGAACGGCGGGCAGGGCGCCGCGTCCGCGCGTGTGCGCGAGATCGTCGAGCAACTGACTGACAACGTGGTGCGTGCGCTGGTGCGCAGCCGCCCCAACGGCGGCGCCATCCATATCGAAGACGTGCAGGACCACGTGGAACTGGCGCTGATGCGCTCGGGCGAGCATGAAGTGGCCCGCGCCTACGTGCTGTACCGCGAGAAGCGCAAGGCAGAACGCGCCAGCGCCAGCGCCGAGGCCGTGGCCCGCGTGCAGGAAGGCGGCATCAGCGTCAACGTGACCGACGGCGGCGTGACCAAGCCGCTGGACATCGTCGCCCTGCACGAGCTGCTCGACACCGCCTGCGCCGGCCTGGGCAAGGCCGTCAGCGCCGAGCCGATCCTCAAGGAAACGCTCAAGAACCTGTACGAAGGCGTGCCGATGACGCAGGTGTACGACTCCGCCATCCTGGCCGCGCGTACCCTGATCGAAAAGGACCCGGACTACAGCCAGGTCACCGCCCGCATCCTGCTGCACACCATCCGCAAGGAAATCCTGGGCGCCGAAGTGACGCAGGCCGAAATGACCACGCGTTACGCCGAGTACTTCCCGAAATTCATCGCGCGCGGCATCAAGGCCGAGCTGCTGGACGAGAAGCTGGCCACCTTCGACCTGGCCCGCCTGGGCGCCGCGCTGGACGCCGGCCGCGACTTCCAGTTCAACTACCTGGGCCTGCAGACGCTGTATGACCGCTACTTCCTGCACATCGACGAGACCCGCATCGAGATGCCGCAGGCATTCTTCATGCGCGTCGCCATGGGCCTGGCCCTCAACGAAACCGACCGCGAAGCGCGCGCCATCGAGTTCTACCAGCTGCTGTCGTCGTTCGACTTCATGTCGTCCACGCCGACCCTGTTCAACTCGGGCACCCAGCGCTCGCAGCTGTCGTCGTGCTACCTGACCACCGTCTCGGACGACCTGGAAGGCATCTACGAAGCGCTCAAGGAAAACGCGCTGCTGTCCAAGTTCGCCGGCGGCCTGGGCAATGACTGGACCAACGTGCGCGCGCTCGGCTCGCACATCAAGGGCACCAACGGCAAGTCGCAAGGCGTGGTCCCGTTCCTGAAGGTGGTGAACGACACCGCCGTCGCCGTGAACCAGGGCGGCAAGCGCAAGGGCGCCGTCTGCGCCTACCTGGAAACGTGGCACCTGGACATCGAAGAATTCCTGGAACTGCGCAAGAACACCGGCGACGATCGCCGCCGCACCCACGACATGAACACGGCCAACTGGATTCCGGACCTGTTCATGAAGCGCGTGATGGAAAACGGCGAATGGACGCTGTTCTCGCCGTCCACCTGCCCGGACCTGCACGACAAGGTCGGCAAGGCGTTCGAGCAGGCCTACCTCGGCTACGAAGCCAAGGCTGCAAGCGGCGAACTGAAGCTGTTCAAGAAGATCCCGGCCATGCAGCTCTGGCGCAAGATGCTGGGCATGCTGTTCGAAACCGGCCACCCGTGGATCACCTTCAAGGATCCGTGCAACATCCGCAGCCCGCAGCAGCACGTCGGCGTCGTCCACAGCTCCAACCTGTGCACGGAAATCACGCTGAACACCAATGACAGCGAAATCGCCGTCTGCAACCTAGGCTCGGTCAACCTGGTCGCCCACCTGACCAAGCAGGCCGAAGGTTCGTACGTGCTCGACCACGCCAAGCTGCAGAAGACCATCCGCACCGCCATGCGGATGCTCGACAACGTCATCGACATCAACTACTACGCCGTCGAGAAGGCCAAGAATTCCAACCTGCGCCACCGTCCGGTCGGCATGGGCATCATGGGCTTCCAGGACTGCCTGCACGTGCTGCGCACGCCGTACGCCAGCGACGCCGCGGTGAAGTTCGCCGACTCCTCGATGGAAGCCGTGTGCTACTACGCCTACCAGGCCTCCACCGAGCTGGCCGAAGAGCGTGGCCGCTACGAGACCTACACCGGCTCGCTGTGGGACCGCGGCATCCTGCCGCAGGACTCGCTCAAGCTGCTGGCCGAAGAGCGCGGCGGCTACCTGGACGTGGACCTGTCGAGCACCATGGACTGGGACAGCCTGCGCGCCCGCATCAAGCAGCACGGCATGCGCAACTCGAACTGCATCGCGATCGCACCGACCGCCACGATCTCGAACATCATCGGCGTGTCCGCGTGCATCGAGCCGACCTTCCAGAACCTGTACGTCAAGTCCAACCTGTCGGGCGAGTTCACCGTGGTCAATGACTACCTGGTGCGCGACCTGAAGGAACGCGGCCTGTGGGACGAAGTGATGGTCGCCGACCTGAAGTACTTCGACGGCTCGCTGTCGCGCATCGACCGCATTCCGCAAGACCTGCGCGACATCTACGCCACCGCGTTCGAAGTCGAGCCGACCTGGCTGGTCGAAGCCGCCAGCCGCCGCCAGAAGTGGATCGACCAGGCCCAGTCCCTGAACATCTACATGGCCGGCGCCTCGGGCAAGAAGCTGGACGACACCTACAAGCTGGCCTGGCTGCGCGGCCTGAAGACCACGTACTACCTGCGCACCATGGCTGCCACGCACGTGGAGAAGTCCACTGTGTCGCGTGGTTCGCTGAATGCGGTGTCGTCGGGCAGCGATGGTGGTTCGGCACTGGATGCCGCCGCCGCCTCGGCCCCGGCCATGCCGGAAGCGGAAGGCGCGGTCTGCACGATGCGCCCGGGCGACCCCGGCTTTGAAGAGTGCGAAGCCTGCCAGTAATCACGCAGTAGCGACATAGCGTAGTAACCAACCACCCCCGGGGTTTGCTCCCCTCTCCCGCAAGCGGGAGAGGGGCCGGGGGAGAGGGCCGGCGCCACCACAACGTGAGCCGTCATCTTTGACCACCGCGCCCCCCAATCGAATCACGGAGAACCACATCATGCTGAGCTGGGACGACGACGTTCAAGCCACCCCGCAGGCCGCACCGCAGCCTGCCCTGCAACTCGCTGCATCGGCTGCCACCGCTGACCAGCAAGGCGTCCTGCCGCCGAGCGCCACGCAAGCCGGCATCCTGGGCAACAACCCCAACGCCGCCGCCGCGCAGAGCAATCGCCGCGTCAACGCCGCCGACAAGCGCGTCATCAACGGCTCGACCGACGTCAATCAGCTCGTCCCGTTCAAGTACAAGTGGGCGTGGGAAAAGTACCTGGCCGGCTGCGCCAACCACTGGATGCCGCAGGAAATCAACATGTCGCGCGACATCGCGACGTGGAAAGACCCCAACGGCCTGACCGAAGACGAGCGACGCATCATCAAGCGCAACCTCGGCTTCTTCGTCACCGCCGACTCGCTGGCCGCCAACAACATCGTGCTGGGCACCTACCGCCAGATCACCGCGCCGGAATGCCGCCAGTACCTGCTGCGCCAGGCCTTTGAAGAGGCCATCCACACGCACGCCTACCAGTACATCGTTGAATCGCTGGGCCTGAACGAAGCCGAGATCTTCAACGCATACCACGAAGTGCAGTCGATCCGCGACAAGGACGAATTCCTGATCCCGTTCATCGACACGCTGACCGATCCGTCGTTCAAGACCGGCACGCCGGAAAACGACCAGAAGCTGCTGAAGTCGCTGATCGTGTTCGCCTGCATCATGGAAGGGCTGTTTTTCTATGTGGGCTTCACGCAGATCTTGGCGATGGGGCGGCAGAACAAGATGACTGGGGCGGCGGAGCAGTATCAGTACATCCTGCGGGATGAGTCGCTGCACTGCAATTTTGGGATTGACTTGATTAATCAGATCAAGCTGGAGAATCCGCATCTTTGGACGGCTGAATTCAAGGCCGAGATCACGGAGCTGTTCAAGAAGGCTGTTGACCTGGAATACCGCTACGCTGAGGACACGATGCCGCGTGGGGTGCTGGGGCTGAATGCGCCGATGTTTAAGTCGTATCTGCGCTTTATTTGCAATCGTCGTTGCCAGCAGATTGGGTTGGATCAGCTGTTCCCGAATGAGGAGAATCCGTTCCCGTGGATGAGCGAGATGATTGATCTGAAGAAGGAACGGAACTTCTTTGAGACTCGGGTTATTGAGTATCAGACGGGTGGGGCGTTGAGCTGGGATTGAAGTGAGCGACAGCCTTTAGCATTCAGTGTTGAGTGACTTGACGGGATACTAGGAAAGTACAGGCGACGCCACTTGCGTCGCCTGTTTCGTTTCTTAAGCGGCGACTCCGCTCTGAAAGTGGACGACAGGACCGATTCTCGATAGCTTGAGTCACCGGTTACAAGTGCCTTCGGTTTAACCCGAGGGGCAATTCGACAAGTGGGAAAGGGTATGAGTGAAGCCGACAAACAAGAATTGAAGCTTGAAGTAGTGGCGACCTCTGCATCGAATACTTTGGAGAAGCAAAGTACCGAGGCAACACAGGCGCCACATGAAGACGCTAACGAGAAACGTGCCACTCGGCGCCCACCGCCGGTGGTTTATCCCTGGTGGGCGCTCGCGGCAGCTAGGCTGATTCGGTACGTAATCGGCTATATCTTGCCTGTTTACTTCATCATCGCAGCGATCGTTGTAATTGCCCTACCAAGTGGCACGGTGATCAGGCTTTGGCCGTTCGCGGAGAGTTCTTCGTTGCGAGTGGCTACAGCACCGAGCAAGGCGGTCTCCCAAGCCCCACAGGTTGCAGCAGTTGCTGCGCCGCCGAGTACCCGAGTCGACAGTAGTGCGGCACCGTCAAGTGGGGATGTGAAGATCACTGACGTGGCAAAGATGGCGTTGGATGCGACCAAAGAGCGTGTCGACATGATGAAGGAGAGTTATGACAAGATCTTTTCCTTCATTGCTGCGCTGGGCGCTCTGTTGGCATTCTTTGGATTCAAGGGTCTTGAGACTTTCATGGCCACACGCGCCAGGGCGGAAGAGGCGACAGCTCAAGCCGAGGCTGCAGCGGCCGATGCGGAAGCTGCAAAGCGTGAGGCAAGGGAGGCGATCGAGTCCTTTAACGATTTCCGCAAAAATCAATACCTCATCGACAATTCCGCGGAGATCAACGCAGCTCACGGCATTGTGTTGCGCGAGATTGCCGATCTGTATCGTAAGGTCAAGCAGATGGATGACTTGATGGGAATGGAAGCTGACAAAGCCCGGGCAGAGTATTTCGCCTACCTGGAAAACAGCTTGTACTACCTTGACCTCGCGACGGTGAAGCCAGAAGGGGTGGCGCCACGTATCTTGACGCGGGTATATGGTACAAAGGGTAACGTCTATCGCCGCCTTGGGAACTACCACGCTGCACTTCAAGCAGCGGAGCAGGTGATGAAGATTAACCCTAGTGACCACTCGGCCTACTACAACGCGGCATGCTACAAGACGCTTCTAGCAGCGGATGAGCACGCCAAGGCGTCACCCAACCATGCTGCGATCTCCCATTATGAGAAGGACATGGCCAAGTATTTGAAAAGAGCGATCGAGTTGAACCCAGAGTATCGAGGCAGCGCCAAGGAAGAGTGTGATTTTGGTCACTTTTCCAAGAGTTCCCACTTCTTGGCTTTGACCATCTAGCTAGCCAGCCAGCAATAAAAAAACCCGCCATCCGGCGGGTTTTTTTGCGCACGAGGTGTGCAATCAGTGGGCGGCCATCGGCCGGACGTCCATGGGTCGTACATCCTTCATATGCTCTCTCCTTGTGCGCTTAGAAATTCGTATCGAACAACCGTTTCGATCAAGTTCGCCAGGCTGGGTTCCGCGCAAACCGCACGATTCTACTGATGAGGTCGTGATCCGTCAAACTTGCAAGTACCGTTGAGCGGGTACTTGCAGTCAATGTAATAGCGCAAGTGTTGCAATGCAAGAGCAGCCCCAAGGATTTGCCCAAAAAGACTGGAAAGTAGCGTGGTGCCCCGAACACTTTGTTCTTGGGAAAGATGGTACGGGATAAATTTCTTGGGGAGGGGCATTCCCGCCACAGCCGTCATGCATAACGCCTCATGAGGTACCCCCACAGGGTGTGGGGGTTAGTTTACACCCTGTGGGGGTACCTCATGAGGAGGTTGTCGCAAAAAGCCATCAAATTCCCATCGAAAAGTGCTCTTATGTATCAATATGGGGCTGCAATGATGAGATCATCACAAGCCCTCGACACGATCTGCTCCGCTGCCAAATTTCATCATTTGTGATCTATAGGCCATATTTATGGCGCGAATCATTCTGCAGAAATGACTATCAACTTGCGTCGCATCTTGATCCGCAGTGCCCATGCGGTAGCAAATCCGGCCCTTTCAGCGATTCTCTTGTCAATTGGGTAGTCCTCCCCTAGGGGAGCTAGATACTCGACTGGCCCCTTGGCAGCTAGGTCGCCGACGATCGTCCGCCCGCGCAAGCCGGCTGGTCTTGCCGCTACGCTACCCAGATTACAACCCGCTTGCGTAGGACTTTGATCTTCAACGATTGCCCGATGCGGAATCCTGCCTCTTCCAACCATACACCACGCAGTCGAATCCAAGGAATCTCCCGCAGCCCCGTAAAGCCATTGCTGCTGCCTGGAACGACGGGAAAGTAGGTACGGCTAATCTTGACAGTGCGAATGGGCGCTGGCGAGTTTCGTTTCGTCATGACAATCCTTGCGAAGATTGTTAAGTTCGCCCCTGTTCAGAGGGCGGCCAGGTACGTGAACACCGCTCGCAAACGGCCCGCATGTTTTCCCTTTCGGGTCTTGTATCGATGCGCGCTACCCGGCCTTAGCGGAAGCTATGGACGGAAAGACACCGCAGTCTGTCGGGTGCGGTGAGGCCGTTGCGAGTGGTGTGTTCAGCACCAACGGCAAGGCTAAGGATTGCAGATACTGCCGCCAATGAGACGACTCTGCATTGTGTTGCCGCAACCCACGCCCCGGTGCCAGCCGTTTCCAGTCATCTAGTCCATCGCCTGCCAGAAGTACCGCTCCCCCAAATAGTCGAGATAGGTCCGATACTCGGGTCGACTAGCTGAGCAAAGCTCCCCAAAGATCGCTTGGTAACTGATGGCTTTGAACTTCAGTTCATCGCCAACCAGCTCTTGGAACCTCCGGATCTCGTCCCGATGACGCTCTCCTTGTGGTCCAGCCCAATCGAAGTACGCATACCGCAGCACCCAACGGTCTCCATACTGCCGAGCAAGCGCAAGGGCATGCTTAAGTAGCTGCGGCGCGCCAATGTGCCGGAACGACTCCCGGCCCTCTTGCAGGGCTTCCGCGAGCGCCTGTGCCCGCGGCAACTCGACCTCTTGCCAGCGCCGACGCTCTTGCGCAAGGTATGGCGGCCTGAACGCCTCACCCACCTGCGTTGCCTTGCCGCGCAGCCATTCCGTGAACTTGCTCTCCACACCGGCCATGACGCCGTTCGCCAGCGGCAGGCACACATCCAGGTTGGCGTGACTGTCGACTCCGGTGGACAGCTTTGATTCGAATAACGCTGCGGTGGGGCAGGAGGGTAGCGCCAGCGCTTTCATCAATGGCGTGGCATCCGCACAATCAGTCCAGAAATCGAAAATGTTCGCGGCCAGCGCAGAAGACGAATGCAAGGCTCGCATCTTTGCCGGCCTGTCTCCACGCTCCAGCAACTCGCCGCCGTCGCCATTTGCAAACGCCGCCAACGTTGCTGGCGAAAGTGGTCGCATCAGATTCAGGTCCAGATGGGGGACATAACCGCGTGCGTCAAAGGCGATGCCCCGGTTCGCTGCCCATTCCTGCTGTTCCCTGCAAATGGCTGTTACAGACATGAATCGCCTCCGTCGAGCGCGTTCCCAAGCTGACCGGCGGTTCCGCAAGGGATCGTGGTTACAGATGACGATTGTTTGTCAGCTGGGCAGGGCAGGAAATCGGCCAAATGGTGGAGCGGGAAATATGTCCTGGCCGACGTCGAGCAGACCAAATTCGGCGAGAGGCTGATGATCCCCCTGCCTGGTCACCCCTCGGCGTCCGCAACGCTCAGAGACTGCTTTTGGACGCTGCCGTTCGCGACGCGATATACGCGATCTGATGCCTGGACCAGCGCATGACGATGCGTAATCACGATTAGCGTTGGTACCCGTTGCCGGACGCGTGCGAAGATTCGCGCCTCGCGTTCCGGGTCGAGCGAGGAAGTGGGCTCATCCAGAATGATGACCGCTGGGCGGCGCGCGAGCGCACGGCCCAGCGCGACACGCTGGCGTTCCCCCCCTGATAGGGCTCTGCCTTGAATGCCAAGCGGGCGATCCAGGATATCGCCCTTTCCTTCCGCGGCGATCTCATGCAGTTCGAGCAAAGTAATGAGTTCGTGCAGCGCGTGGTCTGGCGGCGGGTTGTCACAGCCATAGGTCAGATTCGCCCTGAGCGAGCCGGTGAGGATCATCGGCGCTTGAGGTGCGACAGCGACTTCGCGTGCGATATCGCTGACGGACAGCTTGCTGACGTCCGCGCCAAAGAGGCAAACAGTGCCGGCCGCAGGGCGGGCGAGTCCGAGCATCAAGTGGACAAGGCTCGATTTGCCCGCGCCCGATGGCCCGGTGAGCGCGACGAGCTCGCCCTGCCTGATGGTGATGTTCACGTCCTGCAAAAGCTGCTTCCCGCCTTGCGAGATAACTGCGTGCTCGATGCGATAGATTTCGTCCGCAGTTCGGTCGATGTGCAGGCTAGATTCGCTGCGCTCGATTGGCAACTCCAGAAGCCCGAAACTTTCGCGCAGCGCGAGATGGTTGCGCCGCAAATCGGACAGCGCTCCCGCAAGGTTAGTGAAAGGTATCGCCAGTGTCACGATGTAGCCAACAATCATGACGAAATCACCTGCGCGGAATGTCGAATGGATGACGCCATATGCGGTCGTCACCGTGAAGAGCGTAAGCAGAAGGCCGGTGCAGATGGCTTGCGCCGCAAGCAGGAGCGCGAGCCGGGTGTTTCCGTGGGTCACTTTGCCGATATAGACATCAAGCGTGCGGTGCAACGCGGCATCCTCTCTCGCGTACGCGTTGTTGAGTTTGATGTCGAGCATGAATCCGAGTTTTTCAACAAGATGGCTCGACAGCATGTCGGCACCGCTGAAAATCTCTTCGTGAGCGCTCTTGCTTTTGTCCGCGAGGAACCATGTCGCGGCAAATAGAAGCAACATGGATACGGCAAATCCTAGAGCGAACGCGCCGTCGGTCAATTGCCACAGAACGACGCTGGACAGTATCAGCTGGAGAACAGTCGGGACTATTGCCCAAAACACCGCAAACGTGATTGCACTGAAAGCTGCGCGGCTTCGCGCGATGACTGAGACCAGCTTGCCTGGATCTTCTGCAGTCAGGCGCGGGTAGTCAACCCTGATGAGTCTGGCAAAGATGGCGTTATGGAATGCGGCATCACACCTTGCGAGCACGGCCGCGGAAAGCATGGCTTTCAGCCAATCGAATGCGCGAGCGGTGGTCCAGGCAAGTCCATAAGCGGCTGCAAGAAGTACCGGCGAACCTGTAGCGCTATGCGGGGCTTCTACAGATAGAGCATTGGTTGCCTCACCCAAGAGGTAGGGGACTAGCGTTGACAATGCCGCGCACAGCGCTACAAATAACGTTGCGCCACAGAAGTGGATTGGCAAGGCCGGATATTTTCTGACCGTGATTCGATAGGCGAAGATCCAGTCCTTATACAAGTCCAAAAGAAACCTCATCGTCATCACCTCCAGGTATCAAAAGTCATGTGGGGCTCTGGACCAGCTTGGCATCGCCATGGCTTTGCGTCGCGCATGACCCTGTTACACATTTCGACGAAGTCCGTGCACAAACATCTCCACGGCATAGATCCGGGTAATCTCCATCAAGCCAGCGGGATATCCCAGTGCCGCGCGCTTTATGAGCTTGCTCAAGCTGACAATGTCGAGGAGCCCGGCAGACGCCGCCCACCCCTCCAGGCATGTCTCAAGGACGTGGGCGTTGTTCACTTTGATGCCTTGCAGCGCAGAGTGCATGATGTCGCCCTTGTCCGTCCGCCAGAGAGTTCCCAAGCCTGACGCACGATACACAGCCTTCCGCACACTGAGCCGATTGTGGTCGGCGGAGAAGGCTTCCTCGAGATTTATTTGCATTGCATGCTCAACAATCGGTTGAGCAAGAAAGGGCATGACAGGCCGGCCTCCTTTCGGGTAGGGCTGCACGAGCGCGTCATCAAGGACGGCCCCCAGCGCTGCGATCTGATATCGCCTGGCCGGCCTTAGTCTTAGTGTCGCGCCACGCAGTACATCGTCGTATAAGGTCGCGGGTCGCTCCCTTGGCGCTTGTTGTATAACTGTTTGAGCTTGTTGGGCGTGTGAACCACCGAGATGATCGAAGGCACCGCTCAACGCGAATTTCAGTACGCTGTACAACGGCAGGCGGTAATGAATGGCAAGGTCGCTTAGCGCGGAGACGGCGCGCATCAGGTGCAGGCTCGCGGCGGCATCAACGACCACACAGAACGGTGGTGGGGCGAGATACAGCGAATCGCCCCGTGACCATTCAACAATATGCCGCGTTCGACGGGGATGCCCGCTTTCTCCATGTCTTGGTCGCGCGCAAGGAAGCAAAGCTTTGTAGCGGGTTGCGCGACAGCTGGGATGGCATCTACGGAAGTGAATGGCAACTTTGCCAACAGTGGATACGCCCTATGGTTTATGCCGCAGTGCCTAGCGACATGCCGGGCGATCGCGACTTCATTGGATGACGTTCGAGTTGGATCGAAATGTGTGATTGCCAGTGTTCGCGTATTCAATTTCGCTCGCTGCAAAGCTACCGCAAGTGCGGTGGAATCCAGTCCACCAGAGAGCTCGAGAGTGATGGCATCCCAGCCTCGCAACATCGAGCTTTGCACCATGGTGAGCAGATCTACGAAATCTGCCTGATCGCGAGATTTTCGTGAGGGCCACGGTGACCAAGCGCGGAATAGTTCCGGAGCTGCACCGCGCTTCCAACGCAATGCGTGGCCTGGCGGTAGATGTGACACTCCTCTCCAGCCTGTTCCCGTTGATTCACCATACCCATGCGCGAGAAACTGATGCAGAAAAGGAAGATCTGGCTCACGGCTGGCGCTGCCCAACTGCGCGAAGTCCTCAATCCGGTTGCCGACGTGCAAGGTGCCGTCAGCAGCGAGGCGATAGAACACTGGATGCTGACCACAAGGATCGGCCAGGACCACAAACCTGTTCTGGAGTTTGTCGTAGACAATAATGAAGTATGGCCCCCAGAATTGCCTGCTAACGCTCTGGGGGACAGTCTGCGCTAGCTCAGCTACCCTTGCCGGAGATGCGGGGACCCCGCTTTGCAGACAGAAGACCTGACCCGCAACCAGCCAGGATGCTTCCATGGTTTCCCCAAAAGCGACAAGTGCGCCCTGCTCAGATGAAATCTCCGCGACGTGCTCGCCGTTGTTCGACCATGTGCGCGCACCCGAGCGTATCTCCGTGGCACGTGAAGGCATGGGCTGCAATTTCGCGAAGATCATATGCCTCCCCGGCTAGTCAGTTGATCTCGAGGATGACAGCAAGCTGCTTGCGTAAATCGGGGTCGTCGCCGACGGTATGCCCTTCATGTTCAATCCAGGCATGCGCATAGAAGGGGCGATTCTGCACCCCAACGATCAGGCGAAGATCGTACCCAAAGCGATAACCCACCAGAGCCAATGCGCCTGACCACTCAAGGCACTTCGTCTTTCGGTAGTAAAGCATGCAGGCCGCATTCAAGGCCTTAACCAGCTCACCAAGTTCGCATTTGGGTGTGAGTTCTCGGCGGACTTGTGCACGCTCAATAAGCTGCTTCAATCCGGCGAGACGTCTTACTGCCGAACGTTGATGCACCAGATGCAAAGCACGCAATGCTTGCAGGACAAGGGTCGTGCAGTGTGGAGTAGAAACATCTTGCTTCATTAAACGCCAACAGTTCTGGGAAACGCCGGTGTAATGAATGCGTCGGTTGCTGGTAATGGATTCAATCGCGAAATCAGATAGCTGCGTGCAAAATATGCCGAAATCATCGATTTTTTCTGCGACGGTCCTGGCATGAAGTAACAGTTTCATTGAGTGTTCTGCCGACAATACCGTGTATGTGTCCCCGGCTATATTCAAGAGGATCAGTTGATCTTCGAACCAAGCGAATCGGATGTTCTCTTGCATTTCACTATTGAACGAAGGATGGGTGGAGCTGCCCCCCTTGCGAGGCAGGCACAACGGATTCACTTAGGCCGGCGCGGGCATTTCGCTCGCGACGTTACTGCCACAGGATTCTTGTGCTTACCCCCGGGGGGCATAGGAGCATCTAGTTAAAATTGGTATACCCACGAAATGCTTTCGAGAATAGCGCCGCCCGCTTTACCTTGCGTGCTATCGGTGGCGTTGATATCCTCGAAGTCATCGCATTCAAGAATTTCATTGATTTCGTGATTCGGTTTCATGTTGATCTCCTTACGGTTCAACTCAATCAAAGTAACATCAGGTAACTTCTTTCCCCTCTTTTTGGATTGGCTCATGCGGCTTTGCCAAGGTGATGGCGACCGTCTGCTTATAGGTATAGGTGCGCGATTAGAAGAGGGTGTTCAGAGAATTCAGAAGATCACAGAAGAAATTTCTGATCCTTCGCGATTTGGCTAGCCCTCGGGGAGAGGTAGGCTGCGGCGCAGCGAAAGATTTTTGGTTCTGGATGTCAGGTGATGCCGTGCGACACAAGCGGCTCTCGAGGATGGTGAGCTCACCGATATCGCCGATGCCGTCGGCATGTCCCGCCAGAACATGCGCAAGTTGATGATCGGCTATCCCGGGTCTTTCCCGGCGCCGGTGCATGAAGGCAGCACCACACTCTGGCATTTGCTGGATGTGCTTGTATGGCTGGATCAGCGCGATTACAGCATTAACCCGATCCTTCTGGATGTCGCCGCCACGGCCATGCAAGTCAATCTTGCTCGGTGCGCCAGTCAGGTGGCGCCTGCCATGGCGCGCGAGTTGCGGGTATTGGTGGGGTAGGGGTGATGCACCGGACGCCACCCCTGTGTGCGGTAGCCGTAGCGGTCGAGGGAATCGACCAAAACGGCGAATCACTCGGTGCTTCCGAACAAGCCAATTCCTAGCGGCGGATCAAACGAATCGGCTTCATCGGTCCAACCGTCGAGGTTGCCGCATTTCATCCGGTAGGAAACCAGAGCTTTCGTCTCGACGTTGACCAATCGGCATCGTGTGCCCGGCTGAACGGTTCCCTTGAAAGGCCCGTGCCGCTGCAATACGTCAAGCGCGGTTTCGTGCAGCGGAACGGGGGCTACTGCCGTTCGCTCCGCGACGTCGATGACATAGCCGCTGAACCATGCATAGGCGAGGCATAACGCAGCAGCCCACGTACTCCAGACGAATACCTTGCTAATTGCCGGAGACGCAATCTTCATAACTTTTCCCGTAGAGTCTACGTTGCCGCCCACGCTTCAGATGCGGCGTTCGCTCATCCCGGAAGTGCCCGAATCAGCTTGCTGTCCAGGACGTAGCAGGCGGCGAACGCCAGAATGGTCATTCCCGCAATCATCAGCAATGGCCGTCGCTGTCCGGGGCTGACGTAGAGCAGGCATCCAAATGCGCCGAGCCATACCAGCGCGAGGATGAGGTCAAACAGGAGCACGGCGGCGGATACAACGCCTGCATATCCGACGAACATATCGTCCCTTGTTGGCGCTGCGACGATGTGAAAGAGGCTTAGCCCCACAAATGAAGCAGGCAACAATACCGAAGGTATCAGGAACAACCATCGTAGGGCCATTGCTCGGTCTCTCGTTGCCACAGGGAGCTCTCCTTGGCTACCTGTCCGGCATCGGGCTGCCCCGACCCTCGGCAGTGTTCGTTGAACGATCGCAACACTCATGCGGGCATGCCGGCAGAAAATCGATGGAAGCGGATCGTGTGGGCAAACCTGAGATCGGCTTGTTGTAGCTGGTTCCTGGGTCCTCGATGTGGATGCGGGCTATGCCAAAGCCCCGATCCGCCAGGAATCGACGGACCGTGTCAGCTCTGTCATGAGCCAGGTGCTTGTCTCCCTTCTCCGACTCGTCCACATGTCCGGCAATGAAGAAGCCCTCATAGTTCGGAAAGCTTGTTTTCAAGTCGGCAATCCAGCTTCCAAGTCGCAGCGCCTGCGCGGTGTCCAATGCGACTGACTCAGCGCGAAAAGTCAGATCCAACGAGCGAACAGGGCTGCATGCAATCGCACTAGGCAATGATGCACACGAGACCCAGAACACCGCCGCCGCTTTACTCAGAGCAGACGATGTAACCCGCGATATTGTCAGCATTTTCAATAGCCTTCGATCGCGTGCCTGGGCGGAAGGCGCACTCATTGATCACCACGCTATGGCGGGTGCCTTGTGCGCATCGATGGCTGGCTGCTACTGCGTGCAACACATCAGCATTGGCGATGTTGTGTCGACTAGGAAGTTGGCGCGTCACCCATCGATCCGTCGCAAGAAAGGACGCGGAAAAGAAGAGGACACCAGCCGTGTAGGCGAGGATTGCCCGCAACCGTTCGCCTGGCCGGCGCACCAGTATGTAGAGCAAAGGCAGCAAGCCACCGAAGGCGATCGCTGCCGCGCAAAGGATCGTGACAATTGCAAATGCCGCTAAAGGGCCGGTCGTAACTTGAGCAAGCGTAATCGGCATGCACGCCGAGATTGCTGCAAAGGCGACGCCCAGCAGGCTCATTGCAATGGCGCACAGATCTACAAGTCTGATGGCTTTGCTTGCCTTTGGCTTCATCACTTAAGCCCTTCTGATACAAGACGGTCCGCCAGACTCATCCAGCGCCGTGGGCTGTCGGCGACGACATGGGCATAGTAGAAATGCCCTTCGCCGTTTCCCGCAAGCATCTGCTTACTGAGAAGCGGAGCGGCAGCCATCAACTCTAGCCACGGCATACCCGCATATATCGGATCGCCGTATTGCACCAGGTCAATCACAATGGTCTTCCGGATATTGCGATGACATTGCAGATCCGCCAGAAAGTCCTGAGAGATGGGCGATCCAACCAGCACCAGATGGTCGATGACGTGGCCTTGTCTGGCGTACGACCATGCAGTCTGTGCGGCCAACAAGGATCCATAGCTGTATCCGATCAGGTTGAACTGCGGGGCTTCCGACGCCATGCCGCTGGTAATCGTCCATTCGCCGTCGTCACGGTAGCGGATGGCCATACCAGATCGAATGGCATCGAGCAGCATGCCGCTCAAAGCGTAGCCTTGCGGCAGTGTGTGCGTTGAGGAATTTGTCAGACCGGCAAAGCACTGAGAGATGCCGGCTCGGCGGAAGGCTGCCAATTGAGGCCGGACATACTCGCCATCCAGCCCGGCACCTCCCCAATACAACGTTCCCCGCGGCCGTAGCAAATATACCTTGACAGGTTCTGTGTCAGAAACGGGCGTCAGGCGTACATCGAGAGTCTTGAGTGGTTGCATGACTATACCTCCTCCCCGAATACCTCGAGCCGCACTGTCGTAGCGCGGTCCGAGAATACCCGCGTGGTAAAGCCTTCGCTGTCGGTGCGCCCTTCATGCATTCCGCTCTCGCCCGTGATGCGATACCGCTGATTCGGCAAAGGCTGGCCGCTAATCTCATCCAGCAATTGGATGCGTTGATCGTGGCTGGCAGTCTTCAGTGAGTGCAACGCTTGCTCCGTTGCCGCAACGCCACCGAGCGGGGCGGCAATATGCTCTCCTACTTCCGCTGCAGCGATCGTCATCGTGAACTGCCGCGAGGCATAGAAGACTGGTGCCGGTTGGCAGCCGCAGGCACAGATATCTCCGCTGAGCGCGACTTCTTTGCCCATGTCCGTACAAGGCACGCGTGGCCCGACGCAGACAATTGTGCCTGCGCGCTTGCATACGGGGCAGTACACGGCATCGCCTTCCCGGGCGACGGGAACGTTGTGCCAGAAGTACGAGTTGCTGCCGCCGGAAATGGTGGCACCGTTGTTGGCCTTATCGCCTCTGATGAGATAGGTCCGGGTCACCATGGCCAGACCTCCGCACGCACGTGTACGTCAGAGATTGCTGACGTGGCGCAAAGGTTTAGGTAGGTTGGTCTTGGGAGAATCGCGCTTCTGATTGAGGCCATATCCAACTCCGATGAGCATGGCAAGTCGCCACTGGAGTCATGAAACAAGGTGCCCGGTAGGGAATCAATCGGGCAAATCCGAAAATGGCGCTGGAAAGTTCCGCTTGCTGCAAACAGGGCAAAGGACACGAAGATGGCTATGCCCGATCAGTTCTGCGACACCAATCCCGACACCATTGCGGGCCATATCGTCAACATCGGAGATCGATCATGCTGCGAAGACTCGCCGTTGGCCTGCTGATCACGTGCAGCAGCTCCACATTCCCTTGCTCGCTGGTCGGCCTCGAGCACGAACTCAGCTTTGGCAACGCCGACAGCGTCTTGCCGGCAGCCGAAGTACGCAAGCTGGCCGAGTGGAACGCAAGAATGAAGGTGGGCTTTCCCAGTGGAGGGCAATATGCCGTCTTTGTCAGGCGAGCATACGGCGGGCGGCCATCGATGAATCTAGCCATGATGCGCCTGGAGAGCGCCAAGGCAGCTTTGGGGGCCATTGGATTGGTGCCGGAGCGGATCGAGCATTCGGAACTCGATACCGCGATGCTTGAGCTTCGGTCCAGTGGTAAGAACGTGGGCCCGGTAAGCGAGGTCTATGTAGTATTTGAACCGGCCTGCCCTCATCCGTGTTGCCCTGGGCCACAGCCAATCCGGTAGAAACCAATCCCGGGACTGGAGGGACCTTCTTCTACAAAGGTGGCTGAACAAATGAAATCATTTGCCTGCAAGATAGCCGGCCTTGCACTGTCTTCGGTGCTGCTAATAGGTGCCGGAGTCCTGGCCGTGCTCCTATATCCATTTTCGCTGTCAAGCGACAATACGACGATCGATGTCATCTACATGCAGTACGCCTGCGGGGACTGCTACGTACAGTACCGGGTGCTAAAGGCTGGTGGAGAGGGTGGCCAGATGCAAGCCAGAACGTTCGATAACGAGAACGATACCCCGACGCGGTTCATTGGCTGGGATGTCGTTGTCCTATACAAGGGCTCTGACCAGCCGCTTATCAAGTACGTGGACCCAAGCACCGCCTCACGCAATGACTGCATGAGCCCCGTCGTCCGGTTGCGGGGGCAGTTCAAGCGCAAGCTGATCTACATGTTCCTCTACTCCGGCGACAGATACGATGGCATCTACTTTGATGCGAACACGGCATCGATCGTCCCGAACGGCATCCACGGCTGCAGGCCGAGTCGCGGGGCGTCGATCCGATAGTCTATCGATCCGTAGGGCGCTCCCCGGTCCTTGCCATGAGACAGGTCGCATAGGCCATGACCATTGATCACGAAACCAAATCGGCTGGCGACGTCGCAATGGTGCGGCGGGCCGTCGCAACCGTCTACGGCATAGACGCGATCGAAGTGCATGAAGTCGTGCACGGGGTGAATCGAACATTCTCGCTGACGGATTCCGCCGATCGGACCTACTACCTTCGTCTGTACAGAACCCATGGACGAGGCGAAGTCGAGATCGACGCCGAGCTGCGTTTGCTAGCGCGAATCGAGCGGGATGATCTGCTGGAAGTATCGAGTGCACATTCAACGCTGGTACGAGTTTCTGCATTCCGACGAGGCGTTCAACCGATGGATCGCGCGAAGCATCAACGATCCGCAGTCCATGGAGAACGTCCCGGCCAGATTTGTCGGCGAGCGTATCGTTGGTGCTACTTGATACAGCGTTGTACAAAGTGCCTTCCCGGCACACGTTCGGGAGGTGGGCACCCATTCCGCTAGTTGACGTTGCGCCCCTTCCCATCCCAGTACGGCGCCCGCAACTCCCTCTTGAGAATCTTGCCCGCAGCGGACAACGGCATCGCGGTACGGAACTCCACCGACTTCGGGCATTTATAGCCCGCGATGAACTGCCGGCAGTGCTCCCTGATCTCGTCTTCGCTCACCGCTGCACCTGGCTTGGCAACAACGATCGCATGCACGGACTCGCCCCATACCGGATGGGGGATGCCAATGGCTGCGCACATTGCCACGTCGGGATGGCGGCCAATGGCATTCTCGACTTCTGCCGAGTACACGTTCTCGCCGCCGCTGACGATCATGTCCTTCAGGCGGTCGACAATGAAGATATGGCCCTCTTCATCCATGTATGCGCCATCCCCGGTGTGGAGCCAGCCGTCGCGCAGGGCGCGGGCAGTTTCCTCGGGCTTGTTCCAGTAGCCACGGGTGACGCTCGGCCCGCGAACGATCAGTTCGCCCACCGAGCCGCGGGGCAGTTCTGCGCCATCGGCATCGACAATCTTTACGGCGAGTCCGTATGCCGGCCTGCCGACCGAAAGATGCAAGCCGAGTGTGCGGGCGGCCTCGCCATGGTTCTCGGGCGGATTCGTGCAGACAATCATGGTCTCTGTCAGCCCGTATGAGTGCGCAAAGTCCACACCCGGCAGCTTTGCCAATGTCTGCTCAAGTACCGATGCAATGATCGGCGATGCGCCATAGCCGATCCGGCGCAGGGTGGAAAGGTTGCGCTTGCCGAAATCCGGGTGCTGGATCAGCATCTGGATCATTGTCGGCACGAGGCCGAGATCCGTGATGCCCTCGCGTTCGATGGTCTCGAGCGCCTCGCCTGCTTCGAACGACGGCACGATGACGTGAGTCTCGCCGGCGATGAATTGCATCAGCAGCCGGTTCATCGCTGCGATATGAAAGAAGGGGCCGGAGTGCAGCACGCGGCCGTTCCGGATTGGCGGCGTATCGGCCATGCGCTGGATGCAGCCAGTCCACAGGCTCATGTGGGTCATCATGACGCCCTTCGGGAAGCCGGTGGTGCCGCCTGTGTACATCACAATGGCGAGGTCTTCGTAGCCGCGATGGGCATCGTTGGCCGGCGCCGCTTCTCGAATCAGCGTGTCGAACGACAGCATGCCGGCGGGCGCCTCGCCATCGCCGGCATGGATCAGAATCGGTGAGCGCCGGGCGGTCGTGCGGATGCCATCCGCCATGTGCAGGAAGTTGTCGTCGACGATCAGGATGCCGGTGTCGCAGTCATCGAGGGAATAGACCACTTCCGGCACGCTCCACCGCGAGTTGACCGGATTCAGCACACCGCCGCCCCACCAGACGGCCATCGCATATTCGAGATAGCGGTCGGAGTTGAGCGCAAGCATTCCGACCCGGTCGCCGCGCCCCATGCCCAGGGTCTGGAGCGCACCCGCCAGTCTGGCAACGCGGTCACCGAACTCGCGGAATGTGCGCTGGCGCCCGCGGAAGATCGTGGCCACTTTCTCCGGCGATTGCTGAAGGGATCGGTGCAGGGTATCGGTCAGGTTCACGGGAGATGCTCCGTCATGTCATGCTGCAAAGAGAAGCGATTGAACCATCGGGCACGGACTTGCGGCACAGGGTTATCCCGGTAACGAAGGCTGCCCCACCCGATCCGGGTTGGGCGAGCGTGGCATGCGTTCGTGCCGCGGGACGCAAGCAACTCTGTCCTGATCGTCGACACGCCGACGTAGGCATACGCAGGCTCTCCCAGCTCGATGCTGCGATATGTCCAGAACCTTAGCCACCCGAAACAAATGTAATCGTCTGTTAATGCCACGTGCCACCGCTCTGCTTTGGTATCAAAAGCGCGCTTCCCCTTTGGTACGATCCCGCTCTTTCCGCCAGCGCCCGCCATCGTGAATCGCCGCCATGTATCGTTGTTTCGTGAATATTGCGCACGGTGGCTCGCACGCATCCCACCGCTCTGCGCCGCCGGCAGCACCATAGCCAGACGCGGTTTCAACGGCGCGATGCGCCGCCTTCGTCACCCGACGCGACGCGGCATCGTGCTGACGCTCGCCGCATTGCCGGCGCTGTTCCTGCTATATGTGCTTGCGCTCGTGCCATTCACGCCGGGCATCGGAGACATTCGCAAAGCCCGTGTCGACCGGCCAGCGTTGATTGTGTCGGCCGACGGCAGGCTGATAGACGAATTCAAACCGGCCAATCGCGAGTGGGTGTCGCTCCGGCGGATATCGCCGTACATGGTGGAAGCGTTGATCGCAACTGAAGACCGGCGCTTCCGTGAGCATTTCGGCATCGACTGGATGCGTACTGCGTCGGCTGCGCTGCATACGCTTTCCGGTGACCGGCAGGGCGGCTCGACGATCACGCAGCAGCTCGCGCGCAACCTGTATCCCGAGGAGATCGGCCGCGCACCGACCCTCGCGCGCAAGCTCAGGGAAGCGATCACGGCGTTCAAGATCGAAGCCGTGTACAGCAAGGATCAGATCCTCGAGACGTACCTGAATACAGTGCCTTTCCTGTATAACGCCTACGGCGTGGAAATGGCCGCACGCACCTATTTTGGCAAATCGGCCCATCAGCTCGACATTCTCGAGAGCGCAACGCTAGTCGGCATGCTGAAGGCCAACAGCACTTACAACCCTGTGCTCAATCCCGATCGCGCGGTGCAGCGGCGCAATACCGTGCTCGGGCAGATGAATAAGTATGGGAAGCTCAATGCCGATGCCTATAACTGGTTGAAGCGACAACCGCTCAACGTCAATTTCGCATTGCAGACCGCGCAACCGGGCGCTGCGCCGCATTTTTCGGCGCAGCTGCGCAAGTGGCTGATCGCGTGGGCCGATCGCAACGGCTACAACATCTATGCCGACGGGCTGGTCGTGCGCACGACTCTGGATTCCCGTCTGCAGGCGATGGCAACGCAGGCGGTGGACTGGCAGGCGAACCAGTTGCAATGGATCGCGAACGAAGCCTGGAACGAACGCACGGGCTGCTGGCCGGGCAACGAACTGTTCCAGGCATTCATCCGGCAAACGCCCGACTATCGCGCTGCACGCGATGCTGGCCGATCGGACCTGGCAGCACTCAGGAAGCTCGCCACGAACCCTGCCTTTGTCCGCGCGCTTTGCCGGAGCAAGACTCAGGTCCAGGCCGGCTTTGTCGCGATCGATCCACGCAACGGCGATATCAAGGCATGGGTCGGCAGTCGCAATTTCAGCGATGCACCGTTCGATCATGTGCAGCAGGCACGGCGTCAGCCGGGTTCGACATTCAAGCCGTTCGTCTATGGCGCGGCGTTCGCGGACGGGGCGCGGCCGAGCGATACGATCGTAGACCGGAACGTCGTCATTCCACTGGCCGGGGATGCGGTCTGGCGGCCTACCGATGCGGAACCGCCCACCGGCCGGCCGATGACGCTGCGCGACGCGCTGGCGTATTCGCGCAACCGCGTAACCGCGCAGCTCATGCAAAAGGAAGGCCCCGAGAAGGTCGCACGGCTCGCGCGCGCGATGGGCGTGCGCGAGAGTCCGCTCGAAGCGGTGCCGTCGCTAGCGCTCGGCACTAGCCCGGTCACGCTCAAGGAAATGGTCTCCGCGTATAGCACGATCGTGAACCGCGGAGCCTATATCGAACCGCGCATGGTCACTCGCATCGAGGATCACGACGGCAAGGTGCTCGCCGAGTTCGCGAAGGCAGCGCCAGAGCAGGCACTGCCCGCCGGTGCAGCGCAAACGCTCGTCGACGTGATGCGCGACGTCGTCAGCCGGGGCACCGGCGCGGGTATCCGGACGCGCTTCGGGATTCGCGCCGACGTGGCCGGCAAAACGGGCACGACGCAGGACAACACGGATGGCTGGTTCATCCTGATGCATCCGCAACTGGTCGCGGGCGCGTGGGTGGGTTTCGACGATGGGCGTGTGACGCTCGGCAACGATTGGGGGCAGGGCGCGCGCAGTGCCCTGCCGGTGGTGGGCGCGTTCTACGACATGGCGTTGCGCGCGCGGGCGATCGATCCCGATGCGCGGCTCGGCCCCGAGAGCCGGCCGTCTCGCACGGTCCGTGCGCAACGGCATCGGCAGTTCCTCTTCTGGAGGTTCTGATGTCGGGCGTTCGCAACGCTCAGAGAATGCTCTTGAACGCTTGCCGTTCGCGATGCGATATACGCGATCGGACGCCTGGACCAGCGCATGGCGATGCGTAATCACGATTAGCGTTGGTACCCGTTGCCGGACGCGTGCGAAGATTCGCGCCTCGCGTTCTGGGCCACGTAGCGCAGCACGGCTGCCTCGAAGACTTCTGCCTTGCCGGCAGAGCGGGTGTAGTAGGTTTTCTTGGAAATGCCGGCGGCGGCAATGGCCTCCACGCTGGTGGCGCCAAAGCCATGCTCGATGAAGAGCCGGGCGGCGTGAACCATGCACTACACCTCTGGCTGTGGCCGATCGCAAGCGGCTGTCCAGGGGCTTAGCCAGCTCTCAGCCATTTGTAGGCTCAACCTTACAATGGCCCGCCGTTGTCCCATCCGCGGCTCGGCTCGGCGACGGGCTCTGATTGAGGAGCGGTCGCTGGCTTCCTGCCACTCTTCCATCCGCGACTTGGCTCGGCTGCAGGCTCAAGTCGAGGCGGCGGGGCGTGGCGGTTCGCTCGCGGCCTGCCAGGCGGCGGGGTCGGAGCGGTCGCTTGCCCCGGCGCGCAAAGGGCGGCGACAGAATCGCGCTCGTCCCCTGTAGCCGTATGGACGATCGCTGTTGCTTCGTCCATGTTCAGGTCATCATCCGCTAGTACGCGCAGACATTCGATTAGATTTTCTCTGGTAGGGCGATAGTGCCCACTGGCGTTGGAGATTTCGCGAAGGATGCCATTTTCGACCACAATCTCGCCAGCGCAGATCACATTATTGCCAGCATTGAGCGACGAGTGATTGAATTGCGAGCTGACGTTGCCGACCAGGCGCCCGTTTTCGGTGCTGTTCTGCACGAACAGGTTTCCGTAGAGATCCATGGTATAGATCGTGATGCCCCTGGGCGTCGAATACCAGGCACCGTTGCGGCTAAGCCGCCCATTTGACACGGTAAGCATCGTTCCAAGGCGCTCATGCTTGCGCATATAGTGGACATACATGCTTTGGCTTGAGATGGGAGCCAGCTTCTCGTAGGCAGTGAAGTCCTCTGGCCTGAACTGATCGAACTGTCGACCTTGGACCAACGGAGATGGCTGCCTTGTGTGAGCATCATGGGCGAAGCTTCCGCCCACCGGCGAAATCGTCTGGTCCAATCCATACGTTCCCGCACGGCGAAACTGGTCCCTGGCTTGATTGAACAGCACTCGCTCGACGGAGTAGCCAGCTTGAAGGGGAACTCCTGTGCGGGGGCCGGAGAGTTGCTTCTTGCGTTCGAACTGCTCGTAGCTCATAAGTAAGAGCACCTGCTTGCGAAGGTCCCGCACAGCAACGCTTCGCAACGCGCTGTTCGTCGATTCTTTCCCCGCCTTAATCTTTATCCACTCGTCACACGCACCCAAGAGGGTGCCAAGATGCTGCATACGCCCATCTGCTGTCGGCGGTGGATTGGTCACCCATGCTTCCAGCAGTATGTCGATTTTCAGTAGCTTCCTCCTGCCTCGGAAGCCGGAAAGTTTGGTCTTACTCTTAAATGCCTCCAGACTGATCAGGGTGGGTTTCATGTGGTGCCTCTTGTAGACTGGAATGATGAGCAGTGCTAGCGCCGGCTTTCGCGCAGCGCTATTGGCTCAGCGAAGGTAGTCCATCATGAGTCCGCGCCAGGCCCTGTGCAATACCTGGAAACTGGTAGTAGTGAATGCACCCATTACCAGTGAGAGGACGGCAAGGCCGGGGAACAGGAGTCCGATGGCAACAAAAAAAGTTCTTCGAAGAATTCCGGGGAAAGCTGCGCGGATTTTGAGGAAGAAGGCAAAACTTGTGCGGCGCTATGCCGCTCAGGAAGCTGACGCGTAACCCGTCGGGCCGTCGCGAGAAACACCGCTACAAACAGGCAGACTCCAATGACGTAGGAGAGAGGCGCCCACGACCGTTCGCCCGGCCGGCGCAGATCTATTTCAAGATCTGGCCAGAAATAGATCCGTCGCCCTTTGCCGGATGCGGTGGTGACCGTACGCCTACCGCTAGCCTGCGCAATTACAACGCATTCGCGTGTACCAGGTCCAAGGCCTCACACGTCATTGCCAATTGCTCGGCGAGCACGGTTGAAGCCGACGTCATTGGCAAACGCAGTTCATCAGCCAGCCACCCATGCCTGGCCAGTAACGTCTTGATCGGACCTGGGTTAGGTTCTGAAAACATGAGCCGAATCAGAGGCATTAGGGCATGGAAAAGGCGGCGTGCGACGCTCAAGCGCTGCTCAGCCACAGCGCGCCACAACGCCGAGAAGAGATCAGGCCGAATGTGAGCGGACGCAACGATGGCGCCCTGACCGCCCATGCACAGGGTGGCAAGCAGTTGGTGGTCCTCTCCCGCGAGGACAGCCAGGCGGCCATCGGCGATTAACGCCTGTGTGGTTTCAGCGTTACCGCCGCAGTCCTTGATACCCCGAATATTGCCGTGATCCGCCAATGAGAGCAGCGTTTCGGCGCTGAGCGTCACACCGGTTCGGTAAGGGATGTCATACAGCACCAGCGGTGCCGTAGATCTATCGGCCAGCTCGCGAAAGTACTTCTTCAATCCTTCCTGCGACGGTCTTATGTAGTACGGTGCAGGCGCCAAGATTCCCGCCAGCGGACGTTCGTCAATCCTGTCCAGGCGGCTCAGCACATGCCGGAGATTGTTGCCAGCCAGACCCATCATGACCGGCAACTCCCCGGCCTCGGCCAGCACGGTATCCAGAACGGCCAACTGTTCCGCCTCATCGAGCGCGGCGGCTTCGCCGGTGCTGCCGCACACCACCAACCCCGCCAAGCCGCTGCTGCGGTAATGGGCCACTAGCCGCCGCAGCGCGACGTGATCAACCTCATGGTTGCGAAAAGGGGTGACCAGGGGTAGCCAGATACCACGATAGAGAGACTTCATTTCTTGCATTACATGCTCCGGATCGACCGATTCGGAAACCGCACAGGCAAGCGACAGAGCAAGAGGTGCTCAAGACAGTAAGGGAGGGATTGGCAGACCGTCTTCTACACTGATGCTGTTCCGTCGCTCAACTGACGGAACAGCACGCTCCGGTCAGATGAGCGACTGTTTTTTGGATTTGGCGCGCGCGCCCCACTGCGGCTGGTTCGCAGTGAGATCAAGACTGAGGAAGGCAGGGCGGCGGCTCATGGTTTCGTCAATCTATCCGCTTTGCCGCAATCTCGTCAAGCCTGGCTTGGACGGACTCCTTCCAAGGGGAGCGACATACCAGCTTGGCACAATGTGAAAGCCCATCGGAAGGGTATCGTTCAAAGGCAGCACCAGATGCGGCGGCAAGTTGCCGCAGATACACTATGCGCACCCGTTCAGCCAGCCAGGCGGTATCGCTCGGGTGCATGCAGGAAATCCAACCTTTTCTCCATACGAAACCGATGAAAGCCATCCTTTCTGCTCTGACTCTTGCTCTGCTGGCCCCGGTCGCTGCCCAGGCCGCCAACGAATGCGACAAGTACCGCACCAGTTACGACAAGACCTACTGCTTTGCCAAGCTGTTTCTGGAATCCGACAAAGAACTGAACGGGAGCTACAACGAACTGCGCGGCATGGTTGGAGACAGCGTGAAACAGAAGCTGAAGGACACCCAACTGGAATGGATCAAGTACCGCGACGCGTCATGCGAGCAGGGCGGCGCGATTAACGTGGATTGCAACTACCGCGTGAACCGCGACCGTGCTGAATACCTGCGCGACCGGGTGCGCGAATGCAAGGCGGGCACCTGCCGCAATGACATGATCGCCAAGAAGGCCTGGAACTGATCCGATGGCGCCGGTGATCTCCGCCAGGCGCCGCGCGGTGCTGGCATGGCTGGCAGCTTGCCTGCCCGCCCTCGCTCTCGCCATCGCGTCGCCGCCAGCCATCGGCACGCGTCCGGCCCGCATCGTCATCGATCCCGGCCACACACCGGCGCAGGGCGGCGCACTGGGCGTGCGTGGTATCCGCGAGGTCCGCTACAACGACGGCCTCGCTTCGCTGCTGGTACAGGCGTTCACACAGGCCGGGTTCGACGTGGCGCTGACCCGCGGGCCGGGCGACAACGTGTCGCTGGAAGAGCGCGCCCGCTTCGCCAACGAGCGGCAGGCCGACCTGTTCCTGTCGATCCACCACGACTCGGCGCAGTTGCAGTACCTCGAAAAGGTCGCAGTCGGCGACCACGATGCATATCGGACCACCCGGCCCATTTCCGGCTTTTCGATCTTCGTGTCGCAACGCAATGCGCACTACGCGCAAAGCCTCGCCGTTGCGCAGATGCTGGGGGCGGAAATGCACAAGCTGGGCCGGCCACCGACGCTGCATCATGCGGAGCCAATCGAAGGCGAGTCACGGGAGTTGCTGGTGCCAGATCTCGGCATCTACCGCTTCGACGATCTGGTTGTCCTCCGAAAAGCCGAGATGCCCGCCGTGCTGTTGGAAGCGGGTGTCATTGTTGATCCCGCAGACGAGGGTTACGTTAGTGATCCGGGAAATCAGGCCCGCATTGTCCATGCCATCGTCACCGCGGTGCGGGGGTATCTAGCGACGGCTCGGATCGGCTACGTACAACAGTGACAAGGCAGCGGCTGCGGTTTTGGGGGATTTGGGCAACGACTCCGTCTTCGGCCTTCCGAAATGCGGCATCACGCCGCGGCCCTCATGGCTGTAAGGCGCCTGGCGGGGCATCGATTCGATAGCCGTTTTTGCTCGCGAGGTTACGTGGGAAATCCATAATTGTCTGCGTCGTTGGATAAGTGGAGAATCGCCATTGCCCCCCGCCACGCCGCCCACCTAAGCGCCGACCATCGTGACGTCCACCGCTCCTTCGCGCACTACCCGCCTGCACTTCGACCTCACCACCGTCCAGCTCTTCATCGCCGTATCCGACTTCGGCAGCATCACCCGCGGCGCCGAACGCCTCCATCTGGCCCCCGCAGCCGCCTCCCGCCGCATCCTCGAACTGGAAGCCCAGCTAGGCGTCTCCCTCTTCGAACGCCTGCCCCACGGCATGGCCCTGACCGAAGCCGGCCGCGCATTGCTGGCCCACGCCCGCGGCATCACCCACACCGTCCAGCGCATGCAGGACGACGCCACCTCCTTTGTCGGCGGCGACCTGGGCGTGGTGCGGGTAGCCGCGCCCAAATCCGCCGTCATCCAGTTCCTCCCCTTCGACATCCAACGCTGCGCCACCGCCTGCCCCGGCGTGCGCATCGACCTGCAGGAAATGAACAGCGCGGAAGTCCAGCAGTCGCTGCGCCGCGGCACCGTGGACATCGGCATTTACGACGGCAGCCTGGGCGTGATCGACCTGCCGACCGCGCCCTATCGCAATGATGAACTGGTGCTGGTGGTGGCGTGCGGCCATGCGCTGGCGCGGCGCCGCAAGGTCACGCCGGACGACGTGCTGGACTGCGACCTGATCGTGCTCAGCGAGAGTTCGGCGATCTCGATCGTGCTGGAGCGGCTGGCGGAAGAGGCCGGCCGCGTGCTGCGCATGCGCATGCGCGTGGGCGGTTTCGACAGCATGGCCGCGCTGGTGGCGCAGAACCTGGGCGGCGGGGTGATGCCGGAGGCGATCGCGCGCGAGGTGGCGGCCGGCAGCCGCTTTGTGCGGCTGCCCATTGCCGCGCCCTGGGCGCAGCGGCAGTTTGTGCTGTGCCATCGGCCCCATGGGGCACTTTCCTCGGCGGCGCTCAGCGTGCTGGCGGTGCTTGCGCAAAACGCGAAACCAGAATCCCCCAAATAGCGATAGCCCGCGGCGGGTGCATTGCGGATGATGGCTCCATAACTACAGGACGGAGACACGCAATGCAGCGCAGACAATTCATTGTGGCGGCAGCGGCCGGGCTGGCGATACCCAGCCTGGTGCGCGCCGCCGACATCGCCGGCCCGGTGCGCATTGTGGTGGGCTTCGCCCCCGGGGGCGGCACCGATGTGCTGGCACGCGTGATCGGGCAGAAGCTGGGGGTCATGTGGAACACCAGCGTGCTGGTGGAGAACAAGCCCGGCGCTACCGGCGCCATCGCCGCCGCCTATGTGGCCAAGCAGCCGCCTGACGGCACCACCTTGCTGATGGCGCATGTGAACAGCCACGCGATCGCCCCGGCGCTGCTGGACGTCAAGTACGATCCGCGCACCGACTTCACGCCGATTTCGATGGTGGGCGTCACGCCCAATATGCTGACCTGCCGTCCGGAACAGAAGGTGCGCAGCGTTTCGGACATCGTGGCGCTGTGCCGGCAGAAGCCGGGGAAGATCTCCTTTGGTTCGTCCGGTATTGGTTCGGCGCAGCACCTGGCGCTGGAGATGTTCCGGTTGCAGGCCAGGCTCGATGTGGTGCACGTGCCTTACAAGGGCTCGGGCCCGCTGGTCGCGGACCTGATCGGCGGCCAGATCGACTATGCGTTCGACACCATGACCGCCGCCACGCCGTTTATCCAGCAGGGCAAGGTGATCGCGATTGCGCAGACCCGCCTGAAGCGCGCGGCCAGCCACCCCAATGTGCCGACGCTGGCGGAGTCCGGCTTCCCCGGCCTGGACGCGGCGTCGTGGTACGGCCTGGTGGGCCCGAAGAACATGCCGCCGGCGCTGGTGCAGCGCATGAACGCCGACGTCAACCGCGTGCTGGCCATGCCCGATGTTGCCGAGCGGCTCAAGAGCTTTGGCGCCGAGGACTCAGGCGGATCGAACCAGCAGTTCGCCGCCTTCATCGCCTCTGAGTCCACCAAGTGGGCCAAGGTCGTGAAGGACGCCGGCGTAAAGGCCGAGACCTGAGCGCCGCAAGCCAATGGCCGAGAGCCGACGCACGCGCGCACGCTGCCCCATCCATCTATCCAGGAAGAAGCATCCCATGACAGATTTCCGCGACTCGGGCGCACAGGCGCCTGCCTCCACCTTGCCGCTGGCCGGCGTGCGCGTGCTCGACGTCAGCCAGGTCATGGCCGGGCCCTACGCCTGCATGCTGCTGGCTGATCTGGGCGCCGACGTGATCAAGATCGAACCGCCCGATGGCGGCGACCAGACGCGCGGCGCGATGGGTTTCAAGATGAAGGGCTCGGACAGCATGGGCTTCCTCAACATGAACCGCAACAAGCGCAGCGTCACGCTGGATCTGAAGACCGATTCCGGCCGGCAGGTGCTGTATCGCCTGGCGGAAACGGCCGACATCCTGGTGGAGAACTACCGCCCCGGCGTGATGAAGCGCCTGGGGATCGACTACGAGACCCTCGCCAGGATCAATCCGAAGCTGGTCTACTGCAGCATCTCGGGCTTTGGCCAGAGCGGGCCGTGGGCCGCGCGGCCGGGCTTTGACCTGATGGCGCAGGCGATGTCGGGCGTGATGAGCGTCACCGGCTACCCGGGCGGCGCGCCGGTGAAGGCGGGCGTGCCGGTGGCCGATATCGGCTGCGCGCTGTTCGCGACCTACGGCATGCTGTCTGCCTACATCGGCGCCAGGGAGACGGGCAAGGGGCAGTATGTCGATGCGTCGCTGTTCGACTCCGCGCTGGCGTTCTCGGTATGGGACACCTGCGAATACTGGGGCACGGGCCGCGAGCCCGAGCCGCTGGGCACGGCCAACCGCATGAGCGCGCCTTACCAGGCGATGAAGTCCGCCGACGGCTACTTCGTCATGGGGGCCACCAACCAGAAGCTGTGGCAACTGCTGTGCAACACGCTCGACCGGCCCGACCTGCTGGCGGACGAGCGCTTTGCCACCGTGGCGCTGCGCCTGGCCAACCGGCAGGCACTGATCGCGATGCTGGAGGAGAGCTTCGTCAAGGAGAGCAGCGACTACTGGATCGAGCGCCTGCTCGGCGTCGGCATCCCGGCCGGGCCGATCCTGACCTACCCGCAGGCCTTCGACAGCGAGCACGGCCGCCACCGCCAGATGCGCATCGAAATCGATCATCCGATCGAGGGCAAGGTGCCCAATATCGGCTTCGCGGTGAAGATGGGCGGCACGCCCCAGCAGGTACGGCGCCCGCCGCCGCTGCTCGGCCAGCACACGGAAGAAATCCTGGCGGAGCTGGGTATCCCGAAGGACGAACAACAGTCGCTGGCTGTAGCCGGCGCATTCGGATCATGAAGCCCGCGCTGCCGCCGGAAGGCGGTCCCGGCAACGACGGGCAGGTCACACTCACGATGCAGGGGCAGGTCGCAACGCTGACGTTCGACCGTCCCGCCGCGCGCAATGCGATGACGTGGGCCATGTACGAGCAACTTGCCACGCATTGCCGCGCGCTTGCAGCGCAAGGCAATGGGGGGGCGCGCGTGGTGGTGCTGCGCGGCGCGGGCGGAGAGGCCTTTGTCGCAGGTACTGACATTGCGCAGTTCCAGCAGTTCTCCAGCGGCGAGGACGGGGTGGCCTACGAAGCGCGCATCGACGAAGGCGTCCGCCTTGTCGAGCAACTGCCGATGCCAACGGTAGCGGTTATCGAAGGCTGGGCGGTGGGTGGCGGCCTGGCCATCGCTACGGCGTGCGACTTCCGTGTCGCGACGCCCAAGGCCCGCTTTGGCGTGCCGATTGCGCGCACGCTGGGCAATACGCTGTCGGCGCAGAACCTTGCCAAGCTGCGTGCGGCCTGGGGGCTGCAGCCGGTGCGCCGCATGCTGCTGCTGGCGCAGATCCTCGACGCCGAGGCCGCGCTCGCGTGCGGGTTTCTTGAGGGTGTGTACGCTGCCGACGCGCTGGAGGCCGAGGTCGTCTCGCTATGCGACCGGCTTGGCGCGCTGGCGCCTGTCACGCAGACGGTGGTCAAGGAGGCGTTGCGGCGCCAGACCGTGCAGTCGGTGGCCGACACGGATGACCTGGTGCGGTTGTGCTACGGCAGCGGTGACTTCCGGGAAGGGGTGGATGCGTTCGTGAACCGGCGCCCGCCGGTATGGAAAGGGAGTTGAACGTCGGGGCCTGGTACGCCAGCCGCCGGTGTTTCACAATTGAAACCATCCGGCTGATTTACCGTGCAACCGACACATCGCGCGAGCGTCACGCGCCCGCTCGTCAGCCTCCCGCCACGGGTGGCCCGCGATATGCATCACATTATTGCTATGGGCGATAAAGACGCTCGAGCCTGCATGCCTGAACCTGTGCCATGCAGTGGGTGTCACCAGCGCGGCTGGCGGTGGAATCGGTGCAAGATGGCATCTGTAAGGTCTGTGCCATCGCCGCGCCGCTTCTACCGTCTGGTTGCCCTCTCAGGAAGGAGCGCGCCATGAAGAACAAGCTTCCCCCGATTGCCACACTGGCCTTCGGCGTCTGCCTGACGATGTCTGTGGCATCGGCTGCCCCGCCGGGCGACATGGTCATGGTCACCGCCGACGAGGTCAAATGGGCGGACCTGCCACTGATACCGGGTGCCAAACTTGCCGTCCTCGAGGGGAAAATGGACAAGAAAGCGCCGTTCACGGCCCGGATCAAGCTGCCCGCGGATGCCAAGGTGCCGGCGCACTGGCACCCAGGCGTGGAGCGGGTGACCGTGCTTTCCGGGACGTTCAACTATGGCATGGGCGACAAGCTCGAACCGGAAAAGACCTCGCCGCTCGGCGCCGGCAGCCTGATTGTCATGCCACCCAAGATGCGCCACTTTGGCTGGACCAAGGAAGAAACCATTATCCAGATCAATGCGTCGGGGCCCTGGGCTTTCAACTTCGTCAACCCGGCTGATGATCCCAGGAAGAAGAAGTAATGCCATGTTGCATGGGCTATGGATGTCTCTGCCATGACATGTGCGCGATTCAACGGCTGGCGGTGAGCCTTGCACACCGCCAGCTACTCGCGCAAGTTTGTCGAAGGCGCGAAATCCGAAGGCCTGGTTGAGGCGGCGCTCGAACGCGCCGCGTTGCGCGGAGTCGTTGCCACTCCGCGTGAATAGTATGCCCTGACACCTGCATCACCCGGCTACGACTTCGTTTCCGCCGTTTCCAGAGTCCTCTCAATGCCCGCTCGGGCACGTCCAAAGACAATGCTCCGATCCACTCGGATTGTGCTTATTTTCTGGTTGTCACTTGACAACCAGTCATTGCGCATCTAGTCTCGGAGACACGAATGACCCGCGCCAGGCACCCAAAGAAGGAGATTGAGGCCGCACTCAGGCATGCAGAGCTGCATGGCTGGCGTGTCGAGCAGGCGAAGGGCAACGGTCATGCGTGGGGCCGTATCTACTGCCCCGACAACGACAAGGAATGCCGCTGCGGCGAGTTCTGTGTATCCAGCGTCTGGAGCACGCCGAAGAATCCGGGCAACCACGCCAACGCCATCCGGCGGATCGTGGACAACTGCTCGCATCAGCGGGAAGTGACAACGCTGCGCGTGCTGCAATTCAGGACATGACCATGGAATACGCCTTCACCCTCAAATTTCACCTGTCGCAGGCGGACGGCGATACCGATGCGCTGGTCGAACGCCTGGCCGAGGCGGGGTGTGATGATGCGCTGGTGGGCACTGGCCTGCCGGGCCGCGTGGCGCTGGCGTTTGTCCGCGAGGCGGAGTCGGCGCGGGCGGCCATGGTGAGTGCTCTTGCCGATGCCCGCCGCGCCATGCCATCGGCCACGCTGATCGAGGCGGCGCCGGACCTGGTCGGGCTGACGGATATTGCCGAGATGGTTGGCGTGTCTCGCCAGAACATGCGCAAGCTGATGCTTGGCTACCCGGATTCCTTCCCGGTGCCGGTGCATGAAGGCAGCAGTTCGCTGTGGCACTTGCTGGACGTGATCGTGTGGCTGGGGCAGCGCGGCTACGACATCAAGCCGGAGCTCCTTGAAATCGCGGCCACGGCGATGCAGGTGAACCTGGCCAAGTGCGCCAGCCAGGTGGCACCGGCGACGGCGCGGGAGTTCCGGTCGCTGGTGGCTTAGCGGTCGGCCGTCGACTCCGCTTTCCGGCCCATCCTTTTCGGGTGGTGGTACGAATCCCGGCCTTTGGCCGAGATGCCCGGACAACCGCCCTAGCCGGGCACCACAACCAGAAGTGGAGACAAGATGGCCGAATCAGACGTGAAAGCAGTGATGGGCGAGTTCTTCGCCGTGATGAGTCCGTCTGGACCCTGCCCACCGGCGAATCCGACCCGCATGGACGGGTTGTGCGCGGCAAGGCTGCCGCCACGGCATACCTGAGGCAGCGCTTCTTTGAAGACAAGGCCAATGCGCCGGTGCTGTCCGGGGTCAAGCTTGAGTACACCGGTGATCTGATCCGCTCGAAGGAGGCCTACTGGAAGCAGGTCTCCTGGCCGGACGCCAAGTAAGCGCGACGGGCTGCAACGGCCCTGCTGCAACCGCGGCCTGTCGCGGTCGCCTCCACACTCACGCGGCGTGTAGCGCCGACGGGAGTTCCAGCAGCAACGGCTGCGCCAGCGTGCACTCCTCGCAGTTGTTGCCATCCCCGCCGCGATCGATCACGGCAAAGCGCGCCGGCGCGCCCACGGCCAGCAGCATGTGGTGCCAGACCCCGCGGCGGTAGTTGACGCCCTGCCGCCCGTTGGTGATGAAGGCGCGCAGCGAAGCGGGATCCAGCACGTCACCAGCTGGCGCCACCACTATCACGAAGGGCTGCTCCGATAGCGGGATAAAGGCCTGGCTGCCGAGCGGATGGCGTTCCAGTATTGCGATCTCCAGCGGATACGCGTAGGGCTTGGCCTCGAACAGGTTGATCAGGGCCCGGCCACCTTCCAGTTCCACGGCAGCCAGGTCATGGTGCCGCGTGACCATGCCGCCGTTGATCGGAAAGGCGCCGGGGTCGCCGGCGGGGCGCGCCTCGATCACGTCACCGAACGGCGCAAAGGCGGCCGCGCTCAGCGGCTGCGCAAGCAGGCGCACCAGGACTGATTCCATGAGCGGGGGCGTCGTATCCATCAAAGTCTCCTGAACTGAAGGTCGGGGCCGGCAAGCGGTGGTCTGTGCTGTGGCACGCATCATGCGGTCCATCCGTAACTGGTCAGACCAGTTTGGCCGGATTTTGCAGCAAGTCACGTTTCCGCACAAGTAGCTGTTGTCGGCAGGAACTCAGCCCCAACCGTGGCTTCCGCCCGAATTGTCATGCAGATTCGGGCTTTCCCCAGTCCAATCGATCCTTGACACCGGCTTGGTGCCTCCCTACCATTCGGCATCAACTGGTCAGACCGGTATGACTATAGGGCTTCATGCCGAACGCGATCCAGGCCGTGCCATGCCGATGACTCGAACAAACCAAGGAGACTTCCATGATTCCGACTGAAACCGCCCATGCCGGGCCGGATGCGATTTCCGTGCCGCAGGCGCAGGCACAGGCCAGGGAGGACGCGGTGTACCGCAAGGTTGCCTGGCGGCTCCTGCCGTTCCTGATGCTGTGCTACGTGGTGGCCTACCTGGACCGGGTCAACGTGGGCTTTGCCAAGCTGAGCATGCTGGCCGACCTGCAGTTCAGCGAGGCGGTCTACGGGCTGGGCGCCGGCCTGTTCTTCATCGGCTATTTCTTCTTCGAGGTGCCCAGCAACCTGCTGATGCACCGCATCGGCGCCAAGGCCACGATCTCGCGCATCATGATCCTGTGGAGCCTGATCTCCGCGGCGATGATGTTCGTGCAGACCAGCACGCAGTTCTACGTGCTGCGCTTCCTGCTGGGCGCGGCGGAGGCGGGCTTCTATCCCGGCATGATCCTGTACCTGACCTACTGGTTCCCGTCGCACCGGCGCGCGCGCATGGTGGCGCTGTTCATGGCGGCGATTCCCATCTCTGGCATCTTTGGCGGGCCGCTGTCGGGCTGGGTGATGGAGGCCATGCATGGTGTCAACGGCCTGCGCGGCTGGCAGTGGATGTTCGTGATCGAGGCCGTGCCGTCGTTGCTGGTGGGCGTGGCCGTGCTCTGGTACCTGGACAACAACATCCAGTCCGCACGCTGGCTGACGGCCGATGAAAAGGCGCTGCTGGAGCGCAATATCGCCGCCGAGAATGCGCAGAAGTCCGCCCATATGTCGCTGCGCACGGTGGTGACGGACCCGCGCGTGCTGAAGATGACGATGATCTGCTTCTGCACGGTGATGGGCCAGTACGGGCTGACCTTCTGGCTGCCCTCGCTGATCAAGCAGACCGGCGTGAAGAGCGTGCTGGACGTGGGTCTGCTGACCGCGATCCCGTTTGGCGTGGCGGTGTGTTCGATGATCCTGGTCAGCCGCAGCTCTGACCGCATGCGCGAGCGCCGCTGGCACCTGATCGTACCGTTCTGCTGCGCGGCCACGGGCCTGGTTCTGAGCGCCGTGTTCAGCCACAACACCGCGCTGTCGCTGGCCGCACTGGCGCTGGCCGCCGGTGGCAGCCTGGCCACCTCGCCGCTGTTCTGGAGCCTGCCGACCTCCATCCTGTCGGGCGTGGGCGCGGCGGCGGGCATTGCGCTGATCAACTCGTTCGCCAACCTGGCCGGCTTTATCAGCCCGTACATGATCGGCCTGATCAAGGATGCCACCCAGAGCACGGACGCCGCGATGTTCGTGCTGGCGGCCGTGCTGCTGTGCGGCGCGCTGCTGACCTATTCGGTGCCGGCGAAGCTGGTCAACAAGTAAGGGGCGGGGCAGGCCGGTTTGTCGGCTAGAATTTCCGGCAACTGGCTTCGCGCCCCTTGTGCGTCACCTCTTACTGGTCACCCCCTCACGTATGACAGGATCTTCCACCTCCGTCGCCAACCAGGCTGTCAGCCTTATCCAGCAATGGGTGCGCGACGGCACGTTCCCCGCGGGCACGCTGCTGCCGGCGCAGCGGGAACTGGCGGAGAAGGTCGGCATCAGCCGTGCGTCACTGCGTGAGGCGATCTCTACCTTGCAGGGGATGGGCGTGGTGGTGTCGCGCCCGGGCAAGGGCGTCTACGTGACGGCCGCCGGCGACAGCGCCGCGGCCACGCCGCCCTGGCGTTTTGCTGCCACGCATTCGCTGATCGATATCTACCAGCTGCGCTTTGCGCTGGAAGGGCTGACCGCACGCCTGGCAGCGCTGGCCATCTCTGAAAAAGAGATCGAACAGCTGCGCCAGAACGCGGCCACGATGCAGCGCGCGATCGAGGCGGATGCGTATGACGAAGCCTCGCAGCTCGACTACGAATTCCACACGCTGATCGTCACGGTGTCCGGCAACCAGGTCATCCGCGAGATCCTGCGCGAAAGCGCCGAGGTGATGCGCGAGAGCCAGCGCCTGCCGTACTATCGGCGCGGCGCGCGCAATGCCACCTTCACCGAGCATAGCGCCATCATCGAGGCGCTGGCCGCGCGCCAGCCGGAGCAGGCGCAGCGTGCGATGGAGCGCCACATCATGCTGGCGGCGCGCCGTGCCGGCGTGCATTTCCCCACGGGGGACGAGAAAGAGGATTGAGGCGAGCGGGCGCTAGCCCAGTCGGAATACGCCCACCGCCCGGTTCAACCCCTCTGTCTGCTCCCGCTGCACCCGCGCAGCTTCGGCCGCACCGGCCACCAGTTCCGCATTTTCTTCGAACGCCGCCTGGATCTCCGCCACGCGCCGTGCCATCCCCTCGATGCCGCTGCGCTGGTCGTCGCCCAGCGTCGCCAGTTCTTCCACCAGCGTGGCGAGCCTGCCGATGCTGGCCACCACCTCGTTCATGGTCTCGCCGGTATGGCCGACCAGCTCGGTGCCGGCGTGGGCGCGTTCGACCGAGGTATTGATCAGCCCGCGGATTTCCTTGGCCGCGGCGCCGCAGCGATGCGCCAGTTGGCGGACCTCGCCGGCCACCACCGCAAAGCCCTTGCCGTGCTCGCCCGCGCGCGCGGCCTCCACGGCGGCGTTCAGCGCCAGGATATTGGTCTGGAAGGCAATGCTGTCGATCACGCCGATGATCTCGGTGATGCGCCCGCAGGCCTCGTTGATCTCGCCCATGGTGTGGATCACCGACAGGATCTCGCCGCTGCCGCGCGCGACCACGGTGCTGGAGGCCCCGGCCAGTTTGCAGGCGCCGCGGGCCTGATCGGCGCTGGCGCGGGCGGCCTGGGTCAGCGCCTGCATGTCCTGCATGGTGTGCGCGACGGTGCGCGCCTGTTCGTCGGCCCGACGGGCCACGGTGGCGCTGGTGTCCAGGATGTTGCCAGCCGCGTCGGCCACGGTGCCGGCGGTGTTGCGCACTTGCAGCAAGGTCTGGCGCACGGTGTCCAGCGTCTTGCGGAAGGCGCGGGCGAAGTCGCTGTCCGGGTGGGTGCCGTCGGCGGTCAGCGTCAGGTAGCCGGGTTCGCGCTCGATGCCCGCGGCCAGAGCGCTCAGCTCATCGGTGGAATGGGCATCGCGCTCAAGCCGCCACGCGATCACGCACAGCACGCCGGTCTGCACGATGACGAAGGCGGCGTGGAACAGCACCATATTGAAACTGGGGTCGGTGAAGCAGATGGTGTTCCAGCCCCACTGCTGGAAGAAGTTGAAGCTCAGGTGATGCAACGCGATCACCGCGGCCGCCAGCAGGATCACGCGGAAGTCGCGGTAGGCCAGCAGCAGCGACAGCGAGACGAACACCAGGAAGTGGAATTCCACCTGCCCGTGCGCCTGGTGGATCAGCAGTGCGACGAAGAGCATCAGCAGCACGGCCAGCGCCAGCCGCGTCGCCAGGCGGGCGGGCAGGGTGACCGCCATCAGCGTGCCGAGCAGCGCCATCGGCAAGCCCAGCGTCAGCGTCAGCGCGGTCGACCCATAGTGATTGCCGACGATCAGCGACAGCAGGCCCAGCACCCACAGCATGGCCGTCATCAGCTGGTCTGCGCGATGATGCACGCCTTGCAGCAGCGGGGTGTGCGGCGCGGCTGGCGCAGAAACGGAACTGCCCGCGGCACGGCGGGCAGGGATGGTCGCGGACAGCCGTCCGGACAGGGCGTGGTCAGCGCTGGTCATGGTTCCCTCGCAGCGTAAGTCGAGAAGACGCTGCACCCCGTCCCGCCTGATGGCTTATTGTTTTAATGTCTTAATTTATGGTGTTGCGCGGCAGATTATATCGACGCCTGCCGGCTGGGACAGGCCATGGCGCAGCCACGCAACACTGCGGGCAAATTGCTGCAATTGAGTGATGTTCGGGGCCGGCGCCAGGCGCTACGATGTCCCGGCGCGGCCCGCGGCGCTTTAATCCAGCAGCGCCACCTGGACGTCGCGCGTGCCCTGGTACGGGTTGCGGCCGTGCCAGACCTGCAGGTTGTCCAGCACCATCACGTCGCCATCGCGCCAGGGCCAGCAGTAGGTGGCCTGGTCGCACAGCTGGTCGATATGCGCGCGTTCGGCATCGGTCAGGCGTTCGCCATTGCCCAGCGTGGCGCCGGTCGGGTACTTCTGGCGCTTGCGCCGTTCCAGGTCCTGCTCGGGGTTCTCCACCTGCGGCACCATATGCAGGATCGACCGGTACAGCTTGCGGCCGGTCTGCGGATGCACCACGAACGGCTCCAGCGCATTGAGCACGGTCAGGCTGCCGTCTTCATGCCAGACCGGTTCCAGCCCGCGCTCGGCGCACAGCCGGTTCACCTCGGCCGGGTCCTCGGTATGGAAGGACTGGTTCCAGCCGCGCTCGTCCATATGCGCGTAAGAGGCATCGTCGGCATCGCGCCGCGGGCCGAAGTTGATCGCGGTGCGGCTGCCCAGCGTGGCGAGCCTGCCGGCCAGTTCCGGATCCATGCGCTCGGCCAGGTGGCGCACATCGGTGATCAGGGTTTCGCCGCCCACCTCGGCGGTCTTGCGCGAGAAGAAGGCGATGCGGCGCGGGTAGTCGCGGCGGTAAGCCATTTCGGAATGCACCGCCAGGCGCACGCTGGCCGACAGCCGCGTGGCTTCCATCACGCGGCCGCTGATGGTTTCGCGCGGGGCGCGGCCGCCGGCGTAGCCACCGTCGAAGGCCGGAAACTGCTCGATGAAGTCGGCAAAGTCCTCGGTGCCGGCGGTCGGGAAGCCGCGCAGCACGATCCCGCCATGTTCCAGGATCAGCGCGTCCAGCGCCGGGCGCACCGTGCGCGACCACTGGCGGAACTGCGCGCGGTCCAGCAGGCGTTCGCCGGCCGGTTCGATGAACAGCGGCGGGCGGCCGGGCTGCAGCACGTGGCAGCGCACATCGGGGCCAAGGGCGGGAACGGCTACTGCGAAGGTTGCCGCATCGGCGGCGGCGGCGGTGGCTTGGGTCATGTTGTCTCCAGTCTTGTGATCAGGTCGAAGGCGGGGTCAGTGCCGGTAGGACGGGTCGATGCGATCCAGCTCGCGCCGCACCGCCGCCCATTCGCGGTCGCCGCGGATGGCAACGCGGCCGAAGGCCTTGCGGCTGGCTTCCAGCGATGCCTGCGACGGCATCACCAGTTCGCCGCCGGCCATGGCATCGACCTGGATCTTGCAGGCCGATTCCAGCCAGTAGATATTGAAGAAGGCTTCGGCGATGGTGCGCCCGCATACCAGCAGGCCGTGGTTGCGCAGGATCATCGCGTTGTGCTGGCCCAGGTCCTGCACCAGCTGGCCCTGCTGGGCCAGGTCGACCACCGGGCCGGAGAAGTCGTGGTACGCAATGCGCCCGTAGAACATATGCGCGTGCTGCGACACCGGCAGCAGGCCGCAGGCCATCGCCGATACCGCCGACGATGCGCGCGTATGCGTGTGCAGCACGCACAGCGCGTCATGGCGCGCGGCGTGCACGGCGGTGTGGATCACGTAGGCGGCGGGGTTCAGGCCCAGCTCTCCGGCATCGCCCTCGGGCTGGTGGACGATGTCGCCGTTCAGGTGGATCTTGTACAGGCTGGACGCGTTCACTTCCTGGTACAGCAGCCCGTAGGGGTTCAGCAGGATGTGCTCAGGCTCGCCCGGAACGCGCGCGGTGATGTGGTTGTAGATCAGGTCGGTCATGCCGTACCGGTGGATGGCGCGGTAGAGCGCGGCCAGCTCGATGCGGGTGGCCCATTCGGCGTCCGAAATGGCGGCGGGACGGATGGGATCGGCTTCGCTCATGCGATGGCTCCTTTGCGTGCGTAGGGCTCAGTCCAGCCGGATGCCGAGTTCGGCCACCAGCCGCTTGTCGCTGGCGAATTGCGAAGCGGCGTAGTGCTGGTAGTCGGCGGTATTCATATGGCGGTTGGGCATCGATTCGGATTCGAGCGCGCGCAGGTAGGCCGGGTCCGATGTGGCCTGGCGGAAGGCATCGTGCAGCGTGGCGACCACCGCTGGGTCCAGCGCGCGCGGGCCGGCGATGCCGACTTCGGACTGCACCGTGATGTCGTAGCCCAGCTCGCGCAGCGTGGGCACGGCCTGCCAGCGCTTCAGGCGCTGCGGCTCGGCCACGGCCAGCAGGCGTACCTTGCCGGCTTCGGCCATGGCGCCCCAGCCGGCTTCGATCATTGCGTCGACATGGCCGCCCAGCAGCGCGGACAACGCATCGGCGCCGCCCTTGAAGGGGATGAAGTTGAGCTTGATGCCGGCCTGCTGTTCCAGCCGGCGCACGGTGATCTGGCCGAGCGAGCCGGTGCCGACCGATGCCACGTTGACCTTGCCGGGGTTGGCGCGCGCGTGCCCGACGAAGTCGCCAAAGCGCGTCCAAGGCGAGCCCGCTGGCACCGCGATCCCATACACATAGCTGGTCAGGCCGATGATGTAGGTGAAGTCCTTGATCGCGTCGTAGTTCACCGGCTGCAGGTGCGGCAGGCGGAACAACGCCGGCGTGATCAGCGCCAGCGTGTAGCCGTCGCGCGCCGCGCTGCGCGCCATCGCGGCGGGCCCGAGCGTGCCGCTGACGCCGGGCTGGTTCTGGATCACGATGGGCTGGCCCAGGGTCTTCGATGCCGCCAGGCACAGCGCGCGCATCTGCACGTCGGTGGCGCCGCCGGCGGTGAAGGGCACGATCAGGGTGATGGGGCGCGCGGGCCAGGCCTGGGCGCGCACAGTGGCGGGCAGGCTGAGCATGGCCAGGGCGGGGGCGAGCGCGGCGGCCGGCATGGCCTTGAGCAGCGTGCGCCGGCGGGCGTCGGGTTGGCGGGGCATGTGGTCTCCTTGTTGGTCTACGGCAGTACAGGTGCCGGCGTGGTTGCCGGATGCGTTCGAGGTGTCCCGTGTGTCCGGGCTCTGATCGATCGCCGACTTGTGCGGCCGCGGAAAAGTCTATGGCGCAAGCCCGCGCGCATTGATGCCGGCGCCCGGCAAATCGATTCCGAACGGGAATCGCGGACTAAAATGCTCCCGCCATCGCGGCAACATCGCGCTATATCGGCCAACCACTGGAATCGCATGAAGACCGAAGACCTCAGACTGTTCCTGGCGGTGGCCGAGCACGGCAACCTGCACAAGGCTGCCGGCACGCTTGGGCTGACCCAGTCGTCGCTGTCCAAGGTATTGGCGCGGCTGGAGGGCGAGGCCGGACTGCAGCTGTTCGAGCGCATGCCGCGCGGCGTCATGCTGACGCCGGTGGGCCACAAGCTGCTGGCGCACGCGCGGCGCATCGTGCTGGCCAATGACGATATGGAGAACGAGATCAACGACGAGCGCCAGGCGCGCGTCGGCCAGGTGCGCGTGGCGACGCTGCCGCACGTGGTGCCGTCGCTGTTCTCGCCGCTGCTGGAGCAGTTCCTGGCCAGCCGGCCGCTGGCCAGGTTCTCGATCAGCACGCACCTGAGCCCGCAGCTGATGGCCGCGCTGCAGGGCGGCGAGGTGGACCTGGTCTGCGCCGCCATGCCGGACGGCGAAACCGATGGCGTCGAGTACCTGCCGCTGGGCGCGCTGACGCTGCAGGTGGTGGCGCGCACGGGGCATCCGCGGCGGGCGCGCTTCCGCTCGCTGGCCGATCTGGTTGACGAGCACTGGGTGGCGCCCGCCACCTCGCTCTATGTGCGCAGCGGCTTCGAGGGGCGCTTCACCAGCCGGGGCCTGCCGCCGCCGCGCGTGACCGTGGAAAGCACCAGTTCGTCAGTGTCATTCGCGGACCTGCTGCGCAACACCGACCTGCTCGGCATCATGCCGCAGCGGCTGCTGGGCCAGGCGGTGGCGCAGGGCCTGGAAGCCGTGGAGGGCGACGGCATGTGCTGGCAGTATGAGCTGGCCGTGTTCTGGCGATCCAGCGCCTACCTGTCGCCGCTGTGCCGCGACTTCCGCGACGCGCTGGTGCGCTGGTGCGGGGAAGCCGGCATCTGAGCCGATGCCGGCAGCACCATGCCTCAATCCAGCCGGATATTGTTCTCCTTGATCACGTTGCCCCAGTAAGCCTGGTCCGCTCTGGCCGTTGCCGCGAACGCCGCCGGCTGCGTCGTCTTGACGATCAGCCCCAGCTCGGCCAGGCGCTGGCGGATGTCCGGCGCGGCCATCACCGTTTCCACATCGGCCGAGACCTTGTCGACGATGGCCTGCGGCGTGCCGGCGGTGGTGAACAGGCCCAGCCAGGCCGGGCCGTCCAGCCCCTTGTAGCCGAGTTCCTGGAAGGTCGGCACATCCGGCAGCATCGGCGCGCGGGTATTGCCGGTGACCGCCAGCGGCTGGAGCTTGCCGGTGCGCGCATGCTGGCGCACCGTCATCGGCGACAGCGTTCCCAGCGAGATCTGGCCGCCGATCAGGTCGGTGGCGATGGGGGCTTCGCCCTTGTACGGGACATGGACCAGTTCGGCGCCCGCTCCCTTTAGGAAGACCTGCATGTAGAGATGGGCGCCGGTGCCAATGCCATAGGTGCCATAGGAATACTTGTCGGGCTGGGACTTGGCCAGGCTGACCATCTGCGGCAGCGTGCGCGGCATGGCGCTGCTGGCGGTCAGCACCAGGCTCGAGGTGCACAGCTGGCAGATGGCGGTCAGGTCGCGCAGCGGATCGAACGGCGGCTTGGCCACCATATAGGGCGTCTGCACCAGGCTGGGCAGGCCCAGCAGCAGCGTGTAGCCGTCCGCCGGCGCCTTGGCGACCACGTCGGCGCCGATCATGCCACCCACGCCGGGGCGATTCTCGACGATCACCGGGCGCTGCCACAGCTTGCTGAGCGGATCCCCCAGCGCGCGCGCCAGCACGTCGGTGGCACCGCCGGGCGGGTAGGGCACCACCAGCCGCACCGGGCGCGACGGGTAAGCCTGCTGGGCCCACGCCCGGCTGATTCCAAGAGTCGAGGCGGTGGCTGCCAGGGAACCTGCTCCCAGCCAGTGCAGGGCTTTGCGGCGGTCGGCTTGCATGGTGTTTCCTCCAGTCGTTGACATCGTGTCGGTGCGCGGTACGGGTGCGCCAGGGGCGCCAGTGACCACGGCAACCCGCAGCCTACGAGGCAGCGCCATGGCGGGGCATCGGCGGGATGGACGAAAAGAGTGGGGAGTACTTACCCGGGGACATGTGCGGGAGGGTTTATGCGGCAGTGCCGCAATCCGAGCCGGCATTTCCCTTATGATGGGCGCCGCCGCCGTCTCTGCCGCTTGCCTGCCTGATCCCGTGCGGCGTCCGATCCATTTCTTGCTTGATCCATCATGGCCCGCCTCAAACTCGACCTGCCTGCCGACCAGTTCTGCTACGCCACGCACCTGACCGTGCGCGTGACCGACATCAACTCGGCCAACCACCTTGCCAACGATTCGATGATCTCGATGATCTCCGAGGCGCGGGCGCGCTTCCTGTATGAATTCGGCAGCGAGGACGTGCGGCAGGAAGGCGTCGGCATCATCGTGACCGACCTGGCCACGATGTACCGCAACGAGGCGCATGCGCGCGACCAGCTGCAGTTCGAGGTGGGGGTGATGGACTTCAACAAGTACGGCGGCGACATCATCTTCCGCATCACGCGGCCGGCCGACGGCACGCTGATCGCGATGGCCAAGTCGGGCTTTGTCTTCTTCGACTACGTGGGGAAGAAAGTGGTGGCGATGCCGGCGGGGTTTGCCGGGCGGTTCCCGAAGGTGAACTGGGTGGAGTAAGCGCCTGCGTGGCGCTGTCCTTCAACAGCGCCACGGTTCCTGCAAGAGATTCGGCTTACGCCTTGCGCTCGCCGCCCAGCGCCTCGGTGAGGTCGCCGAGCATGCCGGAGAGTTCGCCGGCCATCATGGTGAAATCGGCGTCGAAGCGCTCGTCTTCATCGTGCGCCGTGCCGTCGGCCTGTTCCTTGATCACGTCCAGCGGCACCACCTTCTTCACCACCAGCCCGTCCGTCAGCACGAACGAGACCCGGTCGTTCCACGTCATCGCCAGGCGCGTGCAGCGCTTGCCGGCGGCGATATGGCGGCGCAGGTCTTCCGGGTCCAGCGGATGGCGCACGTAACGCACGGTGGCCTTGCTTTCCGCGCCGGACTGCAGCTCGATTTCCTGGTCGACAGTGAAGCCGCCCGGTGCCGCATCGCCGGCCAGCCATTCGGTCATGGCCGCCACCGGCGACTGGTTGACGTGCAGGTTGATCAGCGGCAGCGGATCCAGTGCCTTGAACAGCATGCCGCGCACTTCATCGGCCTTGGCCGTGGCGGCGGCGTCGATGGCAAGCCAGCCGTTGTCCGGGTCGATCCACACACGCGTGTCGCGGCGGATGCTGAAGGCGCGCGGCAGCAGTTCTTCGGTGACCTGCTCCTTCAGTTCCTTCATTTGCTTGCGGCCCGGCTTGTAGCCTTGCTGCTCTTCGATTTCCGCGGCGCGGGCGCGCGTGACCTGGTTGACCACGGTGGTGGGCAGCAGCTTCTTTTCCGTGCGCAGCGTCAGCAGCATCTGGCGGCCGACGGTATGGACCAGCGGGCCGTTGTCACGCGGCGAGGCCCAGCCCTGGGTTTGCATCTCGAGGCTGGTACCGGGGAAGAAGGCGTGCTTCGCCAGGCTGGCTTCAACCTCGTCGGCGCTCAGCGACCACGGGGCGGAGAAGCGATGGACCTGCAGATTCTTGAACCACATGGGAATTCGGCCAAAGGGACGAATTCTATCCTCTCGCGGCGCACGGCCGCAAAAAAGAGGGCGCCGCGCAGCACGCCGGCCGCGCGACGGTCACCGAGAGCCCGCCCTTACAGGTCGAGCTTGCTGATCTTGCTGCCCTCGAAGCTCAGGCCCGCCATCAGGCCGGCATTGGTCATGACGAAGCCGACGATGGGCTGCTGGCCGGTGTTGGTGTCCAGCACGCCGTTGGCGCCGACTGTCGCCAGGGCCACGGTGGCATCGACGCCGGCGGTCCAGCCGCTGCTGCGCACGAACTTGTCGTAGGCATCCGGCGTCAGGAACATCAGGATCACGGACTTGGACTGCGCACCGATCTGCCAGCCGACCGAGCCGGAAATCAGGCGGTAGTAACCGCGCGTGGCGCCGCCCGAGCGCAGGGCACCGTCGCCATACTCGCCGCCGACGATAAAGCCGGCCGACAGCGTCTTCGGGAACACCAGGATGCCGCGCGCGCGGTTGCCTAGCTCGCGCGAGCCCTGGACCGAGCCGTACAGGCGCGACAGCGTGGCGTCCACGCCGGAGTCCAGCTCGCGCCGGCGTGCGGCCTTGTCGGTGGGAGCATCGGGCTTGGTGGTGGTGCAGGCACCCATGGCCAGGCTGCCGAGGGCCAGACCCGCGCTGGCCGAAAGGAAGGTTCGACGTTTCATCTCGTCTCCTTGTGTTGTTGTCGTCTTTGAAGCATAGGCGCCGGAAGCACCCGGGCAAATACCGGACCGCGCAGAGACGTTTCCATTTGTGACGAAGGTGGTGCCGGGAGGCCATTCGCGGCAAGAATAGCCAGTCTTGCGCCCGGAACGTCCCATGGCTACACATGGGACGGCCCAATGCGCCGTGACAGCATCATCCAGCCATGAAAAAACTCCTGACCGCCCTGCCGCTGGCCTTCCTGGCCGCGTGCGCTTCACATCCTTCGGGTTCTTCCAATGACGCCGGCGCCGCGGGTGCCGGATCGGCGTCGGCCGTCGACAGCAGCGGCTGGCAGGCGCTGCGCGCCAAATACATGGATTGCGCGCAGAAGAAGGCCAACGATAACCTGTCGGCCAAGGGCCAGCCCAAGGACGTGGCCAACCTGGCGCTGGCCGCGTGCGAGCCTGAGCTGGGCGCCATGCATGATTCCTTCCGCACCTACCTGGATGGGCAGATGTCGTCGTCGCACGGCAAGACCAGCGCGCGCCAGGCAGCGGCGCGCGTGACCACCGACACCCGCGAGAAGGCGCGCAGCTACCTGGTGCGCTACGTCGAGCGCGAGCGCTACGTGGCCCGCGTGCCCTGAGCGCACGCGCCCGGCAGCCTGCTCAGAGCATTTCCAGCGGGCCCGGGCCGTCGGGCGGCGGGAAGATGCGGTCGAGCTCGGCCAGCTGGGCGGCCGACAGCATCTGCGACAGCGCCCCCAGGTTCTCCTGCAGGCGCTCGCGCCGGCTGGTCTTGGGGATGGCGATGACGCCGTCCTGCGCCAGCAGCCAGGCCAGCGCCGCCTGTGCCGCCGTCATGCCGTGGTCGCGCGCAAAGCGCTTCAGACCGGGGTTGCCCAGCAGGCGTGACTGCTCGATCGGCGAATAGGCCATCACCGGCACGCCGCGCTGGCGCAGCCACGGCAGCAGGTCCCATTCGATGCCGCGCCGGCCCAGGTTGTACAGCAGCTGGTTGGTGGCCAGCCGGTCGCCGCCCGGCGCGTCCCACAACGCCTGCATATCGGACAGGTCCAGGTTGCTCACGCCCCAGCGGCGGATCTTGCCGTCGCGCTGCAGTGCCTCCATGGCCTGCACGGTCTCTTCCAGCGGCACGCCGCCGCGCCAGTGCAATAAATAGAGGTCGATGCGGTCGGTGCGCAGCCGCTTCAGGCTGCGCTCGCAGGCCTGCACGGTGCCGCGCCGGCTGGCGTTGAAGGGATAGACCTTGCTGACGAGGAAGGCCTCGTCGCGGCGCCCGGCGATGGCCTCGCCGATCATCTCCTCGGACTGGCCCTCTCCATACATCTCGGCGGTATCGATCAGCCGCAGGCCAAGGTCCAGGCCCAGGCGCAGCGTGGCGATTTCTTCGGCGCGCGCGGCGCGCGACTCGCCCATATTCCACGTTCCCATGCCGAGCGCCGGGACGCGCTCGCCGTCGGGCAGGGTGACTTGCTTCATGTGTCGGCTTCCTGGTTTGCCGGGCCAGGTGCCGGGCGGCACCCAACCACACTAGTTAACAACACCTGGAATGTACAAGCCGCGCGGGCCGGGATTGCTTCAGACCAGTCCGGTCAGAAAATACACCGAGATGACGAAGAACACCGCGGCGGTCTTGATCATTGTGACGGCGAAGATATCGCGGTAGGACTCGCGGTGGGTCAGGCCGGTCACCGCCAGCAGCGTGATCACGGCGCCGTTGTGCGGCAGCGTGTCCATGCCGCCGCTGGCCATCGACACCACGCGGTGCAGTACTTCCAGCGGGATCTGCATGGCCTGCGCGCCCGCGATAAAGGTCTGCGACATCGCAGCCAGCGCAATGCTCATGCCGCCCGAGGCCGAGCCGGTGATGCCGGCCAGCGTGCTGACCGAGACCGCGGCATTGACCAGCGGGTTGGGAATCGCGCGCAGCGCGTCGCTGACCACCAGGAAGCCGGGCAGGGCGGCGATGACCCCGCCGAAGCCGTATTCCGATGCGGTATTCATCGACGCCAGCAGCGCGCCGCCGACGGCGCCCTTGGTGCCCTCGGCAAAGCGCTCGCGCAGGGCGCCGAAGGCGGTCACCAGCACCACGGCGATGCCCAGCAGCAGCGCGCCTTCCACCGCCCAGATCGCGGTCACGCTGGCGATCTTGGTTTCCACCGGCTTGGGCAGGCCCGGCAGCGCCACGCTGTTGGAAGGGCCATACCAGAGCGGGATCATCCGCGTCAGCCAGAAGTTGGCCACGCCCACCACCACCAGCGGCAGCAGCGCCAGCAGCGGGTGCGGCAGCTTACCGGACTGGCTGCGCTCCGGCTCGTTGCGCAGGTTGGTGCCGTAGCCTTCGCCACGCGCCGCGGCGGCGCGACGGCGCCATTCCAGGTAGCTCAGGCCCACCACCAGGATAAACAGCGAGCCGGCCACGCCCAGCACCGGTGCGGCCCAGGACGTGGTGTTGAAGAAGTTGGTGGGGATGATGTTCTGGATTTGCGGCGTGCCCGGCAGCGAATCCATGGTGAACGAAAACGCGCCCAGCGCGATCGCGCCCGGCATCAGCCGCTTGGGGATGTTGCTCTGGCGGTACAGCTCGGCCGCAAACGGATAGACCGCGAACACCACCACGAACAGCGACACGCCGCCATAGGTCAGCAGCGCGCACACCGTGACGATCACCGCGTTGGCGCGCGAGCGGCCGATATAGCGGATCGCCGCGGCGACGATGGACTCGGAAAAGCCGGACAGCTCGACCACCTTGCCGAACACCGCGCCTAATAGGAACACAGGGAAATACAGCTTCACGAAGCCGACCATCTTCTCCATGAAGATGCCGGTGAAAACCGGCGCAACCGCGGACGGGTCGGTCAGCAGCACCGCGCCCAGCGCGGCGATGGGCGCGAACAGGATCACGCTGTAGCCGCGGTACGCGGCGAACATCAGAAAGGCAAGGGCTGCCAGCACGATCAGAAACGACATCGGATCTCCTTCAGGGTTGCCTTGTCCTGAGGTGCGGTCCGTTGCCGCGCGGGGGCTGGCGCTTGTGGCGCCTTGTCTTGCGTCAGTCCATCAGGAAAAGGGATCAGCCGGCGACTGTGCCACAGCTTGGCCCGCGGCGAAACCTCCGGTCTCGCCGCGGGGGCACTGGGATGACAGCGGCCTGCATGAAGGAGATACGCCGTTTCAGCCGTGCTGGTGGCGATACTCCTGCGTGCGCCCGCCGTAGCCATAGGCCGCGGCGCGGGCGTCGATCACGTGCACGTACGACACCGGATGCAGCTTGCCCAGCAGCCCCGACATGGTCTCGAACACGGCCTCGATGAACTGCGCCTTCTCCGCCTTGGTATTGGTTTCATCGGTCACGCTGATGTCCAGGTGGAAGGCGTTGCGGCCCTGCTCCGACAGCGGCACGTCGGCGATGATCCAGCTGTCGTGCGGGATGTACTGGACCGTGATGGCAATCACGTCGCGCTTCTTGCCGAGCACGCGCTCGGTCAGGTCGGCGATCGCCCTGGCGCTGCGGCGGGTGAGGGCGGCATCGGGTTGGCCGGACAGGTGCAGGACGATGTGGGGCATGGCTGGCTCCTTGGCTTTGCGTGGGTGGGTGATGCCATGGTAGGGGGTGGTGTAGTATCGGAAAAGCGGGAATATCCGATGCGGACCATCGAGTTATCCGAAGTAACGCCACCCTTGCCGGAGCCTTGCCATGCGTGGATTCGAAACCGACCAGTTGCGCACCTTTGTCACGGTCGCGGACAGCGGCAGCTTGTCGGCGGCGGCGCCCAGGCTGTTCTTGTCGCAGTCCTCGGTCAGCGAGCAGCTGCGCAAGCTGGAGGAGCGCGCGGGCGTGCCGCTGCTGTCGCGCGGCCGGCATGGCGCGGTGCCGACGCCGGCCGGGGAGCGGTTGCTGGAACACGCGCGGCGGATCCTGGCGCTGAACGAGCTGGCCCTGCAGGAGCTGCGCGGCCACGCGCTGGCGGGCGAACTGCGGCTGGCCGTGACCGACTACTTCCGCCCGGGCGAGATCGCCGGCATGCTGCGGCGCCTGCGCGAGCGCTACCCGTACCTGCGCCTGCACGTGACGGTGATGAAGAGCGCGGCGATCGATGCCGCCGCGGAGATGGACACCTTCGATATCGGCCTCAGCATGCGCCTGCCGGGCACGCGCGGGCAGCGCACGCGTGGCACGGTGCTGCGGCGCGAGCCGCTGGCCTGGGTGGCCGCGCCGGCCGAGGCCGACAGCCTGTCCGCGACGCTGCCGCTGGTGCTGCTGCCCGATACCTGCTCGCTGCATCAGTACGTGGTGCAGCTGCTGCTGCGCAAGCGCCTTCCGTTCGAGATTGCGCACTCCGCGTCGGGCGTGGCGGGGCTGCATCTGGCACTGGCGGCGGGGCTTGGGATGTCGTGCCTGAACGCCTCGGCGATCGGCCCCGGCGTGGCGCCGCTGGACGCCGCCACCATTGCACGGCTGGGGCTGCCGCGGCTGCCTGAGGCGGAGTTTTTCCTGCTGCCCGCGCGGCGCGGGGAGTCAGCGTTTGTAGCCGAGGCGCGCGATGCGCTTGCCGGGCAACTGGGCTAAGGGACGGGCATCCAGTACGACACCTCAAGTCGAGGGAATCGATCACAAGACGGACTGTGGTAACCGCCACTTGTGTCGAAAGCAACATATATTGACCGCGAATAGGAATAATTCGCAATCTCGTTGACCCTGACAATCCTGTAATCGATAATGCGCCCGCGTTTTCAAAACTATTACAGCCGATTACAGTGAAATGAGAATAAAACTTCACCCGATCTGTGCCGCGGTGGCGGGGAGCTTCGTATTTCAACCGATGCTGACGTGGGCCCAGGCCGCGCCAGACGCTTCGGCGCAGTTGCCTGAGGTCACGGTCAGGGCCGATGTCAGCCGCGAGCTTGGCACCGGCTATAACCCGCCCAATGCGGTCAGCGCGACCAAGACCGAGGCGCCGCTGCGCGACATCCCGCAGACCGTCAACGTGGTCACCGCCGATGTCATGCGCGACCAGCACGCCACTTCGATGCAGGATGCACTGAAGAACGTGCCGGGCGTGTCGTTCTCCCACGGCGACGGCCAGCGCGACCAGGTGTCGATCCGCGGCTTTTCCGCCATTGCCGACCAGTTCGTCGACGGCATCCGCGACGATGCGCTGTACTTCCGCGACATGTCCAATGTCGACCGCGTCGAAGTCATCAAGGGTCCCGCGGCGGTGCTGTACGGGCGCGGCTCGTCGGGCGGCCTGATCAACCGCGTGACCAAGAAGCCGGGCATCGACGTCACCGACTTCGCGCTCAGCTACGGCATGTGGGCCGACCGCCGCGCCGAAGCCGACGTGGGCCGCGTGTTTGCCGACGGCGCCGCCGCCTTCCGCGTGACCGGCGCGGTGGAGAAGGCCAACAGCTACCGCTCGCAGCAGTTCCTGGACCGCTCGGCGATCGCGCCGTCGCTGGAGCTGCGCATCGCTCCCGAAACCACCGTGCTGTTCCAGGCAGACTACCTGGAAGACCGCCGCGTGACCGACTTCGGCATCCCGGCCTACAAGGGACGCCCGGTGGACGTGCCGGCCTCGCGCTACTACGGCGCGGCCAATGCGCGCGATGCCGATTACTCGCAGTCGCGCGTGTTCTCCGGCACCGCCACGGTCAACCATCGCTTCAATGAGAACTGGTCGATCCGCAACGCCACGCGCTACTACCACTACTCGCTGGACCGCAACAACACGCTGACCAACACGGTGAACGAGGCGGCGCGCACCCTCACCATGAACCACGGCAATGTCCGCCGCGAGGAACATGGCTGGTTCAACCAGACCGACCTGACCCAGAAGGCCACCTTCCTGGGCATGAAGCACGAGATCCTGTACGGCATGGAGATCGGCCAGCAGAACAAGGACCAGGTCAACAACACCAAGCCGGTGGTCGGCGCAAACGGCCTGCCGATCGCTTTCGACCTGTTCAACCCGGTGTTGGTGGCGCTGCCGCGCCAGGCACCCGGCACGCCGGGCACGTCGAACCTTGGCGTGTTCAATACCCTCGCGTTCTACACCCAGGACATGATCACCTTCAGCGAGCAGTGGAAGGCGCTGCTGGGCGTGCGCTACGACAACTTCCAGCAGGAGACGCAGAACCGCATCGCCGGCCAGCGCAACCTGTCGCGCACCGACACCGCCTGGAGCCCGCGCGCCGGCCTGGTGTGGCAGCCGTCGAAGTCGCAGTCGTACTACGTGTCCTGGAGCAAGTCGTTCCAGCCCTCCGGCGAGGCTTTCGCGCTGGCGGCCAACAATGCCGACCTGGCACCGGAGACCACCAACAACACCGAGGTGGGCGCCAAGTACGACTGGCTGAACGGCAAGGCGAGCACGACGATCTCGGTGTTCAGGCTGGAGCGCAGCAATATCAAGATCGCCAACGCCACCAACACGGCGCTGCTGCCGATCGGCGAGCAGCGCACCGACGGCATCGAGATCTCCGGCGCGGCTGAACTCGGCGGCGGCTGGCGCATGCTGGCCGGCTACGCCTACCTGGATGCCACCGTCACCAAGTCCACCGCCGCGCTGCAGGGCAAGCGCGCCACCATCACGCCGCGCCACTCGGGCAACGCATGGCTGACCAAGGACCTGGGCCACGGCTTCGGCGTTGGCGCCGGCCTGAACCTGGTGGGCGCGCGCTATGCCGACCCGCTGAACACCGTGACGCTGCCCGGCTATGTCACCGCCGATGCGATGGCCTGGTACCGCCGCGGCGCCTTCGAGGCACAGCTGAACCTGTACAACCTGTTCGACAAGGGCTACATCGTGTCCGCGCATGGCACCAGCCCCAACCTGAACATGCCGGGTGCCCCGCGCAGCGTGATGGCCACCCTGCGCTACCGGATGTAAAGCGCAGCATCGTGGACAAAAAAACCGGACGGTGATGAACCGCCCGGTTTTTTTTTCGACTGCCTTTCTCCTTCGGCGGGGACACGCAACGGCATGCCCCGGAGAAACCCTGAGTCCCGCGTCGTGCCAGCAGGGTCAGTGGTCGCGTTCCCAGGTCTGGGTGCGGCCGATCAGGCTGATGCCGATGAAGCCGCGCACGTTGAGCTTGTTGCCGTCCTCGGCCAGCGACATCTTGCTCTTGTAGACCTTGCCGTTCTCCGGATCCAGGATCTCGCCGCCGCTCCACTCGTTGTCGCCGGTCTTGCGCAGGCCAGAGAGGATGGTCATGCCGATGACGGGCTGGTCCTTGCGTGCGTCGGTGCACTTGTCGCACACGCGCGGCTTGCCATCGCTCTCGACGAAGGTCTTGACCAGGCGTCCGCTGAAGACGCCGTTCTTCTCGGTGATCTCCACCAGCCCGCGCGGCTTGCCGGTGTTGTCGTCGATGGTCTTCCACATGCCGCTGGGCGTGGCCTGCGCCATCGCCGCGGCGCTGCCGAGCAGGGTGGCGGCAAGCACGGCGGCGCGCAGGGTCGAAGCAAGGGGGGAATGGATGCGCATGATGTCTCCTTTGAGGTTCGTAGCCACGCCAATCTACTGGCGCCGGGAGCGCGCCGCAATCCGGCGCGGCGCGGCACTCGCCTTTCCGCCGCCATCGCCTGCTACCCGGAAAACCGCATGCAGCCGCCGTTTGCGGGTTATTGTGATGCAGCAAAAGGTGCCGGCGGGCGGGCGCTGAAGCAATCCTCTAAGCGGACGTACGACGCGCTGCCGGCAGGGCGAGGCGAGTGGTGCGGAGAGTCGTGAGGGTGAGAGCGCGAACACGCGAGGCACGGCGCGCGCGATCCGGATCGCTCGGCAAGCGCGCGGATCGAACACCCATGCCGATGGCTTGATCGAAGCGTCTGCCGAAGTGTTGCCGCGATGCTTCGCGAGCGTCGCGGCTTGGCTCGATCGCAACGCTTTGATGACCTCGCGATGCCTTCGCGCTGTTGCGTCGATGCAAACCGTTGCGTGCACGCATCACTCTTGGACGGTGTGTGCGACGGTGCCGCGCGAAGCGCGAAGCGAGCATGGCCGCGGCGTGCTCGCATGGCGGCGCGTGCGTGCGCTGCCGACTGTGCAAAGCATGCAGGGCGGGTGTCGCGCAGCGCGGCGCGCGCGCGATCAGGAACGCGTCCGCGTGAGTCGACGGCAGCCGCGCGCGCATCTGTGTATCGCCCGCAAAGCCTTTGTCCATGCGGCTTTTCGGAAAACGCGATGACGCGCGCAGCGGCGTTGCGCAGTGGTCAGGCGCGCGTTGCGATGCTGGTCGTCGGGGTTTGTCGCGGTGTGTAAAAGCTGCGATGCGCGGTGTGTGCGATGGGGCGTCGCGCTGTGTGTGCGAGCGTGCGAAACGAACATCCGCACCAGCGTGCGAGCGACGCGTTGCGATGCTATCGGCAACGTCTTCGTGACACCGCGCGTGAGAACTAGTTCGAGCGATACATGCAGGCAAGTTTTTTTGCACTTTTTTCTTAACATCATCGTGCAAACGAATTATGATTCGCCTTGACAAGAGTCTCACTTCATTGCAGAGAAGCAGGAAGCAAGATGGAACGACGAGCGCGATGCGCGCTTCGATGCAGTGACGAAGGTAGTAGCTGAGGAGCACGAGAACTTTGACGCAGACCAGGCCGGACCGGCTTCTTAAAACGCGTGCAGTCTCCCTTGGTCCATTAACGGGTTGGACCCGCTACCACCGAATGAATGCCGCCTGCCGTGCGCGAGGCCAAGCCCGCACCGCAGGCCAGCTGTCCGATATCTCCTCATTTCTGGCCGTGCGCCGGCTCAACGGGCGGTGCGGGCTGATCGAATATTCCAGGGCGCGGCACGTGCCCGAGACCCGCTTGCGGGCTCGCTCCGGCCGCCAAGTCACCGCCAGGGGCGGTGCGCCTGCAACCAAATTCATTAGCGTGCAGCAGTGGTCGGGCCGCACGCCGATGAATCGCTCGCTCGACTGGGGCCGCGCTGCTGTAATGCGCCTCGGGTCGGTCGGGTCGCCAACTTAGGTCATTCGATATTCACTCTCTAGTGAAGGAGTTATCCATGGCAACTGCTGCAAAGAAAAAGCCGGCGGCTAAGAAGGCCGCCAAGCCGGCCGCCAAGAAGGCTGCTGTGAAGAAGGTAGCCGCCAAGAAGGCAGCACCGGCCGCCAAGAAGGCACCGGCCAAGAAGGCCGCTGTGAAGAAGGTCGCCGCCAAGAAGGCACCGGCCAAGAAGGCCGCCGCCAAGAAGGCACCGGCCAAGAAGGCCGCGGTGAAGAAGGTAGCCGCCAAGAAGGTAGCGACCAAGAAGGTTGCAGCCAAGAAGGCCCCGGCCAAGAAGGCCGCAGTGAAGAAGGTAGCCGCCAAGAAGGTCGTGGCCAAGAAGGCTGTCGCCAAGAAGGCTGTCGCCAAGAAGGCTCCGGCCAAGAAGGCTGCAGTGAAGAAGGTTGCTGCCAAGAAGGCTGCACCGGCCAAGAAGGCTGCCGCCAAGAAGCCGGCTGCCAAGAAGGCTGCTGCCAAGAAGCCGGCTGCCAAGAAGCCGGCTGCCAAGAAGGCTGCCGCCAAGCCTGCCGCGGCCCCTGCCGTTGCTCCCGCTTCGGCTGCCAAGACCGCGCTGAACCCGGCTGCTGCCTGGCCGTTCCCGACGGGCAACCGTCCGTAAGCTGCTCCGCCACGGAGTGGACCTTACACGTTCCGCAAGGAACCGCACCGGCACGCAGCGCGTGCCCGCATGACCGGATACTGCGTATCCGGTCCGCAAGACACCAGGTCTTGCCGACCCGCCGATGGCATCCGCCCGGCGGGTTTTTTCATGGGCGCGCGCCCGCGCGCGGAGCGGTCCGCCGCAATGTTACGGAATTGCAAAGCCGAAAAGAAAAAGCGCCGCGACCCTTGCGGGTGCGGCGCGCTTTGCTGCGCTCTGGCGCGGCCCTGCGGGGCCGCGAGGGCTCAGTGCGTGACCCGCGTCACGCCGCCCGAGGACAGCAGCCGCACGCGTTCGCCAGGGCGGAAGGCTTCGTCGGCCTCCTGCGTGATCGCGCGCATCTCGCCGTTGTCCAGGCGCACGGTGATTTCCAGTCCGCGGCGCTGGTTGATCTTGTTCTCGGCCGCGCTGCCGGCAATGCCGCCGAGCACCGCGCCAAGGATCCCGGCCGCCACCGCGCCGTTGCCGCCGCCGATGGTGCTGCCGGCGGCAATGCCGCCGATGGCACCGCCCGCGAGCGTGCCGGCGCCGCTCTGGCCACCCTGGATGGTGACCTCGCGGATGCCTTCGACCACGCCGTAGCGCACGGTCTGTTCGCGCTGCGCCTGGCCGGTGCCATAGACGCTGTTGGAGTTGGATTGCGTAGCGCAGCCGGCAACCAGGGCGGTGACGGCAAGGACGGCAACGGCACCGCCACGTAGCTTGTTGTTCATGTCGTTTCCCGAGAAGAAGCCACGCGCTGGCCGCAGGTCAGGCGTAGCGGTACCCGAATGCAGACTGGAACCGGTTGCCGATTTCCTCGCGCGACAACCAGTGATTCTGCGGACCCTGTTGCGCGATCTTGACCGAACCCATCAGCGATGCCAGGCGGCCAGTCGTTTCCCAGTCTAATCCGTTTTCAATGCCGTAGAGCAGGCCGCCACGGAAGGCGTCGCCACACCCGGTCGGGTCCACGATGCGCTCGGCCGTAACCGCCGGAATCGCGTACTGGCGACCATCGGCAAAGATGCTGGCGCCGCGCTCGCCGTGCGTGACGATGAAGGCACGAACCTTGGCGGCAACCTCGGCGCTGGTCCATGCGGTGCGGGATAGCAGGACCTGCGCCTCGTAGTCATTGACTGTCACGTAACTGGCGAGTTCAACGAACTCGCGCAGGTCTTCCCCGTTGAACAGGGGCATCGCCTGACCCAGGTCAAAGATGAATGGCACGCCGGCTTCGGCGAACTGGCGCGCGTGGTGCAGCATGCCCTCGCGGCTGTCGGGCGCGACGATGCCCAGGCCCGGCGCGCTGGCGCCGCCGAGCGCATCCTTGACGTGGTTCAGCTGCGACTGGCTCATTGCGCCAGGGTGGAAGGCGGTGATCTGGTTGTTGTCCAGGTCGGTGGTGATCATGGCCTGCGCCGTGAAGGTCTCCGGCAGCACGCGGATGTGGCCGGTGGCGATCTCCAGCTTGCGCAGGTAGTCCAGGTAGGGTTCGGCATCGGCGCCGACGGTGGCCATCACCACGGGATCGCCGCCCAGCATCTTCAGCGTGTAGGCGATGTTGCCGGCGCAGCCGCCGAACTCGCGGCGCATGCCGGGCACCAGGAACGAGACGTTCAGCATGTGGATCTGGTCCGGCAGGATGTGTTCACGGAAGCGTCCGTCGAACGTCATGATGGTGTCGTAGGCGACGGAGCCGCAGATCAGGCTGGCCATGCTCTCTCCAGGTGTTGGGGTGATTGGGTGGAACGGAGCCCTTGCGGGCAGTATCGGTCGGGCAGAAAACAAAAAGCGGCCGCCCCGGGATGCGGGCGGCCGCTGCCGTCCGGGAACCCGCGGGTTCCCGGGCGTGCCGCTGATTTACTTCAGCGCGGCCAGGGCGGCGTCGTAGTCCGGCTCGGTCTTGATTTCCGGCACCAGCTGGCTGTACTTGACGGTGTCGTTCTCGTCGAGCACCACCACGGCACGTGCGGTCACGCCGGCCAGCGGGCCGGACTTGATGTCCACGCCGTAGTTGCCCTTGAACTCGGCGCCGCGCATGGTCGACAGCGGCACCACGTTGGCCAGGCCTTCAGCGGTGCAGAAGCGGCCCATGGCGAACGGCAGGTCGGCCGAGATCGTCAGCACCACGGTGTTGGCGAGGCCGCTGGCGGCTTCATTGAACTTGCGCGCGGAGGCCTGGCACACCGGGGTATCCAGGCTCGGCACGATGTTCAGCACCTTGCGCTTGCCGGCGAAGTCGGCCAGCGTGACGTCCTTCAGGTCCTTGCCGACCAGCGAGAAGGCGGGGGCCTTGTCGCCGGCTTGCGGGAACTTGCCTGCGACTTCGATGGCGTTGCCGCCGAGGGTGACGTTGCTCATGTCTACTCCTTGTTGTCTGATGGATTTCCGGTTCGTGTCCGGAGCGGGGGGCGCGGCCTGCCGCCGGACTCGGATTCGGTCCGGCGGCGGGCCAGGGATTCAGGGGTAAAAAATCAGCACGCGATAGTTGGCTGGCGCCTGCTGCGTCCGGAATCGTACCCGAACCGGCAGCTCCATGCCCGCGCGAAGACCCTGCGCGGCAAAGGCCTTTTGCGACGGCTCCAGGTACTCCGCGGGTTGCAGCACGCGGCGCAGCAGCAGCTGGTCCTGCAGGTCGGTCATCACCAGCTCGATCGCGGGCAGGGCGGTGCTGGCGCGGCCCAGGTTGCGCAGCGTGACCGCCAGCAGGTAGGTGTCGCCGTCTTCATCCTGGCGCTGCAGCTGCGAGGTCTCGATGCGCAGCGCATCGATGTCGCGCCACGGCGGCACGTCGCAGCCCAGCGGCGCGCAGGCGGCCTCGAGTGCCGGGCGCAGCATCGGGAACTGGCCGGCCAGCTGGCTGCGCGCCAGGTAGACCACTTGCACGGCCGCGGCGATGGCAAGCACGACGGCGGCCACGCGCCAGGCGGAGCGGGGCACCGTCACGGGCTTGCGGGGCTGCCGTTCGCGTTCGCGCTCACGCGCGTGGCGCAGGAAGTCGGGGGCGAAGACCGGGCCGGCCGGTGCTTCGGTGCGTGCCCAGCGGCGCGTGGTCTGCTCGCGCGCGACGGCGCCGCCGGTGACGCTGGAGGGCTGTCCGGTGTCGGGGGCGTTGCCGTCGTCGCCAACGGTGGGTGAGGCGGGCGCGGCAGGCGAGGCGGCACGGCGGGCCGATGCCTCATCCGGCCATGCGGTCGGCTCGGACCCGGCATCGGCTGACGCCGCGCGCAGGAACTCGCTTGCGCTGGGGATGTTGGCCGCGGGTGTCACCGGCGCGGGCCCGGCGTCAGCATCAGCGGGTTGCGGTGCTGCCGGTGCCGCCGCAGCGGCCGGGGAGGGGGCCGGTGCGGCCGGGGTATCGAGCGCGCCGTGATCGAGTGCCGGCCAGGCGGACGCGGACGCCGCTTGTGCCCGCTGTGCCGGCGCATCCTCGGCGGGTTCCGGTGCCGTGACGGGGGCGGGCTCGGCCGCCTCCGGGTCGGCAGCCTGGCGTTCCGCCTCGCGTGCATCGCGATGGGCGACCGCTTCGTTGGCTTCGCGCAGCGCCTGTTCGATCTCGGCGTCTTCCATGCCAGTGGGTGCCGGCATGGCCATGTCCTCCGGCGACGACATCAGCATCGTCGGCGCATCCAGCGCCGGCACGTCATAGCCGGGGTCGATGGTCGGGGTGAAGGCAGGCTGCGGCGCAGGCGCGGCTTCCGCCGATGCGGGCGGCGCCGGGGGAGCGGGAGGGGCGGCCGGCGAAGCTGCCGCAGACGGCGCCGACGACGCCGACGACGCCGATGATGCAGCGCCGGCCGGCAGCGGAATCTCGATCAGGTGCTCGCGCGCGTCGAACACCGTTTCGCACTGGCCGCAGCGCACCAGCCCCTGGCGCAGGCGCAACTGGTCGGCGACCAGCCGGAAGGCGGTGCGGCAGGCCGGGCAGCGCGTGACTAGCTTGACGGCGGCCATCGGTGTGAATCAGGGTCGGGCGCCGCGGGTGCCATGCAGGCACACCCAGCCTTCCTCGCTGCGCCACACCGTCAGCGGCAGCCAGGGCGCGTAGGCCGCGGCGACTTCATCGGCCTGGCGCTCCAGCACGCCGGACAGCACCAGCCGTCCGCCGGCGCGCACGCGCGCGCTCAGCATGGCGGCCATCAGCTTGAGCGGATTGGACAGGATATTGGCGACCACCAGGTCGTAGCTGGCCTCGGACACCGATTCGGGCAGCGCGAACGAGGCTTCCACGCGGTTGCGCTCGGCGTTGTAGCGCGACGCTTCCACCGCGTTGGGATCGATGTCGATGCCGACGGTATCGCCAGCGCCCAGCTTGCGCGCCACGATGGCCAGGATGCCGGAGCCGCAGCCGTAGTCGAGCACGGTTTCGCCCGGCTTCAGGTTCTGCTCCAGCCACTGCATGCACAGCCGCGTGGTGGGATGGCTGCCGGTGCCGAAGGCCAGGCCGGGGTCCAGCTCCAGCACCACGGCATCGGGCTCGGGTGCGTCGTGCCACGACGGCACCACCCAGATGCGCTCGCCGATGCGGATCGGCTCGAACTGGGATTGCGTCAGCCGCACCCAGTCCTGGTCCTCGACCGCGCGCAGCTGGTAGGCCGGCACCGGGTCGATGCCCAGCTGGTTGGCGGCTGCCGCCACCACCACGGCCGGATCGGCATCGTCGCCGAACAGCGCCACCACGCGCGAGCGGTTCCACGCGAGTTGCTTCGGTTCCAGCCCGGGCTCGCCAAAGAGCGGCTGCTCGTCGGGCGTGTCGGCATCGGCGTCTTCCACCGAGACCGACAGCGCGCCGAGGTCGAACAGGGCATCGGACCAGGCTTCGGCCTGGTCCTGCGCCACTTCGATCACACATTCCTGAAATGCCACGGGCTTCCTTGCTTGCTGCTTGTGTATTGCGGGTAACGTTGCGTCAGGCCTTCGCGCGCTCCGCCAGGCGATGCTCGAGGTAGTGGATGCTGGTGCCGCCTTCAACGAAGTTGGCATCCATCATCAGCTCGCGGTGCAGCGGCACGTTGGTCTGGATCCCGTCCACCACCATTTCCGACAGCGCGATGCGCATGCGGGCAATGGCCTGCTCGCGCGTGGCGCCGTAAGTGATGATCTTGCCGATCATCGAATCGTAGTTGGGCGGGACGAAGTAACCATCATACGCGTGCGAGTCGACCCGCACACCCGGGCCGCCGGGCATGTGCCAGGCGGTGATGCGGCCCGGCGACGGCGTGAACTTGAACGGATCCTCGGCGTTCACGCGGCATTCGATCGCGTGGCCACGGAACTGCACATCCTTCTGGCGCAAGCGCAGCTTCTCGCCGAAGGCGATGCGGATCTGCTCCTGCACGATGTCGATGCCGGTGATCATCTCGGTGACCGGGTGCTCGACCTGCACGCGCGTGTTCATCTCGATGAAGTAGAACTCGTTGTTCTCGTACAGGAACTCGAACGTGCCGGCGCCACGGTAGCCCATCTTCTTGCAGGCCTCGGCGCAGCGGTCGCCGATGCGCTCGATCAGGCGGCGCGGAATGTGCGGTGCGGGAGCTTCCTCGATCACCTTCTGGTGGCGGCGCTGCATCGAGCAGTCGCGCTCGCCCAGCCAGATCGCCTGGCGGTGCTGGTCGGCGAGGATCTGGATTTCCACATGGCGCGGGTTCTCGAGGAACTTCTCCATGTAGACCTCGGGATTGCCGAAGGCGCGGCCGGCTTCTTCACGCGTCATGTTGACGGCGTTGATCAGCGCGGCTTCCGTGTGCACCACGCGCATGCCGCGGCCACCGCCGCCGCCGGCGGCCTTGATGATCACCGGGTAGCCCACGCGGCGCGCGGTGGCCAGGATTTCCTTGGGGTCGTCGGGCAGGGCGCCGTCCGAGCCGGGCACGCACGGCACGCCGGCCTTGATCATGGCTTGCTTGGCCGACACCTTGTCGCCCATCAGGCGGATGCTGTCGGCGGTCGGGCCGATAAAGACGAAGCCGGATTTCTCCACGCGCTCGGCAAAATCGGCGTTCTCGGACAGGAAGCCGTAGCCGGGGTGGATGGCCTGCGCGTCGGTCACTTCGGCGGCCGAGATGATGGCCGGCATGTTCAGGTACGACAGCGGCGACGGGGCCGGGCCGATGCAGACGGCTTCGTCTGCCAGGCGTACGTACTTGGCCTCTTTGTCGGCCTCGGAGTACACCACGACCGTCTTGATGCCCAGTTCGCGGCAGGCGCGCTGGATGCGAAGAGCGATTTCGCCGCGGTTCGCGATCAGAATTTTTTCAAACATGGTCTCTCTCTGCGAGAACAGTAGCGGTCCCGCTGCGCGCCGCAATGGCACGCCGGGCGCACGGCCCGGGGGCTGTTGCCGCCGCGGCCGCCATACTGCGCGGAACTGCATGGAACTGCACGGAACGGGCCGCGAAGCCCACAACGTCCCTGGCGCCAAACAACGCCATGGCTTGCCGCGCGGGCGCTGCTGCGGGGGCCACTTGCGTGGCCGGTGGCAGCGTGCGGCGTGGCATGCCGGTCAGGATCAGCCGATCACGAACAGAGGCTGGCCGTATTCGACGGCCTGGCCGTTCTCGACCAGGATTTCCTTGATGACACCGGCCTTGTCGCACTCGATTTCGTTGAGCAGCTTCATGGCTTCGATGATGCAGACGGTCTGGCCTTCCTTGACCGAGTCGCCGACGTTGACGAACGGCGCGGCGCCCGGCGACGGCGCACGGTAGAACGTGCCCACCATCGGCGAGGTCACCACATGGCCGGCGGGCAGCTGGGCGGCGGGCTCTGCAGCCGGAGCCACGGCACCGGCCGCCGGTGCGGCGGCCGCGGCGGGCGGCAGCGCCTGCATCTGCGGCATGGCCATCGGCGCCGCGACGATTTGCGGCGGTTGCTTGACGATGCGTACCTTGCCGTCGCCTTCGGTGACTTCCAGCTCGGAGATGCCGGATTCGGCCACCAGGTCGATAAGCGTCTTCAGCTTGCGCAGGTCCATCTTTTTATCCTCCTGAATCGGGTTATCCGGCCGCTGCCCGGGACGGGCCGCGGCGGAAGAATCGTGTTGCCGGCCACCGGAAATCCACGCCCGCCGTGCCGAGGCACGCCAACGGGCGCAGGCCGCCGGGCGGCGCGCGCAGGTTGTTGAAAAAATCTTGGGAGTTCAGCTCCCCGAACTCTCGGGTGGCGGCTGCTCCTGGCCCAGCACATAGTCCAGCGCCAGCAGGTAACCCTGCCAGCCAAGCCCGCAGATCACTCCGACCGCCACCTCGGAGAAATAGGAGTGGTGGCGAAAGCTTTCGCGCCGGTGCACGTTGGACAGGTGCACCTCGACGAACGGGATCGCCACGCCGGCCAGGGCATCGCGCAGTGCCACGCTGGTATGCGTGTAGGCAGCCGGGTTGATGATGATGAACTCGACCCCTTCCGCGCGTGCGGCGTGGATGCGGTCGACCAGTGCCCCCTCATGGTTGGACTGGAACGTATCCAGCGAAATGCCGGCTTTTGCCGCGCGTTCGGCCAGGGCCGCGTCGATATCGGCAAGCGTCGTGTGTCCGTAGGTTTCCGGCTCGCGCGTGCCCAGCAGGTTCAGGTTTGGCCCATGCAGGACCAGCACCTTGCGGTAGCGGGCTGAGCGACGGATAGAGCGGGTTGCAGTCACGGCGGCTCGACCAGATCAACGAAATTGCGCGGAGATTACCGTAGCTTAGAGGGATTTGTCTAGCGCGCGATACAAGGCTTGACGACCTTGCGCGGCGCTTTGGCGGCCCTTTAAGCACTTTCTGGCCGTTTTGGCGCCCCGGCGAAACAAATCGCTGAAGAAAAACGAAATTCAGCGAATTTGGCGGAAGAATACGCTCAGGCTCGTGGCAGCACAGCCCGCAGTTCCTCGGCCGTCACCCGTCCCATCTTGCGGTACTTGACCGATCCGTCCGGGTTGATCACCACCGTGTAGGGCAGGCCGCCGGCGCTGTTGCCGAAGTTGCGCGACAGCTCGGTGCCGGCAAAACCGGCCACGGCGAGCGGGTAGGCCACCGGGACCTTGGTGGTGAACTGCTGGATATTGGCGGCTGAATCGATGCCGATGCCGACAAACTCCACCTGGCGATTCTTGTATTCCTCATGCAGCGCGGTCAGCTCCGGCATTTCCTCGACACACGGCCCGCACCAGGGCGCCCAGAAGTTGATCACCACGGTCTTGCCGCGCAGCTTGCCCAGGTCCAGGTCGGCGCCGGCGGCGTCGGGCAGGCGTGTCTGGAAGAAGGTTTCCACCGCCTGGTCGCTGGCGGGCTTGGGCGAGAACACGAAATGGCCGGCCAGTGCGCCGGCGGCGCAGGCGACCACGGCCACGGCGATCCAAAGCCAGAGGCGGGAGCGGCGGGCGGGCGAGGAAACGGTTTCAGTCATGGGGATGGCTTGGACCAGTGAAGTGGGGGGCAGGCATCAGGCCGGGTCGGCATCGCCGGGCGCGTCCATCAGCGCCCGTACCGCCTGCACGTCGGCGCGGGCCGGGCGGCCCGAGGCGTCGGCACGCACGGCGCCGCGTTCGTCGACGGCATCATACAGTGCAATATGAATGCCGACTGGGGCACCCAGTTCCGCGCGCACCTCGCCGGCGAGCAGCCGGGCCTCGCGGCGGTCGGGCCACTGGCCCTTCCACAGGAAGCTGAGGGTCTCGACCTCGCCGCGGCCGCCGAAATGCCGGCTCTCGCTGGTCTCGAAGTCCACGCCGGCGTTGATCAGGTGCAGTGCCGCGTCCTTGGCGCTGTCGCAGAAGCACTGCAGATAGATATCGGAGTGCTCGGTGGCGGTGCCGTTGAGCACGGCGCCGACCAGGTAAGGCCGGAACGGCGCCAGGTCTTCCATGGCCAGCACCGCCAGCCGGCGCAGCAGCGCCAGCACGCGGGGCTGGCTGTCGGCGTGGAACAGCGCCTGGTAGGCGCGCACTTCGGCTTCGACCTGTTCGTTGTCGGGCAGCCATTCGCCGGGCACGCGCTGCTCGCCCAGCACCTGGCGGGCGGCCTTGCGCTTGGCGGTGGCGTAGTCGGCACCGTCCTCGGCGATCATCCGGGCGGCAGCCTGGGCGATTTCCTCGCGCAGGCGGGTGGGGTCGGGGGTGGTGCGTCGGGTCATGCCCCATGATACCGGACGCTCCCGCGCAACCGGTGCGCGCGCTGCCGCAGTGCAGCGAAGGCCGCGGGCGCTCGGGTACAATCGGAGGCTTCCTGCCCGGCCACCGCACCGCAAGACTCGGCCTGAAACAGCCGCCATGCCGCCGCGCCACGCCGGGTGCCGAATCCCCACGCCTGCGGGCTTCAAGTCTTTCCGGGAACCCATGCATATTCATATCCTTGGCATCTGCGGCACCTTCATGGGCGGCCTGGCGGTGCTGGCCAAAGAGGCCGGCCACCGCGTCACCGGCTGCGATGCCAATGTCTACCCGCCGATGAGCACCCAGCTCGAGGCCCAGGGGATCGAGCTGATCGAAGGCTTCGACCCCGCGCAACTGTCGCTGGAGCCGGACCTGTTCGTGATCGGCAACGTGGTCTCGCGCGGCAATGCGCTGATGGAGGCCATCCTCGACCGCAACCTGCCCTATGTGTCGGGTCCGCAATGGCTGGGCGAGCACGTGCTGGCGCGCAAGTGGGTGCTGGCGGTGGCCGGCACGCACGGCAAGACCACCACCACGTCGATGCTGGCCTGGATCCTGGAGGATGCCGGCTACAACCCCGGCTTCCTGGTGGGCGGGGTGCCGCAGAACTTCGGCATCTCGGCGCGCGTGAGCGAATCGGACTTTTTCGTGATCGAGGCCGACGAGTACGACACCGCCTTCTTCGACAAGCGCAGCAAGTTTGTCCACTATCGCCCGCGCACTGCGATCCTGAACAACCTGGAATACGATCACGCCGACATCTTCCCGGATCTGGCGGCGATCGAGACCCAGTTCCACCACCTGGTGCGCACCGTGCCCGGCCAGGGCCGGGTTGTCGTCAACGGCCTGGAGGAAAGCCTGGCACGCGTGCTGGAGCGCGGCTGCTGGAGCGAGGTCGAGCAGTTTGGCGTGGGCGACTGGCGCGAGAGCGATGCTGCCGCCACTGCGGCGCCCGGCAAGGACGCCTTCGACGTCTGGTTTGGCGATACCGTCCAGGGTACCGTGGTGTGGGACTTGCAGGGCACCCATAACCGCATGAATGCGCTGGCCGCGATCGCCGCCGCGCGCCATGTGGGCGTGCCGGCCGCGCAGGCGATCGAATCGCTGTCCCGCTTTGCCAACGTCAAGCGCCGCATGGAAGTGCGCGGCGTGGCGGGCGGCGTGACCGTCTATGACGACTTCGCCCACCATCCGACCGCGATCCAGACCACGCTGGACGGGCTGCGCCGCCGCGTCGGCGATGCCCGCATCCTGGCGGTGCTGGAGCCGCGCTCCAACACCATGAAGCTGGGCGTGATGAAGGCGCAACTGCCGGCCAGCCTGGAGCAGGCCGACCTGGTGTTCGGCTACGGCGCCCCGGCCGGCAAGGACGCGCTGGGCTGGGACCTGGCCGGATCGCTGGCGCCGCTGGGCGACAAGGCCGCCGCCTTCCAGGACCTGGGCACGCTGGTGCAGGCCGTGCGTGCCGCGGCGCAGCCGGGCGACCACGTGCTGGTGATGAGCAACGGCGGCTTCGGCGGCGTGCACCAGAAGCTGCTGGACGCCCTGAGCCAGGGCGCCGCAAGCTGACCGGCGGGAAGGACCACCATGCTGCTGTACCTGCACGGATTCCGCTCCTCGCCCCAGTCGTTCAAGGCCCGGCTGGTGCAGGAGCGCATGCGCGAGTGGGGCGTGGGCCGCTACTACGCCTGCCCCACGCTCAATGTCTCGCCCGAAATGGCCATTGCCCAGGCGCAGGCCGCGATCCGCGCCGCGCAGGCCGGCGGCGACCAGGAGATCGCCATCGTCGGCTCGTCGCTGGGTGGCTTCTATGCCCGCTGGCTGGGCGAGCGCCATGGCTGCAGGACCGTGCTGCTCAATCCGGCCATCCATCCCTGGACCGACCTGGAAGCGTACCTGGGCGAGCAGCCGCTGTGGCACGGCGGCGGCTCGGTCACGGTCGAGCGCCGCCATCTGCAGGAACTGCTGGACCTGCGCGTGGACACCATCACCGATCCCGGACGCTATTACCTGCTCGCCGCCACCGGCGACGAAGTGCTGGACTACCGTGAGATGGTCGCGGCCTGCCCGGGCGCAAACATCCGCGTGATCGAGGGCAGCGACCACGGCATCAGCGAATTTGCCGACTACGTCGACGATGTGCTCGCCTTCTGCGGCTACGGCCCCGGCGGCAAGGTGCCGGCAGGCGCAGGCCCGGCATGAGCGCGCAGTCCGCGCGCCGCTGCAGCTGGAGCCCGCACCTGGCCTTTGATGCGGCCATCACGCCCAACCTGCGGCGCTGGGTGACCGGTGACGACGGCTCGCTGACCGCGCGCCTGGTGGCAGCATCGGAGCGCTTTCGCGTGGCGCGCCTGCTGCAGCGCCCGCAGCGCCCGCTCGCCGATGAATGGCAGGTGCTGGGCCAGCACGACCGCACCCCCGCGCTGACGCGCGAGGTGCTGCTGATCTGCGACGATATTCCCGCCATATTTGCCCATACTGTGGTGCGCCAGCGCCATGCGCGCCGCGACTGGCCGTTCCTGCGCGGGCTGGGCGAGCGCCCGCTGGGCGGCCGGCTGTTTGTCGACCCGGCGGTGGCGCGCGAGCCGTTCCAGTTTGCGCGGCTGCTGCCGCACCATCCGCTGCGCCAGGCCTTGCAGCGAGTGCTGCCGGCCATGGCGCCACTGCCCATGCTGCCGGCGCGGCGCTCGGTGTTCCGGCGCGGCGACGGCGTCATGCTCGTGACAGAAGTGTTCCTGCCGGACCTGCTGTCGCGGCCATCCCCGGGGACCGAGGCGATTCCGCATCCCAGGTATTTGCGGACGACAGACCGAAGCCCCTCTACACACACTACCGAAACCAAGAAAGAGACCACGAGATGAAACTGCAGGGTCGGGTTGCCATCATCACCGGTGCCGCCGCCGGCATCGGGTTTGCCACCGCGCAGCGCTTTGCCGCGGACGGCGCCATCGTCGTCCTGTGCGACGTGCAGGAAGAGCGCGTGCGCGAGGCCGCCGACAAGCTGGCCGCCACCGGCGCCACCGTGTCGGCCTACCGCGTCGACGTGACCCGGCGCGACGAAGTCGATGCCATGGTGGCCGCCGTGCTGGCCGCGCACGAACGCGTCGACATCCTCGTCAATAACGCCGGCATCACCAAGGATGCACGCCTGGCCAAGATGACCGAGGCCCAGTTCGATGCCGTCATCGACGTCAACCTGAAGGGCGTGTTCAACTGCGCGCAGGCCGTGGCCGGCCTGATGAGCGAGCAGGGCAAGGGCGTGATCCTGAACGCTTCCAGCGTGGTCGGCCTGTACGGCAACTTCGGCCAGACCAACTACGCCGCCAGCAAGTTCGGCGTGATCGGCTTCACCAAGACCTGGGCGCGCGAGCTCGGTCCCAAGGGCGTGCGCGTGAACGCGGTGTGCCCGGGCTTCGTCAATACCGAGATCCTGCAGACCGTGCCGGAAAAGGTGCTGGACGGCATGAAATCGTCGTGCTGGCTGCGCCGCCTGGCCGAGCCGGCCGAGATCGCCAGCATCTACGCCTTCCTGGCCAGCGACGACGCCAGCTACGTCAACGGCGTGGCGATCGAGGCCAGCGGCGGCATGTCGCTCTGAACTGCGTGGGTGCACGCACCCCGCCGGGGCGCCGGCCCCCGCAGGCGCCGGAGCGGGGTGCGGTATCATTCCAGGTCTCAGGCCGTATCGATACGGCGTGGCCCGCGGCCAGCGATTTGCACCCCGCGCGCCGCACTCGCTTCCGTTCGCACGCATTTGCGCCCGGTTGCACCATTTCTCCCACAGGACCCGCCCCGGCGCTGCCTCTTGGCGGCCAGACGCGGTTCCGCGCATTTCTGAAAGTACCGATCGATGCAGTTGCTGTTCGAAGAAGGCGGCGAAATCCGCGCCGGCACCGTGCTGAACCAGCAGGGCGAGGCTTACCAGGTAGAGCTGCCAGCCGGCAAGCGCACCAAGGTCAAGTCGCGCGACGTGCTGCTGCAGTTCGCGCAGCCGTCGGCAATCGAGCTGGTGCGCCAGACCGGCGACATGATGGCCGAGATCGACCTGGACTTCCTGTGGGAATGCGCGCCCGAGGCTGAATTCGGCTTCGCCGAGCTGGCCGCCGAATACTACGGCGCCGAGCCCGGCCCGGTGCAGCAGGCGGCGCTGGCGATGGCGCTGCACGGCAACCCGGTGTACTTCCGCCGCAAGGGGCGCGGCCGCTACCAGCGCGCGCCCGAAGACCAGCTCAAGGCGGCGCTGGCCGCGCTCGAGCGCAAGCGCCAGCAGGCGCTGGTGCAGGCCGAGTACGAAGAGCAGCTCAAGGCGCTGACGCTGCCGGAGACGTTCCGCAACAAGGTGCTGCAACTGCTGTTCAAGCCGGACAAGAACAGCCTGGAATACAAGGCCATGGACGCCGCCTGCACCGCGCTGGGAATGACCCCGATGCGGCTGATGGTGGCCGCCGGCGGCGTCGCCAGTGCGCGCGCGCTGCATGAGGCCAAGTTCCTGGCCGAGTGCTTCCCGAAGGGAACGGGCTTTCCGGAAACCGACGTGCCCGAGCCGCCCGCCGACCTGCCGGTGGCCGACGTGGAGGCATTCTCGATCGACGACGTCACCACCACCGAGATCGACGATGCGCTGTCCGTGACCAAGCTGCCCGACGGCAAGCTGCGCATCGGCATCCATATCGCCGCGCCCGCGCTGGGCATCCGCCGCAGCGAACCGCTCGATGCAGTCGCGCGCCAGCGGCTGTCCACGGTCTATTTCCCGGGCGACAAGATCACCATGCTGCCCGACGCCGTGGTGGAGCGCTACACGCTGCAGGAAGGGCGCACGTGCCCGGCGCTGTCGCTGTATGTGACGGTGGACCCGACCGTGTGGCTGATCACCGGCAGCGAGACCCGCGCCGAGATGGTGCCGATCGCCGCCAACCTGCGCCACAACCTGCTCGACGATGTCATCACCGAGGCTGCGCTTGCCGCGGGCACCGGCGACTACCCGTTCCGCGACGCGCTGACGCAGCTGTGGCACTTTGCCGGCTACCTGTACGACGAGCGCCAGAAGGCGCGCCTGGCCAGCGGCCTGCGCCCCGAGACCCACAACCGCGCCGACTTCAATTTCTACCTGGACGACCAGGCCGACGGCAGCCAGCGCGTGCGCATCGAACAGCGCAAGCGCGGCTCGCCGCTGGACAAGATCGTTGCCGAGCTGATGATCCTGGCCAACAGCACCTGGGGCAAGCTGCTGGCCGACAACGGCGTGCCGGGCATCTACCGCACGCAGAAGGCGTGGGGCATGCACCGCACCCGCATGCAGACCTACCCGGCACCGCACGAGGGCCTGGGCGTGGCGCAGTACGCTTGGAGCACCTCGCCGCTGCGCCGCTATGTCGACCTGGTCAACCAGTGGCAGATCCTGGCGGTGGCCCAGCACGGCGTGACCGCCAAGCTGGTGGCGCCGTTCAAGCCCAAGGACGCCGACCTGCTGGCCGCGGTGGCGGACTTCGAAGGCACTTACGCCGCCTACGCCGACCACCAGTCGACCATGGAGCGCTACTGGTGCCTGCGCTGGCTCAAGCAGGAAAAGCGCGAGCGCATGGTGGCCTCGGTGCTCAAGGAAGGCGCGGTGCGCTTTACCGAGATCCCGCTGGTCACGCGCGTGCCCGAACTGGTGCAGGCGCAGCGCGGCACGCAGGTGCTGCTGGAGATCGGCGAGACCGACGAGATCACGCTGGAAGTGTCGTGCCGGGTGCTGGAGATCTTCGCCGGTGAAGGCGAAGTGCCCGAGGAAGAGCTGGAAAGCGACGAGGAAGCCGCAGAGCTGTCCGCCGAAGCCGCTGCCGATGCAGCCGCCGAGGAAGCGGCCGAGCAGGCCGCCGGGGTCTCGGACGAAGCCCCGGCCGAAGCGGGCGACGACGATGCCGGCGCGGCGTCGGGCGAGCGCGACACCGGCACCCCGGCCGCCGGCTGAAGCCTTCGGAAATCGGCGGCGCTCACTTACAATGCCTGTCTGATCCGGGGCCCGCCGCCCCGGTCTTGCCAGGCCGCCGGCCCGGACCGGTTCGGGCCGCCGCCCGCCCTTCAGCCACCCTCCATCCATCGTGAACGCCACACTCGCCGCTCCCCGCCACTGGTGGCATGCCAGGTGGCACAACAGCAGTACGCTGGCCAAGGCGCTGGCCATTTCCGTGGCCGTGCACGTGCTGCTGCTGATGGTGCGGGTGGCTGCGCCCGAGGTGTTCGAGATCAAGCGCAGCGATGCCGCGCTGGACGTGGTGCTGGTCAATGCCAAGTCGGCGCAGAAGCCGCGCAACCCGACCGCGCTGGCGCAAGCCAACCTGGACGGCGGCGGTGACCATGACCTGCAGCGCGCCACCACGCCGCTGCCCGCGCAGACCCAGACGCAGGAAGGCGACCTGGTGCGCCAGGTGCAGCGCCGCGTCGAGCAGCTGGAACAGGAGCAGCAACGCCTGCTGACCCAGTCGCGCGAGGCCGCGCCGCCGGTGCGCAACCAGCCGCTCAAGCCCGGCGAGAAGCGCCAGGACACCCCGCAGCGCGGCCAGGACGAGCGCACCTCGACCGACGAGATGGCCAGGCTGGAGGCCGAGATCGGCCGCAACCTGGACCACTACGCCAAGCGGCCCAAGCGCTTCCAGCTGACCGCCACCAGCGCCCAGGCGGTCGACTACGCGCAGTACTACGACCGCCTGCGCCACAAGATCGAGGCGCGCGGCACCACTGACTTCCCGCAACGCAACGGCAAGCCGCTGTACGGCCAGCTGATCCTGGTGATCAACGTCAACCGGCTCGGCAAGCTCGGCTACAACCGCGACGGCTACAACGTCGATGCCATCGACGTGGTCAAGAGCTCGGGCGATCCCGCGCTGGACCGCCAGGCCGTGGCGATCGTGCGCGCGGCCGCGCCGTTCGGCCCCTTTACTGCCGAGATGGCGTCGCGCCAGGACATCCTCGAAGTCATTTCCACTTTCAAGTTTTCGCGCAACGGGCTGGAAACCCGCTTGCAGGCACGCTGATGACATCCACTGATTCTTCCCAAGCCACTTCCGACCGCTATGTGGTGATCGGCAACCCGGTTGCGCACAGCCGTTCGCCGGCGATCCACGCGGCCTTTGCGCGCCAGACCGGCGAGGCCGTGCAATACGACCGTCTGGAGGCGCCGCTGGACGGGTTTGCCGATGCCGTGCGCCAGTTCTTTGCCGAGGGCGGCTACGGCTGCAATGTCACAGTGCCGTTCAAGCTCGAAGCCTATGACCTGGCCGACCGCCTGACCGAGCGCGCCGAGGCCGCCGGCGCGGTCAACACGCTGTGGATCGAAGAGGGCATGATCCATGGCGACAACACCGACGGCATCGGCCTGGTGCGCGATATCCAGGACAACCTCGACACCCTGATCGAAGGCAAGCGCGTGCTGCTGCTGGGCGCCGGCGGCGCCGCCATGGGCGCGATGCTGCCGCTGATCGAATGCCGGCCGTCGCGCATCGTGGTGGCCAACCGCACCGCCTCGCGCGCGAGCGACATGCTGGAAGAGTTTGTCGAAGCCGCCGACCAGTACGGCGTGGAGCTGTGGGGCGGCGGTCTTGACGCGCTCGACGGGCTGTCCGAGGACGAAGCCGTGGACGTGGTCATCAATGCTTCGTCCAGCAGCCTGCATGGCGAAGTGCCGCCGGTGCCCGAGCTCCTGCTGGGCGAAGGCGTGCTGGCCTACGACATGATGTACGGCGCCGAGCCCACGGTGTTCCTGCAGTTCGCCGCGCGCTGTGGCGCGCGCCCCAGCGACGGCCTTGGCATGCTGGTCGAACAGGCGGCTGAAGCGTTCTACATCTGGCGCGGCGTGCGCCCCCGCACCGCCCCCGTGCTGGCCGAGCTGCGCGCCGCGCTGCAGGCCGAACGCAAGGGCTGACCGGGGCGCCGCCAGCCGTGGCCAACCGCAACCGCGCAGCCAGCGCCAGCCGCGGCGCAGCCCCCGCACGCACGGTGTTCAACCCGGTCCGCTGGCTCGGCTACCTGCTGGGCTGCGTGGCGGCGGGCGTGGTGGCGATGCAGCTGTACTTCTTCGTGCAGATCGCAAGCTGGCAATACATCAATCCTTCGACGACCACGTTCATGCGCGCCGAGCGCTGGCGCCTGTGCGGCATCAACCTCTGGAACTGCGGCATCGACCGGCAATGGGTACCGTACGACCGCATCTCGCGCAACCTCAAGCGCGCGGTGATCGCCAGCGAGGACGCCGACTTCGTCAACCATCCGGGCTATGAGCTGGATGCCATGCTCGATGCCTGGGAGCGCAACAAGAAGCGCGGGCGCATCGTGCGCGGCGGTTCCACCATCACGCAGCAGCTGGCCAAGAACCTGTTCCTGTCGTCCGAGCAGCAATACCTGCGCAAGGGCCAGGAACTGGCCATCACGTGGATGCTCGAGTTCTGGCTGGACAAGCAGCGCATCTACGAGATCTACCTGAATTCGGTGGAGTGGGGCGAGGGCGTGTTCGGCGCGCAGGCCGCGGCACAGCACTACTTCCGCACCAGCGCCGACAAGCTCAGCGTGGGCCAGTCCGCGCGCCTGGCCGCGGCGCTGCCGGCACCCAAGTGCTTCGACAAGAAGGAATACTGCGCCAACGTGCGCGTGAATTTCCGCGCCAAGGCAAGCACCATCGCGCGGCGGATGGGGGCAGCCACGCTGCCCGACTGAGCCCCGCGGGGCTCAGCTCAGCCAGCCCTTCCTGCGGAAATACACCAGCGGGATCGCCGCCGACACCGCCATCAGCGCAATCGCCCACGGATAGCCCGCGCCCCAGTCCAGCTCCGGCATGAACTTGAAGTTCATGCCGTAGATGCTGGCGATCAGCGTGGGCGGCATCAGCGCCACCGACACCACCGAGAACAGTTTGATGATCTTGTTCTGGTTGATGTTGATGAAACCGACGGTCGCGTCCATCAGGAAGTTGATCTTGTCGAACAGGAACGCGGTGTGGTTCTCGATCGAGTCGATGTCGCGCAGGATCTGGCGGGCCTCGTCCTGCTGCTCGGCCGACAGCAGCTGGCTGCGCATCAGGAAGGACACCGCGCGGCGCGTGTCCATCACGTTGCGGCGGATGCGCCCGTTCAAGTCTTCCTCGCGGGCGATGGTTTCCAGCACGTCGGCCGCGGCGGCATCGGTCACGTTCTCGGCCAGCACGCGGCGGCTCGCTTCTTCGAGCCGCTCGTAGATTTCCTCGATCGAGTCGGCGGAATACTCGGCGTCGGTCGCGTACAGGTCCATCAGCACGTCCTTGGCATTGCGCACCGAGCCCGGGCGCATGCGTGCGCGCAGCCGCACCAGCCGGAACACCGGCAGGTCTTCGTCGTGGATGGAGAACAGTACGTCGCGCGTCAGCACGAAAGCCACGCGCACGTTGCGCGACAAGGCCTCTTCCTCGTCCAGCAGGAAGTCGGTGCGGATATGGATATTCTCGTCCTCGCCCTCGAAATATCGCGCGGACGCTTCCAGGTCGCCCAGGTCTTCCAGTTCGGGAAGGGCGACGCCATAGGCTTCCTTGATCCAGTTCAGTTCCTCGTCGTCGGGATTGACGACATCGATCCAGATCGGCTTGTGCTGCAGCAGCTCATTGCGCTCGTCGACCTGCTCCTGGGCAAGCCGGCCTTTCTGCAGGACGAACAGGTTGATCATCCCCGGGATTCCTTATTGCTGATTGCGACGAAAAACAAAGACAAGCGCGAAGACAAGCGCAGGCGGCTCGCCGCATTCCCAGGTAGTCCGTCATGCCCTGCATGGCCTGGCGAGACGCCGGAAGGCGCCCTGCCAGGGCCGGGCCACGGGCAAGCGTGATCGCGCTGTACCGCGGCTGCCGGACGCAACGGACTCGGCGGGCGGTACAAGGCGATGGCGTTTGCCTGGGTTGGCTGGCTAGCCGGGAGAGGGAAAATCCGCACGCGGTGCGGCGCGCATGGATGGCGCCGCCGGTGGCACGGAAAGACACTCGCCCGCAGTGTTCTGCTGCGGGCGAGGCCGACGAGGCGCGGAGCCGGGTGCTCCGGGCGGGTCGTCGTTACGCAGCCCGCAGTGACATGGCATTCGCAGAGGTCGCAGCGCTGCTGCGGCAACTCGAACACCCGATGCTACTGCCCACGTAATTTCTCCGGGATTGTGATGGCCGCGAGTGTAGCCCAACGTAGGGTGGCTTGTTAAGTGAAATCTCCGCGCACGCGGCCCGCTGTTGCCCGCTCACGACCGGGGGCGCGCCCACCTGGCGATCAGCCCAGCGCGCCCTGCAGCCGGCGCCACAGCAGCGGCGCCAGCATCACCGAGGACAGCGCCAGGAACATCAGCACGATCGCCGCGTAGTCCTGCCAGTGCGGCTGCTCGCCCAGCATCCACATGCCCGAGAACACGCCGACTACCGGAATGAACATGATCGACAGGCTCGACACCACCGGCGGCAGGCTGCGCGCCAGCCCGAACCAGACCAGGTGGCAGAAGGCGAAGACCACCACCGCGTTGTAGGCGATGGCGCCCCATTCGACGGCGGTGGGCATGCGCCAGCCGTCTTCCAGCAGCAGCGAGCCGACCGCCAGGAAGGGCAGGGTCACGGCCAGCATCCAGAACGTCATGGCGCCGATGGGCACGTCGGTCGGGGTGCGTTTTATCAATTGGGTGCCGAAGCCCCAGCCGGCCGCGGCCAGCAGCATCAGCAGCGTGCCGGCCGGGCTGCCGGTCAGCGCGGCGAGCTCGCCGGAAAGCAGCAGCACCGTTCCGGCCAGCGCGCAGCCGATGCCCAGCCAGGCCCAGGCGCCGATGCGCTCGCGGAAGAACACCAGGCCCCAGACCACTGCCCAGATCGGCATGGTGTAGCCCAGGATGGCGGCCCGGCCCGAGGACAGCATCTTGACCGCGCAGATCGCAAACAGGTGCCAGACCACCATGTTGGGAATGGCCAGGCGGACCACCGTGCCCCATTCGCGCCGCGGCACGGCCAGCGAATCGCCGCGCAGCCGCAACGCCAGCCCCAGCGCCACCAGCCCGCCCGCCATGCACAGCAGGCGGAAGCCCATCGCCGGAAAGTGCGCTACGCCAACCTTCATGATGGGCCAGTTGATGCCCCAGGCAAGGGTGAGCACGACAAGCAGGAAGATACCGCGGCGATCGAGAGACATGACGGGACGCGGCTGTGCGTCATGCCGCGCTTTGTTTTGAGAGGAAGCGCAAAACCATAGCACGCAGCGGGTAAAATTGCCGGAAGCGACATATGCTGCAGGGATGAAAGGTTTTCACGCCGCTGCGGCCAACCGCGCCGGCCGGGCCAATGGGGCGCCGGCGCCACCAGGATATTCCGAGTACCCATGACTTTCACCGAGCAGCTTGCTGCCGCCTGGCAGCGCAACGATTCCCTCCTGTGCGTCGGGCTCGATCCTGACCCGCAGAAGCTGCCGCTGTCCCTGACCGGGGCGGGCGGCGCCATCTTTTCGTTCTGCCGCGAGATCGTTGACGCCACCGCCGACCTGGTCTGCGCCTTCAAGCCGCAGATTGCGTACTTCCACTCGCAGCGCGCGGAAGACCAGCTCGAGCAGCTGATCCACTATATCCACGACGCCCACCCCGGCATCCCGGTGATCCTGGACGCCAAGCGCGGCGACATCGGCTCGACCGCCGAGCACTACGCGCTGGAGGCCTTCGAGCGCTACCACGCCGACGCGGTCACGGTCAGCCCGTACATGGGCTTCGATTCGATGCAGCCGTACCTGGCCTATCCCGACCGCGGCGTGATCGTGCTGTGCCGCACCTCCAACCCGGGCGGCTCGGACGTGCAGTTCCTGCAGGTCGACGGCAAGCCGCTGTACCAGCTGGTGGCCGAGGCCGCGCGCGAGCGCTGGAACACCACCGGCCAGATGGGCCTGGTGGTCGGCGCGACCTTCCCCAACGAGATCGCGCGGGTGCGCCAGATCGTCGGCGACATGCCACTGCTGATCCCGGGCATCGGCGCCCAGGGTGGCGACATCGAGGCCACGGTCAAGGCGGGGCGCACCGCGGACGGCACCGGCATGATGATCAACTCGTCGCGCGCCATCCTCTACGCCAGCCGCGAGAAGGATTTTGCGGCGGCGGCGCGCAATGTCGCGCTGCAGACGCGGGAGACCATCAATCGCTATCGCCACGGCTGAAACCGGGCGTAGACAATAAAAAACCGCGCCGGAGACGGCGCGGTTTTTTATTGGGCGCAGATTGCCGGGCGCCGGCCTCAGGCCTCGTTCCGGATCAGCTCCAGCAGCCCCCGCATGGCATGCTCGGCCGCCTGCCGGCGGATCTGGCCGCGGTCGCCGCGAAAGCGCTGAGTCTCGGTATTGGTGGTAATGCGGTTGCTCCAGCCGAAGCAGACCATGCCCACCGGCTTTTCCGGGGTGCCGCCGTTGGGCCCGGCCACGCCGGTGATCGATAGCGCCACCTGGGCGCGGCTGTTGAGCAGCGCGCCTTCGGCCATGGCGCGCGCCACTTCCTCGCTGACCGCGCCGTGGTCGCGGATCAGCTTGGCCGGCACGCCCAGCATGGTGGACTTGGCCTCATTGGAATAGGTGACGAAGCCGCGCTCGAACCAGCCGGACGAGCCGGATACGTCGGTAATGGCGGCAGCCACCAGCCCGCCGGTGCAGGATTCGGCAGTGGCCAGCATCAGGGATTTGTCGGCAAGGGCGACGCCGGCCTGGATGGCGAGCTGGTCGAGCAGGCGGCTGACAGACATGGTGGATACAGGTAGTTTTGAGGGGAATCAGCTTGCAATGGCTGGCGATGCGGGGCTCAGAACGAGCGCCACAGCGCAAACACCAGCAGCGTGTAGAAGGCCGCGAAGATGTCGTCGAACATCACGCCAAAGCCGCCGCGCAGGCCCGGACCCTTGAGCGTGCGGTCATAGTGGCCGATCGGCGCCGGCTTGGCGATGTCGAACAGCCGGAACCACAGGAAGGCGGCGAACTGCCCCCAGAAGCCGGTCGGCATGACAAAGGCCAGCACCAGCCAGAAGGCGACGATCTCGTCCCAGACCATGCTGCCATGGTCGTGCACGCCCATGTCGCGCGCGGTGCGCGCGCACGCCCACAGGCCGACCAGGAAGCCGCCGGCGATGATCCACAGCCAGGTGGTGGGCTCGATCCACAGCGAAATCACTACGAACGACAGCCAGGCGTAGAGCGTGCCGACCGTGCCCGGCGCAACGGGCGACAGGCCCGAGCCGAAGCCGAAGGCGATCAGGTGGGCCGGATGGGACAGCATGAAGCGCGCGCTCGGGCGCGTGACCTTGACGGTCTGGCCGGCTTCCAGGGTCAGGGCGGGGTCGCGCGGCGCGGCCCCGGGAGGCAAGGTGGACATCAAAATTGGCTCGTGTGATGCAGATACTGCTTATGGTTATGGCCGGCTTGCGCTGCCATGCTTGCGGGACTCCCGTGCCCGCGCAGCGCGCCGATGCCGGCATCATGACATGCCCGCGACCCGGTGTCAGGGGGCAGCGAAGTGGTCGAAGCTGGCGCCTTGGTACCGGGTCGGGTTGCCGGTACTGTCGACCAGCCGCAGGCCGGGCTCGGGCGTGATCGCGCCGACACGTGCGAGCGGCAGCGCCAGCCGTTCGCTGATCGCCGCAATGGCGTCGCGACTGCCGGCGGGCGCGGTGAAGCACAGTTCGTAGTCGTCGCCGCCGGCCAGCACGCATTCGCGCTGGATGGCATCGGGCTGGCTGGCCAGTACCGCCGAGCGCGGCAGCGCATCGACGTCGACCAGCGCGCCGACCTGCGAGCGTTCCAGGATATGGCCCAGGTCGCCGACCAGTCCGTCGGAAATGTCGAGTGCGGCATGCGCCACACCGCGCAGGGCCATGCCCAGCGCCACGCGCGGCGTGGGCGTGTCCATGCGCGGGCGCACCTGGCTGAACTCGGGCTCAGGCAGCAGCCATTCGCCGCGGCAGTCGCCCAGCGCCAGGCGGGCGTCGCCAAGCGTGCCGGAAATCCAGATATCGTCGCCGGGCCGCGCGGCGTCGCGGCGCAGCGCGGCGCGCAGCGGCACGTCGCCGAATACCGTCAGCGAAAGCGTCAGCGGGCCGCGCGTGGTGTCGCCGCCGACCAGTTCGCAGCCGTGGGCGTCAGCCAGCGCTAGCATGCCATCGGCCAGCTCGGCCAGCCAGGCGGGGTCGGCCTCGGGCAGGGCCAGTGCCAAGGTGAACGCGCGCGGCTCGGCGCCCATGGCGGCCAGGTCGGACAAGTTCACGGCCAGGGCCTTGTGGCCGAGTGCGCGCGGCGCCACGTCCGGGAAGAAATGCCGGCCGCTCACCAGCATGTCGGTGCTGATGGCCAGGTGGTGGCCGGGGCGGCCCTCGATCAGCGCGCAGTCATCGCCCACGCCGAGCGCGGCCTTGCGCACCGGCCGCGTGAAAAAGCGGCGGATCAGGTCGAACTCGGAAAGCGGGGCTGGCTGGGCGTGGGACATCGTCGTCGGGAAGATTCGCCCGCCGGGTGGGACGGGATTGGGGGCTGCGCGTTGCGCGAAGATGAATGGCGATCCGGGGCAATCCCGCGGCGCCTGCGCAGCGCGTCAGGATGGGGCGCGTCCGGCATTTCAGCAAGATACTGCCGCGCACGACAGCCATGACCATCGCGCGGTACGCCGCTTCTGCCGGCAGGCGCTACGCTTGCTGGTATTGCCCGGGGGGATGGGGCATATTGTACCGAATCGCAAAGGTGCCCCAAGTAAAAGGCTTATTGTGAAATAGTATTTCACTATATAAAATGCTGGGTTCCAAAGGAAGAGAAGGGCGGACACGTGGAGCCGGTCCGCCGATCGTCCCCCGCCTCGTCAATGACGGCTCCACCGATTGGAAGATGCGCCGATGACCAGCCCTCAGCAGTCCCCGTCCCAAGACGATCTGAAACAGCAGCAGCGTGAGGCGCTGCGCAAAGCGGCGCTCGAGTACCACGAGTTTCCCACCCCCGGCAAGATCTCGGTCACGCCGACCAAGCCGCTGTCGAACCAGCGCGACCTGGCCCTGGCCTATTCGCCGGGCGTGGCCGCCGCTTGTGAAGAGATCGTTTCCGATCCGGCCAATTCCTTCCGCTACACCGCCCGCGGCAACCTGGTCGCGGTGATCACCAACGGCACCGCCGTGCTGGGCCTGGGCGACATTGGCGCCGCGGCTTCCAAGCCGGTGATGGAAGGCAAGGCTGGCCTGTTCAAGAAGTTTGCCGGTATCGACGTGTTCGATATCGAAGTCGACGAGAAGGACCCGGAAAAGCTGGTCCAGATCATCGCCGCGCTTGAGCCCACCTTCGGCGGCATCAACCTCGAAGACATCAAGGCACCGGAGTGCTTCTACGTCGAGCGCAAGCTGCGCGAGAAGATGAAGATTCCCGTCTTCCACGATGACCAGCACGGCACCGCCATCGTGGTGTCCGCGGCCATCATCAACGGCCTGAAGGTGGTCGGCAAGGACATCAAGAAGGTCAAGCTGGTGGCCTCGGGCGCCGGCGCGGCCGCGCTGGCCTGCCTGGACCTGCTGGTCGACATCGGCCTGCCGATCGAGAACATCTGGGTAACGGACCTGGCCGGCGTGGTCTACGAAGGCCGTACCGAGCTGATGGACCCGGAAAAGGCGCGCTTCTCGCAAAAGACCGACAAGCGCAAGCTGGCCGAAGTGATCGACGGCGCCGACATCTTCCTGGGCCTGTCAGCCGCGGGCGTGCTCAAGCAGGACATGGTCCAGCGCATGGCCGACAAGCCGCTGGTGCTGGCACTGGCCAACCCCAACCCGGAAATCGCGCCGGAGCTGGTCAAGGAAGTGCGCCCCGACGCCGTGATGGCCACCGGCCGCACCGACTACCCGAACCAGGTCAACAACGTCCTGTGCTTCCCGTTCATCTTCCGCGGGGCGCTGGATTGCGGCGCCACCACCATCACGCGCGAGATGGAAATCGCCGCGGCCAATGCCCTGGCCGAACTGGCACGCCAGGAGCAGAGCGACATCGTCGCCACTGCCTATGGCATCCAGGACCTGTCGTTCGGCCCCGAGTACCTGATTCCGAAGCCGTTCGACCCGCGCCTGATCGTCAAGGTGGCGCCGGCCGTGGCCGAGGCCGCGATGAAATCCGGCGTGGCCGCCCGTCCGATCGAGGACATGGACGCCTACCGCCTGCAGCTGCAGCAGTTCGTGTACCACTCGGGCACGCTGATGAAGCCGATCTACGCCGCCGCGCGCAAGGTCGAGATGGATAAGAAGCGCATCGTCTTCGCCGAAGGCGAGCAAGAGCGCGTGCTGCGCGCGGTGCAGGTGATCGTCGACGAAAAGCTGGCCAACCCGATCCTGATCGGCCGCCCGGCCGTGCTGCAGCACCGCATCGAGCGCTTCGGCCTGCGCCTGCGCGCCGGCGTGGACTTCACCGTGGTCAACCCCGAGCACGATGAGCGTTTCCGCGACTATTCCGACGCCTATTACCGCATGATGGCGCGCGAGGGCATCACGCCCGAGTACGCCAAGCTGGAGTTGCGCCGCCGCACCACGCTGATCGGCGCAATGCTGGTCAAGAAGGGCGAGGCCGACGGCATGATCTGCGGCACCGTCAGCAATACCGCTGCGCACCTGCGCTATATCGACCAGGTGCTGGGCGGCACCAACAAGGTCTACGCGGCGATGAACGGCCTGGTGCTGCCGGGCCGCCAGATCTTCCTGGTGGATACGCACGTCAACGTCGACCCGACTGCCGAAGAGCTGGCACAGATCACCCTGATGGCCGCCGAGGAACTGAAGCGCTTTGGCATCGAGCCCAAGATCGCGCTGCTGTCGCATTCGAACTTCGGCTCGTCCGAAGCGCCTTCGGCCCGCAAGATGCGCGAAACCCTCGCCATCCTGCGCGATCGCGCCCCGGACCTGGAGATCGACGGCGAAATGCACGGCGACAGCGCGCTCGACCAGAAGCTGCGCGACCAGCTGGTGCCGGACGGCGCGCTCAAGGGCGAAGCCAACCTGCTGGTGTGCCCGAACATCGACGCGGCCAATATCTCGTACAACCTGCTCAAGGTTGCCGCGGGCAACAACGTCGCGATCGGGCCGATCCTGCTGGGCGTGAAGGCGCCGGTGCACATCCTGACGCCGTCGGCCACGGTGCGGCGCATCGTCAACATGACCTCGCTGGTCGTGGTGGATGCCGCCGCCAAGCGCTAAACCGCTGGTAGCGCCGGTTGCATGGCCGGTAACAGGCCAATGTGACGAAAAGCCGGGCTCGCCCGGCTTTTTTCACGTCCATATGTGCATGGTTAGTATGCGCACACATACGCTTAACATATTGAAACAATTGAAGAATTACCGCTGCCGCTGGGCCGGGATTGATTAATTGCGTGCATGCGCGTAACCTTACGCCTTTGATACAGGCGCTCGCCATGAGCGCCCCGGTGCGGCCGGCATCCATCGCGCTCCTCTACGGGTGGCGCAGGGCGCTGGCCAGGGTGGCCCGGACAGATCGTCTACCCAACCAGCGGCAGGCTCGATTTCCGGTTCAACCAAGACAAGCAACGTGGGTTTCCAAGTTTCTCTGATGCGGCACGCAACGCGCATGCTGGCCCGGTCCATGACCGGCGCGGCGCTGGTGCTGGCCCTGGCGCAGCCGACGCTGGCGCGGCAGGCGCAGACCGAAGGGATGGGAACCATTGCAGTGCAGCAGTTGCCCAACGATGCACGGCAGACCTTGGAGCGCATCGAAGCCGGCGGCCCGTTCCTGTATGAAAAGGACGGATCGAGATTCGGCAACTACGAACGCATCCTGCCTCAACGTGAACGCGGGTATTACCGCGAATACACGGTCAAGAGCGCCAGGAGCCGGAACCGGGGAGCCAAGCGGATCGTCTGCGGCGGGGAACAACGCGCTGCCAACGATTGTTACTACACGGAAGATCACTACAACAGCTTCAAACGGATACTCAAATGATGACTGACATTTTCGGATTGGGCGACGCCCTTGCCGCCCGCGAAGAGCGCGGCGCCGGAGATGGCTGGCAGCGGGCTCAGCAGCAGGCCCAGAACCTATACGACAACGTGCTGATGATGCCGAGCCAGGAGCTCATGCAAAAACTCCCGCCCGCGACCGCGCCCGTGGCCATGCCCGCCGGTCCCGGTTGGAACGACGGCACCAGCGAGGGGGCCATGAACCTGTTCAAGACGGTGCGTCCGAACATCGTCCAGTCGATCCGCGCCTTCCGCGTGCCTGAGCTGGCCCAGGCGGCCGCCGATCTCGGGCAGCATTTCCTCTATGCCAATTGCGCCCATTGCGCGAGCAAGGCGGAGGTACTGGAAACCATCGCCACGTCGTTCACCTTCCCGAAGCACTTCGGCAAGAACTTCGACGCGCTGGCTGACTGCCTGACCGACATGATCTACAAGGCCGGCCCGCAGCCGGGCTTTGTGATCGTGCTGGAAGGACTGCCGATTGCGCAGAAGTTCGACAAGGAAGGGCGCGAGGTGCTGCTCGACGTATTCCGCGACGCCGCCGAGTTCTGGGGCGAGCGCAAGGTGCAGTTCCGGGTGTTTTATTCGTTCGCCTGAGCGCACTGCCTGAGCCCTTGCAAGGCGAATCAAGCAAAAAGCCCGCAATTGCGGGCTTTTTGCTTTCCGGCGAGGTGCTGGTCTTATGCCTGCGCCGGCAGATGTCCATGGGGCGTGAGGCGGTCGATCAGCTCCGGCAGCCCTTCGCTCAGTTGCGCGGCCACGTCGTCCTGCGACATGCCGGTGGTCCGTGCCAGCGATTCGAGCGCGCCGGTGTCGCCCAGCGCGCTGCTCAGCGCCGACGGCGTGACCGGCTGGTTGGCGCCGCTGCCGATCCACGAGTTCACCTGTTCGCCCAGCCCGGCCTGCGCCAGGATCTGCTGCAGCGCGCCGATGCCGCCGGCGGCCGCGCCCAGTGCCTGGCTGTTGGCCGGCGCGCCACCCTGGCCGCCAAGCAGGCCGCCGAGCAGCGAGCCAAGGTCCAGGCCGCCGGTGGCGCCGCCGGGCGCAGCGCCGGCACCGCCGCCGCCGAGCATGCCGCCCAGCAGCCCGCCGAGGCTGCCCAGTCCGCCCAGGCCATCATCGACAGGCGCCGCATCGCCGGCTTGCCCGCGGCCGCGCATGGCCAGCGTTGCCAGCAGACCAAGCGCCATCATCAGCTTGGGGTCGAGCCCTCCGGTACTGCCTGCCTCGCCACGCGCGCCGCCGAGTTGTCCGAGCACACCGCCCAGCACGCTATCGAGTAGTCCCATGGTCGACTCCTTTCAGTCAGGGTTGCAAGGTTGACGCGATGACCGGATGGCCGCCGTCGTCAGAATCCGCCAAGCAAGGCGTTAAGGGTTGCCAGGCATGCCAGCCCGGCGGTTTCAGTGCGCAGGATGCGGGGGCCGAGCGACACGCCGGTGAAACCCGCCTGTCTTGCCGCCTGCTCTTCCTCGGGCGCCAGGCCGCCTTCGGGGCCGATCAGCAGCGTGACGCCGCCGGCCAGCAAGGTTTCGCGCTGTTCGGCGATGAACGCTGGCAGCGAGTGCGTGGCGCGCGGCGATACCAGCAGCCTGGCACCGCCAGCCGCGGACTGCGCCAGCCATGTCTCAAAGTTAGCGACCGGCGCAACCTCCGGCAAGCGATTGCGGCCGCATTGCTCGCAGGCGGCCTGCACCAGCGCCTGCCAGTGCGCGTGGCGCTTGTGCGCGCGCTCGCCCGACAGGCGCACCACCGAGCGGCTGGCCTGCAGCGGCTGGATTGCCGTGACGCCCAGTTCGACTGCCTTTTCGATCAGCCAGTCCATCTTGTCGCCGCCGGCCAGGCCCTGGGCCAGCGTGACACGGAAGGGCGGCTCGGCTTCGGCCGCGTCATGCGCGCCGATGCGCGCCAGCGCGTGGCGCTTGCCCAGCTCGACCAGCGTGGCCGCGTGGCTGCCGCCGCGGCCGTCGAACAGCGTCATGGCGTCGCCCGGCGCCAGGCGCAGCACCTGCGCGTGGCGTACCACCGGCTCGGGCAGCGGGAAATCGGATTCGGCGGCCAGGACGGTATCGGTGCCGCCGACGAAGAAGCGTGGTGCCATCAGCTTGCCTGGCCTGCTGCCTGTTCCAGCGGCTTGCCGAAGCCCCAGCGGTAGCCGTCGGGATCTTCGACCATGCAGTAGCGGTCGCCCCAGAACTGGTCGGCCGGCGCCATCAGGCTGACCGCGCCGGCGTCGACCGCGCGCTGGTGCATGGCGTCGACATCGTCGCAATAGACATAGAAGGTCTGCGGGCACTCGACGCCCAGCGAGCGCGGCGTGCGCGCGGTGCTGCCCCAGGCGCCCTCGGGCGCGAACATCACCACCAGTTGGCCCTGGTAATGCATCTCGGCATGGGTCGGCACGCCGTTTTCGTCGACCACGTTGCCGGCGGTGAAGCCGAAGGCGCGGCTGTAGAAGTCCAGTGCGGCGCGCCCGTTGGCGACGGTCAGGTAGGGGGTGAGCCAGGGGGTGTTGGCCGGTCTGGTCATGATCGTCTCCTGAGTGCGGGAAACCCGGCGCGGCTGGCGTGCCGCGCGGTGCGAGAGTGCATCTTACGCGTGCCGCGCTACGCTGTCGAAGTGCGGCGCAGCGGCGAAGCTGGCGCTGTCGGGGTGAAGCATCAGGCATGTCAGGGCCTGGATAGTTCCGGTGCCGGGGGCGGGGCCGTGCCAGGCGGCCTGCGGTGATCGCGCGGACTGCGCCGCGGGGGCTGTCCGGGAGTCCGGAAAACCCCCTAGCTTCTGCTAAAATTGCGGTTTTCCTGCCGTCACCGTCAGGCTCACGCCCGCTCACGTCCAAGACCGCCCGCATGTCCGCCCTTGCCCATCCCGCCACAAGCCCTTTTGCTTCCCAGCCCGCCAAGCTGATGGCCGACGCCATCCGCGTGCTTGCCATGGACGCCGTCCAGCAGGCCAATTCCGGCCACCCCGGTGCACCGATGGGCATGGCAGACATCGCCGTGGCGCTGTGGGGCCGGCACCTGAAGCACAACCCGAGCAACCCCCAGTGGGCCGACCGCGACCGCTTTGTGCTGTCCAACGGCCACGGCTCGATGCTGATCTATTCGCTCTTGCACCTGACCGGCTATGAGCTGCCGGTGGAAGAACTGAAGAATTTCCGCCAGCTGCACAGCAAGACCGCCGGCCACCCGGAATACGGCATCACCCCGGGCGTGGAAACCACCACCGGCCCGCTCGGCCAGGGCATCACCAATGCAGTCGGCATGGCGCTGGCCGAACGCCTGCTGGGTGAAGAATTCAACCGCCCCGGCTACGACATCGTCAATCACCACACCTATGTGTTCCTGGGCGATGGCTGCCTGATGGAAGGCATCAGCCACGAGGCCTGCTCGCTGGCCGGCACGCTGAAGCTGAACAAGCTGATCGCACTGTGGGACGACAACGGCATCTCGATTGACGGCGACGTGGTGCACTGGTTCAACGACGATACCCCGAAGCGTTTCGAAGCCTACGGCTGGAACGTGATCCGCGGCATCGACGGCCATGACGTGACCGCCGTCGACATGGCGATCTCGCAGGCCAAGGCCAGCGACAAGCCGACCCTGATCTGCTGCCGCACCAAGATCGGCAAGGGCGCCCCGAACAAGGAAGGCGGCCACGACGTGCACGGCGCCCCGCTGGGCGGCGCCGAAGTGCTGGCCACGCGCGAGGCGCTGGGCTGGGCCCACGCCCCGTTCGAAGTGCCGGCCGAGGTCTACGACGCCTGGGACGCCAAGGCCAACGGCCAGGCGCTGGAGCGTGCCTGGAACGCGCTATTCGATTCGTACGCCGAGCGCCACCCGTATGAGGCCGGCGAGTTCCGCCGCCGCATGAAGGGCGAGCTGCCGGGTTCCTTCGACGCCGCCGTTGAAGCCTTTATCGCCAAGTGCGAGGAAAAGGCAGAGACCATCGCCACCCGCAAGGCCAGCCAGAACACCATCGAGGCCTTCGGCCCGGTGCTGCCCGAGTTCCTCGGCGGCTCGGCCGACCTGACCGGCTCGAACCTGACCAACTGGTCGGGCAGCCAGGCCGTGCGCGTGGATGCCTGGGGCAACCATATCAACTACGGCGTGCGCGAGTTCGGCATGAGCGCCGTCATGAACGGCATCACGCTGCATGGCGGCTACATCCCCTACGGCGCCACCTTCCTGACCTTCTCGGACTACAGCCGCAATGCGCTGCGCATGGCGGCGCTGATGAAGATCCGCTCGCTGTTCGTGTTCACCCATGACTCGATCGGCCTGGGCGAAGACGGCCCGACCCACCAGTCGATCGAGCACGTCGCCAGCCTGCGCCTGATCCCGAACATGGATGTCTGGCGCACCGCCGACACCACCGAGACCGCCGTGGCCTGGGCCGAGTCGATCCGCCGCGAGAACGGCCCGAGCTGCCTGATCTTCAGCCGCCAGAACCTGCCGTTCCAGCGCCGCGACGACGTCACCCGTGCCAATATCGCGCGCGGCGGCTACGTGCTGCGCGACAGCGTCAACCCGAAGACCAACCGTCCGGACGCCGTGATCCTGGCTACCGGCTCGGAAGTCGGCCTGGCCGTCGGCGCCGCCGATGCACTGGCCGCCGAAGGCGTGCACGTGCGCGTGGTCTCGATCCCTGCGACCACCGTGTTCGACAAGCAGGACACCGCCTACAAGGCCAGCGTGCTGCCGGCCGGCGTGCCGCGCGTGGCGGTCGAGGCGGGTGTGACGGACTTCTGGTGGAAGTACCAGGTCCAGGCGGTGGTGGGCATCGACACCTTCGGTGAATCGGCCCCGGCCGGCGTGCTGTTCAAGCACTTCGGCTTTACCGTCGACAACGTTGTCCGAACGGTAAAGGACACCCTTATCTAAGCATCCGGGCGCTGGAGCCGCGTGGTGCGCCGCGCGGCCGGTGCGGCGCCCACCGGTTTCAATCGATCCTCAGGAGAGACAGTCATGACCATCAAGATCGGCATCAACGGCTTCGGCCGCATCGGACGCATGGTGTTCCGCGCCGCAGTCGCCAACTTCAAGGACATCGAAGTCGTTGGCATCAACGACCTGCTGGAGCCCGACTACCTGGCGTACATGCTGAAGTACGACTCGGTGCATGGCCGCTTCGACGGCGAAGTGTCGGTCGACGGCAACACCCTGGTCGTCAACGGCAAGAAGATCCGCCTGACCGCGGTCAAGGATCCGGCCGAGCTGAAGTGGGGCGAGATCGGCGCCGACGTGGTGGTCGAGTCGACCGGCATCTTCCTGACCAAGGAAGGCGCGCAGAAGCACCTCGACGCGGGCGCGAAGAAGGTGATCATGTCGGCTCCGTCCAAGGACGACACCCCGATGTTCGTGTACGGCGTGAACCACGAATCGTACAAGGGCGAGGCGATCATCTCCAACGCCAGCTGCACCACCAACTGCCTGGCACCGGTGGCCAAGGTGCTGAACGACAAGTGGGGCATCAAGCGCGGCCTGATGACCACCGTGCACGCTGCCACCGCCACCCAGAAGACCGTTGACGGGCCGTCCAACAAGGACTGGCGCGGCGGCCGCGGCATCCTGGAAAACATCATCCCGTCGTCGACCGGCGCCGCCAAGGCCGTGGGCGTGGTGATTCCGCAGCTGAACAAGAAGCTGACCGGCATGTCGTTCCGCGTGCCGACCTCGGACGTGTCCGTGGTCGACCTGACCGTCGAGCTGGAAAAGCCGGCGACGTACGAAGAAATCTGCGCCGAGATGAAGGCCCAGAGCCAGGGTGCGCTCAAGGGCGTGCTGGGCTACACCGAAGACAAGGTCGTCGCCACCGACTTCCGCGGCGACGCCCGCACCTCGATCTTCGACGCCGAAGCCGGCATCGCGCTGGACGGCACCTTCATCAAGGTCGTGAGCTGGTACGACAACGAGTGGGGCTACTCGAACAAGGTGCTGGAAATGGTCCGCGTCGCGGCCAAGTAATCCGGCAGCTTCCGCGGTAATGAAAAACGCGCCTTCGGGCGCGTTTTTCATTTTCCGGCGCTGTGATATTCAGCCAGCCGGGCGGGGCGCCAGCGGGCGCGCGTCGATTGCGTCGCCGTCCACCAGGAAATGGCCGCCAGCCACGTGGTGGATGGTGCGCAGCGCATCATGGCCGTTGAAATGCCAGCGCCCGTTGCTGAACACGCGCGAGTCCGCCTGCGCGGCCACGACTTCGCCAAGGAACAGGTCGTAGGTCTGCTGCGTGGCCGGCTCCGGCAGCAGCCGGCATTCCAGCCAGGCCGCGCAGCCCTCCAGCAGCGGCGCGCCCACCGCCGTGCCGGCAAAGGTGCCGAGGCCGTAGGCGTCGAACTTGTCGGTGCCTTCCTGCTCCATCAGCGCCAGGCCCGAGCTCGAGCCCAGCGCCTCGGTCAGGTCGACCTGGCTGACGGTAGGGACCTGCAGCACGAACTCGTCGCTGTCTTCCAGCAGGCGCCGGGTCCAGGTGCTCTTGTCCAGCACCACTGCCACCTTGGGCGGAGCGAAGTCGAGCGGCATGGCCCAGGCGGCGGCCATGATATTGCGCTTGCCGCCCGCGGCGGCGCTGACCAGCACGGTGGGGCCGTGGTTCAGCAAGCGGTAGGCTTTCGGGAGTGGTACGGGCAGGCGGAAATGTTCAGGCATGATGGCCGGGATCGAGCCGTCAGAAAAGAATGATAAAAATGGGAACCGCGGACCCACTATACCCCGATGCACGAGTGCATGTTGCGGCGCGGGAAATGTTCACATATGCGGTCAATAGTGGAAAAAGAGCGCAATTTTTCAGAAATATGGCGTAGACGGCCATTTCAGAAATGCCGAATTTGCTTTCCGAGCTTGTTTTTTCCTCTTACACTATTAAGACGCCGTTGAAATCTGATGTGCAGCCAGTGCAAGTGGTGGGGCCATCTAGCTAAGAATAATCCGACCGAGGCCTGATCATGGTGAACGTAGACACGAAGCTTTTAGTGATCTTCACCGAACTACTGAGCAAGCGAAACGCCACTTATGTAGCGGAAAAGATGCATATGACCGCACCGGCCGTATCGCACTCGCTGGGCAGGCTGCGTGAAATCTTTGACGATCCGCTCTTCATCCGCGTCCCGCATGGCCTGACGCCAACGCCGCGTGCGCTGGAACTGGGGCCGAAGATCCGCGACATGCTGGACTTGTGGTCGTCGATCAACGAGGGCGATGCCGACAATTTTGATCCGGCCATTGCCACCGGCACGCTGAGCATCGGCTTTGCCGCCGAGCTGGGCGACACGGTATTCAACCGTTTTGTGCTGCGTATCAAGCAGCTGGCGCCGGACCTGCATATCAAGCTGGTCGAATCCCATTCATGGGAAACGGACGTCGCCTCGATGCGCGCCAACGAACTTGACCTGGCCTTTTCGCCGTTCCCGACCCGCCACCCGGAAATCGTCGAGGAAATGGTGACGTCTCTGAACCTGTGGGTTTGCGCGCGCAAGAGCCATCCGGTGCTCAAGAACCACTGCTCGCTGGAGCAATACCTGGATTGCGGCCATATTTTCATGGCGCATTCCGGCGGCTCCGGCCGCCCGGCGCCGTCGCTGATTCCGCTCGACTACGCGCTGCAGCAGCGCGGGCTCAAGCGCAATGCGACGCTGACGGTACATTCATGGCGTGCCCAGGCCGAACTGGCCTCGCAGACCGACATGATCTTCACCGTCAATGCGCTGACCAAGGACATGGCCTGCGAGACCTATGGCCTGAAGGCCTTCCCGCTGCCGTCGGAACTGAACACCACGCTCGGCCTGAACATGTTCTGGCACCGCAGCCGCAACACCCATCCGATGCTGGTGTGGGCGCGCAACCTGTTCCGCCAGGTAGTGGGCGAGTTTGTCGGACTGCCGCCGGCACGCCCGGCACGGGTGGTCACCGAACAGGACCTGCAAGACCTGCAGGCGCCCTGAGCAGCATCCTGCGGCGAGCAGTCCAAACAAAAAACCGGCGCCTGGCGCCGGTTTTTTGTTGCCCGTCTGCGCTCCGCGCTGGAGCGTGCAGGCTTATCGTTTGGGTCTGTGGGGACAGTCTGTTTTGGTGCAGTTGCCGTACAGCGACAGTGCATGTTCCTGCAGCGTAAAGCCGCGCTCGCGCGCAATGCTTTGCTGGCGGTGCTCGATTTCAGAGTCGAAGAACTCCTCGACGCGGCCGCAGTCGAGGCACACCAGGTGGTCATGGTGCTTGCCTTCGTTGAGTTCGAAAATCGCCTTGCCGGATTCAAAGTTGTTGCGCGAGAGCAGGCCTGCCTGCTCGAACTGGGTCAGCACGCGGTAGACGGTGGCCAGGCCGATATCCATATGCTCGTTCAGCAGGATACGGTAGACGTCTTCCGCGCTCAGGTGCCGCTGTTCACTGGTCTGAAAAATTTCAAGAATCTTCAGCCTGGGCACGGTCGCCTTCAGGCCGATGTTCTTGAGGTCCGCCGGACTCGGCATGTGGGTGACTCCCTAGAGTACAATGACTGGATAGTTGAATCATAAGGGTTTTGGCAGCAAAAGTCGCTCGCGGTAGTGATGTCCCAGGTCGACGTCACGCGCCCGGCACGGTTGCCGTCCCATGTGGTTGTCGCGGCAGGCGCAACAGGCGTGTGTGGTGCAATCGGCGCATATTGCGCCGTTTTTGTGCCCGCTTTGCAGTACCTTGCCGCGGTACTTTTCTTTCCCTCCCGGAAGCGAGATACATGCGTTCTATCCGTTCGTCCGCCATGCGCCCGACGCTGGTTGTCTCCCTGCTGGCCGCGGCCCTGCTGGCCGGCGCCTGCTCAGCCTACGATTCCACCTCGCGCAAGGTAGCCAACGCCATCACGCCGTACCGGATCAACATCGTGCAGGGCAATTTCGTCTCGCGCGAGGCCGTATCGCAACTGCGCGAAGGCATGACGCGCGACCAGGTCAAGTTCCTGCTCGGCACGCCGCTGCTGAATGACGTGTTCCACGCCGACCGCTGGGACTATGTGTTCTCGTTCCGCCGCGGCAACACCCCCGTGGTGCAGCAGCGCCGCTATACGGTGTTTTTCGAAGGCGACCGGCTGGTCAAGTTCGGCGGCGATGAACTGCCGTCCGAGTATGAGCTGATTGCCGAGATCGACGGCATGAAAAAGGCGCTGAAGGACCAGACGCCGGGCAAGATCTCCACCGGCGCGGCAGCCGCCGCGGCCGCCCCGGCCGAAGCGCAGACCACGGTAGAGAACTTTGTGCCGCGGCAGGCGCAGCAGCCGGAAGCGGCACCCGCCGCTGCGGCATCGCCGGCCGCTCCCGCCGAGGCAGCGGCGCCGGCCCAGGCCCCCGCGCCGGCCGAAGCCCCCAAACCGGCCGCCAACTGATCGGCCGCACGGCGCGCCGGCGGCGGCGCGCCACCAGTTTTCCGGGCCGGTCAGGCATGGCCGGCTCGATCACTTTCCGCGCATTGCGCATATTCCGCTGAGCCAGACACCATGAACATCGCCATTGCAGGCGCATCGGGCCGCATGGGCCGCATGCTGATCGAACAAGTGCTGAACACCGAGGGCGTGAGCCTGGCGGGCGCGCTCGACGTGCCGGGCTCGCCGGCGCTAGGACAGGATGCGGGCCTGCTGCTGGGCCGGCAGACCGGCGTGGCGATCAGTTCCGATGTGGAAGCGGTGCTGGCCGGCGCGGACTGCCTGATCGACTTCACCCGCCCCGAAGGCACGCTGGCCCACGTGGCCGCGGCGAAGAAGCTGGGCGTGAAAATGGTGATCGGCACCACCGGCTTCGACGAGGCCGGCAAGGCCGCGCTGGCCGAGGCCGCCAGGTCGATCGGCATCGTCTTCGCCGCCAACTTCAGCGTCGGCGTCAACGCCACCTTCAAGCTGCTGGAAGTGGCCGCCAGGCTGCTGTCGACCGGCTATGACATCGAAGTGATCGAGGCGCACCACCGCTTCAAGGTCGACGCCCCGTCGGGCACCGCGCTGAAGATGGGTGAAGTGATTGCCGATGCGCTTGGCCGCGACCTCAAGACCTGTGCCGTCTATGCCCGCGAAGGCCACACCGGCGAGCGCGATCCCAACTCGATCGGTTTTGCCACCGTGCGCGGCGGCGATATCGTCGGCGACCACACCGTGATGTTCGCCGGCATCGGCGAGCGCATCGAGATCAGCCACAAGTCGTCCAGCCGCCAGTCGTATGCCGACGGTGCCGTGCGCGCCGCCCGTTTCCTCGCCGACAAGCCCAACGGCCTGTTCGACATGCAGGACGTGCTGGGCCTGAAGTAAGGCGCCGCGGGGCGCGCAGGGCCGAAACTGGCCTGCCGCCACGGTTATAATCGTCTTCTTTCGCATTGCACGCCCGGCGGGCGCCGCGCAAGCGGCGCGCCCGCTGCTCTCATTCCAACGATTCCCCCGGATGCCGGCAGGCCAGTTGCCGCGCAAACGTTGTCCTGACTGCTGTCCCGACCATGCAAGACAAATACCTTCCTTCCGCCGTTGAACAAGCCGCCCAGCAGCACTGGCAAGCCATCGACGCCTATCGCGTGTCGGAGCATGCGGCCGGGGCCGACGGCAGGGAAAAGCCCAAGTTCTACGCCTGCTCGATGCTGCCGTATCCGTCGGGCAAGCTGCACATGGGCCACGTGCGCAACTACACCATCAACGACGTGATGGCGCGCTACCTGCGCATGAACGGCAACAACGTGCTGATGCCGATGGGCTGGGACGCCTTCGGCATGCCGGCCGAGAACGCCGCGCTGAACAACGGCGTGGCGCCGGCGGCCTGGACCTACGACAACATCGCTTACATGAAGAAGCAGATGCAGTCGATGGGCCTGGCGATCGACTGGTCGCGCGAAGTCGCCACCTGCAGCCCGGACTACTACCGCTGGAACCAGTGGCTGTTCCTGAAGATGCTGGAAAAGGGCATCGCCTACCGCAAGACCGGCACCGTCAACTGGGACCCGGTCGACCAGACCGTGCTGGCCAACGAGCAGGTCATCGACGGCCGCGGCTGGCGCTCCGGCGCGGTGGTGGAAAAGCGCGAGATCCCGATGTACTACCTGCGCATCACCGAGTATGCGGAAGAACTGCTGGGCGACCTGGACCAGCTGGGCTGGCCCGAGCGCGTCAAGGTGATGCAGCAGAACTGGATCGGCAAGAGCGTGGGCGTGCGCTTTGCGTTCCCGCACGACATCCCGGGCGAGGACGGCAAGCCGATCAATGACGGCAAGCTGTACGTGTTCACCACGCGCGCCGACACCATCATGGGCGTGACCTTCTGCGCGGTCGCCGCCGAGCACCCGCTGGCCACCCACGCCGCGCTGAACAACCCCGAACTGGCTGCCTTCATCGACGAATGCAAGCACGGCTCGGTCATGGAAGCCGACATGGCGACCATGGAGAAGAAGGGCATGCCGACCGGCCTGCAAGTGGTGCACCCGCTGACCGGCGAGAAGGTCGACGTGTGGGTCGGCAACTACGTGCTGATGAGCTACGGCGACGGCGCCGTGATGGGCGTGCCCGCGCACGACGAGCGCGACTTCGCCTTCGCGCTCAAGTACAAGCTGCCGATCAAGCAAGTCATCGACGTGAAGGGCCAGCCGTACTCGACCGAAGCCTGGCAGGAATGGTACGGCGACAAGGAAAACGGCACCTGCATCCACAGCGGCAAGTACGACGGCCTCGGCTACCCGGCCGCGGTCGAAGCCATTGCCGCCGACCTGGGCGCCAAGGGCCTGGGTGAGAAGAAGGTGACCTGGCGCCTGCGCGACTGGGGCATCTCGCGCCAGCGCTACTGGGGTACGCCGATCCCGCTGATCCACTGCGACAGCTGCGGCGTGGTGCCGGTCCCTGAGAAAGACCTGCCGGTGGTGCTGCCCGAAGACCTGGTTCCGGACGGCACCGGCAACCCGCTGGCCAAGGATGCGCGCTTCCTGCAGTGCACCTGCCCGTCGTGCGGCAAGCCGGCGCGCCGCGAGACCGACACGATGGATACCTTCATCGACTCGTGCTGGTACTACATGCGCTATACCTGCCCGGATGCGGCCACCATGGTCGATGCGCGCAACGATTACTGGATGCCGATGGACCAGTACATCGGCGGCATCGAGCACGCGATCCTGCACCTGCTGTACGCACGCTTCTGGACCAAGGTCATGCGCGACCTGGGCCTGGTCAAGTTCGACGAGCCCTTCACCAACCTGCTGACGCAGGGCATGGTGCTCAACGAGACCTACTACCGTGAAGACGCGTCGGGCAAGAAGCACTGGTACAACCCGGCCGAGGTCGACCTGCGCACCGACGAGCGCGGCCGCCCGGTGGGCGCCACGCTGATCGCCGACGGCCAGCCGGTGGTGATCGGCGGCGTCGAGAAGATGTCGAAGTCCAAGAACAACGGCATCGATCCGCAGGCGCTGATCGACCAGTACGGCGCCGACACCGCGCGCCTGTTCGTGATGTTCGCCGCGCCGCCGGAGCAGCAGCTGGAATGGAGCGGCTCGGGCGTCGAGGGCGCCTCGCGCTTCCTGCGCCGCGTGTGGAACTACGGCTATGCCAATGCCGCGGCCATCCGCGACGGCGCCGGCGGCAAGCCGACTGCCGATGACGCCGACCTGCGCCGCGAGATCCACGGCGTGCTCAAGCAGGCCAACTACGACTACCAGCGCATTCAGTACAACACCGTGGTGTCCGCCACGATGAAGATGCTGAACGCGCTGGACGACGCCAAGACCGCTTCGCCGGCCGCGCGCCGCGAGTGCTTCGGCATCCTGCTGCGCGTGCTGTACCCGGTGGTGCCGCACGTCACCCACGGCCTGTGGGACCAGCTGGGCTACGCCGCCGAAGCCGGCGACCTGCTCGACGCGCCGTGGCCGCAGGTCGATGAAGCCGCACTGGTGCGCAGCGAGATCGAACTGGTGCTGCAGATCAACGGCAAGGTGCGCGGCAGCATCACCGTGCCCGCCGAAGCCGACCGCGCCGCGATCGAGGCAACCGCCGCCGCAAGCGAGACCGTGGCCAAGTTTGCCGAGGGCAAGGCGCCGAAGAAGATCGTGGTGGTCCCCGGCCGCCTGGTCAACGTGGTGTTGTAAGCTGGCCCCGGAACCTGACAAGGAATCGCCAAGAATGAAGCGACTGAACATGGGGCGCCGCAAGGTGCTCGCGGCAATGCTGGCAGTGCCGGCAACGGGCCTGCTGGCCGGTTGCGGCTTCCACATGCGCGGCAACGCGGATTTCGCCTTCAAGCGGCTCTATATCGGGATTCCGGCCAATTCGCTGATGGGCGCGGACCTGCGCCGCGCCATCCGCGGCGGCTCCGACACCCAGGTCGTGGCCGACCAGAAAGAGGCCGACGCCCTGCTGGACGTGCTGCAGGACACCCGCACCAAGTCGATCCTGTCGATCACGACCGAGGGCGTGGTGCGTGAATACCGCCTGACGCAGCGCTTCACCTTCCGCCTGCGCGACCCCGCCGGCAAGGAACTGATCGCGCCGTCGCAGCTGGTGCTGACGCGCGACCTGACCTACAACGAAGCCAACACGCTGGCCAAGGACTACGAAGAGCAGCAGCTGTACCGCGACATGCAGCGCGATATCGTGCAGCAGCTGATGCGCCGGCTGGCCGCCGTCAAGGCCATCTGATCACGGCATGCAGCTCAAGCTCGACGGGCTCGACGCGCACCTGAGGCAGGCCAAGGCCAAGGGCCTGGCACCGCTGTACGTGGTGCATGGCGACGAACACCTGCTGGTGCTGGAAGCCGTCGACCGCCTGCGCGCCGCGGCGCGCGAAGCCGGCTTCTCCGAGCGCGACGTGCTGGTGGCCGAGCGCGGCTTCCACTGGGGCCAGCTGGTCGAGGCGCAGCAGTCGATGTCGCTCTTTGGCGACCGCAAGATCGTTGAACTCCGCATCCCGTCGGGCAAGCCCGGCAAGGACGGCGGCGAGGCGCTGCGCGCCGTGGCCGCCCAGCCGTCGCCCGACGTGGTGCTGCTGGTGACGCTGCCGCGGCTGGATTTTGCCGCGTCCAAGTCGGCCTGGTTCCAGGCGCTGGAAGGCGCCGGCGTGTCGATCAAGGTCGACACCGTGGACCGCACCCGGCTGCCGGCCTGGGTCGGCGAGCGGCTGTCGCTGCAGCAGCAGCGCGTCGAAGGCGGCGAGCCGGGCCGGCGTGCGCTGCAGTTCATCGCCGACAAGGTCGAGGGCAACCTGCTGGCGGCGCACCAGGAAATCCAGAAGCTGGGGCTGCTGTACCCGCCCGGCGAACTCACCTTCGACCAGGTGCACGATGCGGTGCTGAATGTGGCCCGCTATGACGTGTTCAAGCTGTCTGAATCGATGCTCTCTGGCGACGTGCCGCGGCTGGTGCGCATGCTCGAAGGGCTGCGCGGCGAGGGCGAGGCCACCGTGCTGGTGCTGTGGGCGCTGACCGAGGAAATTCGCGTATTATCCAAGGTCCGGCAAGGGCTGGCGGCCGGCAAGCCGGCGGGTGTGCTGATGCGCGAGCTGCGCGTCTGGGGCCCGCGCGAGCGGCTGGTGCCGCAGGCCGCGCAGCGCCTGGCGCAGCCAAGGCTGGAAGCGGCGCTGGCGCTGGCGGCGCGGCTGGACCGCCAGGTCAAGGGCCTGTCGGACCTGCCGCCACCGGGCGGCAGCCCGCTGCCGGCGGAACCATGGGACGGGCTGCAGCAGCTTGCCCTGATGATCGCGCGCTGAACGCGCAACTCCACAGGTTTGCTTCCCCCGCCGCGTGCGGCGGGGGGACGGAAAACACACTGACGGCCACCACCCCAGGGCCACTGACATGAACGAGCTCGACCTCAACCAATACATGGACCGCGTCGGCCGCCAGGCCCGCGCCGCGTCGCGCGCCATGGCGCGTGCCTCCACGGCCGACAAGAACCGTGCGCTGCTGACCATTGCCGCGGCCATCCGCCGCGATGCGGACAAGCTCAAGGCGGTCAACGCGCGTGACCTTGAACGCGCCCGCGCCAACGGCCAGGACGCCGCCTTCATCGACCGCCTGACGCTGTCGGACAAGGCCATCGCCACCATGGCCGCGGGCCTGGAGCAGATCGCCGCGCTGGCCGACCCGATCGGCGAGATCTCGAACATGAAGTTCCGCCCGACCGGCATCCAGGTCGGCCAGATGCGGGTGCCGCTGGGCGTGATCGGCATCATCTACGAGTCGCGCCCCAACGTGACCATCGACGCCGCGGCGCTGTGCCTGAAGTCGGGCAACGCCACCATCCTGCGCGGCGGTTCCGAGGCGATCGAATCGAACACTGCGCTGGCCGCGCTGGTGGCCGAAGGCCTGGCCGAAGCCGGCCTGCCGTCCGAGGCCGTGCAGGTGATCGAGACTACCGATCGCGCCGCCGTGGGCCGTCTCATCACCATGACCGAATACGTCGACGTGATCGTGCCGCGCGGCGGCAAGAGCCTGATCGCGCGGCTGATGGAAGAAGCGCGCGTGCCGATGATCAAGCACCTGGACGGCATCTGCCACGTCTATATCGACGCCGATGCCGACCTGGACAAGGCCGTGCGCGTCTGCGACAACGCCAAGACGCAGCGCTATGCGCCGTGCAACACCATGGAGACGCTGCTGGTGTCGCAGGACATCGCCGCCGCCGCGCTGCCGCCGCTGTGCCGCATCTACCAGGAGAAGGGCGTCGAGCTGCGCGTGTGCCCGGCCACCCGCGCCACGCTGGAAGCCGCCGGCTTCGCCGGCCTGGTCGATGCCGCCGAGGAGGACTGGCGCCTGGAATACCTGGCGCCGATCCTCGCCATCAAGACCGTGGCCGGACTCGACGAGGCCGTCGCCCATATCAACGAATACGGTTCGCACCATACCGATTCGATCATCACCGAGAACTACTCGGCGGGCATGCGCTTTATCCGCGAGGTCGATTCGGCCAGCGTGATGATCAATGCCTCGACCCGCTTTGCCGATGGCTTCGAGTATGGCCTGGGCGCGGAGATCGGCATCTCCAACGACAAACTGCATGCACGCGGCCCGGTCGGGCTGGAAGGGCTGACCTCGCTGAAGTACGTGGTCTTCGGGCACGGCGAGATCCGCACCTGACGCTCGCGCGCCAACAACAATAACAATCGTTCTCGAACGTCTCTCTGCCGATGCTCTGGGTCAAAGCGCTGCATATCGTCTTCGTGGTCTCGTGGTTCGCCGGCCTGTTCTACCTGCCGCGCATCTTCGTCAATCTGGCGCTGGAAACCGACGCCGCCAGCACGCAGCGCCTGTTGCTGATGGCGCGCAAGCTGTTCCGCTTCATGACCATGCTGGCGGTGCCGGCGGTGGTGTTCGGGCTGTGGCTGTACCTGGGCTACGGCATCGGCCGCGGCGCGGGGCAGGGCTGGATGCACGCCAAGCTGGCGCTGGTGCTGGTGCTGATCGGCTACCACCACGGCTGCGGCGTGCTGCTGCGCAAGTTCGAGGCGGGGCGCAATACGCGCTCGCACAAGTTTTATCGCTGGTTCAATGAGCTGCCGGTGCTGGTGCTGCTGGCGGTGGTGATCCTGGTGGTCGTCAAGCCGTTCTGAGCCTGGCGCCCGGTCTGTTGTTGCCAATCCTGTTGCGGAACCGAAATGAGCAAGCTGGTTGACTATTATCTGACGCCGCAGTCGCCGTACGTCTACCTGGGCCATGCGCGTTTTGCCGCCATCGCCGAGCGCCATGGCGCGCAGGTGAACCTGAAGCCGTGCGACCTGGGCAAGGTGTTTTCCGTCTCCGGCGGGCTGCCGCTGTCGCAGCGCCCGCCCCAGCGCCAGGCCTACCGCCTGGTGGAGCTGGCGCGCTGGAGCGAATTCCTGGGCCTGCCGCTGCATTCGCAGCCGACGTTCTTCCCGGTATCGGGCGACGCGGCCAGCAAGCTGATCATCGCGGCGCAGCTGGCGCACGGCACCGCCCGCGCGATGCAGCTGACCGGCGCCATCGGCGCGGCAGTGTGGGCGCAGCAGCGCAATATCGCCGATGCCGCCACGCTGGCGCAGATCGCCGACGAGGCCGGCCTGGACGGCGCCAGCCTGCTCAAGGCCAGCGAGGCGCAGTCGGTGCAGGCCGCCTATGCGCAGAACACCCAGGACGCGATTTCGGCCGGCGTGTTCGGCGCGCCGTGGTACGTCCATGACGGCCAGCCCTTCTGGGGCCAGGACCGGCTGGATTTCCTCGAGCGCGCCCTGGCGGCGGCTTGAGCTAAGCTTCGGATAGATCCCCGTCCGCTACGGCGGACGTTTTTGTTTGCAGGAAACCCAACACATGACCCAAGCCTTCTTTGCCCCTTGCCCGCGCGGCCTGGAGAGCGCGCTCGCCGAAGAACTGCGCGAGATCGCCGCGATGCCGGGCATGGCCGCGCTGGCGCCGTTCACGGTGCACCAGGAGGTGCCGGGCGGCGTCAATTTCTCGGGCGAGATGGCCGCCGCCTATGCGGTCAACCTGCATTCGCGCATTGCCAGCCGGGTGCTGATGCGCGTGGCCGCGCGCGGCTACCGGCATGAGGACGACATCTATACGCTGGCACGCGGCGTGCGCTGGGAGCAGTGGTTTTCGCCCGATGAATCGCTGCGCGTGGACATCACCTCGCACAAGTCGCCGCTGCGCAGCCTGAATTTCACCGCGCTGCGCGTCAAGGACGGGGTCTGCGATGCCCTGCGCGAGCGCGTGGGTGCGCGCCCGAGCGTCGATACCGCCAGCCCGGATGTGCGTATCTATGCCCACCTGACCGAGCGTGACTGCACGCTGTACCTCGACACCACCGGCGAGCCCCTGTTCAAGCGCGGCTGGCGCACCGAGAAGGGCGAGGCGCCGCTGAAGGAAAACCTGGCCGCCGGCATTCTGCGCCTGGCGGGCTGGGTGCCGGGCCAGACCTTCCGGCCCTTCTACGACCCGATGTGCGGCAGCGGCACCTTCCTGATCGAGGCCGCGCAGGTAGCGCTGGGCATCGCGCCGGGCGGCAGCCGCAGCTTTGCCTTCGAATGGCTCAAGGGCATGGACACCAAGGCCTGGCAGAAGCTGAAGTCGGACGCGCAGCGCGCCCGCATGCTGGCCTCGGCCGATGAGCTGCAGGTGGTGGGTTCGGACATCTCCACCGACATGCTGGCCATCACGCGCGCCAACTGGGAGCGTGCCGGCCTGCCGGGCGAGGCGCGCACCAAGCAGGTGGATGCGCGCTTCGTGCAGCCGCCTTTTGATGAGCCGGGTTTGCTGTTGATGAATCCCCCGTACGGCGAGCGCATCGCGGTGCGCGGCCAGCGCCGCCTGCCAGAGGAAGAGATGCCGCGCGACGAGGTGGAGGAGGCCGCCGCCAACCAGTTCGCCAGTGCCTTCGCCGCCACGCTCAAGCAGCATTTCGCGGGCTGGCAGGCGTGGGTGTTTACCGGCGACATGGGCTTCCCGCGCCGGCTGCGGCTCAAGGAGTCGCGCCGCACGCCGCTCTACAACGGCAATATCGAGTGCCGGCTGTTCCGCTTCGACATGGTGCGCGGCGCCAACCGGGCGCCGCAGGCTGACTGACGGCGCCGGGCCGCCGGGTCAGGGGCGCTTGCGCCCCGTCAGTGCGTCAGGATTGCGGCTGAAGTCCGCCAGGAAGCCCTGCAGGCTGACCACCGGCTCCTGCAGCAGGTGGCGCGGCAGGTCGAACAGCGCGTAGATGAATTCTTCATTGCCTTCGCAGCGCTCGGCCGGCAGGCAGTATTGTTCCCAATCCACGCACGCCGGCGTGTACATGCCGTTGCCGGGCCAGAAGAACGGCACCAGCCGGCCTTCGCGCAGGCCTTCGATCAGTGCCGCCGGGGCGTCGTAGGCCTCGGCCGATTCCACCTGGCTCATCAGCCCGGCGCGGGTCTCGATCACCATCAGCGTGGCGTGGCCCTGCGCGGTCAGCAGCAGGATGCCGGCCGGGTTGGGGTACAGGTAGTACTCGACAAAACCATAGCGCGCGATCAGCTGGCGCACGCGCTCGGTGATGGCCGGATCGGACAGGAACGAGAACGAATGCCGCGTCAGCAGCTCGCGCAGCGTGCGCGACAGCGTGGCGAAGTACGCCTGCTGCATGGCCTCGATTTCCTGGTCCAGCCGCTCGACCATATTGCTTTCATGCTTCTTCACGTAGCGGTCGATCAGCCCGTGGTTGAAGCCCTGCACGGCGATGCTCTCGTCGGCGGTGCCGGTCAGCAGGATGGTCTTGCAGGGCAGGTCCTGCAGCGCCTGGCAGAATTCCAGCCCGTCCATCTGCGGCATCGAATAGTCGACCACCACCACGCCCGGCTGCAGGAAGCGCTTGAAGTCGTGGATCTGGCGGTAGATGCGGTCGATGTCGAGCTGCACGGTGCGCCGCTCGGTCAGGAAGGTCAGGTCGTCGTGCGTCACGCGCACCGGCAGGAAGCCCGGGAAGCGGGTGGCATAGGCCTCGCGGATCCATTGCAGCGCTTCACGCGGGTCGGTGAAGGTGATCACCGCGCGCGAGGCATCCATCTGGAACGCCAGGCTGTCGATGAACGACTTGCTGTCATCGACCAGGACGGTCAGGACCGGGTGATGGAAGACCGACAGGTTCCTGTCGTGCGGGTTGAAAGTCATGGAGCGGCGGGCAGGGGTTCGGCGCAGTGGTTCGGCACGGGCGTGGCGCAAGCGGCAAGCCAGTGTGCGCATTCGCAGGCCAGTATAGCGCGCCACGGCTGCCTTGCAAGGCACGCCTTGCAGCCAGGGCCGGCGGCGGGAGGAGCCCGGCGGGCGCCGGGCTGGGGAAGCGCCCGCGGCAGGACCCGGGATGGCCCGGGCCTGCGCGCGGCGCGCTGACGGCCTTAGTCGACCGCCTTGAACATGTCCTCGACCACCTTCTTGGCGTCGCCGAACACCATCATGGTCTTGTCCATGTAGAACAGCTCGTTGTCCAGCCCGGCGTAGCCGGCCGCCATGGAGCGCTTGTTGACGATGATGGTCTTGGCCTTGTAAGCCTCCAGGATCGGCATGCCGGCAATCGGCGACTGGGGGTCGTTCTTGGCCGCCGGGTTGACCACGTCGTTGGCGCCCAGCACCAGCACCACGTCGGCCTGGCCGAACTCGCTGTTGATGTCTTCCATCTCGAAGACCTGGTCGTACGGCACTTCGGCCTCGGCCAGCAGCACGTTCATATGGCCCGGCATGCGGCCCGCCACCGGGTGGATCGCGTACTTCACGGTCACGCCCTTCTCGGCCAGCTTCTCGGTCAGTTCCTTGAGCGCGTGTTGGGCGCGCGCCACGGCCAGGCCATAGCCCGGCACGATGATCACGGTCTCGGCGTTGCCCATCAGGAACGCGGCATCGTCGGCGGAACCCGACTTGACCGGGCGCTGCTGCTGGTCGCCCGTTGCCGCCGCCGCGGTCGCGCCGCCGAAACCGCCCAGCAGCACGTTGAAGAACGACCGGTTCATCGCCTTGCACATGATGTACGACAGGATCGCACCGGAGGAGCCCACCAGCGAGCCCGCGATGATCAGCATCGGGTTGTTCAGCGAGAAGCCGATGCCCGCCGCTGCCCAGCCCGAGTACGAGTTCAGCATCGACACCACCACCGGCATGTCGGCGCCGCCGATCGGGATGATGATCAGCACGCCCAGCACGAAGGCGATCGCCAGCATGATCAGGAACGGCAGCCAGTCCTGCGACAGGAAGAAGATGACGCCGAAGCCCACCATTGCCACCGCCAGCAGCAGGTTCAGCCAGTGCTGGCCGGCAAACACCACCGGCGCGCCCTGGAACAGGCGGAACTTGTAGCGCCCGGCCAGCTTGCCGAAGGCGATCACCGAGCCCGAGAACGTAATCGCGCCGACGAAGCAGCCGATGAAGAGCTCGATGCGGTTGCCCAGCGGGATCAGGTGCGAGCCTGCCGGGCTGATGCCGAATGCCGCCGGCTCGGCCACCGCCGCCACCGCAATGAAGACCGCGGCCAGGCCGATCAGCGAGTGCATCGCCGCGACCAGCTCGGGCATCTTGGTCATCTGCACTTTCTTCGCCACGTAGGCGCCGATGCCGCCGCCGACCACGAGCGCGGCGAAGATCAGCGCCAGGCCCGTGCCCACCGACGACTGGGCCGTGCCCGCCGCGAGGAATTCATTCTTCAGCTTGATGATCAGGACCAGCGTGGTCACCACGGCAATGGCCATGCCGATCATGCCGAAGGCATTGCCCTTGCGCGCCGAGGCCGGGTGCGACAGGCCCTTGAGCGCCTGGATAAAGCAGACCGAGGCCACCAGGTAGAGCAGGGTGACGAGGTTCATGCTGACAAGACCAGTCATCACGCACCCTCCCTGGCCAGCGCCGGCTTGGCCTCAGACGCCTTGGCCTTCGGTTCCTTCTTCTTGAACATCTCCAGCATGCGCTGGGTGACCAGGAAGCCGCCGAACACATTGACCGCGGCCAACGCCACCGCCAGCGTGCCCATCACGCGCCCGACCCCGCCTTCGGTCAGGCCCGCGGCGAGCATGGCGCCGACGATGATGATCGCCGAGATCGCATTGGTCACCGCCATCAGGGGCGTATGCAGGGCTGGCGTTACCGTCCAGACCACGTGGTAACCCACGTAGATTGCCAGCACGAAGATGATCAGGTTGATCACCGTGTGGTTCACCATCTCCATCGACTTCTCCTCCGTTGCTTTGAATCCGGGATGCCGCTTGTCTTTTGCTGTATTGCGAACGACCGGGATGCTGCCGCGCAGGCAGGCCGACAGACCTCTGTGCGGGTCATGGCTCTAGGCGACCAGCTGCGCGACCCCTCTCCCGCCTGCGGCAGAGGGGTGGGGAGCAAACCCTCAGAACTTCTTGATTTCCTTGATGCCGTTCTTCTCGTTCACCAGGATGACCTTGGGCTTGTAGGCGGCGATTTCCTCGTCGCTCATCGGCGCGTAGGTGCAGATGATCAGCTGGTCGCCCAGGTGCGCGCGGCGGGCCGCGGCGCCGTTCAGCGAGATCTCGCCGCTGCCGCGCTCGCCCTTGATGATGTAGGTGGAGAAGCGCTCGCCGTTGTTCACGTTGTACAGCTCGATCTTCTCGAACTCCTTCATGTCGGCAGCGTCCAGCAGGTCCTGGTCGATGCCGCACGAACCCTCGTAGTTGAGGTCCGCCTGCGTCACGGTGACGCGGTGGAGCTTGGCGCGGAGCATGATGCGTTGCATGGGTGATACGTCCTTATATTTGATGCAAAAGCAGTGGGCGCAAGGCGCCCGTGGAAATTACGCCGCCTCTCGCACGACCTTGCCGTCCCTGCACATCAGGCAGGCCGCGACGATGTCGTCTTCAAGGTTCAGCGTGAACTGGCCGTCCTTGTCGACGACCAGCTTGAGGAAGTCCAGCACGTTGCGGGCATAGAGCGCCGAGGCGTCGGCCGCGACCATGCTGGCCAGGTTGGTGTGGCCGATGATGATGACGCCGTTGTGGTTGACCACTTCGTCAGCCACTGTCAGCGGGCAGTTGCCGCCCTGTGCCGCAGCCAGGTCCACCACCACCGAGCCGGGTTTCATCTGCGCCACGGTGGTTTCCTGCAGCAGCACCGGCGCCTTGCGGCCCGGGATCAGTGCGGTGGTGATGACGATGTCGGCCTGGACCGCGCGCTGGTGCACCAGCTCGGCCTGGCGCTTCATCCAGTCCGGCGGCATCGGGCGGGCATAGCCGCCCACGCCCTGGGCGATCTCGCGCTCTTCATCGGTGAGGAAGGGCACGTCGAGGAACTTGGCGCCGAGCGATTCGATCTGCTCCTTGACCGCGGGGCGCACATCGGAGGCCTCGATCACCGCGCCCAGCCGCTTGGCCGTGGCGATGGCCTGCAGGCCGGCGACGCCCGCGCCCAAAATCAGCACGCGCGCGGCCTTGACGGTGCCGGCGGCGGTCATCAGCATCGGCATGAAGCGCTGGTAGTGGTGCGCGGCCACCAGCACGGCCTTGTAGCCGGCGATGTTGGCCTGCGACGACAGCACGTCCATGCTCTGCGCGCGCGTGGTGCGCGGCGCGGCTTCCAGGGCAAAGGCGGTGATGTTCGCGGCGGACATGCGCGCGTTGTTCTCGGCGTCGAAGGGATTGAGCATGCCGATCAGCACGGCGCCCGGCTTCATCTGCGCCAGTTCGGCGGCGTCCGGTGCGCGCACCTTGAGCACCAGCTGGGCGCTCAGAGCTTCGGCGGCGGTGCCGATGGTGGCGCCGACCGCCTCATACGCGCCGTCGGGCTGGCTGGCGCTTACGCCGGCGCCGGCCTGCACGACCACCTTGTGGCCCTGGGCGACGTACTTCTTGACTGTCTCCGGGGTGGCGGCGACGCGAGTCTCGCCGGCCCGCGTCTCCTGCGGGATGCCGATGTACATCGTCAATTTCTCCTTTAGCTGGCGTCTTGTGTGGTTGGGCGGACCGACGTCTGGCCCGTGCGCGCCGCAGGCTTAAGCCGCAGCGCAACAATTTTTTCGCAGCTTACAGGAATCTGACGTTCAATGGTGACCGGCCGGTCGGCTTTTGCGGCGACCGCCAAAGAGGGCGTTGCAGCCGCCATTCCAGCACCAGCCGAGCTCACCGGCCGGGGGCCGTGGTGGGCCGGCAGCGCTGCACGATGGGCCCGCAACCGGTAGAATGCGGGATTGCCTAAAAATTGAGCATCATGTCAAGTGACTGGAATGCCAGCGTGACCGTTGCCGCCGTGATCGAGCGCGGCGGACGCTTCCTGCTGGTCGAAGAGGAAACCGCCGACGGGCTGCGCCTGAACCAGCCCGCCGGGCACCTGGACCCGGGCGAGAGCCTGATCCGCGCCGTGATCCGCGAAACCCTGGAAGAGACCGCGCACACCTTTGAGCCGCGCGCGCTGCTGGGTTGCTACATGGGCCGTTCGCTGTCGTCGCGCACCGGCACCGATGTGACCTATGTGCGCTTCGCTTTTACCGGCGACCTGGGCTCGCTCGATGCGGGCCGCCAGCTCGACACCGGCATCGTGCGCACGGTCTGGATGAGCGCGGAAGAACTGCGCGCCTGCACGGAGCGTCACCGTACGCCGCTGGTGATGGCCTGTGTCAACGACTACCTGGCCGGCAAGCGCTTTGCGCTGGACGCCTTGTACACGCACCCGTCGGCGCTGGCCGCGGCCGTCCCGCTGGGAGCGCAGCCGTGAGTGGTGCCGGAAAACGTGTCGTGGTGGGCATGTCGGGCGGGGTCGATTCGTCGGTCACCGCGTGGCTGCTCAAGCAGCAGGGCTACGAGGTCATCGGCCTGTTCATGAAGAACTGGGAGGACGATGACGACAGCGAGTACTGCTCAACGCGCCAGGACTGGCTGGACGTGGTCTCGGTGGCCGACCTGATCGGCGTCGACGTGGAGGCGGTCAACTTTGCCGCCGAGTACAAGGACCGGGTCTTTGCCGACTTCCTGCGCGAATACTCCGCCGGGCGCACGCCCAACCCCGACGTGTTGTGCAATGCCGAGATCAAGTTCAAGGCCTTCCTCGACCATGCCATGTCGCTGGGCGCGGAAACCATCGCCACCGGCCACTATGCGCGTGTGCGGCAGAACGCGGCCGGCCGGTTCGAGCTGCTCAAGGCGCTCGACCATACCAAGGACCAGAGCTACTTCCTGCACCGGCTGAACCAGGCGCAGCTGTCGCGCACGCTGTTCCCGCTGGGCGAGATCCCCAAGACGCGCGTGCGCGAGATCGCCGCCGAGATCGGTCTGCCGAACGCGAAGAAGAAGGACTCCACCGGCATCTGCTTTATCGGCGAGCGCCCGTTCCGTGATTTCCTGAACCGCTACCTGCCGACCAAGCCGGGCCCGATGAAGACGCCCGAGGGCAAGGTCGTGGGCGAGCATATCGGCCTGGCCTTCTACACGCTGGGCCAGCGCAAGGGCATCGGCCTGGGCGGCAGCCGCGACGGCAACGGCGACGCCTGGTACGTGGCGCGCAAGGATATGGCGAACAATACGCTTTACGTGGTGCAGGGCCACGACCACCCGTGGCTGCTGACGCCGGTGCTGACCGCGTCGGACCTGTCCTGGGTGGCCGGCGAGCCGCCCGCCGCGGGCGCGGCGATGGCGGCCAAGACGCGCTACCGCCAGAGCGATGCGGCCTGCACGGTGCAGGCGGTGGCCGGCGACGCGCTGACGCTCCGGTTTGCCGAGGCGCAATGGGCGGTCACGCCCGGCCAGTCGGCGGTGCTGTATGACGGCGACATCTGCCTGGGCGGCGGCATCATCCAGTAAGCGCTGCCGCAGTACGAAAAAACACCCGCTCGAGGCGGGTGTTTTCTTGTCGGCCGCCGTGGGTCAGCCGCGCGGCGGTTCCGTATCGATAAACGACTGGCGCTTGGACAGCTTTTCCTCCAGCGCCGCCAGGTTGGGATGGCGCTCGCGCCAGGCGATCTCGGGGAAGCGGAAGTCCAGGTAGGACAGCGCGCAGCCCACCGCCACGTCGGCCAGCGAGTAGTGCGTGCCGGTGCAGAAGGGGCGGTCGGCCAGGCCGTGCGCCATGGCCACCAGCGCCGCGTCGATCTTGCCGCGCTGGCGCTGCACCCAGCGCTCGCTGCGCTCATGCGGCTCGCGCTGGGTTGCCTCCAGGCGCACCAGCAGCGCTGCGTCGAGCAGGCCGTCGGCCAGCGCCTCCCAGCAACGGACTTCCAGGCGCTCGCGCCCGCCCTGCGGGATCAAACGGCTGACCGGCGTCAAGGTGTCGACATATTCGACGATCACGCGCGAATCGAAGATTGCGCCGCCGTCTTCCATGACCAGGCAAGGCACTTTGCCGAGCGGGTTGAACTGGCCGATCCTGGTCTCGGGCGACCAGACATCCTCTTCGATGAGCTGGCACTCGATCTTTTTCTCCGCCATCACCACACGCACCTTGCGCGCGTAGGGACTGGTCCGGGATGCATACAGCTTCATATTCTCCCCTTGAGCTTGTTATGAAGTGCATCGTCGCTCTGTGGCAGCGGCGGTGGGGCGCGCGGCTTGCCCGATGCACTTCATAACAGGCTACTGGAACGGCGTGCGCGAGTATACCCGTGGTGCATGGCGAATGCGGGCTTGCGCACTGATGCCCCGCGGCGGCGCTTTACCGCTGCCCGGAGCCGGGGCAGGGGTGGTAAAATCCCGCGTTGCGCAGCGCCGGCGGGCCTGCCGGCGCGGCGTTTTGGACGCATCCGGCCGCATAAGGTCGCTTTTCCGGTCCTCCCGCCGCCAACGCTGACAGCGCCAGCCCCCGCGGCGCTTCTTGTTCGTCGCCTTCTTCCATTGCCTCCCTTTTTCCCGGTTTCCAGCATGACCTCCTCTTCGCTTTCGCCGCTCACCGCCCTGTCCCCGATCGATGGCCGTTACGCCGCCAAGGCCGATGCGCTGCGCGAATGGCTGTCCGAGGCCGCGTTCATGCGCAACCGCGTCAAGGTCGAGGTGCACTGGCTGATCGCGCTGGCGCAGGCCGGCCTGCCCGACATGCCCAAGTTCTCGGCCGCCTCCGAGGCCGCGCTGCTGGGGCTGGTGGACAAGTTCAGCGAGGCCGACGCCGCCCGCATCAAGGAAATCGAAGCCGTCACCAACCATGACGTCAAGGCGGTCGAGTACTGGCTCAAGGAACAGGTCAAGGGCAACGCCGAGCTGGAAGCCGCCAGCGAGTTCATCCACTTCGCCTGCACCTCGGAAGACATCAATAACACCTCGCACGGCATGATGCTCAAGGGCGCCCGCGAAGGCGTGGTGGTGCCGGCGCTCAAGCGCGTGCACGCCCGCCTGGTCGAGCTGGCCAAGCTCAATGCCGCGCAGCCGATGCTGTCGCGCACCCACGGCCAGCCGGCCAGCCCGACCACGCTGGGCAAGGAAATGGCCAACGTGGCCGCGCGCCTGGCGCGCGCGATCCAGCGCATCGAGCAGGTCGAACTGCTGGGCAAGATGAACGGCGCGGTGGGCAACTACAACGCGCACCTGTCGGCCTACCCGAGCTTCGACTGGGAAGCCTTCTCGAAGCAGGTGATCGAGACCCGCCTGGGCCTGGTCTTCAACCCCTACACCATCCAGATCGAGCCGCACGACTACATGGCCGAGCTGTTCGACGCGATCGCCCGCGCCAACACCATCCTGCTCGACCTGAACCGCGACGTCTGGGGCTATATCTCGCTGGGCTATTTCAAGCAGAAGACCAAGGCCGGCGAAATCGGCTCGTCGACCATGCCGCACAAGGTCAACCCGATCGACTTCGAGAACTCCGAAGGCAACCTGGGCCTGGCCAACGCCGTGCTGCGCCACTTGTCCGAGAAGCTGCCGCTGTCGCGCTGGCAGCGCGACCTGACCGATTCGACCGTGCTGCGCAATATCGGCGTGGCCTTCGGCTACAGCCTGCTGGCCTATGAGGCCTGCCTGCGCGGCCTGGGCAAGCTGGAAACCAACCCCGAGCGCCTGGACGAAGACCTGGACAACTGCTGGGAGGTGCTGGCCGAGCCGGTGCAGACCGTGATGCGCCGCTTCGGCGTGCCCAACCCGTACGAGCAGCTCAAGGAGCTGACCCGCGGCAAGGGCATCTCGCGCGAGGCGCTGCAGACCTTCATCAACGGCCTGGCGATCCCCGACGACGCCAAGAAGCTGCTGCTGGACATGACGCCCGCCAGCTACATCGGCAAGGCCGTGGTGCTGGCCGAGCGCATCTGACGCCACATTTCGCCCCTGAACCGGGGCGACGTGCTGCAAAAGCCATCCGCGAGGATGGCTTTTTGCTTTTCTGGCGCAGCGCGGCGGGCAAGTCACTGCGGCTTTGTGCCGCTTGCGACAGAATGTCACTTCAAAGCATTTGAATAACTTAATGAAGGACTGTCCTTCACCGGCGCACAGCCCGCCGCAATAATGCGAGAATCGTAAGCGCACGGGCGGGCCAGCCCCCGCCGGTGCCTTCCCCAAAATTGTGAAACGCTCCTGCACGGGGCGAGAGGAATCCGATGCGTTCTACCGCCAACGCCCCCACCGGCTACGGTGCCACCGCGATCGCCTTGCACTGGGTCATTGCGCTGGCGATCTTCGCCGCGTTCGGGCTCGGCTTGTACATGACCGGCATTCCGGGGCTGACGCCGACCAAGCTCAAGCTCTACTCCTGGCACAAGTGGCTGGGCGTGACGATCTTCGCGGTTGCCGTGCTGCGCGTGCTGTGGCGTGCAACCCATGCGGCACCGCCGGTAGCGCCCGGCACCCCGGCCTGGCAGGCTAAGGCTGCGGCCGGCGCCCATCACCTGCTGTACCTGCTGATCGTGATCGTTCCTATCAGCGGCTACCTGTACAGCTCGGCCGCGGGCGTGCCGGTGGTCTACCTGGGCCTGTGGAAGATGCCGGCGCTGCTGGAGAAGAACGACGAACTGAAAGAAGTACTCAAGTTTGTCCATATCTGGCTGAACTACCTGATGGCGGCGGTGGTCGTTGTCCATGCGGCGGCGGCGGTCAAGCACCAGTTCGTCGACCGCGACGGCACGCTGGGCCGGATGCTGCCGTTCCTGCGCTGAGGCGCCGCCCCGGCCAACTTTTTCCGTACCGCGGCGCGTCGCGCCGACCCTGACAGGAGTTTTTTGAGATGAAACGCAATTCCCGCCGCGGCTCGCTCGTCATCGCCGCCGTCCTGGCCGCCTCCGGCATCGCCGCCAACCTGGCCTGGGCGCAGGTTGATGCCGCCAAGAGCTCGGTGACCGCGGTCGCGCGCCAGATCGGCGTGCCGATGGAGGGCAAGTTCAGGAAGTTCGATGCCGCGGTCAGCTTCGACCCGGCCAAGCTGGCGACCTCGTCGGCCAAGGTCGAGATCGATGTGTCCAGCTTCGAGATCGGCGACGCCGAGACCACCAAGGAAGTGAAGGGCAAGGACTGGTTCGACGCCGCCAAGTACCCCAAGGCCGTGTTCCAGTCCACCAGCATCAAGAACGGCACGCCGGGCAAGTACGACGTGGCCGGCAAGCTGACCATCAAGGGCAAGACCGTTGACGTGGTGGTGCCCGCCACCTACCGCCAGGAAGGCGCCGTGCAGGTGTTCGAGGGCGCGCTGCCGATCAAGCGCACGGTCTTCAATATCGGCGACGGCGAGTGGAAGGACACTTCCGTGGTGGCCGACGACGTGCAGATCAAATTCCGTATCGTGCTGGCCAAGAAGTAACAAGCAAGGCCGGCATTCCGCTGACGTACCCAATCGGCGTTCCTGAGAACGTTCCGCCCCAACCTGATTTGTCGGGAGATTCCATGAAACTGCGTTCCCTCGTTGCCGCTGTCGCGGCCATTTCCGCAACCGCCGCCTTCGGCGTGGCTTCGGCCAATACCGTGACGTACAACCTCGATCCGACCCACACCTACCCGAGCTTCGAGGCTGACCACCTGGGCGGCCTGTCGACCTGGCGCGGCAAGTTCGACAAGTCCAGCGGCGTGGTCACGCTGGACCGTGCCGCCAAGGCGGGCTCGGTCGAGGTCAAGATCGACCCGGCTTCGATCGATTTCGGCAATGCCAAGCTGAACCAGCACGCCAAGGGCCCGGACATGTTCGACGTGGAAGCCTTCCCCGAGGCCGTCTACAAGGGCAAGTTCTCCAAGTTCAAGGGCGACGTGCCGACCGAGGTTGACGGCGTGCTGACGCTGCGCGGCGTGTCCAAACCGGTCAAGCTGGAAATCCGCGACTTCAAGTGCATCCAGCACCCGATGCTCAAGCGCGAAGCCTGCGGCGCCGACGCCGTGGGCCATTTCAACCGTGCCGACTTCGGCCTGGACTACGGCGTGAAGATGGGCTTCAAGCCCGAGGTCAAGCTTGCCATCCAGGTGGAAGGCGTGCGCGCGGACTGAGCGTGCCAGCCCGCTGCGCCGGGCTTGCAGGCAGTCAGGGCCGGCAATGCCGGCCTTTTTTATTGTCCGGTATGATTCAGGCGCCTGCCAGGGCACTTGGTTGTACGACCCCCGACGGGCACAGTACAATGGCCCGCGGCAATCCCTCCTTGATCGTGGCATTGCTACTCCTGCCAAGGCGGGGGCAGCCATGCCCGCAACCGGCTAAAGCGCATCACTATGAGCATTCGCTGCATGTCCCGATACCGGTAGCCACCCCGCGACCTCCTCGCCCCTCATGCTGTACCCGGCCGTTCTGCCCTGGCTGTATGGCCCGCAGCGTTTCTCGGTTTTCCCTGGCGCAATACCGTGTATTCCAAAACGCAAATCGATCCGGTAGTTAGTTTCCGCAACTCGCAGGGCGAGCAGGTGCGGGGCACGATTGTCAATCTCCAGAGAAAGTCCCTGGTGATGGAGATCTACAACCCGTATTCGATCGTGCAGGTCAGCGAGGTGCTGAGCGAACTCAGCGTCCGCATGGGCTCGAAGAATGCCTACCTCGGCAAGGCCGTGGTCATGAGCCTGGTGAACACCGGCCTGACCGCGGTGGTGTCGCTGACGCTGATCGACGAGTGGCTGGAACTGAGCAACCTGGACAACGAGCCCAAATCGGTCGCGCGCGAGTCGCAGCGGTTCGTGCAGGACTGGAATGAGCGCTTCAATATCCGGCCCGACTACCAGATCGTGGTCAATGAAATGCGCGCGTTCCTGTCCGAGGTGTCGCGCTGGGTGGAGCAGGTCGACATGACCAGCACGCTGCCCAAGGAAGGCGATACGCTGCGCATGGACGTGTTCGAGGAGCTGGCCACCCCGATCGCACTGAAGATCCGCGAATATTCCGCGCGGCTCGACGGCGAAGCCGCGCACGTGCCGGAAGAAGACACCGTGATGCACCGCACCTTCACGCAGGCGGCGCTGCATCCCTTGCTGCTGCGCTCACCATTTGTGTTCCGGACCTATACCAAGCCGCTCGGCTATGCCGGCGACTACGAAATGGTCAACCAGATCCTGTCGGATCCGCGCCAGGGCCCCAGCACCTACTTCCAGATCGTCAACGCAACCTTCCTGCAGTCGTCCGTGGCCGCTGCCCACCGCAACCGCATCGACCTGCTGGTCGATTTCCTGGTGCGAATGGCCGAGCAGGCCCGTGCCGCGGGCAAGCCGTTCCGGCTGCTCAACGTGGGCTGCGGCCCGGCGGTCGAGATCAACCGCTTCATTACCGAATACCCCGAGCCGCACTGGCTGTCGTTCCAGCTGCTCGACTTCAGCCAGGAAACGCTGGACTACGCGCGCGAGCGCATCGAAGAGAGCTGCCGCAAGGCCAATGCGAAGGTCGAGGTGGAATATGTCCACCACTCGGTGCATGAACTGCTCAAGCGCCGGATCGACCACGATCCGTCGCTGCGCGAGTTCGACGGGGTCTACTGCGCCGGCCTGTTCGACTACCTGTCCGACCGCGTCTGCGCGCGCCTGCTGAGCTATTTCTCCACGCGCACCCATCCCGAGGGGCGCATCCTGGCCACCAACGTCCACGTCGACAACCCGGAACGGTACAGCATGGAACATATGCTGGAGTGGTACCTGATCTATCGCGATGAGGCCGGCATGCAGTCGTTGCTGCCGGCCAATACGCGCGACGGCCGCACCTACGTCGACCCGACCGGGGTCAACGTGTTTGTGGAAGCGATCGTGACTGATCCGGCCAAGGCCTGACCACCATGCTGAAACGGACTGCGAGCAGGTATTCCCCGTACGAGGCTGACCTGCGCGAGTTTCGCCTGGTCTCGAGCCGGGCCGGCGCGCTGACGGCCATCGTGCTGGTGATGGCCGGCGTCGGGCTCGACTACGGGATCTATCCCAGCCACCAGCTGCAGTTCTTTGTCGCCCGCCTGGTGGTCTCGGTCCTGATCGGGCTGATCTTCCTGCTGCTGGCCAACCAGGCCGGCCGGCGCTTCGTGCAGCCGCTCACGCTGGCCTGGCTGCTGCTGCCGCAGATGATGATCACATGGATGATCGCCACCACCGACGGCGCCTCGTCCATCTACTATGCCGGGCTGAACCTGGTCATCTTCGCGGTCGGCATCGCCATGCCCATGGGCCTGTGGCAGACCATCGGCTTTGGCGTGGTCACCTACCTGCTCTACCTCGGCGCCTGCCTGATCCACCCCGATGGCCTGGCGCAGCGCGCGCACTTCACCGTCAATTCGCTGTTCATCATGTTTTCGATCGTGGCCAGCGCGGTCTACACGTTCATGAACGAGCGCGGCCACTTCCACCTGATCCGGCTCAAGGAAGAGCTGGCGCACAAGAACGACGAGCTTGCCGACATCAACCGCCGGCTGGCCGACATCAAGGGCCAGATGCTGCAGCAGGAGAAGATGGCCGCCATCGGTACGCTGGCGGCCGGGCTGCTGCACGAGGTGAACAACCCGGTCAACTTCTGCCTGATGGCGATCGAAGTGGCGATGGAAGAGCCACAGGCCAAGGAGAACCCTTCGCTGGAAGAGTGCCTGGTCGACGCCAAGCAGGGGATGCAGCGCATCCAGCATATCGTCTCCGACCTCAAGACCTTTGCCTACCGCAAGCCGGGCGCCGAGGTGGAAGGCACGCCGTTCCTGTTCGAGAAGGCGCTCGATTCGTCGATCCGCCTGACCGCGCATGAGCTGCGCGGGGTCAGCCTCAGCCGCGAACTGCCTGCCGACACCCTGGTGCTGGGCGACGAGGCGGCCATCATCGGCGTGCTGATCAACCTGTTCTCGAATGCCGCGCTGGCCATGCGCAAGGCGGGCACGGCCGCGCCGGCGATCCATACCACGGCCCGCTGGGACAACCACCGCCTGCACGTCATGGTGCGCGACAACGGCCCTGGCATCCCCCAGGAAAACCTGGCGCGCGTGTTCGAGCCGTTCTTCACCACGCGCGAGGTGGGGCAGGGGCTTGGCCTGGGCCTGTCGATCAGCTACGCGGTGGTGGAACGCCACGGCGGGCAGCTGTATGCCGAGAGCGAACTGGGCCAGTGGACCGCGTTCAGCTTCGACCTGCCGCGTGCGGAGTAACCAGCCATGAGCGAAGCGAAGCAGGCACGGCTTGCCGTCCTCTATGTCGACGACGAGGAGATGGCGCGCAAGTATTTCGCCCGGGCCGCCGGCGGCGACTATGAGGTGCTGGTGGCAGACGGCGCCGACGAGGCCCTGGCGGTGCTGCGCGCGGACCCCGCCCGCGTGGCGGTGCTGGTGACTGACTTCCGCATGCCCGGGCGCGACGGTGGCCAGCTGCTGCGCCAGGTGGCGCAGGAATACCCGCAGATCGTGCGCATCCTGGTCACGGCCTATGCCGACAAGGATGTGCTGCTGGAAACGGTCAACAGCGGCGAAGTCTTCCGCATCCTGGAAAAGCCGCTGAGCGTGGCCGACCTGCGCGAGGTGCTGGCACGCGCCGCCGAGCGCCACCGCGAGCGCACCCTGCGCCAGCACCGGCTGATGGCGATCGACGAGACCCTGGCCTTCCTGGCGCACGAGCTGAACACCCCGCTGGCGGCCATCGCCAACTTTGCCCACGGCATCCGCGGGCGTGTCGCCGGCGAATACAGTGCGCAGCGCCAGGCCGAGATCGGCCAGGCGGCCAGCGCCATGTACGACAACGCCCAGTATTGCCTGGCGGTGCTGTCGTCGTTCCTGCAGTCGGTGCGCAACAGTGCCGGCAGCACGCCGGCGAGGCCCGATGCCGGCACCGAGGTCAGCGCCGGCACGCTGGTCACTTCGCTGCTGGACAGCTACCCGTTCGCAGGCGACCAGCGCAACTGGGTGCAGGTGGAGATGCACGGCGATTTCCCGGTGCAGACGCTGCCCAACTGCGTGGCGCTGGTGCTTTCCTCGGTGATGAGCAACGCGCTGCGGGCGCTGGGCAGCGTCGGCACGCCGGCCTTGCGCTTTGTGGTGGTGGCGCAGCCGCGCCCGGAAATCCGCATCTGCGACAACGGGCCGGGGATTCCGCCGGAAGTGATGGAGCGGTTGCTGGTCGACCCTGTCACCACCCACGCCAGTGCCGGCGGCAGCGGCCTGGGCATGATTTTCTGCAACCGCGTCATGCAGTCGTTTGGCGGCGGCATCCGGATCGAATCCGCATCCGGTGCCGGCACGACGGTGACGCTGGACTTTCCAAGTTTCAAGAGTCGAAAGCATAGGAGTGACCGATGACCGAACCGAATGCCACGCAGGCACCACCCCCGGCGATTCTGTTCGTCGATGACGAAGCGACTGCAGTCAAGTATTTCCAGCGTGCCATCGGGGCGCTGGCGCCGGTGGCCACCGGCGGCTCCGTTGAAGAGGGCAAGGCCTTGCTCGACGCCCACGCGGACAGCCTGGCGGTGCTGGTGTCGGACCAGCGCATGCCGGGCGAATATGGCAACGAACTACTGCGCTACGCGCGCGAGCGCTACCCGCATATCGTGCGCATCCTGACCACCGCGTATTCGGAGCTCGACCAGACCGTCGAGGCGGTCAACCAGGGGCAGATCCACCGCTACATCAAGAAGCCGTGGGACATCACCGCGCTGCGCATGGAGCTGAAGCAGGCGCTGGAACTGGCCGGCCTGCGCAAGGAACGCGACCAGCTGCTGCGCGAAAAGCTGTCCGTGCTGCAGACCCAGACTGTGGCCTCGCGCATCGGCATGGTGCATGCGCTGTGTGCCAGCCTGATCGGGCCGGGCCGTTTCCAGCCGGTGGAGACCTACCTCGCCGCGGTCGACCTGGCCGGCGCGGGCAGCGTCGAGCCGGACTGGCAGCGCATGGACTACGCCGACCTGGTGCGCGCAGAGGCCGAGCGCAGCGGCAGCTTCGGCCATGCCGTCGGCACGCGCCTGGCGCAGCTGCGCGGCACCCATGCCGGCAAGGGCGCTGCCGATGCCGCGGCGGTGATCGCCGACACGCTCGGCAGCGAAGTGGTGCGCCGCGACGGCGATACCCTGGTGTGGACCGCGCCGGCGACGCTGGCCGAGTTCCTGGCACAGCCGGTGGGTTCGCCCGTGTCGGCGTCGCACGCCGCCTGGCTGGCGAGCCTGCTGTGGCTGGAAGAGGCCGGCGGCGCAATGAAGTTTGCGCGCGACGGCGAGGCAGTGGTGTGCCGCGTGGGCCCGCGCAGCGAGAGCTTCGCGGCCGACCGGCTGGCGGCGTGGATCGAGCGCTTCTCGATGCCGGCCTGAATTTCCCAGGTCTTGCTGCCATGAAAAACGGCGCCCCGCGGGGCGCCGTTCTGTTTTGCCGGCAGGGCAGGGTCAGGCCTGCGCGCCGTAGTTGGGGTCGTTGCGGTCGGTCGAGTCGGACTTCTTCTCGCCCTTGACCAGGTCCTCGCGCTTGACGCCCAGCCACATCGCCAGCGCCGCGGCCACGAACACCGACGAGTAGATGCCGAACAAGATGCCGACCGTCAGTGCCAGGGCAAAGTAGTGCAGCGTGGGGCCGCCGAAGAAGAACATCGACAGCACCATCATCTGGGTCGAGCCGTGGGTGATGATGGTGCGCGAGATGGTGCTGGTGATCGCGTTGTCGATGATCTCGTGCGTGGTCATCTTGCGGAACTTGCGGAAGTTCTCGCGGATCCGGTCGAAGATCACCACCGATTCGTTGACCGAATAGCCCAGCACCGCCAGGATCGCCGCCAGCACCGACAGCGAGAATTCCCACTGGAAGTAGGCGAAGAAGCCCAGGATGATGACCACGTCGTGCAGGTTGGCGATGATGCCCGCCACCGCGAACTTCCATTCGAAGCGGAACGACAGGTAGATCACGATGCCGGCCACCACGCACAGCAGCGCCAGCAGGCCGTCGGTGGCCAGTTCCTTGCCCACCTGCGGGCCGACGAACTCCACCCGTTGCAGCTTCACGTCAGGCGAGGCCGCCTGCAGCGAGGCCATCACCTGCTCGCTCTGCTGGGCCGAGGTGACGGGCTTGCCGTCCGCGCCCTTCTGCAGCGGCAGGCGGATCATCACGTCGCGCGAGGTGCCGAAGTTCTGCACCTGCACGTCGGTATAGCCCAGCTTGCCCACCTGGCCGCGGATCTTTTCCAGGTCAGCGGCCTGCTGGTAGCTGACTTCCATCACCGTGCCGCCGGTGAATTCGATCGACAGGTGCAGGCCCTTGTGCCAGAGGAAGAACACGGCTGCGGCAAACGTCAGGAAGGAAATCACGTTGAAGACCAACGCGTGCTTCATGAACGGAATGTCGCGCCGGATGCGGAAGAATTCCATGTTGAATCCTGTTCTGTACTGCTAGTTGTTGCTGCTCGCCTTACTTGGCGACCGGCGTGTCGGTGGTGTTGCCCGGCTTCCAGATCTGGCCGATGGCCACGCTCTGCAGCTTCTTCTTGCGGCCGTACCAGAGGTTGACCAGGCCGCGGTTGAAGAACACCGCCGAGAACATCGAGGTCAGGATGCCCAGGCAGTGCACCACGGCAAAGCCGCGCACCGGGCCCGAACCAAAGGCCAGCAGTGCCAGGCCGGCGATCAGCGTGGTCACGTTGGAGTCCAGGATGGTGGCCCAGGCGCGGTCGAAGCCGACCGCGATCGCCATCTGCGGCGACGCGCCCGCGCGCAGTTCCTCGCGGATGCGCTCGTTGATCAGCACGTTGGCGTCGATGGCCATGCCCAGCACCAGCGCGATGGCGGCAATGCCCGGCAGCGTCAGCGTGGCCTGCAGCATCGACAGCACCGCCACCAGCAGCAGCAGGTTCACGCCCAGCGCCACCACCGAGAACACGCCGAACAGCATGTAGTACAGGATCATGAACACGCCGATGGCGGCAAAGCCGTAAGCGACCGAGTCAAAACCCTTCTGGATGTTGTCCGCGCCCAGCGACGGGCCGATGGTGCGCTCTTCGATGATTTCCATCGGCGCGGCCAGCGAGCCGGCGCGCAGCAGCAGCGCCAGGTCGTTGGCGGCTTCGGTGGAGTAGGAGCCAGTGATCTGGAAGCTGGAGCCCAGTTCGGACTGGATCGTCGCCACCGTCAGCACTTCGCCCTTGCCCTTTTCGAACAGCACGATCGCCATCGGCTTCTTCAGGTTCTCGCGCGAGACGTCGCGCAGCACGCGGCCGCCCTGGGCGTCGAGCTTGATGTTGACCGAAGGCTGCTGGTTCTGGTCGAAGCCGGCCGAGGCGCTTTCAATGCGGTCGCCGGTGAAGATGACCTGCTTCTTCAGCACCACCGGGGCGCCGTTGCCTTGCGTGAAGAGCTCGCTGCCGAACGGGATCGGGTCGCCCGGGCGCGGGCTGCGCGGCGCGTCGTTGTCGACCAGGCGGGCTTCCAGCGTGGCGGTGCGGCCGATGATGTCCTTGGCCTTGGCGGTGTCCTGCACGCCGGGCAGCTGCACCACGATGCGGTCGGCGCCTTGCTGCTGGATCACCGGCTCGGCCACGCCAAGCTCGTTGACGCGGTTGTGCAGCGTGGTGATGTTCTGCTTGACCGCGGCATCCTGCACGGCCTTGCGGGCGGCTTCGGTGAAGGTGCCGACGATATTGTTGCCGTCCATGGCGAAGGCGACTTCGCGCAGGTTGTCGGCCAGCAGCGGACGCGCGCGGTTGGCGTCGTCGGCGTTGTTGAAGCGCACCGTCAGGCGCTCGCCGTCGCGGTCGATGCCGCCGTGGCGGATGCTCTTGTCGCGCAGCAGGGTGCGCGCGTCGCCGCCAAGGCTGTCGAGCTTCTTGTCGACCGCGCCCTTCATGTCGACCTGCAGCAGGAAGTGCACGCCGCCGCGCAGGTCCAGGCCCAGGTACATCGGCAGCGCGTGCATGGCGGTCAGCCAGCGCGGCGAGCCCGACAGCAGGTTCAGCGCGACCACATAGGTGGGGTCGGCCGCGTCGGGGTTGAGCGTGCGCGACAGGATGTCCTTGGCCTTGAGCTGCTCGTCGGTGGTGCGGAAGCGCGCCTTGACCGAGCCAGACTGGCCGGAAATATCAAAGAAGACGCCGTCGGGCTGCAGCTGGTTCTGTGCCAGGATCTCTTCGACCTGCTTCTGCATCGACAGGTCGACCTTGACCGTGGCCTTGCCCGAGGACACCTGCACCGCAGGCGCCTCGCCGAAGAAATTCGGCAAGGTATAGATGATGCCGATGGCCAGGGCCACCAGGATCACGAGGTATTTCCAAAGCGGATAACGATTCATCTCTGGCCAGTCATTCAGCGGTTGGCGGGGCCGGCGCTGGCGTGGCGCACCACGTCGGCGGGGCCGAACCGGTTTGGCAAACAGCCGCCTGGCAACCACGGATCGAAGCCACCGGGGCTTCGTCGGGCTGGATCAGGCGGCTGCCGGGGCATGCGCGAACGGGCATGCCGGAAAAGACAAAGGCGGGAGTCGCGCGCGCGATCGGTGGATCAGAGCGCCTTCAGCGAGCCCTTCGGCAGCACCGTCGTCACGGCGTTCTTCTGCACGGTGATTTCCGTGCCTTCGGCGATTTCCAGGCTGACGTACTGGTCGGTGACCTTGGTCACCTTGCCCAGGATGCCGCCGGCGGTCACGACTTCGTCGTTCTTGGCCAGCGCTTCGAGCATTGCCTTGGCTTCCTTCTGACGCTTCATCTGCGGGCGGATCATGATGAACCACAGCACGCCAAACATCAGGATGATGGGCAGGAAGCTCATCAGGCCGCCAGCCGCGCCGCCGGTACCGGTGGTCTGGGCAAATGCGTTAGAAATCAGCACGTTGATTCTCCGTCACAAAATTAGTCAAATAATCGATCATTCTACCATTCGCATTCCGCCCACCCTTGGCATTCTAGGGCGGAATACGGGTTTGTTCGGGTGCGCCCGGGACAACTTGCGGCAGGGGTCGGCAAGGCCGGGCGCTCCGGATCGCGGCTCGCCCCCGGATGACCCGGCTATTCGACCGCCGGCAGCGCAAAAGTTCGCGCCAGCCGGCGTTGTCACTGCGTGCCGCGGGCGCGGTCGGCGGCGAACTGGCGGCGGAAGTCGGCAAAGCGGTGATGCTCGATGGCTTCGCGCATCTCGCGCATCAGCTGCAGGTAGTAGTGCAGGTTGTGGATGGTATTGAGGCGCGCGCCCAGGATCTCGCCTACGCGGTGCAGGTGGTGCAGGTAGGCGCGCGAGAAGTTGCGGCAGGTGTAGCAGGCGCAGCTTTCATCGAGCGGACGCGGATCGTTGCGGTGCGCCGCGTTCTTGATCTTGACGTCGCCGAAGCGGGTGAAGAGCCAGCCGTTGCGCGCGTTGCGGGTGGGCATCACGCAGTCGAACATGTCCACCCCGGCGGCGACGCCGGCGACCAGGTCCTCGGGCGTGCCCACGCCCATCAGGTAGTGCGGCTTGTCGGCCGGCAGGCGCGGCGCGACGTGCTCGAGCACGCGCATCATGTCTTCCTTGGGCTCGCCCACCGACAGCCCGCCGATGGCAAAGCCGTGGAAGTCCAGCTCGGACAGGCCCGCCAGCGATTCGTCGCGCAGGTCTTCGTACATGCCGCCCTGGACGATGCCGAACAGCGCGTTGGGGTTGGCCAGGCGCTCGAACTCGTCGCGCGAGCGCTTGGCCCAGCGCAGGCTCATGCGCATCGACTTGGCCGCTTCCTCGTGCGTGGCGGCGCGGCCGTCGATCTCGTACGGCGTGCACTCATCGAACTGCATCACGATGTCGGAGTTCAGCGTGCGCTGGATCTGCATCGAGATCTCGGGCGACAGGAAAAGCTTGTCGCCATTGACCGGAGATGCAAACGTGACGCCATCTTCGGTGATCTTGCGCAGATCGCCGAGCGAAAACACCTGGAAGCCACCGGAATCGGTCAGGATCGGCTTGTCCCAGCCGATAAACTTGTGCAGGCCCTCGTGGGCGTTGACCACGTCCAGCCCGGGGCGCAGCCACAGGTGGAAGGTATTGCCCAGGATGATGTGCGCGCCAATCTCGTTCAGTTCCAGCGGCGACATCGCCTTGACCGAGCCGTAGGTGCCGACCGGCATGAAGATCGGCGTCTCGACCACACCGTGGTTCAGCGTGACGCGGCCGCGGCGGGCGTTGCCGTCGGTGGTGATGAGTTCGAAGTTGAGCATGGCTTGTGATTCTGGATTCAGGCGCCGGGCTGGCGGGTCAGCAGCATGGCGTCGCCGTAGCTGAAGAAACGGTAGCGCTGCTCGACCGCATGGCGGTAGGCGGCGCGGATGGCTTCCACGCCGGCCAGTGCCGACACCAGCATCAGCAGCGTCGACTTGGGCAGGTGGAAGTTGGTGATCAGGGCATCGACCAGCCGGAAATGGTAGCCGGGCGTGATGAAGATATCGGTGTCGCCACTGCCGGCGGCGAGCGTGCCGTCGGCCTGCGCGGCCGATTCCAGCGCGCGCAGCGAGGTGGTGCCGACCGCGATCACGCGGCCGCCGCGCGCGCGGGTGTCGCGCACGGCCTGGGCCAGGTCTGCGGAGACGGCGTACCACTCCGAGTGCATCTTGTGCTCGGCCAGGTTCTCGGTGCGCACCGGCTGGAAGGTGCCGGCGCCCACGTGCAGCGTCAGGAAGGCGCGCCGCACGCCGGCGGCATCGAGCCGCGCGAACAGCGCATCGTCGAAATGCAGGCCCGCGGTGGGCGCGGCCACCGCGCCGGGACTGCGCGCGTAGACGGTCTGGTAGCGGGTCTCGTCGTAGGCGTCCGGGTCGTGCGTGATATACGGCGGCAGCGGCAGGCGGCCGTAGCGCTCGATCAGGTCCAGCGCCGGCTCGGGGAAGCGCAGCGTGAAGAACTGGTCCACGCGCGGGCCAACGGTGACGGCGAAGGCATCGTCGGCCAGGTGCAGCGTGCTGCCCTCGGCCGGGGTCTTGGAGGCGCGCACCTGGGCCAGCACGGTGTGGCTGTCGACCACGCGCTCGACCAGCACCTCGATCTTGCCGCCGCTGGGCTTGTCGCCGAAGAAGCGCGCCTTGATCACGCGGGTGTCGTTGAAGACCAGCAGGTCGTCGGGACGCAGGTAGTCGATGATCTCGCTGAAGGCGCGGTCGACCATGCGCACCGCGTCGGCGGTGTCGGCCGGGGCCAGCCGTTCGACCACCAGCAGCCGGCTCGCGCTGCGGTCGGGCAGCGCGCTCTGGGCAATCAGTTCTGGCGGCAGCGGGAAATCGAAATCGGAAAGCGTCAACATCGTGGGAGCGGCGGGCTGCGCGATCCCATGCAGGCCGGAGCGGGGCACAAAACGGCACTCCGCTGCCCGTGGTGGCAGCCGGCATGGGTACAATCGGCGAATCCGATATTGTAAGGCCACGGGCGCGCTTGCCGCCGGGCCGGGCGTGATACCGGCTATTCGCCGGCGCCGCGCCAGCCAACCCCGCAGCACGAGAGCGACCGCTGCCAACTTTTTCGCCGATGCCCGGAACCGCCGCTGAACCGATCCACGACCCCGCCGACGCCGCCAAGGAAACGGCGGCGCCCGCGCGCGGCAAGGCCGGCGAAGCCAGGGGCAAGGCCGCCGCCTCCGGCACGTCCTCCGCGGCCGCGCGCCTGGCCAAGCTCGGCCTGCGCCGTCCCGTCGACCTGGTGCTGCACCTGCCGATGCGCTATGAGGACGAGACCACGCTGGCGCCGATCGCCGAGGCCATCCACCGCGCCGGGCTCGGGCTGCCGGCGCAGGTGGAGGGCGAGGTCATCTCCAACGAAGTCACGTTCCGGCCGCGCCGCCAGCTGGTGGTCAAGATCGCCGACGACAGCGGCGAGCTGACGCTGCGCTTCCTGAACTTCTACGGCAGCCAGACCAAGCAGATGGCCGAAGGCGTGCGCCTGCGCGTGCGCGGCGAGGTGCGCGGCGGCTTCTTCGGCGCCGAGATGGTCCACCCCACGGTGCGTCCGGTGGTGCCCGGCGAAGCGCTGCCTGACCGCCTGACGCCGGTGTATCCGTCCACCGCCGGCATCCCGCAGGCCTATCTGCGCAAGGCCATCGGCGGCACGCTGTCGCGCACGCCCATGCCCGAGACGCTGCCGCGGGCTGTGCTGGAGGGGCCGCTGGCACGCCTGCACCTGCGCCCGCTGGCTGACTGCCTGCGGTTGCTGCACGCGCCGCCGCCGCAGGAGAGCGAGGCCGCGCTGGCCGACCGCTCGCATCCGGCCTGGCAGCGCATCAAGTTCGATGAGCTGCTGGCGCAGCAGATCTCGCTGCGGCGCGCGCACGCGGCGCGCCGCGAAAAGACCGCGCCGACCATGCCGCGCCGCGAGGGCGGCCTGCTGACGCGCTTCCTGGCCGCGTTGCCGTTCCGGCTGACCGGGGCGCAGCAGCGCGTGGTCGAAGAAATCGCCGCCGACATGACGCGCCCGCACCCGATGCACCGGCTGCTGCAGGGCGACGTGGGCAGCGGCAAGACCATCGTCGCCGCGCTGGCAGCCTGCCAGGCGATCGATGCCGGCTACCAGGCCGCGCTGATGGCGCCCACCGAAATCCTGGCCGAGCAGCACTACCGCAAGCTGTCCGCATGGCTGGAGCCGCTGGGCGTGCCGGTGGCGTGGCTGGCCGGCAGCCAGAAGGCGCGCGACAAGCGCGAGGCCGTGGCGCGCGTGGAATCGGGCGAGGCGCAGCTGGTGATCGGCACCCACGCGCTGATCCAGGACACCGTGCGCTTTGCCAGGCTGGGGCTGTCGGTGGTCGACGAGCAGCACCGCTTCGGCGTGGCGCAGCGGCTGGCGCTGCGCGGCAAGGCCGGTGCCGCCGACGCCCCCGATTCACCGGCAACCGCGGCCGAGACCGTGCCGCACCAACTGATGATGTCGGCCACGCCGATCCCGCGCACGCTGGCCATGACGTATTACGCCGACCTCGATGTCTCGGTGATCGATGAGCTGCCGCCCGGGCGCACCCCCATCGTCACGCGCCTGGTCAACGATGCGCGCCGCGACGAGGTGATCGCGCGCGTGCACCATGCCGCCGCCGAGGGGCGCCAGGTCTACTGGGTCTGTCCGCTGATCGAGGAAAGCGAGGCGCTGCAGCTGCAGACCGCGGTCGAGACCTATGAAACGCTGGTGGCCGCGCTGCCCGACCTGCGTGTGGGCCTGGTGCACGGGCGCCTGCCGCCGGCCGAGAAGGCCGCGGTGATGGACGACTTCAGCGCCAACCGCATGCAGGTGCTGGTGGCCACCACCGTGATCGAGGTGGGCGTGGACGTGCCCAATGCCTCGCTGATGGTGATCGAGCATGCCGAGCGCTTCGGCCTGGCGCAGCTGCACCAGCTGCGCGGGCGGGTGGGGCGGGGCAGCGCCGAATCGGTCTGCCTGCTGATGTACCAGGCGCCGCTGTCGCCGACCGCGCGCGAGCGCCTGGCGACCATGCGCGAGACCACCGACGGCTTCGAGATCGCCCGGCGCGACCTGGAAATCCGCGGCCCGGGCGAGTTCCTGGGCGCGCGCCAGTCCGGCGAAGCGATGTTGCGCTTTGCCGACCTGCAGACCGACGCGTGGCTGGTGGAATACGCGCAGGAGGCGGCCGAACTGATGCTGGCGCGCTACCCGGAAGCGGTGGAAGCGCACCTTTCGCGCTGGCTGGGCGGGCGCGAGCACTACCTCAAGGCTTGAGTGCGGGCTGGTTTTTCGACGGATGTGCGCCATCCAGCGCACCTGCCGGTTCGCTGCGGACAATTCGGGCTGGCGCTCTGACAGAAGCGGCAATCGAAGGTAAAATCTATCGCCTACCGGAAACTGATAAGTCATGACGCTCACCGAACTCAAGTACATCGTCGCCGTGGCGCGCGAGCGCCATTTCGGCCGGGCCGCCGAAGCCTGCTTTGTGTCGCAGCCGACGCTGTCGGTCGCGATCAAGAAGCTGGAAGACGAACTCAACGTGCAGATTTTCGAGCGCGGCACCTCCGAGGTGTCGGTGACGTCGGTCGGCGAGCAGATCGTGGCGCAGGCCCAGCGCGTGCTCGAACAGACCATGGCCATCCGCGAGATCGCCAAGCAGGGCAAGGACCCGCTTGCGGGTCCGTTGCGGGTGGGCGTGATCTACACCATCGGTCCGTACCTGCTGCCGTCGCTGGTCAAGCAGATGATCGAGACCGTGCCGCAGATGCCGCTGATGCTGCAGGAGAACTACACCCACAAGCTGATCGAGCTGCTCAAGCAGGGTGAGATCGACTGCGCGGTGATGGCCGAGCCGTTCGCGGATTCGGGCCTGACGGTGCGCCCGCTCTATGACGAGCCCTTTGTCGTCGCCGTGCCGCGCGGCCATCAGCTGGCGCAAGCGCGCTCCATCGACCCCGATGAACTGAAGCAGCAGACCATGCTGCTGCTGGGCAGCGGCCACTGCTTCCGCGACCATGTGCTGGGCGTGTGCCCGGAACTGTCGCGCTTCTCGCAGGCGGCCGACGGCATCCAGAAGACCTTCGAGGGCTCATCGCTGGAAACCATCCGCCATATGGTGGCCAGCGGGGTCGGCATCACCGTGCTGCCGCGCACCTCGGTGCCCGACCTGAAGGCCAAGGGCGACATGCTGTCCTATGTGCCGTTTGCCGATCCGGTGCCCGACCGGCGCGTGGTGCTGGCCTGGCGCAAGAGCTTCACCCGGCTGCCGGCGATGGAAGCGCTGGCCAACGCCGTGGCCGCGTGCGAGCTGGCCGGCGTGCGCAAGCTGGACGCCAAGGAGCTGGCCGAAGCGGCCTGATCTTCCTGCCCCCGCAGTACAGGCATTTCCCTCGGCCGCACCGGAGATTCCGCTGCGGCCGTTGTCATTTCCGGCCCCGCAACGGGGTATTTCACGGACCTGTCTTCGGGCGGTCACCTTCCGCTGCGATAAGTTGCAGGAATCCCAGATAGATTTGACCTAATACATAGGTATAAATAATTGAATTCTCAATTCGATAGATCGTTGGTAGGCTGACTCCTGTCGATGCAGATGGCATCGACCTGAGACAGGAACCAATGATGAGCACCAGCGCCCAGTTCTCTCCAGCAACAATCAACGGGCGCCCGTTTCCCCTCCGCATGGGGCGCTGCCTGCTCGATTGCCTTGCCTGCTATGCCGCCGCGCTCTGATGCGGCGTTCCCTTTCAGCCCACCCACAAAGAGGAAAAGATGAGCAAGAAGGACACCCTTACCACTGCCGCCGGCGCACCCGTCGTCGATAACCAGAACTCGCAGACGGCAGGCCCGCGCGGCCCGATGCTGCTGCAGGATGTCTGGTTCCTCGAAAAGCTGGCCCACTTCGACCGCGAGGTCATCCCCGAGCGGCGCGTGCATGCCAAGGGTTCGGGCGCCTATGGCACGCTCAAGATCACCCACGACATCACCAGGTACACCAAGGCTTCGGTCTTTGCCCAGGTCGGCAAGGAAACGCCGCTGTTCATCCGCTTCTCGACCGTGGCCGGCGAACGCGGCGCGGCCGATGCCGAGCGCGACGTGCGCGGCTTCTCGATCAAGTTCTACACCGATGAAGGCAACTGGGACGTGGTCGGCAACAACACCCCGGTGTTCTTCGTGCGCGACCCGCTCAAGTTCCCGGACTTTATCCACACGCAGAAACGCAATCCGCGCACCAACCTGCGCGACCCGATCGCGGTGTGGGACTTCTGGTCGCGCCATCCGGAATCGCTGCACCAGGTCACCATCCTGATGAGCGACCGCGGCCTGCCGCAGAACTACCGCCAGATCCACGGCTTCGGCTCGCACACGTACTCGTTCATCAACGCGAACAACGAGCGCTTCTGGGTCAAGTTCCACTTCAAGTCGCAGCAGGGCATCGCCAACTGGACCAATGAAGAAGCGGCCAAGGTCGTGGCAACGGACCGCGAAAGCGCGCAGCGCGACCTGTTCGAGAACATCGAGCAAGGCAATTTCCCGCGCTGGAACCTGCGCGTGCAGGTCATGCCGGAGGCCGATGCGGCCAGGTACCACATCAATCCGTTCGACCTGACCAAGGTCTGGCCGCACAAGGACTACCCGCTGATCGACGTGGGCGTGCTCGAGCTCAACCGCAACCCGGACAACTACTTTGCCGAGGTCGAGCAGGTGGCGATGAATCCGGCCAATATCGTGCCGGGCATCGGCTTCTCGCCCGACAAGATGCTGCAGGGGCGGCTGTTCTCGTACGGGGACACGCAGCGCTACCGCCTGGGGATCAACCACAACCAGATCCCGGTGAATGCGCCGAGATGCCCGTTCCACAACAGCTTCCACCGTGACGGCGCGATGCGCGTGGACGGCAACCAGGGCGGCAAGCTCAACTACGAGCCCAACCGCGAAGGCGCCTACGCCGCCAGCGAGCGCGCGATCGAGCCGCCGCTGGCACTGGATGGCGCCGCCGACCACTGGGACCACCGCGTCGACCCGGACTACTACAGCCAGCCCGGCGCGCTGTTCCGCCTGTTCGACGAAGGCCAGCGCCAGCGCCTGTTCGCCAATATCGCGGCAGCGATGCAGGGCGTGCCTGAGGCGATCGTGCGCGTGCAGCTGGAGCACTTCGCCAAGGCCGACCCGGCCTACGGCGAGGGCGTGAAGCGCGCGCTCAACCTGAAGTAAGCGGCAGCCTGGCGCGGCGCCCGTGGCGGGATGCCGCGCCGCGGAGAACGATGATGGCGATGATCCGGTTGTTTATCGAAGAGTGGCGACAGCTGTGGCATGACGGGCACGACCAGCCCGGGCGCGCCGATGCCGCGCGGCTGCGCCACAAGCTGTGGCGCAAGGAAATCGGCGCCGCCGTGATCGTGCTCGGCGCAGCCGTGATGTTCAGCGAGGTGGCCCGGGGTTTGGCCGGGATTGCCGGCTAGTGCAATAATGCGGGTACTGCGCCGCCCGGCCCCAAAACATGGCAAGCCCGGCGGCGCCCCTCGTGGCTTTACCAGAACGGAGCGTATTTACCATGGCAAAGAAGAATGAGATGAGCGTGAATATCGGTATTTCCGACAAGGACCGCAAGAAGATCGCGGAAGGCCTGTCCAAGCTGCTGGCGGACACCTACACCCTCTACCTCAAGACCCATAATTTCCACTGGAACGTGACGGGTCCCATGTTCAATACGCTGCATCTGATGTTCGAGACCCAGTACACCGAACTGGCGCTCGCCGTGGACTCGATCGCCGAGCGTATCCGCGCACTGGGCTACCCGGCACCGGGCACCTACAAGGAGTACGCCCGCCTGTCGTCGATCGCGGAGGAAGAGGGCGTGCCCGAGGCCACCGAAATGATCCGCAAGCTGGTCGAAGGCCAGGAAGCCGTGGTGCGCACCGCGCGCTCGCTGTTCCCGGTGATCGACGCCGCCGGCGACGAACCGTCGGCCGACCTGCTGACCCAGCGCATGCAGACGCATGAAAAGACCGCGTGGATGCTGCGCGCGATGCTGGCCTGAGGCCAGCTGGCCACCTCCGGCTGCCCTTCAGTGGCGGCCGGCACTGCGCGTCGCAACCGTCCGGGCTGCGGCGCGTTTTCATTGAATCCTCCTTCCCGGATCCGCGCAGTGCAGACCCTCTCGCCGTTGCCCCCCACGCCCATGCTTGAACGCCTTTCCCTCTACGCGCGCCTGGTGCGCATCGACAAGCCGATCGGCACGCTGCTGCTGCTGTGGCCGACGCTGTGGGCCATGTGGATGGCCGCGGGCGGGCCGCCGGCGTGGGGGCTGTTCTGGATCTTCGTGGCGGGCACCTTCCTGATGCGCTCGGCTGGCTGCGCCATCAACGACTGGGCCGACCGCGACTTCGACAAGCACGTCAAGCGCACCAGGGAGCGGCCGCTGACCGCGGGCAAGATCGCCGCGTGGGAAGCGCTGGCCGTCGCCGCCGTGCTGGCGCTGGTGGCTTTTGCGCTGGTGTTGCCGCTCAATGCGCTGACCAAATGGCTGGCAGTGGTGGCGGCGGTGGTGGCGGGCACTTACCCGTTCTTCAAGCGCTTCTTTGCGATTCCGCAGGCTTATCTCGGCATTGCGTTTGGCTTTGGTATCCCGATGGCGTTTGCCGCGATCCAGGACCAGGTGCCGCCGGTGGCGTGGCTGATGCTGCTGGCCAATGTGTTCTGGGCGGTGGCGTATGACACGGCTTATGCGATGGTCGATCGTGACGACGACCTCCTGATCGGCATGAAGACTTCGGCCATTACCTTTGGCCGCTTCGACGTGGCGGCGATCATGCTCTGCTATGCCGCGTTCCTGGCGCTGATGGCGTGGGCGGGGGTGCTGCTGGGGCTGGGGTGGCCTTACTGGGTGGGGCTGGCGGCGGCTGCCGGTTGCGCCGGGTATCACTACACGCTGATTCGCGATCGGGACCGGATGCGGTGTTTCGCGGCGTTCCGGCATAACAACTGGCTGGGGGCCTGTGTGTTTGCGGGGACGGCGGTGGCTTATGCGATTCGCTGATTTACGCGATTGCTAACGGTCCGCTGCCGGTTTGCCCCCCTCTCCCGCTTGCGGGAGGGGAGCGTTCACAAAGGGCGGCGGCCAGGTCAGAGCGCCTGTGGTCTGCCCGCCCCTCAATCCTTCCCGAACTCCGCCCCCATCTCCTTGCCCCGCGCCGCGGCAGCATGCATCGCGCGCACGAAGGCATCACCAATGCCCGAAGCTTCCATCGCCGTCAGCGCCGCGTAGGTCGTGCCGCCCTTGGACGTCACGCGCTCACGCAGCGTCGACACCGGCTCGGAAGACTGCCCGGCCAGGGTAGCAGCGCCACGGAAGGTCTCGACCGCCAGTTCGCGGCCTTGCTCCGCCGTCAGGCCCAGCTCGGTGGCGGCGCGTTCCATCGCCTCGATAAAGTAGAAGACATAGGCCGGTCCACTGCCGGAAATGGCGGTGACCGCATCGATCTGGTCATCCCCATCCACCCACACGCACTTGCCGACGGCCTCAGCCACCGCGCTGGCGATCGCGCGGTCTTCGGCCGACAGCCCGGCCGGCGCGGCCAGCCCGGTCATGCCCATGCCCGCCAGCGCCGGCGTATTCGGCATCGCCCGCACCAGCCGTGTGCGCCCGTCCAGCCAGCGCTCCATGTCCTGCAGCCGGATGCCGGCGGCCACGCTGATCACCAGGTTGCCCTTGCCGCTGGCCGGCAGGATTGGGAGCAGCTGCGCCGCGGCGTCGCGGAACTGCTGCGGCTTGACCGCCAGCACCAGCACGTCGCTGGCGCCGAAGGCGGCGTCCGGCGCGCCGGCGGCGTGCACGCCGAGGTCGCGCGCCAGGCGTTGCTGGGCCTCGGGGAAGGGGTCGACCACGCGGATCGAGCCGGCCGGCACGCCGCGGGCGATCAGGCCGCCGATCAGTGCGGTGGCCATGTTGCCGCCGCCGAGAAAGCCAAAGGTAAGGGTATCGAGCATGGGGATCCGTTGGGGGCTTGGAGGGAATGGACTGGGCGCGCCGGGCTACGGGTACTGGCGCGCTCCGAAAATGGCGGTGCCGATCCGCACCAGCGTGGCGCCCTCGGCGATGGCGGCTTCCATGTCGCCCGACATGCCCATCGACAGCGTGTCGAGGTCCAGGCCGTCGGCGCGCAGCGCCTGCAGCATGGCGCGCATGGCCGCGAATGGGCGGCGCTGCGCGGCGGGTTCGTCCTCGGGCTCCGGGATGGCCATCAGCCCGCGCAGGCGCAGGCCGGGCAGCGCGGCGACGGCATGTGCCAGTGCGGGTACCTCTGCCGGGGCGACGCCGCTCTTGCTGGCTTCGCCGCTGATATTGACCTGGATGCAGACCTGCAGCGCCGCCATGCCGGCCGGGCGCTGGGCCGACAGCCGCTCGGCGATCCTGAGCCGGTCGACGGCGTGCACCCAGTCGAAATGCTCCGCCACCAGGCGGGTCTTGTTGCTCTGCAGCGGGCCGATGAAATGCCATTGCAGGCGGTGGCGCAGGTCGGCCAGCGCGGCGATCTTGTCGACGCCTTCCTGGACGTAGTTTTCGCCGAAAGCGACCTGTCCGGCGGCGTATGCGGCCCTTATGCGGTCGGGGGGAACGGTCTTGGAAACCGCCAGCAGGGCGATGTCCGCGGGCTGTCTGCCGGCTTGTTGTGCGGCCGCCGCGATGCGCTGGTGAACGGCTTGCAGGTTGGCGGCAATTACAGACATAATCCGGCGAACATACAAAAGAAAGTACGCAAAGTACTGATAACTAGGGTGGGGTCATTATAGATGGACATCGCGCAGCTATTGGCTTTCGCTGTCAAGAACAAGGCGTCTGATCTTCATCTCTCCGCGGACATGCCGCCGATGGTGCGGATCCACGGCGACATGCGCCGGATCAACATCGCCTCGATGACGCACAAGGATGTCCACGCCATGGTGTACGACATCATGAGCGATACCCAGCGCAAGGCCTACGAAGAACGCCTCGAAATCGATTTCTCGTTCGAGATCGCCGGCCTGTCCCGCTTCCGGGTCAATGCCTATAACACCCAGCGCGGCGCCGCCGCGGTGTTCCGTACCATTCCCTCCAAGGTGCTCACGCTCGAAGAGCTGCGCGCGCCCGCGGTGTTTGCCGACCTGTGCATGAAGCCGCGCGGGCTGGTGCTGGTGACGGGCCCGACCGGCTCGGGCAAGTCCACCACGCTGGCGGCGATGGTCGACCATCGCAACGAAAGCGACATGGGCCACATCCTCACGGTGGAGGACCCGATCGAATTCGTGCACAGCTCCAAGAAGAGCCTGATCAACCAGCGCGAGCTGGGGCCGCACACGCATTCGTTTGCCAACGCGTTGCGCTCGGCACTGCGTGAAGACCCGGACGTGATCCTGGTGGGTGAGCTGCGCGACCTGGAAACCATCCGCCTGGCGCTGACCGCGGCCGAGACCGGCCACCTGGTCTTCGGCACGCTGCACACCAGCTCAGCAGCCAAGACCATCGACCGCGTGGTCGATGTGTTCCCGCCCGAAGAGAAGGACATGGTGCGCACCATGCTGTCGGAATCGCTGGAGGCGGTGATCTCGCAGACGCTGCTGAAGACGCGCGACGGCAATGGCCGCACCGCCGCGCACGAGATCATGATCGCCACGCCCGCGATCCGCCACCTGATCCGCGAGAACAAGATCGCGCAGATGTACTCGATGATGCAGACCAGCAGCGGGCTGGGCATGCAGACGCTGGACCAGTGCCTGTCTGACCTGATCAAGCGCAGCGTCATCAGCTACAACGACGCGCGCGCCATCGCCAAGAACCCCGACGCGTTCATGGGCTGAGGCCCGCTCCCCAGCAGGACACCGCCATGCTCGATCGCGAATCCGCCGCCAAGTACATCAACGACCTGCTGGAGCTGATGGTCAGCAACCGCGGCTCGGACCTGTTCATCACCTCTGACTTCCCGCCGGCGATCAAGGTCGACGGCAAGATCAAGCCGGTGTCGCAGCAGCCGCTGAACCCGACCCAGGCGCTGGGCCTGGTGCGCTCGGTGATGAACGAGCGCCAGGTGCAGGACTTCGACACCAGCCGCGAATGCAATTTCGCGATCACCGCGCCCAAGGCCGGGCGCTTCCGCGTGTCGGCCTTTATCCAGCAGGGCAAGGCCGGCATGGTGGTGCGCACCATCAATACGCGCATTCCCTCGGTGGCCGACCTGGACCTGCCGGCGACGCTGCATGAGGTGGTGATGGCCAAGCGCGGGCTGGTGATCGTGACCGGCGCCACCGGCTCGGGCAAGTCGACCACGCTGGCGGCAATGCTGGATCACCGCAACGCGCATTCGTACGGCCATATCATCACCATCGAGGATCCGATCGAGTACGTGCATGCGCACCAGAACTGCATCGTCACGCAGCGCGAGGTCGGCATCGATACCGAGTCCTGGCACGTGGCGCTGAAAAACACGCTGCGCCAGGCGCCCGACGTGATCCTGATCGGCGAAATCCGCGACCGCGAGACCATGGAGTACGCGATGCAGTACGCCGAGACCGGCCACCTGTGCCTGGCCACGCTGCACGCCAACAATGCCAACCAGGCGATCGACCGCGTGGTCAACTTCTTCCCCGAGGAAAAACGCCAGCAGCTGCTGATCGACCTGTCGCTGAACCTGAAGGCGATGATCTCGCAGCGCCTGCTGCCGCGCGCCGGCAAAAAGGGGCGGGTGCCGGCGGTGGAGATCATGATCGGCACGCCGCTGGTGGCCGACCTGATCTTCAAGGGCGAGATCCACGAGCTCAAGGAAGTCATCAAGAAGTCGCGTGAGCAGGGCATGGTCTCGTTCGACCAGGCGCTGTTCGACCTGTACGAGGAAGGCAAGATCACCTACGAGGACGCGCTGCGCAACGCCGACTCGCTTAACGACCTGCGCCTGATGATCAAGCTGCACAGCGCGAGCGCCAAGGACACCGACCTGGGTGCCGGCACCGAGCATCTCAATGTCATCTGATTCGTGCACGGCGATGCGCATGGCGTTATGCTTGGGCCACGCAAGGGCCAGTTCCGGCCCCAGGAGTCTGCCATGAGCAATGTCTACCAGTTCGAAGCCAACTCGCTGGCCGGCCAGCCGGTACCGCTGTCGCAGTTCCAGGGCAAGGTGATGCTGGTCGTCAACACCGCCAGCGAATGCGGGTTCACGCCGCAGTACGAGGGCCTGCAGAAGCTCTACGACGAATACCACGAGCGCGGCCTGGAGGTGCTGGGCTTCCCGTGCAACCAGTTCGGCAAGCAGGAGCCGGGCGATGCGCAGCAGATCGGCCAGTTCTGCGAAACGCGCTTTGCGGTGCGCTTCCCGATGTTCGCCAAGATCGACGTGAACGGTGCCGACGCCCATCCGCTGTACCAGTGGCTGACCACGGAAAAGCGTGGCGTGCTCGGTACCCAGGGCATCAAATGGAATTTCACCAAGTTCCTGCTGCGCCGCGACGGCACGGTGTTCAAGCGCTATGCGCCGACCACCAAGCCCGACGAGCTGCGCGCCGATATCGAGATGCTGCTGTCCGACCCGGCCGCCTGAACAGTACTAGGTGCCGCTGGCGCGCACCGCGCGCAGGAAACCGTTGAGCGAGCGGTCGGGCGTTTCGTGGAAATGGTCGTCCAGCATGCGGATGGCGCGGCAGCGGTCCAGCCGGAAGCTGCGATAGTCCGAGCGCGTGGTGCACCACGTCGCCAGCAACCAGGCATTGCCCCAGAAGAACAGGCCCAGCGGCATCACCACGCGTTCGGTGATGCGCTGCTGCACGTCGCAATAGTCGAGCAGCAGCAATTTCTGTTCGCCCAGCGCGCCGTGCACCACGTCGAAGGCCTCGCGCACATGCGCCTGGTTGACGTATTCCGGCGCGAACACGCGGCTTTGCTGCGCCGCCAGCCGGCGCGGCGGCGGCAGCGCGGCCATCAGTTTTTCCAGCGCGGGATCGGCCGCGGCGGCCAGCGCGCCGCCGCCCCAGGCTTTCAGGAGGCGCAGGCCGGCGACCAGCGCTTCGACTTCCATGGCGGTGAACATCAGCGGCGGGACATCGAAGTCGGCGCGCAGCCGGTAGCCGATGCCGGCCTCGCCCTCGACCGGCACGCCTGACAGCGACAGCGCCTGGATATCACGGTAGACGGTGCGTTCCGACACCCCGAGCCGCTGCGCCAGCAGCGCCGCCGTGGTCAGGCGGCGGCCGCGCAGCACCTGCACGATCTGGAACAGGCGGTCGGCGCGGCGGCTCATCGGGGGCGGCTTGCCATCGGGGTCAACCGGCCACGGGCTCGTGCAGCCCGATGCGGTTGCCTTCGCTGTCGGTGATATGGGCGATGCGGCCGATCTCGCCCGGCAGGCGCAGCGGCCCGAACACGGTCTTGCCGCCGGCGCGCGCGGCGCGCTCCAGCAGCACATCCAGTTCCGGCGCATGCAGGTACGGCACCGCGCCGTAGTAGTTGCTGGGGCGATAGCCCTCGCCGGCGACCAGCGCGCCGCCCGGGTCGGGGTGGGGGAACACCGCCATGTCGACCTGGCTCATGGTCTCGCGGCGCAACTGGATATTGAACACCTGCTCGTAGAAGCCGACCGCGCGGCTCATGTCGACGACGGGGATTTCCAGCCAGTTGATCAGACGGTTGCTCATGACAGACTCCTTGGTTCCAGGTGAAGGGGAGTGGGGAGTTCGCATCATGCGCGGGGGCTGCTGACAGCGTGCTGTCAGGAGCGTGTCAGTGTGGCATCCACGCCGCCATCACCGGCACCATGATCGCCGTCAGCACGCCGTTCAGGCCCATGCCCAGCGCGGCAAAGGCGCCGGCTTCCTGGTTGACCTGGAAGGCGCGCGCGGTGCCGATGCCGTGGGCCGCCACGCCGGTGGCGAAGCCGCGCACGCTGTAGTCGCGGATGCGCAGCAGGTTCAGCACGCTGGTGGCGCTGACCGCGCCGATGATGCCGGTTGCCATCACCAGCACCGCCGTCAGCGAGGGCAGCCCGCCGATCTTCTCGGCCACGCCCATGGCGATCGGGATCGTCACCGACTTGGGCGCGAGCGAGCGCACGGTCTCGGGCGATGCGCCCAGCAGCCAGGCAATTCCCACCGCCGACACCACCGCCACCACCGAGCCCGCCACCAGTCCTGCCAGCAGCGGGAACACATGGGTGCGCAGCTTGGGCAGTTGCAGGTACAGCGGCACCGCCAGTGCCACCGTGGCCGGCCCCAGCAGGAAGTGCACGAACTGCGCGCCGTCGAAGTAGGTCTTGTAGGGCGTGCCGGTGACGGTCAGCACCGTGACCAGCAGCGCCACCGCGATCATCACCGGGTTGGCCAGCGGCGAGAAGCGCGAACGCTCATAGATGCGGAAGGCAAAGACGTAGGCCAGCAGCGTGGCGGTCAGCCCGACCAGCGGGCTCGCGGCCAGGTAGACCCAGATCTCGTTGAGGCGGGGCGTGATCATGCCTGCTCTCCTTTCGCATCGGCGGGAGGCGTGTCCGGCGTATCGGAGCGCTTGCGCATCAGCATGCGCGTGACCACGGCGGTGGTGGCGATGGCCAGCCAGGTGGACACCACCAGCGCCACCAGGATCGGCATCCATTCGCCCTCGATGCGGTTGGCATGGACCATGATGCCTACGCCGGCCGGCACGAACAGCAGCGACAGGTGCTTGAGCAGCTCAGTGGTGGTGCCCTGGATGATGGGCAGCAGGCGGTCGTCGAAGACGAGCCAGCCGAACAGCAGGATCATGCCCAGCACGGGGCCGGGCACCGGCAGGGTCAGCGCGTAGCTGATCACCTCACCGATGGACTGGAAAACCAACAGGATTGCAAAGGTCTGGAGCATGGGGGCGTGGCGTTTGGTCGCAGGTGCGCGGCGCGCGTCCGGAAGGGATGCGTGCTGCCGCCCATGCTGCCCGCCCGCGCTAGCCGAGCATCTTGTCGACCAGTTCGATCCAGTGCATCACCGGGGTGCCGGTGCCGCCCTGCAGGTGCGAGATGCAGCCGATATTGGCCGAGACGATGGCTTCGGGCTGCGTGGCCTGCAGTTTGGCGAGCTTGTCGTCTCGCAGGCGGTAGGCCAGTTCCGGCTGCAACACCGAATAAGTGCCCGCCGAGCCGCAGCACAGGTGGCTGTCAGCGCAGAGTTTGACTTCGACGCCGAGGCCGGTCAAGAGCGCTTCGACTTTGCCGCGGATCTGCTGGCCGTGCTGCAGCGTGCAGGGCGGGTGGTAAGCCACGCGCCGGTTGTCGCGCGGGACCGCGCCGGCCAGGGTGTGCAGCTCGTCGGCAAAGTCCGGCAAGACTTCGGACAGGTCGCGCGTCAGTGCCGAGACGCGGCGGGCGCGCTCGGCGTACTTCGGATCGTTGCGCAGCAGGTGGCCGTAGTCCTTGACCATCGCGCCGCAGCCCGAGGCGGTCATCACGATGGCCTCGGCGCCGTCCTCGATATGCGGCCACCAGGCATCGATATTGCGGCGCATATTGTCGAGGCCGCCGTCGTGGTCGCCGGTGTGGAAGCGGATCGCGCCGCAGCAGCCGGCTTCGCGCGCCACCAGCAGTTGTACGCCGACACGGTCGAACACACGCGCAGTTGCGGCATTGATGTTGGGCGACATTGCCGGCTGCACGCAGCCGTCGAGCAACAACATCTTGCGTGCATGCGCATTGCGCGGCCACGTGCCGGGCGCGGTGGTGCTGGACAGCGCCGGCACCTTGTTGCGCAGCGTGCCCGGCAGCAGCGGGCGCACCATCTGGCCCAGGCGCAGCGCCGTGCCGAACAGCGCCGGGCGCGTCAGCCCCTCGCGCAGCACCCAGCGCGCGATGCGCTCGCGGGCGGGGCGCTGCACGCCTTCGGCCTCGAGCTTGTCGTCGACCAGCTTGCGGCCGATATCGACCAGGCGGCCGTAGCGCACGCCCGACGGGCAGGTCGATTCGCAGTTGCGGCAGGTCAGGCAGCGGTCCAGGTGCAGGCGCGTGCTTTCGGTGATGGCATGGCCTTCCAGCACCTGCTTCATCAGGTAGATGCGCCCGCGCGGGCCGTCCAGCTCATCGCCGAGCAACTGGTAGGTGGGGCAGGTGGCGGTGCAGAAGCCGCAATGCACGCAGTTGCCGACGATGGATTTGGCTTCCTCGCCTTCGGGCGTGTTGCGAAGAAAATCGGCCAGGTTCGTTTGCATGGTGTGGGGAGGTTGTGCCGGGGGATGCCTGGACGTGCCGGATCAGAGCCCGGGGTACATGCGCTGCGGGTTGAAGATGCCGGCCGGGTCGAAAGTCTCTTTCAGGCGGCGGTGGATCGCGGCCAGCGGCGAGGCCAGCGGCGTGAACACGCCCACTGACTTGTCGCCGTTGCGGAACAGCGTGGCATGGCCGCCGGCGGCCTGCGCCACGGCGCGCACGCTTTCGGCATCGGTCTTGTCAGTGCCGTCCTCGGGCAGCCACCAGCGCTGGCCGCCGCCCCATTCGATCAGCTGTGGGCCGGGCAGCTCCAGCGGCGCGGCGATGGTGGGCACCGCCAGGCGCCACAGCGCGCGGCCCGCCTGGGCGGGGGCGAAGAACGGGTGGGTCTGCTCGCGCAGCGATTGCCACAGCGCCGCGGCTTCCGCAGCGTCCACGCGCTCGCCGCCCAGCCTGGCGCAGGCGGCGCGCACGGCGGCGGTGGCGCCGGCCAGGCGCACGTGCAGCACGCCCGCGTGCCAGGCCGAAGACGCCAGCGGCAGCGGCTGGCCGCCCCAACGGTTCAGGTGCTCGATGGCATCGGCCTGCGCCAGCTCGAAGCGCAGGGTGGCCTCGTCGAACGGTGCCGGCAGCACCTTGACCGACACTTGCAGGATCAGCCCGAGCGTGCCGAGCGAGCCCGCCAGCAGCCGCGACACGTCATAGCCCGCCACGTTCTTCATCACCTGGCCGCCGAAGTCCATCACCTCGCCGCGGCCGTCCATCAGCTGCGCGCCCAGCATGAAGTCGCGCAGCGCGCCCGCCGTTTGCCGGCGCGGGCCCGACAATCCCGCGGCCACGGCGCCGCCCAGCGTCGCGGTGCTGGGCTGGCCCGGCAGTGCGAAATGGGGCGGCTCGAAGGCCAGCATCTGGCGCTTCTCGGCCAGCGCCGCCTCGATCTCGGCCAGCGGCGTGCCGCAGCGCGCGGTGATCACCAGTTCGGCCGGGTCGTAGTCGACGATGCCGGCATAGGCGCGCGTGTCCAGCAGCTGGCCCGCGGCGGGCTGGCCGTAGAAGTCCTTGCTGCCGCCGCCGCGCAGCCGCAGCGCGGTGCGGGTCTCGGTGGCTTGCCTGACGGCGTCGCGGATGGCGTCGAGGGTGGCTTGCATATGCGTCGTGGGGTAGGGAAGGCCGGCTCAGGAGCCGGCAGGCCCGCCGGGCACTTCCGGCCGGTCGTTCTGGTATTCGGGCAGCTGGCTGCCGCAATGCTTGCAGTAGCCGGCGTCGGGTTCGTGGCCCTCGGTCAGGCAATGGGTGCAGGTGCGCGTGGTGAGCGGCCGCTTCAGGATGCTGGCGGCCAGCTCGGCGCCGACGATGCCGGTGGGGAAGGCGATGATGCCGTAGCCCAGCAGGATGGTCAGCGAGGTGATGAACTGCCCCAGCGGGGTCTTGGGCACCATGTCGCCGAAGCCCGTGGTGGTCAGCGTCACCACCGCCCAGTACATGCTGACCGGGATGCTGGTGAAGCCGTGCTGCGGGCCTTCCACCACGTACATCACCGTGCCCAGGATCACCGTGATGATGAACACCGTGCCCAGGAACACGAAGATCTTGCGGCGGCTGTTGACCAGCGCGCGGTACAGGATCTCGGCTTCCTCGAAGTACACGGTCAGCTTCAGGATCCGGAACACGCGCAGCAGCCGCAGCAGGCGCACGTCGATCAGGAAATGCAGCTCGGGCAGGAAGAAGGCCAGCCAGGTCGGCATGATCGAGACGAAGTCGATGATGCCGTAGAAGCTGAACACATAGCGCCACGGCCGGCGCACCACCAGGATGCGCATCACGTACTCAGCCGTGAAGAACAGCGTGAACATCCATTCCAGCACGGTGAACGCCAGCCCCAGGCGGTTGTTCACCGCGGGCAGGCTGTCGAGCATCACCACCATCACGCTGGCGACGATGGCCAGCAGCAGCGCGACATCGAAGAGCCGGCCCTCGCGGGTATCGGCCTCGAAGATGATGGTGTACCAGCGCTGGCGCCAGCCGGTCTCGGGCTGGCCCAGGCGCTCGCGGACGAACGCTTCCTGCTGCTGGCGTCGGCGTGGATTGGACATGGCGTGGCTCAGAAGCGCGGCAGTTCCGGGTGCGGCAGCAGGCCCCGCTTCACATGCATCTTGCCGTACTCCGCGCAGCGCGCCAGCGTGGGGATGGCCTTGTCCGGGTTGAGCAGCCGCGCCGGGTCGAAGGCGGCCTTGACGCCGAAGAAGGCGTCGCGCTCGGCGGGCGAGAACTGCACGCACATCGAGTTGAGCTTCTCCACGCCCACGCCGTGCTCGCCGGTGACGGTGCCGCCCAGTTCCACGCAGGTTTCCAGGATGTCGGCGCCGAACAGCTCGGCGCGGTGCCATTGGTCCTGGTCCGCGCCATCGAACAGCACCAGCGGGTGCATGTTGCCGTCGCCGGCATGGAACACGTTGATGCAGCGCAGGCCGTACTTTTGCTCCATGGCTTCGATGCGCCTGAGCAGCGTGCCGATGTGCTTGCGCGGGATGGTGCCGTCCATGCAGTAGTAGTCCGGCGAGATCCGGCCGGCGGCGGGGAAGGCGTTCTTGCGGCCGCTCCAGAAGCGCAGGCGCTCGGCTTCGTTCTGCGAGACCACGATGCGGGTGCAGCCCGATGCCGTCAGCACCGCGCTCATGCGTTCGATTTCCTCGGCCACTTCTTCCGGGGTGCCGTCGGATTCGCACAGCAGGATGGCGGCGGCATCCAGGTCATAGCCCGCATGCACGAACTGCTCGACCGCGGCGGTGGCGGGCTTGTCCATCATTTCCAGTCCGGCCGGGATGATGCCGGCGGCGATCACGTCCGCCACCGCATTGCCGCCTTTCTCGACATCGTCGAAGCAGGCCATGATCACCTGCGCCAGCTGCGGCTTGGGGATCAGGCGCACCGTGACCTCGGTGACCACGGCCAGCATGCCTTCGGAGCCGATCAGCACGGCCAGCAGGTCCAGGCCCGGCGAGTCGGGGGCCTCGGAGCCGAACACCACCACCTCGCCCTCCATCGTCACCGCGCGCACGCGCAGCACGTTGTGCACGGTGAGGCCGTACTTCAGGCAGTGCACGCCGCCGGAGTTCTCGCTGACGTTGCCGCCGATGGTGCAGGCGATCTGCGAGGACGGGTCCGGCGCGTAGTACAGGTTGTGGGGTGCGGCGGCGTCGGAGATTGCCAGGTTGCGCACGCCCGGCTGGACCACCGCGGTGCGCGAGTACGGATCGACCGACAGGATGCGCTTGAACTTGGCCAGCGACAGCACCGGGCCCTCGGCGATCGGCATGGCGCCGCCCGACAGGCTGGTGCCGGCGCCGCGCGGCACCACCGGCACGCCCAGCTTGTGGCACAGGCGCAGGATCGCGCAGACCTGTTCCTCGGTGTCGGGCAGGGCCACGGCCATCGGCACCTGGCGGTACGCGGCCAGGCCGTCGCATTCATAGGGGACGGTGTCTTCCGGCTTCCACAGCAGCGCGGCATCCGGCAGGATCTGCGCCAGGCCGGCCAGCAGCGCGCTGCGGCGGCCTTCGGCCGTGGCATGGGCGCCGTCGGGGGCGATGGTTTGGGCTTCGTGCGGGGCATTCATGAACGACTCCTGTGGGGCCTTCTGGATGGCGGCCGGTGCGCGGCCTGCCGGTCGCGGCAATGCAGGACCTGCCGCGGGGGACGGGTGACTATAGCGCAGGGCACCTGGCACGGGCACCACGGGACACGTGAATTCCGCATGGCAGGCCGATCAAAAATGCTCATCATGGCTGCGCGGGAAATCACTCCTGGCAGGCGGCGCAAGTCCAGCGTACACCGCAGCGCGGGTGCAGGGAAGGCGGTCCGGCCGGACTCAGCGTGCCGGCGGCTGCGGCAGGAAGCAGACCATGTCGAGCTTGTCGTGGAAGTGCGGCGCGACGTACAGCGCATCCGGCTCCAGCCCCGTGCGCACGAAGCCGAGCGACTCATACAGCCGCACCGCGCCCGCGCTGCCGGCATTGACGCACAGTGTCACCTGGCGCACGCCCGGCATGGCGGCGGCCTGTTCCATGGCCCGCTCCATCAACGCGCGGCCGAGCTTGCGGTCGCGCCAGCCCGGGGCCACGTACATGCCCCAGATAAAGGCCTTGTGCCGGTGCTTGGCGTTTTCCTCGCGCATCACCCCGACCACGCCGGCCAGCGCGCTGCCATCGCTGCCGTCGACAAAGGCGCCGAATACGGCCTTGCCCTCGGTCGCGGCCAGGCGCCCGGCGACGACTTCCAGCGGCCGGTCCTGTTCCTCTTCCAGGCTGGAAGCGAAGGCTTCCGGCGCTTCGGCCAGGCCGCGCAGCCGCAGCGCCTGGAAGGCGGCGGCATCGGCGGGGGTCAGCAAGCGGATTTCCATGAGGTCGGTCTCCTACCAGTCCAGGCTCAGCAGCCAGTCGACGAAATAGCGCGCCTCGGGCTTGAGCGGGGCCTGTTCGCGCTCGACGATGTAGTAGCCGTGCGGCGAGACCGATTCCACATCCAGCAGCCGCACCATCTGCCCCAGCGACAGCCAGTGCCGTGCCATGCGCTGGCGCACCAGCGCCACGCCCTGGTTGGACGCGATCGCCTCCAGCATCAGGCCGATGTCATTGAACTGCGGCCCGGTTTGCGGCTCGGCCCAGTCCAGCCCGGCAGTCTCGAACCACGGCTTCCACGGCTCCAGCGGACTGCGCAGCAGCACCAGGCCGTGCAGGTGCTCGGGCTTGGTGATGGCGCGGCCGTTGACGCGCTCGTAGTACTCGCGCCCGCACGCCGGGAACACCGGCTCGACCAGCAGCCGGGTGGTCTTCAGGTCGGGGTAGCGGCCGGTGCCGTAGCGGATCTCGACATCGGTGTCCTCGGCCTTGACGTCCAGGAACGGGATCGCCAGGTGCAGCTCGAGGTCGATATGCGGATACAGCGCGCCGAACTCAGGCAGGCGCGGCACCAGGTGCTGGCGCCCGAAGGTGGGCGGGATCGCCACCCGCAGCCGGGTGCGCAGCTTGTTGTATTCGGGCCGCGCCAGCTCGTTGAGCGACTTGAGCGCGTCCTGCACGTTGCGCAGGTAGCGCGTGCCGGCGGCGGTCAGCCGCAGCGCCGCGTTGGCGCGCACGAACAGGTCTTCGCCCCACAGCTCCTCAAGATTCTTGATGCGGTGCGAGACCGCGCTGGGCGTGACCGACAGCTCTTCGGCCGCGCGCGCGAAGCTGCCCAGGCGCGCCGCTGCCTCGAACGCGATCAGCAGGTGCAGCGGCGGGACGCGGTTGAACATCGAGGCCATCTGCCCGGTACGCCTTACTGCGTGCCCGCGCGCGTGGCGCTGAAGATCTTGCCCGGGTTCAGGATGTGGTTGGGGTCCAGCGCGTCCTTGATCGCGCGCATCAGGTCGAGCGCGTCCTCGCCGTGTTCTTCCACCAGGAAGCGCTGCTTGTGCAGGCCCACGCCGTGCTCGCCGGTGCAGGTGCCGCCCATCGCCAGCGCGCGCTCGACGATGCGCTGGTTGATGGCCTCGGCCTCGGCCATCTCTTCGGGCTTGTCGGGGTCGACCAGGATCGCCACGTGGAAGTTGCCGTCGCCGACATGGCCGACGATGGGGCAGGGCAGCGCCGAGGCGTTCAGGTCCTTCTCGGTCTCGGTGACGCAGTCGGCCAGGCGCGAGATCGGCACGCACACGTCGGTGGTCACCGACTTGCAGCCCGGCTTGAGCTGCAGCATGGCGAAGTAGGCGGTATGGCGCGCGTTCCACAGCCGGCTGCGGTCTTCCGGGCGGGTGGCCCACTCGAAGCCCTGGCCGCCGTGCTCGGCGGTGATCTGCTGCACGGTCTCGGCCTGCTCGCGCACGCCGGCCTCGGTGCCGTGGAATTCGAAGAACAGGTGCGGGGTCTCGGGCAGGGTCAGGTTGTCGTGGCGGTTGATGGCGCGGATCGCCAGCGCATCGACGAACTCCACGCGCGCCACCGGCACGCCCAGCTGGATGGTCTGGATCACCGCCTGCACCGCGCTGCCCATGCTGGGGAAGGCGCACACCGCGGCGGAGATCGCTTCCGGCTGCGGGTAGAGCCGCACCGTCACCTCGGTGATGATGCCGAGCGTGCCTTCGCTGCCGATAAAGAGCCGGGTCAGGTCGTAGCCCGCCGACGACTTGCGCGCCTGCGTGCCGGTGCGGATCACGCGGCCGTCGGCGGTCACCACCGTCAGCGCCAGCACGTTCTCGCGCATGGTGCCGTAGCGCACCGCGTTGGTCCCGGAGGCGCGCGTGGCGCACATGCCGCCCAGCGAGGCGTCGGCGCCCGGGTCGATCGGGAAGAACAGGCCGGTGTCCTTAATTTCCTGGTTCAGCTGCTTGCGCGTGACGCCGGGCTGCACGGTCACGGTCAGGTCCTCGGGCTGCACCACCAGCACGCGGTTCATCTGCGACAGGTCCAGGCTGATGCCGCCTGCCACCGCCAGCAGATGGCCTTCCAGCGACGAGCCGGCGCCATACGGGATCAGCGGCACGCCATGCTGGTTGCACAGGCGCGCCACCTCGGCCACTTCCTCGGTGCTGTGGGCGAAGACCACGGCATCGGGCACGGCTGGCGGGAACGGGGATTCGTCGCGGCCGTGGTGTTCGCACACGCCTGCGGAGGTGGTGAAGCGGTCGCCGAAGCGCGCCGCCAGGGCTTCGCTGAAGGCGGGCGGCAGCGGACGGCGGGCGAGGGTGGCGGGCGGCGTGGGGTGGTTCATGCGGGTCTCCGGCGGGTCGGCGCTACGGTGGTGCCGGCGGCGGCAGTCCGGAGCAAGCTCCGGTCTGGCCGGCAGGGGCGCGACCCGGTTATCGAATGGACGATGAATGGGGGTACCGGCATTCTACGCCGCGCGGCGGCTCATGCACCCTGGCGGGGCACCGCGGCGGCCGGTACTGGCCGATAGCCGCACAGCATGCGCCGGGACACAAGCGCTTGGCGCGCCGAGGCGGTCCGGCGCGATAATGCGTCTTTCCCCCTGGCGCACCGCGTTGCAGGGTGGACCACAACTAGCACACGCTTACGAGGAGACCGGCATGGGCAACCGCCTGTCCAAGATTGCCACCCGCACCGGCGACGCCGGCACCACCGGCCTGGGCGACGGCAGCCGCACCGGCAAGGCCAGCCTGCGCATCGCCGCCATCGGCGACGTCGACGAACTCAACTGCCACGTCGGCGTGCTGCTGACCGAGGCCCTGCCGGACGACGTGCGCGCCGCCCTGCTGCATATCCAGCACGACCTGTTCGACCTGGGTGGCGAGCTGTCCATCCCGGGCTACACCCTACTCAAGCCTGAGCAGGTGGCGCAGCTCGACACCTGGCTCGCCGACTACAACGCCAACCTGCCGCGGCTGGCCGAATTCATCCTGCCCGGCGGCAGCCGCGCCGCGGCGCAGGCCCATGTCTGCCGCACCGTGTGCCGCCGTGCCGAGCGCGCGCTGGTGGCGCTGGGCGCGGCCGAGCCGCTGAACGACGCCCCGCGCCAGTACCTGAACCGGCTGTCGGACCTGATGTTCGTGCTGGCGCGGGTGCTGAACCGGGCCGGCGGCGGTTCCGACGTGTTGTGGCAGCGTGATCGCGACGCGCCGGGAGGTATGGAATAGGCCACTTTCGCCGACCGCGCCGCGCCGGCGGCTTAACCTGCGGCGGCGGATGCCGTTGATAGCGTGCAGAAACCCAGAAAATTACTCGGATTTACCGGTTCTGCCCTTGAAAAGCCCCCGGACGGCCACATTTCGGCCTCAGGTTGAATTGCAGCCGCGCGGATAGCGCCGGCTCAAGAGGAGAGAATAATGGGTAAGATCATCGGTATCGACCTCGGTACCACCAATAGCTGTGTCGCGATCCTGGAAGGCAACACCCCCAAGGTCATCGAAAACTCGGAGGGTGCCCGCACCACCCCGTCGATCATCGCCTACATGGAAGACGGCGAGATCCTGGTCGGCGCGCCGGCCAAGCGCCAGGCCGTCACCAATCCGCGCAACACCCTGTACGCGGTCAAGCGCCTGATCGGCCGCAAGTTCGAAGAGAAGGAAGTCCAGAAGGACATCGGCCTGATGCCGTATTCCATCGTCAAGGCCGACAACGGCGACGCATGGGTGTCGGTGCGCGACCAGAAGCTGGCGCCGCCGCAGGTTTCCGCCGAAGTGCTGCGCAAGATGAAGAAGACGGCCGAGGACTACCTCGGCGAGCCGGTGACCGAAGCCGTGATCACCGTGCCGGCCTACTTCAACGACTCGCAGCGCCAGGCCACCAAGGATGCCGGCCGCATCGCCGGCCTGGACGTCAAGCGCATCATCAACGAGCCGACCGCGGCTGCGCTGGCGTTCGGCATGGACAAGAACGAGAAGGGCGACCGCAAGATCGCCGTGTATGACCTCGGCGGCGGCACCTTCGACATCTCGATCATCGAGATCGCGGACGTGGACGGCGAGAAGCAGTTCGAAGTGCTGTCGACCAACGGCGACACCTTCCTGGGCGGCGAAGACTTCGACCAGCGCATCATCGACTACATCATCAGCGAGTTCAAGAAGGACCAGGGCGTGGACCTATCCAAGGACGTGCTCGCGCTGCAGCGCCTGAAGGAAGCCGCTGAAAAGGCCAAGATCGAACTGTCGAGCTCGCAGCAGACCGAGATCAACCTGCCGTACATCACGGCCGATGCCTCGGGTCCGAAGCACCTGAACCTGAAGATGACCCGCGCCAAGCTCGAATCCCTGGTGGAAGAGCTGATCACGCGCACCATCGAGCCGTGCCGCATCGCCATCAAGGACGCGGGCGTCAAGGTCAGCGACATCGACGACGTGATCCTGGTCGGCGGCATGACCCGCATGCCCAAGGTGCAGGAACAGGTCAAGGAGTTCTTCGGCAAGGAAGCGCGCAAGGACGTGAACCCGGATGAAGCCGTGGCCGTCGGTGCCGCGATCCAGGGCTCGGTGCTGTCGGGCGACCGTACCGACGTGCTGCTGCTGGACGTGACGCCGCTGTCGCTGGGGATCGAGACCCTGGGCGGCGTGATGACCAAGATGATCACCAAGAACACCACCATCCCGACCAAGCATGCGCAGGTGTTCTCGACCGCCGACGACAATCAGCCGGCGGTGACCATCAAGGTGTTCCAGGGGGAGCGTGAAATGGCCTCCGGCAACAAGCTGCTGGGCGAGTTCAACCTGGAAGGCATTCCGCCCGCAGCGCGCGGCACGCCGCAGATCGAAGTGTCGTTCGACATCGACGCCAACGGCATCCTGCACGTGGGCGCCAAGGACAAGGCGACCGGCAAGGAAAACCGGATTACCATCAAGGCGAACTCGGGCCTGTCGGAAGACGAGATCCAGCGCATGGTCAAGGACGCCGAGGCCAACGCCGAGGAAGACAAGAAGGCCCGCGAGCTGGCTGATGCCCGCAACCAGGCCGACGCGCTGATCCACTCGACCAAGAAGGCGCTCACCGAATACGGCGACAAGCTGGAAGCCGGCGAGAAGGAAAAGATCGAAGCCGCGATCAAGGAACTGGAAGACGCCGCTCGCGGCGGCGACAAGGCCGAGATCGATGCCAAGGTCAACGCGCTGTCCGAAGTCAGCCAGAAGCTGGGCGAGAAGGTCTACGCCGACATGCAGGCCAAGGCTGGCGAAGGCGCCACGGCCGGTGCCGCTGCCGGTGCCGGCGCGGCCGGTGGCCAGCAGGCGCAGCCGCAGGACGACAACGTTGTGGACGCCGAATTCAAGGAAGTCAACGACAAGAAGTAATCGGGACACGCGGGCGGCGGTGCAGGCACTGGCCGGCACCGCTCCCGCCCCGACGCCGGGCGCGGCCATCGGACCCAGCGGGAAACCGCCGTCGGATGCCTCGCTCGGCTTTTTTGCTATTCGCCGGTATCGCGCCGCATGTGCGTGCCGGCCAAAAGGGTTTGAGCCACCATGGCAAAACGTGACTATTACGAAGTGCTCGGGGTAGGCAAGAACGCGAGCGACGACGAGATCAAGAAGGCTTATCGCAAGCTCGCGATGAAGTACCACCCGGACCGCAATCCGGAAGGCAAGGACGGCAAGATCGCCGAGGAAAAATTCAAGGAGGTCAAAGAGGCCTACGAGATGCTTTCCGACCCGGAGAAGAAGGCGGCCTACGACCAGTATGGCCATGCCGGTGTCGACCCCAATATGGCGGGCGGCTTCGGCGGCGCGCAGGGCTACGGCGGTTTCGCCGAGGCCTTTGGCGACATCTTCGGCGACATCTTCGGCCAGCAGGCCGGCGGCCGTCGCGGCGGCGGTGGCCCGCAGGCCTATCGCGGCGCCGACCTGCGCTACAGCATGGAGATCTCGCTGGAGCAGGCCGCGCACGGCCACGAGGCGCAGATCCGCGTGCCGCACTGGGACGACTGCGACCACTGCCACGGCAACGGCGCGGAGCCGGGCTCGAGCGTGGAAACCTGCCCGACCTGCCACGGCGCCGGCCAGGTGCGCGTGTCGCAGGGCTTCTTCACTATGCAGCAGACCTGCCCGAAGTGCCACGGCAGCGGCAAGTACATCCCCAAGCCGTGCACCAAGTGCCACGGCCAGGGCAAGCTGAAGTCGCAGAAGACGCTGGAGGTGAAGATCCCGGCCGGCATCGACGAAGGCATGCGCATCCGCTCGTCCGGCAACGGCGAGCCGGGTATCAACGGCGGCCCCCCGGGCGACCTGTATGTGGAAGTCCACATCAAGGCGCACCCGATGTTCGAGCGCGACGGCGACGACCTGCACTGCCAGATGCCGATCTCCTTCGCCACCGCGGCGCTGGGCGGCGACCTGGAAGTGCCGACGCTGAGCGGCAAGGCCACCTTCCCGGTGCCTGAAGCCACCCAGTCCGGCAAGACCTTCCGCCTGCGTGGCAAGGGCATCAAGGGCGTGCGTTCCGGCTATCCGGGTGACCTCTATGTGCATGTGAACGTGGAGACGCCGGTCAAGCTGACCGAGGCGCAGAAGGACATGCTGCGCCAGTTCGACCGCTCGGTGCATGAGGGCGGCTCGCGCCACAGCCCGCAGGAGCAATCCTGGCTGGACAAGGTGAAGAGTTTCTTCAGCTGACCGGGTTTGCAGTATCGGACCGGCCACGTGCGAGCGTGGCCGGTTTTGTTTTTGGCGCGCGATAATGCCAAGGTTGTCCCCACCGCTCCTTTCCTGACGATTTCCCCGTGGTAGCAAGCATCCAGCCCCCGCCCTCTCCCCCGGCCCCTCTCCCGCAAGCGGGCGAGGGGAGCACACCGCCAGCAAGCGGAGAGGCCTTCGTCCTTCTCGACGACGCCACGGCCCCGGCGGCGCAAGCCGCATCACGCCTCTACACCGGCTTCATCCGTGAAGACGTCTTGCCCGCCGGCAGCGACATCGCGCAGCTCGACACCATGCTTGCCGACGGCTGGCGCCAGGGCTGGCATGCCACCCTGTTTGCCCCCTACGAATTCTCCGGCGCGCTGGTCGATGCCCCGGTGCACACTGGCAAGGCGATGCCGTTCCACGACGGCGCGCTGCGCCTGCTGTGGTTCCGCAACCTGCGCCGGCTCGATGCCGCGGCGGTCACGGCGTGGCTGCAGGCGAAAGCCGACCCCAGGCCGGCGGGCCTGATGGGCGTGGCTTCCGATACCTCCCGCGAGGTTTTCGACGACGCCGTCGCCCGCATCCACCAGTGGATCGAAGCCGGCGACACCTACCAGGTCAACTACACCCAGCGCCTGCACTTCGATGCCTTTGGCGACCCGGTGGCGCTGTACGCCGCGCTGCGCGCCGCGCAGCCGGTACCGTATGGCGTGCTGGCCAGCCTGCCGGATGGCGCCACGGTGCTGTCGCTGTCGCCCGAGCTGTTCGTGCGCCACGACGGCCAGGGCCACCTGCTGACCCGGCCGATGAAGGGCACCGCGCCGCGCTCGGGCGATGCCGTGCGCGATGCGCAGGCCGCCGCCGCGCTGGCCGCCGATGCCAAGAACCGCGCCGAGAACGTGATGATCGTCGACCTGCTGCGCAACGACCTGGGGCGCATCGCGCAGCCGGGCAGCGTGGCGGTGCCGGAGCGCTTTGCGGTGCAGCCGTTTGGCGCGGTGCTGCAGATGACCTCTACCGTCACCGCGACGGCGCGGCCCGGCACGCGCTTTGGCGCGCTGATGGCGGCGCTGTTCCCGTGCGGCTCCATCACCGGCGCGCCCAAGCGGCGCACCATGCAGATCATCGCCGAACTGGAAGGCACGCCGCGCGGGCTGTACACCGGGGCGATCGGCTGGATCGATGCGCCAACCGACGAAGGCACCGCGGGACCGTTCGCGCTGTCGGTGGCAATCCGCACGCTGGTACTGGCGCCTCTCGCGGATACCGGCCTGCGCGCGGGTGAAATGGGCGTGGGCGGAGGCATCGTCCATGACAGCGTCGCGGCGGAGGAATTCGATGAGTGCGGCTGGAAGGCGCGTTTCCTGACGCGGCACGATCCCGGCTTTACGCTGTTCGAGACCATGCGCGTGCAGGACGGCGAGTGCCTTTACCTGGCGCGGCACCTTGCGCGCATTGGCGCTTCGGCACATACGTTCGGCTTCGCTTTCGATGCCGATGCGGCACGCAACGCGGTGGCCGCGCAGGTAGCGCAGCTGGGCACGGGGAGATGGCGCCTGCGTATGAGCGTGGACAAGCGCGGCGCGCTCGCATTTGCCAGCGGCGCGGTGGTACCGATGCCGGCCGGTCCGGTCAGGATCGATATCGCCCCCGAGCCACTACCCGCCGCCGATCCGCTGCGCCGCCACAAGACCAGCGCGCGCGCAGTGTTCGATGCGGGCTGGCAGGCCGCCGAGCGTGCCGGTGGCTTTGACCGGCTGTTCTTCAACACGCGCGGTGAACTGCTGGAAGGCGGGCGCAGCTCGGTCTTCGTCCGCATCGATGGCCGCTGGCTGACGCCGCCGCTGTCGGCCGACATCCTGCCCGGCGTGATGCGCGCGGTGGCGCTGGACGAGGGTGGGGCGGCGCTGGGCGCCCCCGGCGAAGCGGTGACGGAAGCGGTGATCACGCGCGCGATGCTCGCGCGCGCCGAGGCCATCGTCCTGGTCAACGCCTTGCGCGGCGCGATGCCGGCGACGCTGGGCCAGTAAGCCTGAAGACTAAGGGTGGTGCGTGTCCAGCACGCCGTCGCCCAGCTTCCAGCGCACCACGCCCGGCAGGTTGATCAGCTCGCGGTCGTGGCAGATCATCACCACGGTGCGGCCTTCCGCGGCCAGGTCGCCGACCAGCCCAATCACCTGCTCGCGCGCATGGCCGTCCAGGCTCGAGGTAGGCTCATCCAGCAGCAGCAACTCCGGCTCCAGCACCTTGGCGCGCGCCAGCGCCACGCGCTGGATCTCGCCGCCCGACAGGTATTCGGGCGCGGTGTCCTGCAGGTGCGACACGCCGGCCCAGCCCAGCGCCTCGCCCACGCGGCGGGCGATTTCGTCGCGCGGCATCCCGCGTGCGTGCAGGCCGTAGGCGATGTTCTCGCGCACCGAGGTGCGGAACAGGTACGGATGCTGGTGCAGGTAGGCAATGCGCTGGCGCAGCGCCGGCGGCAGCGGGGAGAGGGGGGCGTCGTGCGCCTGGCCGTGCGCGTCGGTCCACTGCGCGCTGGCGCCGGGTGCCGGCTCCAGCCCGGCCAGCATGCGCAGCAGCGTGGTCTTGCCGGCGCCGTTCATGCCGGTCAGCACGATCGCGGTGGCGCGCGGGATCACCAGCCTGTCGATGGCAAAGAGCTTGCGCAGGCCGATGGTGCGCGCCAGTCCGCGCACAGTCAGCAGCGGGCTGTGGTCATGGGCAACCGAGGGTGTCATCGGCGGAAGCCTCCGGCACCCTGCAGCCAGGCCATGCCGATATTGACCAGCAGCGCCAGCGCCACCAGCACGATGCCCAGCGCAATGCCCTGGGCGAACTCGCCCTTGCTGGTTTCCAGCGCAATGGCCGTGGTGATGGTGCGGGTGGAGCCTTCGATATTGCCGCCGATCATCAGCGCCGAGCCGACCTCGGCAATCACGCGCCCGAAGCCGGCGACCACCGCCGCCATCAGCCCGAAGCGCAGTTCGCGGATCACCGTCAGGAAGGTGCGCCAGCGCCCGGCGCCCAGCACCCAGGCGGTCTCGCGCAGGCGCACGTCGGCGCCCTGCAGGGTCGACAGCGCAAACGCCAGCACCACCGGGAAGCCGATCACTGCCTGCCCCAGCACCATGCCCGCCGGCGTGAACAGCAGGTGCAGGCTGCCCAGCGGGCCCTGGCGCGTCAGCAGCAGGTAGAGGACCAGCCCGACCAGCACGGTCGGGAACGACAGGAAGGCCTGCGCCACCACCACCACCGCACGCCGGCCCGGGAACTGCCGCGTGGCGATCAGCCAGGCCGCGGCGATCGCCGGCACCGTGGCCAGCGCCAGTCCCAGCACCGCCACCATCAGCGAGGTCCAGACGATGAACCACAGGCCGGCGTCGCCGCTGGCCAGCAGGCGGAAGGCGTCGGCGGTGGCGGTGCCGATCTCCACCGGCTCAGGCGGAGAAGGTGTGCTCGGCGGCGGGGAAGCTGCCGTCCTTGACGGCGGCCACGTAGGCGCGCACGGCCGCCTCGATCGAGGCCTGGCCGTCCATGAAGTTGCGCACGAACTTGGCCTTGCGGCCCGGGTAGATATTGAGCATGTCCTGCAGCACCAGCACCTGGCCGGAGCAGTCCGCGCCCGCGCCGATGCCGATGGTGGGGACCGTCAGCGATTGCGTGATCTCGCCGGCCAGCGCTGCGGGCACCGCCTCCATCAGCACCACCTGCGCGCCGGCGGCCTGCAGCGCCAGCGCGTCGCGCTTGAGCTGGGCCGCGCCGGCGTTGGTCTTGCCCTGCACCTTGAAGCCGCCCAGCGCGTGCACCGACTGCGGCGTCAGGCCGATATGCGCGCATACCGGGATGCTGCGCTCGACCAGGAACTTGACGATCGGCGCCAGCCAGTCGCCGCCTTCGAGCTTGACCATCTGCGCGCCGGCCTTCATCAGCGTGACCGCGCTGGCAAACGCGGCCTCAGGCGTGGGATAGGTGCCGAACGGCAGGTCCGTCAGCAGCAGCGAGGTCTGGTTGCCGCGCGCCGCGCATTCGGTGTGGTAGGCCATCTGTTCCAGCGTGACCGGCAGCGTGGTCTGCTGGCCCTGCATCACATTGCCCAGCGAATCGCCGACCAGGATCATTTCCACGCCGCAGTAGTCGAGCAGCGCGGCGAAGCTGGAGTCGTACGCGGTCAGCATGGCGATTTTCTCGCCGGCGTCACGCATCGCCTGCAGTTTGGGAATCGTGATGGTCTTGCGGGAGGGATCGAGGAGGTAGCTCATGGCAGTGCCCATATAGGACGGCTTTGCCGGTGCCGGGAGGGCCGCCCGCACGGCAACGACAGCCGTCGTTATTGTGTTGGGTCTGGCAGGCGGAGCCTGTCAGGGCGCAGCGAGATTGAGAAAGGCCTTGCGGCCGCGCATGTTTTCGATGCGCGACAGTAGTGTACGGAAATCGTCATCATTGTCCACCGGATTGAAGTGGGCGGTGTCGACCACCATCACCGGGGCGTCGTCGTACCGGTGGAACAATTCGCCGTAGGCGCTGGCCAGGCGCTGCAGGTAGTGTTCGTCGATGCCGGCCTCGCCGGGCTCGCCGCGGCGCACGATGCGCTCGCGCAGGAGCGACGGGGTGGCCTGCAGCACGATCACCAGGTCGGCGCGCTGCGGCGGCAGGTCAAGGCGTGCGGCGATGGCGTCGTAGAGCGCCAGTTCGTCGTCGGACAGCGTCAGCGCCGCGTGCAGCCGGTCCTTGGCCATCAGGAAATTGGTGACCATGCGCTGTCCGGCCAGCACCCCCGCCTGCCATTGCTGCAGCTGCACCGCGCGCTGGGTCAGGCACCACAGCTGCAGCGCCAGCGCATGGCGCGCGGGATCGCGGTAGAAGGGTTCGAGGAAGGGGCTGCGGCGTGCGCTGTCGGGCAGCTCCTGGGCCTGCAGCGTGCGCGCCAGGCGCTGGGCCAGCGAGGTCTTGCCGGATCCGACGGGGCCTTCGACGACGATGCGGCGCAGGTGATCGAGCATGGCGCTCCGGGCTTCAGTGGGGTGGAAGGCTGCGCCGCGGGCGCCGCCGGGCGGGGTCAGCCAGGGCTGCCGCCATCGCCGGTCTCGCCAGCGGCGGCCTGCATGCGCAGGCACTTGCAGGTAGAGACCTTCTCGATGCGCTGCGCGCCCACGCCGGCCAGGTAGTCGGCGGCGCGTCCGCGCCCGGGGATGGCCAGCGCGGCGTCCAGCTCCAGCAGCGGTACCAGCGTGAAGGCGCGCTCGGTCAGGCGCGGGTGCGGCACCGTCAGGTGCTCGTGGTCGTGCTGCTCGTCGCCGAACAGCAGCAGGTCCAGGTCCAGCGTGCGCGGCGCGTTGCGGAACGGACGCTCGCGGCCGAACTGGTCCTCGATGTGGTGGCAGATGCGCAGGAGCTGCGCCGCGGTGAACGAAGTCTGCACCTTGACCACCGCGTTGTAGTAGTCGTCGCCGCCGGCATCGACCGGGGCGGTGCGGTAGAGCGATGAGCGCGCCAGCACCGTGATGCCGACCTGCTGGGCCAGACACACGATGGCGTCCTTGATGGCCTGGCGGGCATCGCCAAGATTGGCCCCGATGCCGATGAAGGCAAGCGTCATTTAGGTTTCCTCCGGCTGGCCGGGGCCGGCATGTGCTGCCTCGCCCGCGTCCGTGTCGCTCCGGGAAGACACTTTATCCGATTTCCGCGGACCGCGCCGGCGGCGCTTCTTGCGTGCCGGGCCTTCGCCCTCGGCGCCCTGGCCACCCTGACTGCCATGACCACCTTGACCACCTTGACCACCGGGGCCGCGCGCGCTGCGTACCGCGTCGATCAGGTCCTCGCGCTCGCCCGGGTCGGCGTCCTGGAAGTCCTGCCACCAGGCGGCCAGTTCCTCGGGCAGCTCGCCCGACTGGCAGCGCAGGTGCAGGAAGTCAAAGCCGGCACGGAAGCGCGGCGACTCCAGCAGGCGGAACGGCATGCGGCCCACGCGCTTTTCAAAGCGCGGCTGCATGCCCCAGATATCGCGCATGTCGGTGACGAAGCGGCGCTGGATCGCCAGCTGGCCGGTCTGCTTTTCCAGCACCATGTCCATGGCGGTGTTCAGCGCGGCAATGGCGTGCTCGCCCTCTTCGCGCAGCCTGGTCCAGCGCTGCAGCACGTGGTGCCACAGCAGCGCGGCGAACAGGAAGCCCGGCGAGACCGGCTTGCCGGCCTGCACGCGGCGGTCGGTGTTGTCCAGCGCCAGCTGCACGAAGCGCTGGCCCATGGGCTGCTCCAGCGCCACGTCCAGCAGCGGCAGCAGGCCCTGGTGCAGGCCTGCCTTGCGCAGCTCCTGCAGCGAGGCCCAGGCGTGGCCGGACATCAGCAGCTTGAGCATCTCGTCGAACAGGCGCGCGCTGGGCACGTTGTGGATCAGCGACGCCAGGCCGGCGATCGGGTGGCGCGTGGCCTCGTCGATGTCGAAGCCGGTCTTGGCGGCGAAGCGCACCACGCGCAGCATCCGGATCGGGTCTTCGCGGTAGCGCGTGACCGGGTCGCCGATCATGCGCAGCGTGCGCGCGCGGATGTCTTCCATGCCGTGATGGTAGTCATGCACGGTCTGCGCGGCCGGGTCGTAGTACATCGCGTTGATGGTGAAGTCGCGGCGTTCCGCGTCTTCGGCCTGCGAGCCCCACACGTTGTCGCGCAGCACCCGGCCCGAGGCATCGATCGCATGGGTCTTGCTGTCGAGCTCGGCGCGCTTGAGGCGGCGGCCTTCGGGCAGGGTCTCGCTGGCGATGGCGTCGACCAGCGCGCGGAAGGTCGAGACCTCGATGATTTCCTGCTCGCGCCCGCCGTAGAAGGTCACGTGCACGATCTGGAAGCGCCTGCCGATGATGCGCGAGCGCCGGAACAGCGCCTGCACCTGGTCGGGCGTGGCGTTGGTCGCGACGTCGAAATCCTTGGGCTTGATGCCGAGCAGCAGGTCGCGCACCGCGCCGCCCACGATGTAGGCCTGGTAGCCGGCCTGCTGCAGCGTGGAGGTGACCTTGACGGCATTGCGCGACAGCAGCGCGGGGTCGATCTGGTGTTCGTCGGCGCCGACGATGCGCGGCGTATGGGCGCGGCCGGTGCGGCGCAGCTTGGGGCTGGGTTTGCCCAGCAGCCGGGTAATGAGCTTCTTGATCACGTCAGAACAGATCCATGATGCGCCAGCCTGCCGCGGCGGCGTGGTGGCGCAGGCGATCGTCCGGGTTGGTGGCGATCGGCTCGGAGACTTTTTCCAGCAAGGGCAGGTCGTTGGCCGAGTCGCTGTAGAAGGTGGTCGTTTCGAAGTGGTCCCACTGCGCGCCCTGGCTCCTGAGCCAGGATTCGACGCGGGTGATCTTGCCTTCGCGGAAGCTGGGCACGCCGTGGACCTCGCCGGTGAACTGGCTTTCCGGCTTGCCGTCGATGGTGGCGGGCTCGGTGGCGATCAGGTGCTTGATGCCGAAGGCCGCGGCGATCGGCGCGGTGACAAAGCTGTTGGTGGCGGTCACCACGGCGCACAGGTCGCCGGCTTCCAGGTGCTTGTAGACCAGCGCGCGCGCCTGCGGCGTGATCACCGGGTCGATCACCTCGTGCATGAAGCGCACCCGCATGGCATCGAGCCGGTCGCGCGGGTTGGCCGCCAGCGGCGCCAGCGCAAAGCGCAGGAAGGCCTGGATATCGAGGGTGCCGGCCTTGTAGTGGCCGTAGAACTCGTCGTTCTTCTGCCGGTAGGTTTCCTCGTCGACGACGCCCAGGCGGACCAGGAAGCGGCCCCATTCATGGTCGCTGTCGGTCGGGATCAGGGTGTGGTCGAGGTCAAAGAGTGCCAGATTCATGGGCGGCGATTTTACCTTAAGGCGAGAGGTCGGGCGGGCAGGCAGGCAGGCGCCGGGGCCGCATTGGGTGCGGTATGGGCGCCGATCCGGCGCTAATCCCGGAATTCAGCAAACATTTCACGCAGCAGCGGCAGCGTCACAGGGCGCTTGCGTTCCAGCGAGTAGGTGTCGAGCGCGTCCAGCAGCGCCATCAGGCTGGGCATGTCGCGGTAATGCCGCGTCACAAGCCAGTGCGTGATCTCCGGCGACAGCTGCAGGCCGCGCTCGCGTGCCGCATGCAGCACAGCGGCCTTCTTGTCGTCGTCCGACAGCGGCGCGACCTGGTACACCAGGCCCCAGCCCAGGCGCGTGCGCAGGTCTTCGCGCACCGGCATCGCGCGCGGGGCCAGGCCGCCGGCCACCACCAGCGCGGTGCGCACGTGGGCGCGCACCTCGTTGTAGAGCGAAAACACCGCGATCTGGCGCGCTTCATCCAGCAGCTCGACGTCATCGACGGTGTAGAGGTGGCACCACGGGTCGAACAGGAAGTCCGACAGCGGGTGGTGCGGGCTCAGGTAGCGGCTGCGGATGCCGTGCTGCGGCCCGGCCTCGCATAGCGCGTGCAGCAGGTGGGTACGGCCGCAGCCGACCTCGCCCCACAGGTAGACCAGCCGGTCGCTGGCGTGCTCCTGGGCGAGCGCGGCGGGCAGTTCGCGCAGGCGCTGCACCGCCTCGCGGTTGGATGCCACCACGAAATTCTCGAAGGTCGAAGGCGGCGGGCTGCCCAGCTCGAGCGACAGTTGCTTGGGACGCGGGGACATGACGTATGGCTAACTTGCGGGTGTGGGCAGCAGTGGGGCAGCCGTTATTTTCGGTACAGGTCGCTGGCCAGGTAAACCCGCCGCAGCTGCCGCGCGCCGACCAGCAGCACGGCACAGGTCGGCAGCGCCAGCAGCACGCCGAAGAAGCCGAACAGCTGGCCGAAGGCGAGCAGCGCGAAGATCACCACCAGCGGGTGCAGGCCGATGCGCTCGCCCACCAGGCGCGGCGTCAGGTAGAAGCTCTCGATAAACTGGCCGAAGCCGTAGACCACCGCCACCGCGGCCAGCCCGTACCAGTTGCCGAACTGCAGCAGCGCGGCCAGGATCGCCATGACCAGCCCGACACCAAAGCCAATATACGGGATAAACACCGCCAGTCCCGTGAAGACCCCGACCGGCACGCCGATATCGAAGCCGGCGATGGTCAGGCCGATCGAGTAGATCGCCGCCAGGATCACCATCACCAGGATCTGGCCGCGCAGGTATTGCGACAGCAGCGCGTCGGTCTCGTTGGTCAGTTCGCGCACCTTGGGCACCCAGCGGCGCGGCACCACGCCCTCGATGCGGCGCATCACCATGTGCCAGTCCATCATCAGGTAGAACATGACGATGGGCACGATAAAGACGATGCCGGCCACCGTGATCAGCGCCGAGCCCGACATCTTGACGTAGTTCAGCAACACCACCAGCAGGTCTTCCGGGCTGGCGGAGAAGCGGTCCGACAGCATGTTGCGCAGGCCCGGGAAGTCAAAGCGGATGCGCACGCCGAACTCCGCCAGCCGGGGCGAGACCACGGAGTTGAGCTTCTTCAGCAGGATCGGCAACTGTTCGCGGATCTGCGGGATCTCGCGTTGCAGCACCGCGATCGCCAGCAGTACCAGCATCACGCAGATCACCGTCAGCAGCAGGATCATCAGCGTCACGCCGACCGCGCGCGGCACCCGGCGGCGCTGCAGCCAGTCCACGCCCGGGTTGAGGATATAGGCGAAGATGAACGCGAACAGGAACGGCGTCAGCACCGGCGCCAGCGCGATGATGGCGGCGAACAGCGCGACGGCCACGACGACCCAGAGCAGGATACGCTTGGCCTCTTGGTTCAACAGCGGGGCATTCATCAATAGTTGGGGGGACGGGCGACTGCGCCGTTTGCGGCGGAATCTCGCCGGAAACTGGAAGCGGGGGGCCTCTATCCGTTAAAATTGCAATTCTACTGGACTCGCGCCCGCCTTCCGATGCCAAGCAACGGAAGCCGCAGTGGCCCGAGCGCCGGATTCCTCACTTTATTTCCTCCAGGACAAGCAGGTTCCCATGAGCGCATCCCCGACCGCCGGCCAGGCAGGCCTTTCCTACCGCGACGCCGGTGTTGATATCGATGCCGGCGACGCACTGGTCGACCGCATCAAGCCGTTTGCCAAGCGCACCATGCGCGAAGGCGTGATGGCGGGCATCGGCGGGTTCGGTGCGCTGTTCGAACTGTCGAAGAAGTTCCAGGAGCCGGTGCTGGTGTCGGGCACCGACGGCGTCGGCACCAAGCTCAAGCTTGCGTTCCAGCTCAACCGCCATGACACCGTCGGCCAGGACCTGGTCGCCATGAGCGTCAACGACATCCTGGTGCAGGGTGCCGAGCCGCTGTTCTTCCTCGACTACTTCGCCTGCGGCAAGCTGGACGTGGACACCGCCGCCACCGTGATCCAGGGCATCGCCCGCGGTTGCGAACTGGCCGGCTGCGCCCTGATCGGCGGCGAAACCGCCGAAATGCCCAGCATGTACCCGGACGGCGAATACGACCTGGCCGGCTTTGCCGTCGGTGCGGTCGAAAAGAAGAAGATCATCGACGGCAGCACCATCACCCCGGGCGACGTGGTGCTGGGCCTGGCTTCGTCGGGCGCGCACTCCAACGGTTACTCGCTGGTGCGCAAGATCATCGAAGTGGCCAAGCCGGACCTGAACGCCGACTTCCACGGCCAGCGCCTGCAGGACGCGATCATGGCGCCGACGCGCATCTACGTGAAGCCGCTGCTGTCGCTGATCGAAACCCTGCCGGTCAAGGGCATGGCCCATATCACCGGCGGCGGCCTGACCGAGAATGTGCCGCGCGTGCTGGCGCAGGACGTCACCGCCGTGCTCAAGCGCGATGCCTGGACGCTGCCGCCGCTGTTCCAGTGGCTGCAAGCGCAGGGCCGCGTGGCCGACGACGAAATGCACCGCGTGTTCAACTGCGGCATCGGCATGGTCGTGATCGTGGCCAAGGAAGATGCTGAGCGCGCTATTCGCCACCTGCAAGCGGCCGGCGAGGCCGTGTGGCAGATCGGTGAGATCCGCGAACGCGCCGAGGGCGAGGCGCAGACCATCGTGGTCTGACGACACCGAAGCCTTCCGGCAAGAACGGCGCATGCCTTAGGGCATGCGCTTTTTTTTCGTCCAGCGTACGGCTCATCAGGGTTTACCCAAAGCCTCACACCCGCTTTGTGCCCTGCGCTGCCCGAGTCCCGTTTTCGTGCATCGCACCAAAATCCAGCATGCATCTGCACCAAGTCTGACAAACAATATTTTGCTTGATTGTATGGCGGTTTATCGCCTAATGTACTGAGCAAAGACGCGGCACACGTATGCCGCGTCCGGAGACAACGCCTCCGCGCGATGCCGGCAACCACCGGCGGCGCAGGGCGCAGGCCAGGACCATTGGAGGATCCACCATGCAAGCAGTCAGCATCGACGCAGCGGCAAAAGGCGCGTCGGCCCAGAAGCAGTCCGTCGCGCGCGTCGCCGGGGCCAGCCTCGCCGGCACCACGCTCGAGTTCTACGACCACTTCATCTACGGATCGGCCGCCGCGCTGGTCTTCCCCAAGCTGTTCTTCCCGCAGAGCGACCCGCTGACCGCGACGCTGCTGTCCTTTGCCAGCTACGGCGTGGCCTTCGTGGCGCGGCCGCTGGGCGCGGCGATCTTCGGCCATTTCGGCGACAAGATGGGCCGCAAGTCCATCCTGATCATTACGCTGCTGATGATGGGCCTGGCCACCTTCGGTATCGGCCTGCTGCCGACCTATGCCGCCGCGGGCGCGCTGGCACCGGTGCTGCTGGTGCTGCTGCGCGTGGTGCAGGGCCTGGCGCTGGGCGGCGAATGGGGCGGGGCGGCGATCATGGTCAACGAGCTCGACCCTGAAGGGAAACGGCGCGGCATCCTCGGCAGCCTGGTGCAGCTCGCCGCGCCGATCGGCCTGCTGCTCGCCAACGGCGTATTCGCGCTGGTGACCTGGCAGGTCTCGGAAGAAGCCTTCCTGAGCTGGGGCTGGCGCGTACCGTTCCTGCTGTCGGCGCTGCTGGTGGGCGTCGGGCTCTACATCCGCTCCAACGTGCGTGAATCCAGCATGTTCGAGAAGCTGGAGGAATCCCACGCCGAAGCGCGCGCGCCGATCATGGAAGTGCTGCGCAACTACAAGAAGCAGCTGCTGATCGCCTTCGGCGCGCGGCTGGGCGGCGACATCGCCTTCTATGTGTTCACCCTGTTCCTGCTGTACTTCGTGCCGACCAAGCTGGGCCTGCCCAAGAGCATCGCGCTCAATGCCGTGCTGCTGGGTGCGGTGGCGCAGATCCTGTTCATCCCGGTGGCCGGTTACCTGGCCGACCGCATCGGGCGCCGCCCGGTGCTGATGATCGGCGGCATCGGCGGTGCGGTGTGGGCCTTTGTCTTCTTCACGCTGGTCAAGACCGGCAGCCCGGCTTTGATCATGCTGGCCTCGTTCGTCGGCATGGTGCTGGTGTCGTTCATGTTCTCGCCGCTGGCGTCGTTCCTGCCGGAGCTGTTCGCCACCCGGGTGCGCGTGACCGGTGCTTCGCTCGGCTTCCAGTTCGCTGGTGTGTTCGGCGGCGCGCTGGCCCCGCTGATCGCGGTGGGCCTGCTCGACCGCTTCGGCAGCACCGCGCCCGTTGCGCTGTACCTGGCGGCGGTGTGCGCGCTGATCGCAATCGCCGCGGCGGCCGCGCGGGAAACCAATCGCATGCACCTGTCCGACGCGGACCGCTGAATGCGGACCAAGGCGAGCGGCAGCAACAATCTTCTCGTGAGCAGTATCGTGAAACAGTTCGACCTGATCATCCGCAACGGCACCGTGGTGACCGCCAGCGACACCATGCAGTGCGATATCGGCATCGCCGGCGGCCGCATCGTGCAACTCGGCCACGACCTGGGCGAGGCCGCGCAGACCATCGACGCCAGCGGCAAGCTGGTCTTGCCGGGCGGCGTCGATGCGCACTGCCACCTGGACCAGCCGATGCCGGACGGCCTCAGGATGGCTGACGACTTCCGCACCGGCTCGGTGTCGGCGGCCTGCGGCGGAACCACTACCGTGATCCCGTTCGCCGCGCAGGAGAAGGGCCATTCGCTGCGCGCGGCGGTGAACGACTACCACCAGCGCGCCGACGGCAAGGCTGTGGTCGACTACGCCTTCCACCTGATCGTGGCCGATCCTACCGAGGCGGTGCTGCAGGACGAACTGCCGGGGCTGATCCGCGAGGGCTATTCGTCGTTCAAGGTCTACATGACCTACGACGACCTCAAGCTGAACGACCGCGAGATCCTTGAGGTGCTGTCGGTGGCGCGCCAGGAGGGCGCGCTGGTGATGGTGCACGCCGAGAATTCGGACTGCATCGCCTGGCTGACCGAGAAGCTGGGAGCGGCGGGCAACACCGCGCCGAAGTTTCACGCGCTGGCCCGGCCGATGGCGATCGAGCGCGAGGCCACGCACCGCGCCATCACCTTCTCCGAACTGGTCGACGTGCCGATCCTGATCGTCCATGTATCGGGCAAGGAAGCGGTCGAGCAGATCCGCTGGGCGCGCAACCGCGGCATGAAGATCTTTGCCGAGACCTGCCCGCAATACCTGTTCCTGACCGCCGACGACCTCGATCAGCCCGGCTACCACGGCGCCAAGTGCGTGTGCAGCCCGCCGCCGCGCGATCGCAGCAACCAGGAAGTGATCTGGGACGGCCTGGCCGACGGCCTCTTCACCATCTTCTCGTCCGACCATGCACCGTTCCGCTACGAAGACGCGCAGGGCAAGAAGCCTGGCGGCAAGGAAGTCCCGTTCCAGTACATCCCCAACGGCATTCCCGGCCTGGAAACGCGGCTGCCGCTGCTGTTCTCGGCTGGCGTGGTGGGCGGCCGCATCTCGGTCAACCAGTTCGTCGCGCTGACCTCGACCAACCCCGCCAAGCTCTACGGCCTGCATCCGCGCAAGGGCACCATCGCCATCGGCGCCGATGCCGACCTGGCGATCTGGGATCCGCAGCGTGAGGTGACGATCCGCAACGCCGACCTGCATCATGCTGTCGACTACACCCCGTATGAAGGCCTGCGCGTGACCGGCTGGCCGGTGACCACGCTGGTGCGCGGCAAGGTCGTGGCGCATGAGGGCGAGGTGCTGGCCGAGGCCGGCCACGGCCGGTTCCTGCCGTGCGGCCTGCCGGAGATGGCCAGGCCGCGCTATCGCACCTCGGGTGGCAGCCTGTGACGGCAGCCTTGCCGATGCTTTGACTGAAACGACTGACATGGAACTGACCAACCGCCTGGACGCCACCACTATCGCGGCCCGCGTCGCCGCCGGCCGCCTCGATCCCGCCGAGGTGGTCGCCGCCTTCCAGGCCCGCATCGCGGCGCGCAATGACCAGCTCAACGCCGTGTTCGAGCAGCGCCAGGAACTGGTCGATGCCGACCTGGCGCAGCTGCGCGCGCGCCTGGCGCAGGGCGAGCGCCCGTTGCTGGCGGGCGTGCCGGTGATCGTCAAGGACGTGATCTGGAGCCAGGGCCGTCGCGTCACGCAGGGCTCGCAGCTGTACCGCGACTTCATTGCGCCCGCCGACGCGATTGCGGTCGAGCGCCTGCACCAGGCCGGCGCGATCGTGCTCGGCATGGGCAATACCTCGGAGTTCGCCTGCAAGGGCCTGACCACCAACAAGGTCTACGGGCTGACGCGCCATCCGCTCGATGCCACGCTGACCGCGGGCGGCTCGTCTGGCGGCTGCGCGGTGGCGGTGGCGGCCGGCATGGCGCCGCTGGCGCTGGGCACCGACGGCGGCGGTTCCAGCCGGCGCCCGCCAGCGCATGCCGGCGTGGTCGGCTTCAAGCCTTCCTACGGCGCGATTCCCGATTCGGTCGGCTTTCCCCATGCCTTCAATGGCATCCAGGTGATTGCGCCGATCACGCGCACGGTGGCTGACGCCGAGCTGATGTTCGAGGCGCTGGCCGGCGCCGATCCGCGCGATCCCGATACGCTGGGCTTCTCGCTTGGCGCCGCGCGCCCGCTGCATACGCTGAAGATCGCGGTCAGCCCGCGCCTGGGCCTGGACACCCCGGTCGACGACGATGTCGCGCAGGCCTTCGAGCAGGCCGTGGCCCGGCTGCAGGCCGCGGGCCTGACCATCGAGCGTGCCGACCCGGCCTGGCCGAAGGGCGCCGACGAGGCCGCGCTGATGCCGCTGCAGCATGTCGGCCTGGCCAATCTCTACGGCGAGGCCTGGCGCCGCGACCCGGAGCTGTTCGATCCCGACGTGGCGCGCCAGATCGAGCGCGGGCTGGCCTGGAGCGGCGCCGACGTGGCCCGCGCGCGCGAAGCCAGCCACCAGATCGCGCTGGCCATGGCCGGGTTCTTTACCGGCTATGACCTGCTGCTGTGCCCGACCACCCCGTGCGTGGCGTGGCGCAACGACCGGCTCGGGCCGGAGCGGATCGGCGGCGTGGCGGTGGAGCCGCGCGCCCATGCGGTGTTCACGCCCTTCTTCAACCATGCGCTGGCGCCGGCCATTTCGGTGCCCTGCGGCCATGGCCGCGACGGGCTGCCGGCGGGTCTGCAGATCGCCGGCCCGCGCGGTGCCGACCGCAACGTGCTGGCCGCGGCCAGGCTGGCCGAAAGCGTGCTGGCGCCGTTGCTCAACCCTGCCGGATAACGTCATGCGAATCCTTGTCCTGAATCCGAACACCAGCGCAGGCATCACCGCGCGGCTGATGGCCGCTGCCACCGAGGCCGCGGCCGCCGGCACCGAGCTGGTGCCGCTGACCGCCAGCCGCGGCGTGCCCTATATCGCCACGCGCGCCGAGGCGCAGATCGGCGGTGCCATCGCGCTCGAGATGCTGGCCGAGCACCATGGCCAGTTCGACGCGGCCATCATCGCGGCCTTCGGCGACCCCGGCCTGATGGGCGCGCGCGAACTGTTCGACCTGCCGGTGGTGGGCATGGCCGAGGCGGCGATGCTGTCGGCCTGCATGCTGGGCCGGCGCTTTGCCATCGTGACCTTTGCGCGGGCGCTGGGGCCCTGGTATGAGGAGTGCGTGGACATGCATGGCCTGCGCGGCCGGCTGGCCGGCATCCGCATGCTCGATGGCAGCTTTGCCTCGGTGTCGGACGTGCAGGAAGAGAAGGAAGCCGTGCTGGTGGAACTGGCCAACCGCGCCGTGGCGGAGGATGAAGCCGATGTGGTGATCCTGGCCGGCGCGCCGCTGGCCGGCCTGGCCGCGCGCGTGCGCGACCGCATTCCGGTGCCGGTGGTCGACCAGATGGCCGCCGCCGTCAAGCAGGCCGAGGCGCTGGTCGCGCTGCAGCCGCGCAAGGCCACAGCGGGCACGTTCCGCCGCCCGGATGCCAAGCCCACGCTGGGTTTGCCCGCGGCGCTGGCGGCGCGCATCGAGCACCGCTAAGCCGCCTCGCCGCCGATGACGCCGCGGCTCAGACCGCGGCGAACACCGCTTCCAGATCGACCTTTTCCTCAGCCGGCAGCTCCAGCCGCAGCGTGCTTTCGACATGGCCGAGGTGCTCCGCCATCAGCCGCGCGGCGCGCTCGCCGTCGCCGGCTTCCAGTGCATCGACGATGTCGTCGTGTTCATGGTGCGGGCACGACGGCACGCCCGGCGCGTCATAGAGCGCGATGATCAGGCAGGTCAGCGAGCACAGCTCGCGCATGTACTTGCCCAGGTACTGGTTGCCGGTCATTTCCGCCAGCTTGCAGTGGAACTCGCCCGACAGCCGGATGATGGCGCGGCGGTCGTTGCTGTCGCGCGCCTGTGCTTCCTGGCGCGTGGTTTCGCGCAGCGCGCGCACACCCGGCGCGCCGATGGCGCCGGCCAGGTCGCGCACCAGCGCGGGTTCCAGCAGGTGGCGTGAATGCAGCACCTGGCGCGCTTCGGCCACGCTCGGGCTGGAGACGAAGGTGCCGCGGTTGGGATGCACCGTCAGCACGCCTTCATGCGCCAGCTTGGCAAAGGCCAGCCGCACCTTGGTGCGGCTCACGCCGAACACGCCGCCCAGCTTTTCCTCGACCAGCTTGGTGCCCGGCGGCAGCCGGTGCTCCCAGATCGCGGTCAGGATGCGGTCGGCGATGGCCTCGACCGACGCGCCGCGCGCACTGTCCGCGTCGGTCTCATTGATACCGTCGGTGGCGGGCAGGTCGGCTTTGGTTCGTGGCATGGTGGTTGGCGTTGGCGGCCGGAAAAAAGACAGTCGATGTCGTTATTGTATGGCGGCTCGCCATCAAGTGTATAACAGCGGCGTCGGGCCGGTTGCCGTTCTTACTTCGCGCCGAGCTTGTCCAGCGCCTCGCCGGTCACGCGGCAGATGCGCCAGTCAGGAAGCACGTCGGCGCCCATGGCCTGGTAGAAGTCGATCGACGGCTGGTTCCAGTCCAGCACCGACCATTCGAAGCGGCCACAGCCGCGCTCGACCGCCAGCGCCGCGAGGTGCTTGAGCAGCGCCTTGCCCAGGCCGTGGCCGCGCCAGGCCGGATCGACATAGAGGTCTTCCAGGTACAGGCCGGGCCTGGCCAGGAAGGTCGAGAAATTGTGGAAGAAGAGGGCAAAGCCGACGGCTTGCCGGCCGCCATCGGTGCCGACTTCGACCAGCACCGCTTCGGCATGCGGCGTGGCGCGGAACAGTGCATCCTGGATCTTCTGCGGCGTGGCTTCGACGATATGCGTCAGCTTTTCGTATTCGGCCAGCGCCAGGATCAGGTTGAACAGCGTCTCGCTGTCGGCGGCGGTGGCGGGGCGGAGCGTGAAGGCGGGCTTGGACATGCTGGGTCGGCTCTCCGGAAAACAGGGATTCGGAATTATCGCCTGTGCGTCACTTGCCGCGCCAGCTTGCATGCAATCGGGTCAGTGCCCGAAGTCCGCCAGCTTGCGCACCTGGTCGACATACCCGGGCGCCAGGCAATCCACCACCAGCCGCTCGGGCGTGCTGCGCAGCCAGGTCAGCTGGCGCTTGCACAGCTGGCGCGTGGCGGCGATGCCGCGCTCGCGCATGGTGGCAAAGTCTGCGTCGCCGTCGAGGTACTCCCATACCTGCCGGTAGCCGACGCAGCGGATCGACGGCAAGCCCGGATGCAGGTCGCCGCGCCGGCGCAGCCGCTCGACTTCCTCGATAAAGCCGTTGGCCAGCATCGCGTCATAACGCTGCGCGATGCGCGCGTGCAGCGCCAGGCGGTCCGATGGCTCCAGCGCAATCACGCGGAAGCGCTGGTCCGCCGCGCCGGCAAAGGTGCGCCCCTCGGCCTGGCGCGCCAGCAGCGCCGACATCGGCTGGCCGGACAGGCGATGGATCTCCAGCGCGCGCTGGATGCGCTGCGCGTCATTGGGCGCGAGCCGCGCCGCGGTGACCGGGTCGACCTCGGCCAGCATCGCATGCAGCGCCGGCCAGCCGCGCTCGGCGGCAAGCTGGTCGAGCTCCGCGCGCAGCGCGGCATCGGCCTGGGGCAGGTCATTGAGCCCCTGCGTCAGGGCCTTGTAGTAGAGCATGGTGCCGCCGACGATCAGCGGCACATGGCCGCGCGCGCGGATCTGTGCGATCAGCCGTTCGGCATCGGTGACGAACTGCGCCGCGGAGTAGCTGTCGGCCGGGTCGATGATGTCGATCAGGTGGTGCGGCGCGGCTGCAAGTTCTTCGCGCGTGGGCTTGGCGGTGCCAATATCCATCTCGCGGTACACCAGCGCCGAATCCAGGCTGATGATCTCCACCGGCGCGTCGGCCGCCAGTGCCAGCGCAGCCGCGGTCTTGCCCGAGGCGGTGGGGCCGAGCAGGCAGACCACGGGCGGATGCGTGGCGGAATCGTGGGGTACGGCGGACATCGGAAACCTTGGATGAGTCGTGCGGGCGAGCGGCTTACTGCCCGCGCAGGAACAGCCGGTCCAGCTCGGTCACGGTCAGTTGCACCCAGGTCGGGCGGCCGTGGTTGCACTGGTCGGCGCGCTCGGTCTGCTCCATCTGGCGCAAGAGCGCGTTCATTTCCTCGAGCGTGAGCTTGCGGTTGGCGCGCACCGCGCTGTGGCAGGCGAGGGTGGCCAGCAGTTCGTTGCGGCGCTCGGCCAGCACGCGCGAGCCGCCATAGGCATGCAGGTCGCGCAGCACGTCGCGCGCCAGCGCTTCGGCATCGGCCTGCTGCAGCAGCGCCGGCACCGCGCGCACCGCGAGAGTGGTGGGCGACACCGGGGCGATATCGAAGCCCAGCAGCGTCAGCGTCTCCTGGTGTTCTTCGGCCACGCCGATCTCGACCGGGCTGCCGGGCAGCGTGACCGGGATCAGCAGCGGCTGCACCGCCAGGTCGCGCGCGTCCAGGCCGGCCTTGATCTGCTCGTACAGGATGCGTTCGTGCGCGGCATGCATGTCCACCAGCACCAGCCCGCGCGCGTTCTGTGCCAGCACATAGATGCCATGCAGCTGGGCGATGGCGTAGCCGAGCGGGTGGTCGTCGGGGGCGTCGGCAGGATCGGCAAAGCCGGCGCGCGCCGCCGGCGGCAGCCGGTCCAGCAGGCCGGGCGGGTCGTCGGCGCGTGCCGCCTGGGCGTCGGCCAGCCAGGCCGGCGGCTGCGCCGGGGTGCCGGGCATGGCGCCATAGGGCCGCGCCGCCGGTGCGGCGGCATCGCGCACCATGCCCAGGTAGGCCTGGCGTGGCTGGGCGATGCCGAGTTCGGTCTGGCGTGCCGCGGAATAATTGATCCACTGGCCGCCGCCACCACTGCCGCCGCCATAGCCTGGCCGTGCGCCGGCCGCCGGGGTCGCGCCGCCAGGCGGCAGGGTGATCTCGCCGTCGGCGTCGGTATGCAGGCTGTCGCCGTTCCCGCCGGCCTGCCGCGCCAGGCAGCGCTGCACCGCGTGGTAGACGAACTGGTGCACGGCGCGCGATTCACGGAAGCGCACTTCGATCTTCGACGGGTGCACGTTGACGTCGACCATCTCCGGCGGCAGGTCCAGGCACAGCACATAGGACGGGAAGCGGTCGCCGTGCAGCACGTCCTGGTAGGCGCTGCGCACCGCGTGGTTGAGCAGCTTGTCGCGCACGAAGCGGCCGTTGACAAAGAAGTACTGCTGGTCCGGCCGCCCGCGCGAGGCGGTGGGCAGCCCGGCAAAGCCATACAGGTGCAGCGTGTCGGCCTCTTCGTCCAGTGGCAGGCGGGCGCGGGCAAAGTCATTGCCCAGCACCTGCGCGGTGCGGGTCGCGACGTCGCCGGCATTCCAGTGCTCCAGCGGCTTGCCGTTGTGGTGGACCGAGATGGTCACGTCGGGCCGCGCCAGCGCCACGCGCCGCACCATCTCCAGGCAGTGCCCCAGCTCGGTTTGCTCCGATTTGAGGAACTTTCGGCGCGCTGGCGTGTTGAAGTAGAGGTGCTGCACGTCGACGGTGGTGCCGACCCCGCCCGAGGCAGGCTGCACCGTGCCGGTATCGGCGCTGACCTGGGTGGCATGGGCATCGGCCGCGGTGCGGCTGGTCAGGGCCAGCTGGGACACCGAGGCGATCGAGGCCAGGGCCTCGCCGCGGAAGCCCAGCGTCAGCACCGATTCCAGTTCGTCGAGCGACGCAATCTTGCTGGTGGCGTGGCGCATCAGCGCGACCGGCAACTCTGCCGCAGGGATGCCGCAGCCGTTGTCCGTGATGACGATGCGCCGCACGCCGCCTTCTTCCAACCGGATGCCGAGCTGCGTGGCGCCGGCGTCGAGCGCGTTTTCCAGCAACTCCTTGACCACCGAGGCCGGTCGTTCCACCACTTCGCCGGCGGCGATCTGGCTGATGAGCTGGTCCGGCAGCGGCCGGATCGGGCGCGGCTGCTGGGTGGTGCGCAGGGCGGTGCTGGAGGCGGAGGCAGGCATCCGGCGATTATACGTGGACGCCCGCACGGAGTCGGACGCGCAAAGGCGCCGCAGGTGACGGATTGGCGCGGCGGCTCTTGTATGATTCAGGCCAAGGCGGCCCAGGCCGCATCGGACAGAACGCAGTCAACCAAACCATCAACGGGGAACGACTTGGATCTCGCTTTGCAGCTCATCGACATGCTGGTGCATGTCGACAAATACCTCGGCACGGTCATCGACCAGTACGGCCACTGGGTCTATGCCATCCTGTTCCTGATCGTCTTTGCCGAAACCGGTCTGGTGGTCCTTCCATTCCTGCCGGGCGACTCGCTGCTGTTTATCGCGGGCGCCTTCTGCGCAACCGGCGCCATGAACGAGTGGGCACTGATCGGCCTGCTGCTGGTGGCGGCGATTTCCGGCAATACCGTCAACTACCTGGTGGGCAGCTGGATCGGGCCCAAGGTGTTCGACCACCAGTGGCGCTTCCTGGACCAGGATGCGCTGCGCCGCACCCATGACTTCTATGAGCGGCACGGCGGCAAGACGCTGGTGATGGCGCGCTTCGTGCCGATCGTGCGCACCTTCGCCCCGTTCGTGGCGGGCGTGTCGCAGATGACCTTTGCGCGCTTCCAGATGTTCAACGTGGTCGGCGCCGTGGCCTGGGTGGTCGGCCTGGTCTTTGCCGGCTACTTCTTCGGCAACCTGCCGTTCATCCGCCAGTACCTGAACCTGATCGTGCTGGCCGGCATCGGCGCGGCCGTGGTGCCGCTGGTGCTGGGCGGGCTGTGGAAGCTGGTGCGCGGCAACCGCCGCCGGCCCACGCGCGTGGAGCGCTGAGCCAGTGAGGGGCCGCGCAGCCTTCGCGCCCCTTTTTCACTATGAAGCGGGTTCTTAGTTGAGGCTGCGGCTCATCATCCGCAGCGCCGGCATGCGCTCGCGGATCTGGCCGATATCGGCCGCATCGGGCCGGGCCAGCACATAGGCTTCCAGGTCGGCCAGCGCGGGTCGGAAGCACTCCAGGTTGGCGTACGCCAGCCCCCGGTCGCGCACTTCCTCGATCGAACCCGGCAGCAGGATCACCAGCCGGTTCTGCACCGCCAGTAGCCGCTGCCAGCGCGACTCCTGCAGGTAGATTGCCTTCAGGTTGCGCAGCATGCGCGCGACGATCTCGCGGTGGCTGGCCGCGCGCAGGAACAGGCCCAGCGGCACCTGGCTGGCATCGCTGATGCCTTCGCGCTCCAGGTACGGATCCAGCATTTCCTGCAGCCGTTCCTTCGACAGGGTCTCGCCGGTGAGCGGGTCCAGGATCACCTCGCCGGCAGGAATCGTCATGCGCAGCAGGAAATGGTTGGGGAACGACACGCCCTTGAGCGGCAGGCCGATCTGCTGGCCCAGCTCCATGAACAGCACCGCAAGCGAGATCGGGATGCCGCGCCGCTGGCGCAGCACCACGTTCAGGTAGGAGTTGTCGGGGTCGTAGTAGTCGTTCGCGTTCGGGCCGAAACCCAGGTCGCGATAAAAGAAATGGTTCAGCAGGCGCAGCCGCTGGATCGCGGGGGTGCCTTCGGCGATCCGGCGCTTCAGGCGCAGCGCCAGCACGTCCAGCGCCGCAAGCTCGGCCTGCAGGTCCAGGTCGGGGTAGGCGTCCTGCGCGATGGACAGCGCGGTTTCGGTCAGCGGGATGCCGTTTTCGTCAGCCACGAGGCTGGCGAAATAATCCAGGACTTTGGTGGATGTCATGTCGGTTTCCCGGTGCAGCCGCCGGCACCGCGCGCAGCGTGGGTCACCATTGCCGGCTCGTTAGGTGGCCCATGCGTTGGCAGATTCGCTGGCCCATCAGCCGGCGCGGCGCCTGAAGGCAGAGTAGCGCAGTCCCATGAGCCACAGTGTACCGAAGTAGACCACCGCTGCAAGTACCAGGCACGAAGCCAGCAGCGCGATGCGCAGCAGCGGCGTCGCGCCCAGTCCGATCCAGTCGAAGTTGCGCGCGAACCAGAGCAGCATGCCGGACAGCAGCAGCACCGAGGCGCACAGCTGCGCCAGGAACAGCCACCAGCCCGGCGCCGGCCGGTACAGGCCGCGCCGGCGCAGGCCGAAGAACAGCAGCAGCGCGTTGATGGTGGCGCCGGCGCTGATCGACAGCGCCAGCCCGGCATGGCCGATCCACGGCACGAACGCATAGTTGCAGGCCTGCGTGATCACCAGCACCAGCAGTGCGATCTTCACCGGCGTGCGGATATCCTGGCGCGCATAGAAGCCGGGCGCCAGGATCTTGATCGAAATCAGCCCCATCAGGCCGACGCCGTACGAGACCAGCGCCTGGCGCGTCATCTCGACCGCGTGGGCGTCGAACTTGCCATAGTTGAACAGCACGGCGGTCAGCGGCGCGCCGAACACGAACAGCCCCACCGCGCAGGGCACCGCCAGCAGGAAGGTCAGGCGCAGGCCCCAGTCGAGCAGGCTCGAGTACTCGGCATGGTCGCCCGAGGCGTTGGCCTTGGACAGGCTCGGCAGCAGGATCGTCCCCAGCGCCACGCCCAGCAGCGCGGTCGGGAATTCCATCAGCCGGTCGGCATAGGTCAGGTAAGAGACGCTGCCCGCGGCCAGCCGCGAGGCGATATTGGTATTGATGATCTGGCTGATCTGCGCCACCGACACGGCCAGCAGCGCCGGCCCCATCTGCCGCAGGATGCGGCGCACGCCGGGATCGGACCACGCCGCGCGCAGGTTGAAGCTCAGCCGCGGCATCACGCCCAGGCGCCGCAGCGCCGGCACCTGGATCGCCAGCTGCAGCACGCCGCCGACCAGCACGCCCCACGCCTGCGCGTAGATCGGCTGGTCCATGTGCGGGCCGACGAACAGGGCCGCGATGATCAGGCACAGGTTGAGCAGCACCGGCGTGAAGGCCGGCACCGCGAACTTGCGCCAGGTATTGAGGATGCCGGACGCCAGCGCCACCAGCGAGATCAGGCCGATATACGGGAACATCACCCGCGTCATGAACACGGCCGCGGTATACGTTTCGCTTTGCCCGCGGAAGCCGGTGGCGACCGCGGTCATCACCAGCGGTGCCCCGATCACGCCAAGCAGGGACACGCCCATCAGCACCCAGGTCATGACCGTGGCGACGGCGTCGATCAGTGCCTTGGTCGGCTCGTTGCCGCGCTTGGTGTGGTATTCGCCGAGGATCGGCACGAAGGCCTGCGAGAACGCGCCTTCGCCGAAAATGCGGCGCAGCAGGTTGGGAATGCGGAAGGCCACGTTGAACGCGTCGGTCATCTCCGACGCGCCGAAGGCGCGGGCGATCAGGATCTCGCGCACGAGGCCGGTGACGCGCGAGAGCATCGTCAGGCTGCTGATGGTGGCGAGCGCTTTGAGCAGGTTCAAGGTGCGGGTCGGTGCGGGACGGTGGATCGGTGCGGGCGCACCGCATGCCGGGGACGCCACTGAGACGCGGTCCGGGCGATAAAGTTGCCGGCGCGCCACGTGCCCCGGCACAATGTGGCGTTTATTATACGGATCGGCCCGGCGCCCGCCCGGCCTGAGCTGGCAAAGTGTCCGCCGTGTTGCTTTGTGCGCCGGCATCTGTGTATAATTGCCGATTCACAAGGACAGTTGCGTTCCGGATTCGTGTGTCAGTGCATCCCGGGTCGCTCGATATGACTTAATTGTTGTGTCCCCCGCGGCACGCATCTGAATTCAGGATATTTTTACATGGCAAATTCCGCACAAGCTCGCAAGCGCGCCCGCCAGGCCGTTGCCCAGAACGCTCACAACTCCAGCCTGCGTTCGCGTCTGCGCACCGCCGTCAAGGCCGTCCGCAAGGCCATCGACGCTGGCGACAAGGCCGCTGCCGCCGAGATCTTCAAGAACTCGCAAGCCGTGATCGACAGCATTGCCGACAAGAAGATCGTGCACAAGAACAAGGCTGCACGTCACAAGTCGCGCCTGTCGGCCGCCATCAAGTCGATGGCTGCCTGATCGCTGCCCGGGCCGCCCCGGCGGTCCAGCAGAGGCGGGTGCCCAGGCATCCGCCAACAAAAAAGCTCGTCATCCGACGAGCTTTTTTGCTTTCCGGCGCCAGGCCGGCAGGCTTATTCCAGCGAACAGGCTTCAACCAGCTGCAGGTTGTTGTCGCGCGCAAAATTGAGCACGAAATCCAGCGCCTTGGGTTCAATGTCGCGCAGCCGCACGTCCACCACCACGCATTTGACATTGCCGGCGAAGATCGGCCGCACGTAAGGGGAGTAGGTCAGGCGCGGGTCGCCGCTGTCGCCCTCGGGGCGGAACTGCGCCATCACGCCGCACAGCCGTTCGGCCCAGTCGCTCGGGCGGAAGGTCTTGCCTTCCTTGGTAATGCCTTGGATAAAGAATTCGCGAACGTTGGGGTTCATGAGGCTGGACACTGCGGGTGAGGCGGACGACTCGACGGTAAACCCGCTGGACGGGCGCCCGTTTGACGCGGCCGGGGCGCGTTTGGTTCGCGCTGGTTCCAGCCGGAAGGCGGGGCGTCGGTGTCTTGCGGGGGCACTTTTGATGCCGGCGGCGGGCAGCGGCATGGGTATGCCGGGCCCCGCGTGAATCAGCGGGTATTATATCTTATATAAGAGTTGCGCATAAGGGCGAATCCTGTCGGGAACCTGTCAGCGGGCCCGGGCAAGTGCAGGGCGCAAGTCCGTGCCGGGTTGTCCCGGACTCGCCAAAGCAGAAATAATCCCTTATGATTCTTGCAGTTAAATTGCGTATGCGACGCGAAAGGCGGCTCCGCGGCGCGCTTGAGTCATGAACACTTCGTGACGGCGCGTCCCCACCGAGCCGCCTTCTTTGTTTTATGAGCTCAACCCCGATCAAGCATTACCTCCAGTTCAGCGACTTCACTCCCGACGAGTATGAGTACCTGCTGGATCGCGCGCGGATCCTGAAGGCCAAGTTCAAGAACTACGAGACCTGGCACCCGCTGCACGACCGCACGCTGGCCATGATCTTCGAGAAGAATTCCACGCGTACGCGCCTGTCGTTCGAAGCCGGCATCCACCAGCTCGGCGGCCACGCGGTGTTCCTGAACACGCGCGACTCGCAACTGGGCCGCGGCGAGCCGATCGAGGATGCGGCGCAGGTGATCTCGCGCATGGTCGACATCATCATGATCCGCACTTTCGGCCAGGACATCATCGAGCGCTTTGCCGCGCATTCGCGCGTGCCGGTGATCAACGGCCTGACCAACGAATACCACCCGTGCCAGGTGCTGGCCGACGTCTTCACCTACATCGAGCAGCGCGGCAGCATCCGCGGCAAGACCGTGGCGTGGATCGGCGATGCCAACAACATGGCCTACACCTGGATCCAGGCCGCCGAGCGGCTGGGCTTCACCTTCCATTTCTCGGCGCCGCCGGGCTACCAGCTCGATCCGGCCATGGTGCCGGCGTCGGCCGCCGGCCTGGTCAAGGTCTTCGACGATCCGCTCACGGCCTGCCAGGGCGCCAGCCTGGTCACCACCGATGTCTGGACCAGCATGGGCTTCGAGGCCGAGAACGACGCCCGCAAGCGCGCCTTCAAGGACTGGATGGTCACCACCCCGATGATGGACCGCGCCGAGCCCGACGCGCTCTTCATGCACTGCCTGCCGGCGCACCGCGGCGAGGAAGTCGAGGCCGCCGTGATCGACGGTCCCAAGAGCGTGGTCTGGGAAGAGGCCGAGAACCGCCTGCACGTGCAGAAGGCGCTGATGGAATACCTGCTCTGCGGCCGCTACTGAACCAGCGCGGCGCGGGGGCGAACAGGGAGGGGCCGCGATGGCCCCTCTTTTTACGTCTTTCGTACAGAAACCAAAGGAGATGGAAGTGAGCCAGTTCGACAACGTGTCGGTCGTCAAGAAAGCCAACCTGTACTTTGACGGCAAGTGCGTCAGCCACACCGTGCTGTTCCCGGACGGCACCCGCAAGACGCTGGGCGTGATCTTCCCGGCCGCGCTGACCTTCAACACCGGCGCGCCCGAGATCATGGAAATCAACGCCGGCACCTGCCGCGTGCGCCTGGCCGGTTCGGAAGACTGGCAGACCTATGGCGCAGGCCAGCAGTTCAGCGTGCCGGGCAACAGCAGCTTCGATATCGAGGTGCAGGAAACGCTGGACTACGTCTGCCACTTCGCGTGACAGGCGCGGCGGGCCGGTCCTGGCCCGCCTGCTTTACAGCACTACCGGCTCCGGTTCGATGCGCACGCCAAAGCGCGCCTGCACCGCATCGGCGATACGGTTGGCCAGTGCCAGCAGCATCGCGCCGGTGCCGCCGCCGTGGTGCACCAGCACCAGCGCCTGCTTGCCGTAGACGCCCACCGGCCCATCGGTTACGCCCTTGAAGCCGCAGCGGTCGATCAGCCAGCCGGCGGCCAGCTTGTACGAGCCGTCCGGCTGCGCATAGCTGACCAGGTCCGGGTTGGCCTGCAGCAGCGCGTCGCGCTGCGCGGCGCTGACCAGCGGATTCTTGAAGAAGCTGCCCGCATTGCCCAGCTGCGCCGGGTCGGGCAGCTTGCGCGAACGGATCGCGACCACGGTGTCGCGAATCGTGCCCGCATCGGGCGCGGCCCGGCCATCGAGTTCGCGCGCCAGCTCCCCGTACGACAGCACCGGTTGCCACGCCTTGGGCAGGCTCAGCGTCACCGCCGTGATGATGTAGCGGCTGGCGCCGGCGCGCTTGAACAGGCTGTCGCGGTAGCCGAAGCCGCAGGCCCGCAGGTCCAGCCACACGAATGCGCCGGTGTGGCGGTCATAGGCGCGCACGCCTTCGAAGCGCTCGCGCAGTTCCACCCCGTAGGCGCCGATGTTCTGGATCGGCGCGGCGCCCGCGGTACCGGGGATCAGCGCCAGGTTTTCCAGGCCGGGCATGCCGTCGGCGATGGTGCGGTTGACCAGCGCGTTCCAGTTCTCGCCGGCGCCGGCGGTGACCAGCCAGGCATCGCCAGTCTCCTCCGGGTGGTAGCCGGGGATTTCCATCAGCAGCACCAGCGCGTCCAGGTCGCCGGTCAGCACCACATTGCTGCCGCCGCCCAGGACCACCAGCGGCAGGCCGTCGGCACGCGGGTCGGCCAGGGCCGCGGTCAGGTCGCCTTCGCTGCGCACATGCACCGCAAAGCGCGCGCGCGCGTCGAATCCGAATGTATTGTGGCGACGCAGGGGATAGAATTCGTGGAAATCTGCCATGCAAGGGAAAGGTGACGCGGCCGCCGCTGGAGGGCAAGCGACCCGGAACTGCGAGGTAGGCTGGATTATACGGAAGGCGCCGTGCGCGGCCGGCTTCCGGGCATACGGATCACAAGGAGAATGCAATGCCGTCGTTTGATGTAGTGTGCGAAGCGAACATGGTCGAGGTGAAGAACGCCGTCGAGCAGGCCAACAAGGAAATCTCGACGCGCTTCGATTTCAAGGGTTCGGACGCCCGGGTCGAGCACAAGGAAAATGAACTGACTGCCTTTGCCGACGATGATTTCAAGCTGAGCCAGGTCAAGGATGTGCTGATCAACAAGATGGCCAAGCGCAACGTGGACGTGCGCTTCCTGGACTACGGCAAGATCGACAAGATCAGCGGCGACAAGGTCAAGCAGGTGATCACGATCAAGAAGGGCGTGACCGGCGACCTGTCCAAGAAGATCGTGCGCATCATCAAGGACAGCAAGATCAAGGTGCAGGCCAGCATCCAGGGCGATGCGGTGCGCGTGTCGGGCGCCAAGCGCGACGACCTGCAAAGCGTGATGGCGATGCTGCGCAAGGACGTGTCCGAGGCGCCGCTGGACTTCAACAACTTCCGCGACTGATTCTTGCCCTCCGCGCCGGCGCTCCTGCCGGCGCCGCCTGGCGCTGCCGCACTCAGCGAGGCTGCGGCAGTCCGCCGATTTTCGCGCCGGCCTTGATGCCTTTCTGCGCGAACCATCCCTTGTTCATTTCCAGCGCATAGCGGATCGCCGCCTTCGGGCAATGGTTGCTCTCCGTGCGCGGCGCCATGTCCTCGATATTGACGATGGTGCCGTCATCGGCCAGGAAGGCGATCGACAGCGGCAGCTCGGTGTTGCGCATCCAGAAGCAGTGGCCCGCCTTCTGCTCGAACACGAACAGCATGCCGGCGTTGGGGGCCATGGTCGTGCGGTACATCAGCCCCTGTTCGCGCGCTGCCGGCGTGGCGGCAACCTCGGCCTGGATCGCAAACATGCCCGCGGTGAGCGGCACCACCGGCAGCGCGGCCTGCGCGTGCGCGATCCCGGCGCTCAGCGCGAGCAGGCCGGCAATCGAGGAGCATCGTGACAACAGCGTGTTGGACAGGAAGGGCATGGTGTTCAGTCTGAAATGGCGCGGGCAGCAGCCGCAAGCATAGCGCACGCGCGCCGTGCCGATGTGCGGCGGGCGGTACGTCGCGCATCACGAGCAATCGCGGCAACAAAAAAGGCAGGCGCCTGGCGGCAGCCTGCCTTCTCTTTCCTGCCTCGCGAGCGCACGGGGCAGGGAGGGGCGCCAGCGATTACTGGGCAGCCGGGGCCGAAGCGGCGGGGGCAGCCTTCTTCTTGCTGTGCTTCTTGTGGGTGGTCTTCTTCTTGGTCGTGGTCTTCGGGGCTTCCTTGGTGGCCGCGGGCGCTGCAGCGTCGGCGGCAGCAGGTGCCGAAGCCTGGGCGAAGGCGCCGGTGGCGAACAGGCCAACAACCAGAGCAGCGATCAGTTTTTTCATGACGTATTACCTCGAAGGATGAGAACAGTCGGAAAGATTGACGCGTGATAGGACGTGTCCCCGACAAGAACGAGGCCGCGGTCGCCAGCGTTGACCCGCGACTTGTTAGTTTTTGTAACGAGAACGCCGCTTGGTGTCGTTCGCCTGTCTGGTCTTCGAGACATGGGATCGCGGTGCCGGCTCCTGGCGCATGTGCGGTGCTGCCGGTGCCAGTCCCAGTTGCGCGGGCAACACCTCGCAGCAGGCCCCGGGCGCGAGGCCGAGCGCCCGCAGGTCGAGCGGGCCGATCCCGACGCGCACCAGCCGCAATGTGGGAAAGCCGACCGCGGCGGTCATGCGGCGCACCTGCCGGTTCTTGCCCTCGCGGATCTTCAGCTCCAGCCACGCGGTCGGGATCGCCGCGCGAAAGCGCACCGGCGGCTGGCGCGGCCACAGCCAGTCTGGTGCCTCGATCGCGCGTACCCTGGCCGGCTGCGTGACGAAGTCGCCCAGGTCTACCCCGGCGCGCAGCCGGGCCAGCGCGGCGGCATCCGGAATGCCTTCGACCTGTGCCAGGTAGGTCTTCTCCAGCTTGTGGCGCGGGTCGGCGATGCGGGCCTGCAGCGCGCCGTCGTCGGTCAGCAGCAGCAGGCCCTCGCTGTCGGCATCGAGCCGCCCGGCCGGGTAGACGCCGGGCACGCTCACGCACGCGGCCAGCGTCGGGCGCGTCGGGTGTTCCGAGAACTGGCTCATGGTGCCAAACGGCTTGTTCAGGGCAATCAGGGTCATGGGGCGCAAGTATGCCCCAGCGGCGCGCCGGGCCGGGAGATCGAAGGATCTGGGGTCCGGCCCGATTGGCGGATGATGAAAAATTGCTGCATAATACGAAATTAGTCTTGTGTCTTATATAAGACTGAAGGCAGCCCAGGGTGGCGCAAGGGTGATGCAATGCAGCACGGGCGCGCGGTAAGGCCCGCTACAATGCCACAGCGCCATCTCCCCGAATCTCGCCGACCGGCCACGAACCGGCGGCAGTCACAACCGTTCCGTACTGGAGACGTCATGTACCAACATATCAAGGTTCCGGCCGGCGAAAAGATCACGGTCAACCAGGACTTTTCGCTGAATGTCCCGGACAATCCGATCATTCCTTACATCGAAGGCGACGGTACGGGCCTCGATATCACCCCGGTGATGATCAAGGTGGTCGATGCGGCCGTGGCCAAGGCCTATGGCGGCAAGCGCAAGATCGCCTGGATGGAGATCTACGCCGGCGAGAAGTCGACCAAGGTCTACGGCCCGGACGTGTGGCTGCCGGACGAAACCCTGGAGGTGCTCAAGGACTATGTGGTCTCGATCAAGGGCCCGCTGACCACGCCGGTGGGCGGCGGCATCCGCTCGCTGAACGTGGCGCTGCGCCAGCAGCTGGACCTGTACGTCTGCCTGCGCCCGGTGCGCTACTTTAAGGGCGTGCCCTCGCCGGTGCGTGAACCGGAAAAGACCGACATGGTGATCTTCCGCGAGAACTCGGAGGACATCTACGCCGGCATCGAATGGGCGGCCGAGAGCGAGCAGGCGAAGAAGCTCATTAAGTTCCTGCAGGACGAGATGGGCGTCAAGAAGATCCGCTTCCCGGCGACCTCGGGCATCGGCATCAAGCCGGTCTCGCGCGAGGGCACCGAGCGCCTGGTGCGCAAGGCGATCCAGTACGCCATCGACAACGACAAGCCGTCGGTGACGCTGGTGCACAAGGGCAACATCATGAAGTTCACCGAAGGTGGCTTCCGTGACTGGGGCTACGAACTGGCGCAAAAGGAATTCGGCGCCGAGCTGGTCGACGGCGGCCCGTGGTGCAAGTTCAAGAACCCGAAGACCGGCAAGGACATCGTGGTCAAGGACGCCATTGCCGACGCCTTCCTGCAGCAGATCCTGCTGCGTCCGGCCGAATACTCGGTGATCGCCACGCTGAACCTGAACGGCGACTATGTCTCCGACGCGCTGGCCGCGCAGGTCGGCGGCATCGGCATCGCCCCGGGTGCCAACATGTCTGACTCGGTCGCCATGTTCGAGGCCACCCATGGCACCGCGCCGAAGTACGCCGGCAAGGACTACGTCAACCCGGGCTCCGAAATCCTGTCGGCCGAAATGATGCTGCGTCACATGGGCTGGACCGAAGCCGCGGACCTGATCATCTCGTCGATGGAGAAGTCGATCCTGTCCAAGAAGGTGACGTATGACTTCGCCCGCCTGCTGGAAGGCGCGACGCAGGTGTCGTGCTCGGGCTTTGGCCAGGTGATGATCGACAATATGTAAGCACGGACTCCCGCTGCGGCGGGCGACCTGCCAAGGAAAACCCCGGTGCCGTCTGGTCGGCGCCGGGGTTTTTTCTTGCCCCGGGCGCCAGTGTTGCCTAGAACGTCAGGGGTTGGACTGACGGGCCTGGCGGCCCGAGGAGACAGGCATGGACGATCCCTTCCGCCGCACCGCGTTCGGTGCGGCCCTCTTCTACAAGGACCCGCTGGCGGCCCTGGACTGGCTGGAGCGCGCCTTCGGCTTTGAGCGGGTCATGGTGATCCGTGACCAGCAGGACCAGCTGGTGCATTCTGAAATGCGTTTCGGCGACAGCTACCTGATGGTGGGCAGCGAGTGGGCAGACTTTACCGCCAGCCCGGCCTCGATCGGGGGCAAGAATACCCAGACCCTGCACGTGCACCTGCAGGAAGGGCTGGACCAGCATTGCGAGCGCGCCCGCGCCGCCGGGGCCGTGATCCTGCGCGAGCCGCAGGACGAGTTCTACGGCGACCGGACCTATACGGCCCGGGACGCGGAGGGCCATGTCTGGACCTTCGGCCAGACTGTGCGCAAGGTCACCAGGGAAGAAGCCGAGCAGGCCAGCGGGCTCAAGATCGACGGCTGGGCCTGATGGCCCGGACCCCGGGGCCCAAGCAGAAAGCCCGGCGCAAGGCCGGGCTTTCGGTCGGATGTGGAGCGTGCAGCTGATCCGAGCCGGCACCCGCCGCGCCGCCGTGTCGGCAACGCGGGGCGCCGGCATCGATCCCGTCCCGGGGGAGCTCCCCCCACATCCTGGTTGACCGCTCCGCGGCTCTGCGGCCGGGATGCGGTCGCGGCGCGCTTTAGCTGGCGTCCTGGATATTGGTGGCTTGCTTGCCCTTGGGGCCCTGGACCACCTCGAACGAGACGCGTTGACCTTCCTTCAGCGTCTTGAAGCCGGACATCTGGATAGCCGAAAAGTGCGCAAACAGTTCTTCTTCGCCCTCGTCCGGCTTGATGAACCCGAAGCCCTTGGCGTCATTGAACCATTTGACGATACCGCTTGCCATATACTCCCCCACGAAATAGCAGATTTCAAAGCGGGGAAGCCTTGCCAGCCAGACGGCACGGACTGCGGCGCCATGACCTGCCGCGTCCTGAGGTGCGGCCGGCGATGACGCGCGGCGAGGTGCAATCGCGTGGCGGCCAGTCTCGATGCTGACTCGCCGCCGCGGCGGCCGTGGCCTCCCTGCTCACGGATCACCTGCCTCGGCTGTTGCTTTGGCTCGTTGGCCGTCGACAGGTGTGCGAACGATTCTTCTGGCAAAGCAGGATACTGTCAAGTTGGCGGATTCCCCACTGCCAGCAGGGTGTGGCGGGAATGGGACGGCACCTGGTGGTACCTTGGCGGCATGCGCCAGGGCCGCCGTGCTTGCTGTCCCGCCCGCGCCGGCCACGTGCCTTGCAATGCCTCCCGCGTGAAATCCCGCGTCCTTCCACCACCGGAAACAGGTGGCCCGGCTCTTGAATCCGGCGCCTTTTCCCCAAATTGCAGAGTTGCGAGTAAGGGTTAGAATAAAGCCATGGCTACACGGCTTGCGAATGTCCCACAACGCGAAGCAGGCACCATCCTGGAGCGGAAAGAGCAGGCGCTTAAACCGCCCGCCATGTTCAAGGTGGTGCTGCTTAATGACGACTACACTCCGATGGAGTTTGTAGTGATGATCCTGCAGCAGTATTTCAGCAGGGACCGGGAAACGGCGACGCAGATCATGCTCACCGTGCACCGGGAAGGAAAGGGCGTCTGCGGTATCTACACCAGGGATATTGCAGCGACCAAGGTCGAGCTGGTGTCAACGCACGCGCGGCAGGCGGGGCATCCCCTGCAGTGCGTGATGGAGGAAGCATGATTGCGCAAGAATTGGAAGTGAGCCTGCATATGGCGTTTGTCGAAGCCAGGCAGGCACGCCACGAGTTCATTACCGTGGAGCACCTGCTGCTGGCATTGCTCGACAATCCCACGGCAGCGGAAGTCTTGCGCGCCTGCGCGGCCAATATAGAAGACCTGCGCACCAGCCTTAAGAACTTCATCGCGGATAACACGCCGGTAGTGCCGGGTACCGACGAGGTCGATACCCAGCCCACGCTCGGTTTCCAGCGCGTGATCCAGCGCGCGATCATGCACGTCCAGTCCACTTCCAACGGCAAGAAGGAAGTGACGGGTGCCAACGTGCTGGTCGCGATTTTCGGCGAGAAGGATTCGCACGCCGTCTATTACCTGCAGCAGCAGGGCGTGACGCGGCTGGACGTGGTCAATTTCATCAGCCACGGCATCCGCAAGGACCAGTCCGAGCCCGCCAAGCATGGCGATGCCGCCGGCGAAGGCGAGGGCGGCGACGGCAAGGAAAGCCCGCTCGAGCAATACACCCAGAACCTGAACACGCTGGCCAAGGCCGGCAAGATCGACCCGCTGATCGGCCGCGAGAGCGAAGTCGAGCGGGTGGTCCAGGTGCTGTGCCGCCGGCGCAAGAACAACCCGCTGCTGGTGGGCGAGGCCGGCGTCGGCAAGACCGCGATCGCCGAGGGCCTGGCCTGGCGCATCACCAAGAACGAGGTGCCGGACATCCTGGAAAAGGCGACCGTCTACTCGCTCGACATGGGCGCGCTGCTGGCCGGCACCAAGTACCGCGGCGACTTCGAGCAGCGCCTGAAGGGCGTGCTGAAGTCGCTCAAGGACAATCCGAACGCGATCCTGTTCATCGACGAGATCCACACGCTGATCGGCGCGGGCGCTGCCTCGGGCGGGACGCTGGACGCCAGCAACCTGCTCAAGCCGGCGCTGTCGTCGGGCCAGCTCAAGTGCATCGGCGCGACCACCTTCACGGAATATCGCGGCATCTTCGAGAAGGACGCGGCGCTGTCGCGGCGCTTCCAGAAGATCGACGTGGTCGAGCCTTCGGTCGACCAGACCGTGCAGATCCTGCGCGGCCTGAAGTCGCGCTTCGAGGAGCACCACGGCGTCAAGTACGCGGCCTCGGCACTGACCGCGGCGGCGGAGCTGTCGGCCCGCTTCATTACTGACCGCCACCTGCCCGACAAGGCGATCGACGTGATCGACGAAGCCGGCGCGGCGCAGCGCATCCTGCCGAAGTCCAAGCAGAAGAAGACCATCGGCAAGGGCGAGATCGAGGACATCGTCTCGCGCATCGCGCGCATCCCGCCGCAGAGCGTGAACCAGGACGACCGCAGCAAGCTGCAGACCCTGGACCGCGACCTGAAGTCGGTGGTGTTCGGCCAGGATCCGGCGATCGAGGCACTGGCCTCGGCGATCAAGATGTCGCGCGCCGGCCTGGGCAAGACCGACAAGCCGATTGGCTCGTTCCTGTTCTCCGGCCCCACGGGCGTGGGCAAGACCGAGGTCGCCAAGCAACTCGCCTTCATCATGGGCATCGAGCTGCTGCGCTTCGACATGTCCGAGTACATGGAACGCCACGCGGTGAGCCGCCTGATCGGCGCGCCGCCGGGATACGTCGGCTTTGACCAGGGCGGCCTGCTGACCGAGGCCGTCACCAAGAAGCCGCACTGCGTGCTGCTGCTGGATGAAATCGAGAAGGCGCATCCGGATATCTTCAATATCCTGCTGCAGGTGATGGACCATGGTTCGCTGACCGACAACAACGGCCGGCGCGCCGACTTCCGCAACGTGATCATCATCATGACCACCAACGCGGGGGCGGAGACCATGAACCGCGCCACCATCGGCTTCACCAGTTCGCGCGAGCAGGGCGACGAGATGGCTGACATCAAGCGCATGTTCACGCCGGAGTTCCGCAACCGGCTGGATGCCATGATCAGCTTCCGCTCGCTGGACGAGGAAATCATCCTGCGCGTGGTCGACAAGTTCCTGATGCAGCTGGAAGAGCAGCTGCACGAGAAGAAGGTGGAAGCCAGCTTTACCGAGAAGCTGCGCAAGTTCCTGGCGCACAAGGGGTTCGATCCGCTGATGGGCGCGCGCCCGATGCAGCGCCTGATCCAGGACATGATCCGCAAGGCCCTGGCCGACGAACTGCTGTTCGGCAGGCTGGTTTCGGGCGGCAAGGTGGTGGTGGACCTGGACGAGCAGGACCAGATCAAGCTCGATTTCTCCGAGATCGAGCCGGAACCGCCCGAGGCGCCCGAGGAACAGCGCGCAGAAGCCTGAGCGGTTATCGGCCGCGTTGCCAGCAACGTGGCCGGTCATCGGGCAAAATACGGGGGCGGCAGTCATGCCGCCCCTTTTCTTTTTGTCCCGGCGGTCGCCGGCCATGCCCGTCGGGGCACGGGTTTGCGGCCGCAGCTGGCCGCGCAACCGGCCAGGAATCCAGCCTGAAAACCCTGATGTCCTCTGCCGAACGCACGCGGCGCCGCCGCCTGCTGCTCAAGATCCTGCCGCTGGGCGCCATGCCCGTCCCGATGCTCCACGCCGCTGCCGCCACCGGCGCCGAACCGCTGGCGGGCAACCGCCCGATCGCGCTGGTGCTGCCGTTCCCGCCAGGCGGGAGCGTCGACATCGTGGCCCGGCAGCTGCAGCCCGGGCTGAAGGCGGCGCTGGGGCAGACCGTGGTGGTCGACAACAAGCCGGGCGCGGGCGGCCTGATCGCATCGAGCACCGTGGCGCGCGCGAAGCCGGACGGCACCACCCTGTTGATGGCCTTCGACACCCACGCCATCAACCCTTTCGCCTACAAGCAGCTGCCCTACGACACCTTCCGCGATTTCTCGCCAATCTCGCAGCTGGTGCGCTTTCCGCTGGTGATTGCCGCCAATCCCGCGCTGCCCGTGGCCAATGTGCGCGAGCTGGTGGCGCTGGCCAAGGCCAGGCCCGAAGGCGTGCGCTATGCCTCGTCCGGCATCGGCAGCCTGAACCAGCTGGCGGCCGAGGCGCTGGCGACCGAAGCTGGCGTGCGTATGCTGCATGTGCCCTACAAGGGCGGCGGGCCGGCCGTGCAGGCGGTGCTGTCGAACGAGGTCGATATTTTCTTCAGCAGCTATGCCGCGGTGCAGGCGCACGTGGCCGCACGCACCATCAAGGTGCTGGGCGTGACCGGCACCAGCCGGCTGCGCCAGCTGCCCCAGGTGCCGACGGTGGCCGAGCAGGGGCTCAAGGGCTTCGAGGCCTACTCCTGGATCGGCGTGTTCGGCCCGGCCGGCCTGCCGGCATCCACGGTCACGCGCATTCACGACGCGCTGGTCGAATCGCTGCGCCAGCCGCGCGTGGTCGATGCGCTGGCCGCGCAGGGCTTCGAGATCGTGGGCGGCAGCCCGGCCGACCTCGGCAACCTGGTGCGCCGCGAGCATGACAAATGGCAGGCCGTGGCGCACAAGGCCAATATCCAGTTCGAATGACGATGTCCGGCGCCGGTGCGCCGTGAAACCGAGAGGATGCCGATGGCAACGCAAGCGGAAATGTTCGACCACGCCGTGGTGGTGTGCCCAGACCTCGATGCCGGGGCCCAGGCCTGGCGCCGGCTCGGCTTTACGCTGACGCCGCGCGGCTACCACACGCTCGGCTCGCAGAACCACTGCATCATGCTGCGGCGGGACTACCTTGAGCTGCTGCACGTGACCGCGCCCAGCCCCAACCGCCAGTACTACTGGGATGCGCAGGCGCATGGCGGCGGCTGCGCGGCGATGTCGTGCAAGAGCGCCGACGCCTTTGCCACCGCGGCACGGCTGCGTGCGGCGGGCTGGCACACCTCGGACCCGATCGAGTTCTCGCGTCCGGTGCGGCTGGATGACGGCAGCGAGCACCCGGCCACCTTCCGCGTGACCGCGCTCGACGATGCGCCGGGCGCGCGCTACTTCGTCTGCGAGCACCGTACGCCCGAACTGCTGTGGCGGCCCGAATGGACCCGCCATGCCAACGGCGCGCACAGCATCGCCACCATGTTCCTGGTGGTGGCGCCCGCGCTGGTGGACGCCGCCGCGCGCGCCTACGCGGAGCTGACCGGCGGCGAGCTGACGCAGCTGAGCGAACATGTCTGCAGCCTGGCGCTGGACGATGCCACGCTGGTGGTCAGCACGCCGCAGGCGCTGGCCTCGGCCACCGGCACCGCGCATATCCGGCGCGAGGGGCCGGGCTACGCGGCGATCCGCCTGCGCACCAATGACCTGGCGGCCGCGCGTGCCGGCTGGCGCGAACAGGGTGTGCCGACCCACGACCTGGGCCCGCGCGAGACCCTGGTGCTGGCGGATGCCGCCAGCGGCGTGGCGCTGCTGTTCGAGCAGCAGGGCTGAAATGCAAACTGGCGCCCCGCGGGGCGCCAGTGTCTTGTGCGGCCAGAGGCTGCGTCAGGCGCTGGCCTTGGCGTGATGCACGCCGGTCGAGCCAAAGCCGCCCGCGCCGCGTTCGCTGTCTTCGCTGAATTCTGCCACCGTCGAAAACACCGGCCGCAGCACCGGCACGAACATCATCTGCGCGATGCGCTCGCCCGGCTGGATCACGATCGGCTCGGTGCCGGGCGCGTTGCGGTTCCACACGCTGACCATGATCTGGCCCTGGTAGTCGGCATCGATCACGCCGATCGAATTGCCCAGCACCAGGCCCTTCTTGTGGCCCAGGCCCGAGCGCGGCACGATGGTCGCGGCCATGTACGGGTTGCCCATGTGCACGGCGATGCCGGCCGGCACCAGTTGCGCGGGCGTGCCCGGCGCGATCGATACCGGGGCGTCGACGCAGGCATGGAGGTCGATGGCTGCGGCCATTTCGCTCTGGTAGGCGGGCAGGCCCCATTCATTCAGGCGCGCATCGAGCACCTTGATTTCGACGGTCGGGTTCAGTGGCTGGGTCATGGGAATCCTGGGGGGAATCGGTTCAACGGAATAGGTGGCAGCCGCGCATGATACCGGACGCGCGCCCGCCATCAGGGCCGTGCGCGCCCGGGCAGGCGCTGGCCGATCGCCGCCACCAGCTGGCGCGCCAGCGACAGCTTGTCGGCGCGCGGCAGCCGCGTCATGCCGGCGGCGTCGAACAGCACGATCTCGTTGTCGTCCAGGCCGAAGGTATGGTGGCCGATATTGCCGACCAGCAGCGGCACGCCCTTGCGCTGGCGTTTCTGCTCGCCGTACTGCTCCAGGTTCTCGCTCTCGGCGGCAAAGCCGACGCAGTAGGGGGCGTCGGCCCGCGCCGCGACCGTGGCCAGGATGTCGGGGTTCTGCACGAACTGCAGCGTGGGGGTGTCGGTATCGTTGGCCTTCTTCAGCTTCTGCTGCGCGACTTCAGCCGGGCGCCAGTCCGCCACCGCGGCCACGGCGACAAAGACATCCACGCCGTGCAGCTGCGCGATCGCCGCGTCATGCATCTGCTGCGCGCTGCGCACGTCGGTGCGGACCACGCCACGCGGGGTGGGCAGGCCGGTGGGGCCGGCCACCAGCAGCACCTCGGCGCCGGCCTCGCGCGCCGCGCGTGCGATCGAGAAGCCCATCTTGCCGGACGACAGGTTGGTGATGCCGCGCACCGGGTCGATCGCCTCGAAGGTCGGGCCGGCGGTGATCAGCACGCGCTTGCCTTGCAGCGGCTTGGGCTGGAAGAAGGCGATGATGTCGTCGAGCAGTTCTTCGGGCTCCAGCATGCGGCCGTCGCCGACCTCGCCGCAGGCCTGGTCGCCGCTGCCGGGGCCCAGGATCATCACGCCGTCGGCGCGCAGTTGCGCGGCGTTGCGCTGGGTGGCGGGGGCGGCCCACATCTGGCGGTTCATCGCCGGTGCCACCAGCAGCGGGCAGTCGCGCGCGATGCACAGGGTGCTGAGCAGGTCGTCGCACAGCCCGTTGGCCAGGCGCGCCATGAAATCGGTCGAGGCCGGGGCGATGACGATGGCATCGGCCTCGCGCGACAGGTCGATGTGCGCCATGTTGTTGTCGATGCGGGCATCCCACTGCGACAGGAAGACCGGCCGGCCGGACAGGGCCTGCATCGTCACCGGCGTGATGAAATGCGTCGCCGCCTCGGTCATGGCCACCTGCACGGTGGCGCCGGCCTTGGTCAGCAGGCGGACCAGTTCGGCCGACTTGTAGCAGGCGATGCCGCCGGTCAGGCCGAGAACGATGTGCTTGCCGCGCAAATCCATGGTGGGGAACCTGGCTGGGGAGAAAGGGAAATGATACCGGGGAAGCCGGCTGAGGGTTGGCTCCCCATTCCCGCACGGCGGGAGTGGGGCCGGGGGTGAGGGCGGGCGGTTCTGGTGGCGTGGTGCCTTGCTGAACCGCCCCTCACCCTAGCCTCTCCCCGCGAGGGGAGAGGGGAACACAATCAGGGCGCTCAGTGGCGCCGCACCCTGCGCAGCTCGTCCACGATCAGCAGCACCGCGCCGACCGTGATCGCGCAGTCGGCCACGTTGAAGGCCGGCCAGTGGTAGTTGCGCACATAGAAGTCCAGGAAATCGACCACGTGCCCGTAGGCCACGCGGTCGATCACATTGCCGACCGCGCCGCCCAGGATCAGCGACACCGCGAAGCAGAACAGCCGCTGGCCGGTGTGGCGATACAGCAGCCACACGATGAACGCGCCCACCACGATGCCCAGCCCGGTAAAGAACCAGCGCTGCCAGCCGCCGGCATCGGCCAGGAAGCTGAACGCCGCGCCCTTGTTGTAGACCAGCACCAGGTTGAAGAAGCCGGTCACCGGGCGCGATTCACCATAGGTGAAGGTGCGCACGATGACGATCTTGAAGAACTGGTCGAGCACCACCACCAGCAGTGCGAAGGCCATCCACAGCAGCGGGGTGGTGCTGGCGGCCTTGTTGTTGCGGCGTGCCGGGCGCGCGGAACGGGACGTGGTCGATGCCATCAGGCATGGCTCCTGTGTTCACCGGCGCCGAACAGGTTGCTGTCGCAGCGCCCGCAGAGGGTCGGATGGTCCGGGTTGTGGCCGACATCGGCGCGGTAGTGCCAGCAGCGCTCGCACTTGGCATGGGCCGACGGGGTCACCGTGACCAGCAGGTCGCCGGCCTCGGGCGCGTGCGTTACCTTGGCCGACGAGGTCAGCAGCACGAAGCGCAGGTCGTCGCCCAGGCTCTGCAGCGCTTCCAGCACCGGGCCGCCGGCCTGGATGGTCAGCTCGGCCTGCAGCGACGAGCCGATCTCGCCTTCCACGCGCACCGCTTCGAGCTGCTTGGTGACTTCGGCGCGCACTTCGCGCAGCGTGTGCCACTTCTGCAGCAGGTCGTCGGCGCCGTCGTCGACTTCCGGCACCGCGTAGTAGGTGCTGGTGAAGATGGTGTCGGTGTGCTCGGTGCCGTGGGCGAAGATCTGCCACGCTTCCTCGGCGGTGAACGACAGGAACGGCGCCATCCAGTGCAGCATCGCCTGGGTGATGTGGTACAGCGCGTTCTGCGCCGCGCGGCGGGCCTTGGAGTCCGGCGCGGTGGTGTACAGGCGGTCCTTCAGCACATCGAGGTAGAAGCCGCCCAGGTCCTCGGAGCAGAAGGTCTGCAGCTTGGACACCACCGGGTGGAATTCATACGACTCGTAGTGCGACAGCACTTCCTTTTGCAGCTGCGCGGTCAGCGCCACGGCGTAGCGGTCGATCTCCAGCCATTCCGACGCCGGCAGGGCATGCCTGGCGTGGTCGTAGTCGGACAGGTTGGACAGCAGGAAGCGCAGCGTATTGCGGATGCGGCGGTAGCCTTCCACCACGCGCTTGAGGATCTCGTCCGAGATCGACAGCTCGCCGGAGTAGTCGGTCGAGGCCACCCACAAACGGATGATCTCGGCGCCCATCTTGTTCGAGATGTCCTGCGGCGACACGGTGTTGCCGATCGACTTGGACATCTTGCGGCCTTCGCCGTCGACGGTGAAGCCGTGCGTCAGCAGCGCCTTGTAGGGCGGCTTGCCGTACAGCATCGACGCGGTCAGCAGCGACGAGTGGAACCAGCCGCGGTGCTGGTCCGAGCCTTCCAGGTACAGGTCGGCGAGGCGGCCATCGGCTTCATCGGCGGACGGATCGTACAGGTCGTCGCGGTGCGAGCCGCGGATCACGGACCAGTGCGTGGTGCCGGAGTCGAACCACACGTCCAGCGTGTCGCGGTTCTTCTCGTACTGGCTGGCCTCGTCGCCCAGCAGCTCGGCCGGGTCCAGCGTCTGCCAGGCCTCGATGCCGTGCTGCTCCACGCGCCTGGCCACTTCTTCCAGCAGCTGCGGCGTGCGCGGGTGCAGCGCGCCGGTTTCCTTGTGCAGGAAGAAGGCCATCGGCACGCCCCACTGGCGCTGGCGCGACAGCGTCCAGTCCGGCCGGTTGGCGATCATGTTGTGCAGGCGCTGCTTGCCCCAGGCCGGGAAGAACTCGGTGGCGTCGATGCCGGCCAGCGCGGTCTCGCGCAGGGTGGGGCCGGTCTTGCCGTTCTCGTCGGCCGGGTCCACGTCCATGCCCGCGAACCACTGCGAGGTGGCGCGATAGATGATCGGCGTCTTGTGGCGCCAGCAATGCATGTAGCTGTGGGTGTACTTGTGCGAATTGAACAGGTTGCCCGAGGCCTGCAGCACCTCGACGATCTTCGGGTTGGCGTCCCAGATCGACAGCCCGCCAAAGAGCGGCAGCGTGCCGGCATAGACGCCGTTGCCCATCACCGGGCTGATGATGTCCGAATCGGCCATGCCGTGCGCCTTGCACGACTGGAAGTCTTCCACGCCGTAGGCCGGCGCCGAGTGCACGATGCCCGAGCCGGTATCGGTGGTGACGTAGTCGCCCAGGTAGACCGGCGACAGGCGGTCATAGCCCGCGTCCATCTTGGCCAGCGGGTGGTGGAAGCGGATTTCCGACAGTGCCGCGCCGGTGGTGGTGGCCACGACCTTGCCTTCCAGGCCGTAGACCTTGAGCTGCTCCTCGACGCGCTCGGTGGCCAGGATCAGGTAGCCGCGCGGGGTCTCGACCAGCGCGTATTCCACTTCCGGGTGCACGTTCAGCGCCTGGTTGCTCGGGATGGTCCACGGCGTGGTGGTCCAGATCACGATCCAGCCGGGCTTGCCGTCGAGCTGCTCGAAGGGCACCTTGAAGGCGTGCGCCAGCTTGTCGGCTTGCGCGAACGGGAAGCCCACGTCGATCGACAGGTCGACCTTGTCCTTGTATTCGACCTCGGCCTCGGCCAGCGCCGAGCCGCAGTCGAAGCACCAGTTCACCGGCTTCAGGCCCCGGAACACATAGCCCTTCTCCATGATCTTGCCGAGCGCGCGCAGTTCATCCGCCTCGTTGCTGTAGTTCATGGTCAGGTAGGGGTGGTCCCAGTCGCCGAGCACGCCCAGGCGTTCGAAATCCACCATCTGGCGCTTGATCTGCTCGGTGGCGTAGGCGCGCGCCTTGGCCTGGACCTCCTGCACCGGCAGGCCCTTGCCGAATTTCTTCTCGATCTGGATCTCGATCGGCATGCCGTGGCAGTCCCAGCCCGGCACGTAGACGGCGTCGAGCCCGGTCAGGCCGCGCGCCTTGATGATCATGTCCTTGAGCACCTTGTTGACGGCGTGGCCGATATGGATGTCGCCGTTGGCATACGGCGGGCCGTCATGCAGCACGAACTTCTTCGCGCCCTTGCGTGCCGCGCGGATCTTCTTGTAGAGCTGCTTGTCCTGCCACTGCTTGACCCACTGCGGCTCGCGCTTGGGCAGGTCGCCACGCATCGGGAAGGGCGTGTCGAGCAGGTTGACCGGATACTTGCTTTTCTCGGGCTTGGCGCGTTTGTCGTCAGACATTTCGATTCTCAGGGCAATTCGGGTTGGCGCGCGGGCGGCGGCAGGCCGGCGGGCGCGCGGAAAGACTGGGGCGGCGGCGTGCGTGCCGGGCCCGCGCCACTGGCGTGCGGGCGGGCGCCGGCCGCTACCTAATTCGGTCGGTGGCGGAGGTGGCGAAGTCGCGCCCGCCGCTGCCTTCGGCCGCGCCCGGGGCGGTCAGACCGAAGAAGGCGCGCGCATCGGCGCTGTCCTTGGCGATGGCGGCGGTGAGCTCGTCCAGGTTGTCAAAGCGCGCTTCGTCGCGCAGCTTCTTCATGAATTCAACCCGCACCAGCTTGCCGTACAGGTTCTCTTTGAAATCGAACAGGTGGACTTCCAGCAGCACCCGGCCGGCGTCCTCGATGGTGGGGCGCACGCCGATGCTGGCCACGCCCGGCAGGGGCTGGTCGGCGATGCCGTGCACCTGCACCACGAAGATGCCGCTGACTGCCGGCCGCTTGTGCGAGATGCGCAGGTTCAACGTCGGGAAGCCCAGGTCGCGGCCCAGCTTGCGGCCGTGGATCACGTGGCCGCTGATGGCATAGCCGTGGCCGAGCAGGCGCCGGGCATGCTCCAGGTCGCCGTCGGCCAGCGCCTGGCGCACCGCGGAGCTGGAGATGCGGATGCCGCCTTCGGACACCGATCCCATCTGCTCGACATCGAAGCCGTAGCGGCGCCCGGCTTCCTGCAGGTAGGTAAAGTCGCCGGCGCGCTTGGCGCCGAAGCGGAAGTCGTCGCCGACCAGCACCCAGCGCGCGTGCAGGCCATGCCAGAGCACGTTCTCGACGAACGCCTGCGGCGACTGGGCGGCAAAGTGGGCGTTGAAGTGTTCCACCACCACCCGGTCCACGCCGTTGCGGCGCAGGCTTTCCAGCTTGTCGCGCAGCAGCGCGATGCGGGTAGGGGCCTTGTCCGGGGTGAAGAACTCGCGCGGATGCGGCTCGAAGGTCATCACGCACAGCGGCAGGCCGCGTGCGTCGGCGGCTGCGCGCGCACGCGCGAGCAGCGACTGGTGGCCGCGATGCACACCGTCGAAATTGCCGATGGTGAGCGCGCAGGGCGCCCGGCTTTCGGCGTTGGGCAGGCCGCGGAAGACTTTCACGGGGACGGCGGGAAACGTTTCAGGTAAAGCGAGCATTATAAGGCGAATGGGTCCGCTTGCCGCTCCCGCCGCCCGCGGCCGGTGCCGCGCTGCTGTTTTTGTGCCGCAACCGGCCCTCGCGGCATGGCGCGATGCCGCAAAAGGCGGCATGATATGCCCCACTTCGGCTTCACTTCGGCGCTGGCACCTGCTGCCACCGACATCCGCCCATTCCAAGCCAGCCACACTTGAAAGCGCTGCCCAACCGGTTCTTTTCCCGGCTCCTGCCCCGAGTCCTGCCTCAGGCGACCGCCCAGCTCGACGTCGAGACGCGCGCCAAGCTGATGGCCATCGTGCACAAGAACTCGCCCACGGCGATCGTGGCCTCGGTGCTGCTGCCCGCGCTGACCACACTGGGATTCTGGAACGACGTGAGCCACTCGGCCTTGCTCGGCTGGTGCGCGGTGATGCTGCTGCTGACGGCCGGCGGCCTGTGGTTCTATGTCGGCTACCAGCGCGACCATGCCTCGATGAGCCGTTCCGCGCACACGCGCAAGTGGTGGAACAATATGCGCGCGGTTGCCTTCCTGACCGGCGTGACCTGGGGCAGCTCGGCGCTGCTGCATTTGTATGCAGGCTCGTCGGTGTTCTCCAGCGTGCTGTACCTGCTGACCCTTGGGGTGCTGGCAGGCGGCGCGGTGTCGCAGGCGCCGGTGCCGTCGAACCTGGTCTATGCCGGCGTGCCGATCCTCGTGCCCAATATCCTGATGGCGGAATTCGCCTTCCCCGGCCATGGCGTCTATGTGCAGGTGCTGCTGGTGATCTATGGTCTGATGCTGTCGCGCCATGCCTTGCACCTGCAGGTCACGCTGGTGCGCGCCATCCAGCTCGAGGGCGACAGCCGCCGCCTGGCCAAGCAGTTCCAGGAGGAAAAGGAGCGCGCGCTGCATGCCAGCGAGGAGAAGTCGCGCTTCCTGGCTGCCGCGAGCCACGACCTGCGCCAGCCGGTGCATGCGCTGGTGATGCTGGTGGAGGCGCTGCGCGCGCGCAACCAGTCGTCGGCGCTGCATCCGCTGGTGGAGCAGGTGGCGGCGGGTACCCAGACCATCGACCTCTTGTTCCGTTCGCTGCTGGACCTGTCCAAGCTGGAAGGGCGCAAGGTGTTGCCGACGCTGGAGCCATGCGAGCTGGGTGCGCTGATCCGCGACGTGATGAGCCAGTTTGCCGCCGATGCGCGCGAAAGCGGCCTGACCCTGACCCCGCGCGTGCCCGACGAGCTGTACGCCATGGCCGAGCCGGTGCTGTTGCGCCGGGCCCTGTTCAACCTGGTGCAGAACGCGCTGCGCTACACCCCGCGCGGCGGCGTGCTGGTGACCGCGCGCCAGCGCCGCAAGCATGTGCGGCTGGAAGTCTGGGATACCGGCGCCGGCGTGACACCCGAGCACCTGCCCGACATCTTTTCGCCGTACTACCAGGTCCATAACCCGCAGCGCGACCCGTCGCAGGGCCTGGGCCTGGGGCTGGCCATCTTCAAGGAATGCGTGCGCCTGATGCGCGGCACCTATGGCGTGCGCTCGGTGCCGGGCAAGGGTTCGGTGTTCTGGTTCGCGCTGGCGACGGTGCCGGCCGAGACCGTGGCCAGCGTGCGCGAGATGCGCGCGATGGCGCAGGCGGAAGAGGCCAAGCCCGACCGCCTGCAGGGCACGGTGCTGGTGGTCGACGACGACAGCCAGATCCGCAAGGCCTGGATCGCGCTGATGGAGGCCTGGGGCATCCGCGTGGCCTGCGCCGCGCACGGCGCCGAGGCCGACAAGCTGTTTGCCAAGGGCCTGCGCCCCGACATCATCTTCTGCGACCTGCGCCTGCCCGGCAGCGAGAACGGACTGGATTTGCTCGAGCGCTGGCAGAACACGCAGCCGCAGGCGCGCAGCGCGCTGCTGACCGGCGACCTGAAATCCGCCGCGCTGGCGGCGGCGGAAGAGGCGGGATATTTCGTGCTGCCCAAGCCGGTGGACCCGGCTTCGCTGCGGCTGCTGCTGCGACGCTGGCTGCGGCCGGCCTAGGGCGGGGTGCCGGCCTGCGTTACTGGCGCAGGCGGAACCGCTCCATGCGCGACATCACCTGCATGCGCGTGCGCACGCCCAGGCGCTGCAGGATGGCCGACACGTGCTCCTTGACGGTGTTCTCGGTCAGCCCCAGGCGGCGCGCGATCACCTTGTTCGGCAGGCCTTCCAGCACCAGCGCCAGCACCGAGCCCTGGCGCGGCGTCAGGCCGAGCTCGGCCGGCGTGACCGGAATGCCGTGGGCGGGCCCGAACGACTGCGCGCGGCCGTTCAGGGCCTCATCGGTGGGGAAGGAGGTGTCGCCTGCCAGCACCTTGCGCACCGCGGCGGTGAAGGCATTGGCATCAAGGTGCTTGCCGACGAAGCCGCAGGCCGACAGCGCGCGGGCGCGGCCGACGATCTCGGGGGTGGCCTCGGCGGACATGAAGATGAAGCGTGCGCCGGGGATGACGGTCTTGAACGACTGCATGGCATCGAAACCGGTGCCATCGTTCAGCCAGATATCGAGCAGCACGATATCGGGGCGCAGCCCCTGCTGCAGGCTTGTCAGGGCTTCGCGGGCACTGCCGGCGGCATGGACTGCCACATCCGGCATGACTTCGGCGAGGAAAGCCGTAGTGCCTGACAAAGCCATAGGATGATCATCGACCACCAACAACGTCGGTGCAGCGTTCGACATGCGAATTCCCGTTCAAATTCCCGTTTCGTCCTTGTTGTCACCAGCTCTTGGCGAGCACTGTGTCATGCACAGGGTTGGCGCGTGGACGTAGCGCCCACTCTAGCAGAGGGGGCGAAGCGTCACAATCCATCAATCGGGGGTATACGGGCATGCCGTCACATGTTAGACACATCGCGCCCTGTCCGAATCTCGTGAATTAAGCACGTAATGCGTTGGCTTTACCAGAGTTTAGCGCCTTGCCTTGGTAGAATTGCGCGATGAAAAAAATTGTCATCTTGATTTCCGGGCGAGGCTCCAATATGGAAGCCATCGTCCGTGCCTGCGCGGGTGGCGGCTGGCCCGCCCGGGTGGCGGCAGTACTGTCGAACCGGCCGGACGCCGCCGGGCTGCAATTCGCGCAGCAGCATGGCATCGAAACCGGCGTGGTCGACCATCGCCAGCACCCTGACCGTGCCGCTTTTGATGCGGCTTTGGCCGAGGCCATCGACGCCCACGCGCCCGACCTGGTGGTATTGGCCGGTTTCATGCGTATACTCACGCCCGGCTTCGTCGACCGCTATGCGGGCCGGCTGCTGAATATCCATCCGTCGCTGCTGCCATGCTTCCCGGGCCTGAACACCCACAAGCAGGCGCTGGACGCCGGCGTCAAACTGCATGGCGCCACCGTGCACTTTGTCACCCCAGAACTCGACCATGGCCCGATCGTGATCCAGGCTGCACTTGATGTGCAACCCGCGGACACGCCCGAGAGCCTGGCCGCGCGCCTGCTCGAATGCGAGCACGTGATCTATCCCCGCGCCGTGCAATGGTTCGTCGAGGACCGCCTGCAACTGCAGGACGGCGTAGTCAACGTTATCAACCCGGCCGAATCGCAATTGCTGATGGCCATCTCCGCCGATACCCCGGCGGGAGGAGTCAAGGCATGAGTCGCACCCAGGCAGGAACCCGATCCCCGCGCAGCGAAGGACATGCCCCCGCGCGCAGCAAGGGCAAGGGCAGCCCCATCCGCAAGTCGCCCAATGCCAACGGTGCCCCGGTCCGCTCGCATGGCGGCCTGCATGCCACCCATATCCAGCATATCGACCGCCTGCTGGGCAAGGTGATGCTGTTTGCGCGCCCGGCCGATGCCGTGGTGAGCTATTACTTCCGCGAGAACAGCAAGCTTGGCCACCGCGAGCGCGGCATCATCGCCGAGGCCATCTACGCGGTGCTGCGCCGGCGCGTCGAGTTTGCCCAGTTTGCCGAAAGCGGCACGGGCGCGACCTCGCGCCGGCTGGCGCTGCTGGGCCTGGCCGCGACCCTGGGCCGCGACACGCTGACGCCGTTCCTGCATCCCGAAGAAGCCGAGTGGCTGGACCGCCTGACCACGATCGAGCGCTCCAGCCTGGCGCCGCGCGTGCGCGCCAACCTGCCCGAGTGGCTGTACGACGAACTGGTGCGCGGCCACGGCGAGGCCTTCGCCGCGGCCCTGGGCGACGCGCTGCTGCGCCCGGCGCCGCTGGACCTGCGCGTCAACCTGGCCAAGACCAGCCGCGAGGCCGCGCTGGCCGAGCTGCACGCCGCCGGCCTGGGCGCCGAGCCCACGCCGATGGCGCCGGCCGGCATCCGCATGGCCGGCAAGCCGGCACTGAACCAGTTGCCGATCTTCGTCAACGGCCTGGTCGAGGTGCAGGACGAGGGCAGCCAGCTGCTGTGCAACCTGGTCGCACCCAAGCGCGGCGAGATGGTTGTCGACTTCTGTGCCGGCGCGGGCGGCAAGACCCTGGCGCTGGGCGCGGCGATGCGCTCGACCGGCCGGCTCTATGCCTTTGACGTATCGGAAAAGCGCCTGGCCAACCTGAAGCCGCGGCTGGCGCGCAGCGGGCTGTCCAACGTCCATCCGGTGCTGATCGACTCCGAGCGCGACGCCAAGATCAAGCGCCTGGCCGGCAAGGCCGACCGCGTGCTGGTCGACGCGCCCTGCAGCGGCCTGGGCACGTTGCGCCGCAACCCCGACCTGAAATGGCGGCAATCGCCGGAGTCGGTGCTGGAACTGACTGCCAAGCAGAGCGCGATCCTGGACTCGGCCGCGCGGCTGGTGAAGGGCGGCGGCCGCGTGGTCTACGCGACCTGCAGCGTGCTGGAAGCCGAAAACGAGCAGATCGTGCGCGACTTCCTGGCTGCGCACCCCAACTTCCGCCTGGTGCCGGCCGCCGAAGTGCTGGCCGAGCAGAAGATCGAAGTGACCGGGCTGCCGGACAACGGCATGTTTGCCCTGTATCCGCACCTGCACCAGACCGACGGGTTCTTTGCCGCGGTGCTGGAACGCACCAGCTGAACGCCGGTGCCTGCCGGGCCGCCCGCTGATCGCGCGGGCGGCCGCGCCAACCCTGAGTTTCCTCGATGAACGGTGAGACCCTGTCCGACCTGGGGGGCCTGAAAGACCTGAAGGCCTCCCCTTCCATGTTCGGCAAGATGCTGGACGACCTGATCCGCGACGCAGGCGGGCCGGGCTTCTTCTGGCAGTTGCTGGTGCTGGCCGGCTGCCTGCTGGTGGCATGGCCGCTGGCGCGCTTCGTGGTGCGGCGCCTGGAAGCGCGCTACCAAGGCTCAAGCTTTTCCGTGCGCTTTGCCGCCGCCAGCCTCGAGCGCGCCATGTTCCCGCTGGCCGGCTGGGTGCTGGTGCTGATGGCCCGCTTTGCGCTGGAGCCGCTGATCCCGATCAGCGTGCTGCGCCTGGCGCTGGTGCCGCTGTTCGGCATCACCTTCCTGAATTTCACCTTCTATGTGCTGCGCCGGGTGATGTCGGGCAGCGGCCAGCTGCATGGCATGCTGCTGCTGGTGGAGAAGGTGCTGACCACGCTGGTGTGGGCCGGCATGGCGTTGTACGTGCTGGGCGTGCTGGCGGACGTGGTGGCGTGGATGCAGGGCGTGCGCTTCGCGATCGGCGGCAAGCAGAAGATCAGCCTGGCCGAGACCCTGATGGCAGTGGTCTGGATCCTGCTGACGGTGCTGGTGGCGCTGTGGTTCGGTTCCTGGCTGGAAGAGCGGCTGATGCGCTCGGCCAACCTCGACGGCAACCTGAAGGTGGTGCTGACGCGCATCTCCAAGGCCTTGCTGCTGCTGGTGTCGCTGCTGCTGAGCCTGTCGCTGGTGGGGATCGACCTGACCGTGCTGTCGGTGTTCGGCGGCGCGCTGGGCGTGGGCCTGGGGCTGGGTTTGCAGAAGATCGCCAGCAACTACATCTCCGGCTTCATCATCCTGCTGGACCGCTCGGTCAAGCTGGGCGACCAGATCACGGTGGACAAGTACACCGGCATCGTGTCGCAGATCCGCACCCGCTATACGGTGGTGCGCAACGGCGATGGCGAAACCCTGGTGCCGAACGAGCAACTGGTGGCGCAGCCGGTGCAGAACCATTCGTTTTCCAATACCAATGTGCGCGTGGCTACCCGGGTGCAGGCAGACTACAACGCCGATCCGGAAACGGTGATCACGCTGCTGACCGCATGCGTGCGCGACCTGCCGCGCGTGCTGCCCGACCCGGAGCCCGCCGCTTTCCTGGTGCTGTTTGCCGACAGCGGCATCGAGTACGAGGTTGCGGTCTTCGTGGCCGATCCGCAGAACGGCAAGCTGGGCGTGCAGTCGGCGATGAACCGCGCGATCTGGCGCACGCTGCGCGAGCATGGGATTTCCATCCCCTATCCGCAGCGTGAACTTCGCGTGCTGGGCGAGGCACCCTTGCCCGGCAACGATCTGCCCCCATCTAAGGGGGTAGCGGATGCAGCGAATGCGGCGAGTGCCGCATAGACCGCAAGATGGGCGCAGCATGCGCCACTCACGGAACGAAAACTGTGGCGCCCCGTCCAAATCCGGGAAATAGCGTATGCTTGCGCGTCGCGCGATCCGGTAGAATGCCGGGTTGTCGCGGGTTGCAGCCTCAGGTTGCAGCGCACGCTCCCACATCAGACAGCCGCCAGATTGCAGCGGCTCGTACCTTGTCCCGCCAGCGCAGGGCCATCCCGGCGCCGGCGCGAGACTCGTGTGCCTGGGAGCCCGGAATGACTTCGGGTCCCGTGGCAGGCGCCAGAAAGCTATCGCAATCACTTGGATTCGCAGCCTTTTTTCTGCGCGTTGCGTGCACCGGCCCCGCCGGGCTGCACGGGAAAGTCCCTGTTTAACCGACGGAGAACAGTTTGTTCGACACTATTCTTGACTGGGCCGCCAACGGCCTTGCCAACTGGACCTGGTGGGAGATCGTCATCTACACGCTCGTGATGACGCATATCACGATCGCCAGTGTCACCATCTTCCTGCACCGCTGCATGGCGCACCGGTCGCTGGATCTGCACCCGATCGCCCAGCATTTCTTCCGCTTCTGGCTCTGGCTGACCACGGGCATGGTCACGCGCGAGTGGACCGCCATCCACCGCAAGCACCACGCCAAGTGCGAAACCGAAGAAGATCCGCACAGCCCGCAGACCCGCGGCATCCGCAAGGTGCTGCTGGAGGGAGCGGAGCTGTATCGTGCCGAATCCAAGAACAAGGAAACCATCGCCAAGTTTGGCCATGGCTGCCCCAATGACTGGGTCGAGCGCAATGTGTACTCGCGCTTCGGCTGGCAGGGTGTCGGCCTGATGCTGATCATCGACCTGGCGCTGTTCGGCGTGATCGGCATGACCGTTTGGGCCGTGCAGATGCTGTGGATCCCGATCCATGCCGCCGGCATTATCAATGGCCTGGGCCACTGGTGGGGCTATCGCAACTACGATTGCGAGGACGCCTCGACCAACGTGTCGCCGTGGGGCCTGATCATTGGCGGCGAAGAGCTGCACAACAACCACCACACCTACCCGACCTCGGCCAAGTTCTCGATCAAGTGGTATGAGTTCGATGTGGGCTGGGGCTATATCCGCGCGATGCAGGCAGTCGGCCTGGCCAAGGTCAAGAAGACTCCGCCCAAGGCACGCCTGGTGGAAGCCCGCCCGGTTGACCACAACACGCTGGAAGCGATCATCGCCAACCGCTATGACGTGATGGCGCGCTACGCCAAGGCCGTCAAGGGCGCGTTCCGCCAGGAACTGGAAAAGCTCAAGGAAGGCCGCGTGGCCGAGTACCGCAGCTTCAAGCCCGCCAGCAAGTGGTTCCACCGCGAGGAAACCAAGCTGGCCGCGCCGCAGCGCGAACAGCTAGCCAGCATCGTGGAACAGAACAAGGCGCTGCAGACCTTCGTCGAAATGCGCCGTGAACTGGCCGCCATCTGGGGCCGGTCCAACCTGACGCGCGAGCAGCTGCTGCAGCAGCTGCAGGCCTGGTGCCATCGTGCCGAGGCCAGTGGCATCCAGGCGCTGCAAGATTTCTCGCTGCGCCTGCGCCGCTACGCCTGATACAATCCGGCCGCGCCGTATGGTTTGACAAAGCCCCGCCCATGGCGGGGCTTTTGTTTTAGATAAACTCCCCAATATTCTGGCCGGGCCGCATCCTTGCTGGCGAAGGTCTAGAGGAGTACCGGAGATGACCCCACAATCGATCAAGACCGTCGAGTTCGAAAAGCCGAACCTGGCGGATGCCGAAAACGCCACTGGCAGCAGCTGCGTGGCCCATGCCTGGGCCAAGGTGCCGCCGGTGCTGACGCCCGACGAGCGCCAGTCCCTGAAGATGCGTATTCGCCGCCTGCTCAAGGAGCGCAATGCGGTGCTGGTGGCGCACTATTACGTCGACGCCGACCTGCAGGACCTGGCCGAGGAAACCGGCGGCTGCGTCTCCGACTCCCTGGAAATGGCCCGCTTCGGCCGCGACCACGAGGCCCGGACCCTGGTGGTGGCGGGCGTGCGCTTCATGGGCGAGACCGCCAAGATCCTGAGCCCCGAGAAGACCGTGCTGATGCCGGACCTGGACGCGACCTGCTCGCTCGACCTGGGTTGCCCGGCCGATGAGTTCGCCGCCTTCTGCGATGCGCACCCGGACCGCACCGTGGTGGTCTACGCCAACACCAGCGCCGCCGTGAAGGCGCGCGCGGACTGGATGGTGACCTCCAGCATCGGCCTGAAGATCGTCGAGCACCTGCATGTGCAGGGCAAGAAGATCCTGTGGGCGCCGGACAAGCACCTGGGCAGCTATATCCAGAAGCAGACCGGTGCCGACATGCTGCTGTGGCAGGGCTCGTGCCTGGTGCACGACGAGTTCAAGGGCATCGAGCTGGACCTGCTGCGCCGCGAATTCCCCAACGCCAAGATCCTGGTGCACCCGGAATCGCCGGAAAACGTGGTGGCACAGGCCGACGTGGTCGGCTCGACCTCGCAGCTGATCGAGGCCGCACAGAAGCTGGACGCGACCGAGTTCATCGTCGCCACCGACAACGGCATCCTGCACAAGATGCGCATGGCGGCGCCCGGCAAGCACTTCATTGAAGCGCCCACGGCCGGCAACAGCGCGACCTGCAAGAGCTGCGCGCACTGCCCGTGGATGGCCATGAACGCGCTCACCAACCTGGCCGAGGTGCTGGAAACCGGCCGCAACGAGATCCATGTCGACCCGGTGATCGGGCGCCAGGCGGTGACCTGCATCAACCGCATGCTGGACTTCGCCGCCGCGCAGAAGCGCAATGTGCGTCCGTCGGCAGACCTGGCCAAGGAACAGGCGCTGTTCCAGGGGATTGGCCCGGCATGAGCGTGAATTCGATTTTCGACAGCTACGGCCCGGCGCTGCAGGCAGCGCTGCAAGCCAATGTGCAGGCCGCCATTGACGAGGATGTCGGCAGCGGCGACCTGACCGGCCTGCTGGTGCCTGCGGCCAAGGCGGCACGCGCGCGCGTGATCGTGCGCGAGTCCGCAGTGCTGTGCGGCCAGCCGTGGTTCGATGCCTGCATGCGTGCGGTCGACCCGGCGCTGGAAGTGCACTGGCTGCAGCAGGAAGGTGCCCGCATGGCGCCCGATTCGGTGGTCTGCGAGATCACCGGCCCGGCGCGCTCGCTGCTGACGGCGGAGCGCCCGTCCCTGAATTTCCTGCAACTGCTGTCGGGCGTGGCCACCGCCACGCGCCGCTATGCCGACCTCATCGCCGGCACCCGCGCGCGCGTGCTGGACACGCGCAAGACGTTGCCGGGCCTGCGCCTGGCGCAGAAGTACGCGGTCCGCATCGGCGGCGGCGAGAACCAGCGGCTGGCGCTGTACGACGGCATCCTGATCAAGGAAAACCATATCGCGGCGGCTGGCAGCATCAGCGCGGCCATGCAGGCGGCGCTGGCGCTCGATACCAGGGCGTCGGTGCAGATCGAGGTGGAAACGCTGGCCGAACTGGAAGAAGCGCTTGCGGCCGGTGCGAAGTCGGTGCTGATCGATAACTTCACCGTGCCGATGATGCAGGATGCGGTCAGGATCAACCGGGGCAGGGCGCTGCTGGAGGTGTCGGGCGGCGTCAATGCCGATACTATCCGCACCTTTGCCGAAACCGGCGTGGACCGGATCTCGGTTGGTGCGCTGACCAAGGACGTGCGGGCGACGGACTATTCGCTGCGGATCATCGGCTGACGCTTCGCGCGATACCAGCAAAACGGGGTGGGGCCTTGCGGCCCCACCCCGTTTTGCTTTGCCTGGCCAGCCGTCAGCGCTTCCTTGTGGCTGGCGGCTGAATCACCGTCGGCAGCGCCTTGGGCAGGGTATCCGGATAGTCCCGGCTGAAGTGCAGGCCCCGGCTTTCATGGCGCGAGTAGGCGCTGTCCACGATCAGCGAGGCCACTTCGACCAGGTTGCGCAGCTCCAGCAGGTCGCTGGTGACGCGGAAGTTGGCGTAGTACTCGGCGATTTCCTCGCGCAGCAGGCCGATGCGGTGCTGAGCGCGCTCCAGCCGCTTGCTGGTGCGCACGATGCCGACGTAGTTCCACATCATGCGGCGCAGCTCGTCCCAGTTGTGCGACACCACCACTTCCTCGTCGGCATCGGAGACGCGGCTTTCATCCCAGGCCGGCAGCGTGATGTCAGGCAGGCCGGCCTTGTCCTTGGAAGCGATGTCCTCGGCCGCGGCGCGGCCGATCACCATGCATTCGAGCAGCGAGTTGGAGGCCAGCCGGTTGGCGCCATGCAGGCCGGTGCAGGCGGTTTCGCCCACCGCGTACAGATTGCCGATATCGGTGCGCCCGGAGGTGTCGGTGACCACGCCGCCGCAGGTGTAGTGGGCGGCCGGCACCACGGGAATCGGCTCGCGCGTGATGTCGATGCCGAGCTCCAGGCAGCGCGCGTGGATGGTCGGGAAGTGTTCTTTCAGGAAGGATTCGGGCTGGTGGCTGATGTCCAGGTAGACGCAGTCCAGGCCGCGCTTCTTCATCTCGAAGTCGATCGCGCGCGCCACCACGTCGCGCGGGGCCAGTTCGGCGCGCGCATCGTGTTCGGGCATGAAGCGGGTGCCATCGGGCAGCTTGAGCAGGCCGCCTTCGCCGCGCACCGCTTCGGAGATCAGGAAGGACTTGGCGTAGGGGTGGTACAGGCAGGTCGGGTGGAACTGGATGAACTCCATGTTCGAAACCCGGCAGCCCGCGCGCCAGGCCATGGCGATGCCGTCGCCGGTGGCCGTATCCGGGTTGGTGGTGTACAGGTAGACCTTGCCGGCACCGCCCGCGGCCAGCACGGTGTGCGTGGCGGTGAGGGTGCGCACCGCGCCGGTGCTGTCGTCCAGTACGTACAGGCCGTAGCAGCGGTTGCCCGGCAGCCCCAGCTTGCGCGAGGTGATCAGGTCGATCGCGAAGTGGTCTTCCAGGATGGTGATGTTCGGGTGCTGCATGGCCTGCTGCAGCAGCGTGCTGACCACGGCATGGCCGGTGGCGTCGGCGGCGTGGATGATGCGCCGGCGGCTGTGGCCGCCTTCGCGCGTCAGGTGGAAGCCCAGTTCGGCCTGCTCGTCGCGCGTGAACGGCACGCCGCGGTCGATCAGCCACTGGATGGCCTCGCGCCCATGCTCCACGATGAAGCGCGTGGCCTCTTCGTCGCACAACCCCGCACCGGCGACGAGCGTGTCCTGCGTATGCTCGTCATGGCTGTCGCCGGAATCCAGCACGGCGGCAATACCGCCCTGCGCCCAGTCGCTGGCGCCCTGGGTCATGGCGCGCTTGCTGAGGATGGCCACCCGGTGGGTGTCGGCCAGTTGCAGCGCGACCGTAAGGCCGGCCAGGCCGCTGCCGACGATGGCGACGTCGAAATTCATGGTGCGGAGTGCGCTGGGGGGCGCCAGGCAAAAAGGAGGAAACGGGAAAGTCTACACCTGAAGCGCCATCCCGCGCATCAGCGCGTCGCGTGGGGGTGGGCGCTTATCGCCGCGCGGGCCTGCGCGGCGCGCAGGCAACAAAAAGCCCCGCGGCATGGCGGGGCTTTCTGGCGGGAACCGGGATCAATTACTTGATCTTGGTTTCCTTGTAAGCGACGTGCTTGCGGGCGACGGGATCGAACTTCATGATCTCCATCTTTTCCGGCATGGTGCGCTTGTTCTTGGTGGTCGTGTAGAAATGACCCGTACCTGCGGTCGATTCCAGCTTGATCTTGTCGCGGCCGCCCTTGCTTGCCATGATGTGCTCCTAATTAGACTTCGCCGCGTGCGCGCAGGTCGGCGAGCACGGAGTCGATGCCTTTCTTGTCGATCAGGCGCAGGCCGGCGTTCGAGACGCGCAGGCTCACCCAGCGGTTTTCGGATTCAACGAAGAAACGACGATTCTGCAGGTTGGGCAGAAAACGGCGCTTGGTCTTGTTGTTTGCGTGGGAAACGTTGTTGCCGACCATCGGCGCTTTCCCGGTCACTTGACAGACGCGTGCCATGAAGCACTCCTAAATCTTCTATTCGTGGACAATGTTCGCAACAGATCAACAAAAGGCGCGCGGGCCCGGACTGCAGCGGTTGAGACTTCAGCAAAACGGGCATTATAGACCGGATTCCCTCGCCGAATCAATGCCTTCTGTGCTTTGGCGTTATCCGGTGTTGCTGCGCTGTATATGCCGTGGCGTTGGCGTCACAGCCCGGGCAGGCGGTCGCAGCAGTCGGCCAGCGAGCGGATTTCCTGGCCGGCCACGATGAAATGGTCGAGCAGCCGCACGTCGATCAGATCGAGGGTGCGCGCCAGTTCGTGGGTCAGGCGGATGTCGCTCTGGCTCGGCGCGGTGGTGCCGCGCGGGTGGTTGTGCGCGACGATGATGCCGGCCGCATTATGCACCAGGGCCTGGCGCGCCACCTCGCGCGGGTAGACGGCGGTGCGCGTCAGCGTGCCGCGGAACAGTTCTTCACTGGCCACCATGCGGTTGCGCGGATCCAGGAACAGGCACAGGAAGACCTCGTGCGGCAGCGGCGCCAGCGTCAGGCGCAGGTAGTTGCGCACCGCCGCCGGGCCGTCGAAGCCGGTGGGCAGGCGCAGCGATTCAGCCAGCGCGCGCCGGGCCAGCTCCGGAATGGCCTGCAGCTGGGCATACTTGGTTTCGCCCATGCCCCGGACGCTTGTCAGTGCGCGCCCCTCGGCCGCGAACAGGGCTGTCAGCGAGCCGAAGCGGTGCAACAGCTCGCGTGCGAGGTCCACGGCACTTTTTCCGGCAGCGCCCACGCGCAGCAGGATGGCCAGCAGCTCGGCGTCGGACAGGGCGGCGGCGCCGCTTTCCATCAGTTTCTCGCGGGGCCGCTCGCAGGCGGGCCAGTTGGCAATGGTCATGAGCACTCCAGGGTAGTCACGCCGTGATGAGGGTGAGGCCGGGCCCGGGGCGGCGGGCAATGGGCCAGTCGAATACAATACGGGTTGTTGACCGGTTGATCACCCATGAATTTGCAAACTTTCGCGTCGGAAACCGACGGCGGCACGGCTGGCCGCAAGACTGTCCAGGCCGACTCTTTCCTGACCCTGCACTACAGCATCGCGCTCGAGAACGGCACCGAGGTCGTCAGCACGTTCGAGGAGAAGCCCGCCACGCTGCTGCTCGGCCAGGGCCAGTTCGCGCCGACGCTGGAGCAGGCGCTGCTCGGCATGCCCGAAGGCGAGCGCATGACCTACCGGCTGGCGCCGGAGCAGGCCTTTGGCCCGCGCAACCCCGAGCTGCTGCAGTGGGTGTCGCTGGCCACGCTGCGCGAGAACAGTTCCTTCGAAGAGGACTACAGCCCGGGCGACCTGGTTGAGTTCAACGCGCCCGGCGGCGGCAAGTACGCGGGTGTGCTCAAGGAGTTCGGCGAGACCGCCGCGCTCTTTGACTTCAACCATCCGCTGGCCGGGCAGACCATCCTGTTCGACGTGCAGCTGATCGGCATTCTCTGAGCGCGCCGCACGTGTGCCGAACCATCCTGATACCGCAGCATGCCTGACCTGACCCCCGCACCCGACGCAGAAATCCTGATGGCGCAGCCGCGCGGCTTCTGCGCCGGCGTGGATCGTGCCATCGAGATCGTCGAGCGTGCGCTCGAGCGCTTCGGCGCGCCCATCTACGTGCGCCACGAGATCGTTCACAACGCCTATGTGGTGGCCGACCTGCGCCGCAAGGGCGCGGTGTTCGTGCGCGAGCTCGACGAGGTGCCCGCGGGCGCCACCGTCATCTTCAGCGCCCATGGCGTGTCGCGCGAAGTGCGTGCCGACGCCGCCGCGCGCGGGCTGCACGTGTTCGATGCCACCTGCCCGCTGGTGACCAAGGTGCATGTCGAGGTGAGCAAGATGCGCGCCGAGGGCTGCGAGATCGTGATGATCGGGCATCGCGGCCATCCGGAAGTGGAGGGCACCATGGGCCAGGCCAGCAGCGGCATGCTGCTGGTGGAGTCGGTGGCCGACGTCGCCACGCTGCAGGTTGCCGACCCGTCGCGGCTGGCCTACGTGACCCAGACCACGCTGTCGGTGGATGAGACCCGCGAGATCGTGGCCGCGCTCAAGGCGCGCTTCGCGCAAATCCGCGAGCCCAAGAAGCAGGACATCTGCTATGCCACGCAGAACCGCCAGGACGCGGTGAAGTTCATGGCGCCGCAGGTGGAGGTGGTGATCGTGGTGGGCAGCCCCAACAGCTCCAATTCCAACCGCCTGCGCGAGCTGGCCGAGCGCCTGGGCGTGCCGGCCTATATGGTGGACGCCCCCGAGCAGGTGCGCCCCGAATGGATCGCCGGCAAGCGCCGCATCGGCCTGACCGCCGGGGCTTCGGCGCCCGAGGCGCTGGCCCAGTCCATCGTCGAGCGCCTGCGTGAGCTTGGCGCGCGCCAGGTGCGCCCGCTTGACGGCATCGAAGAGAACATGGCCTTCCCGCTGCCGCGCGGGCTGCTGCCGGCCAGCGCCGCCGCCTGATCCGGTGCGGGCCGTGCCCGCCTGCCAGCCCCGCCTTGAACAAGGGCGCCGCTTGATGCGGCGCCCTTTGTCTTTGGTACGCCCGATTTGCAGCCGGCCGGCGCGAATAATGCACGGCGATGGTGCAGGTAATACATGGCTGTCCTGCGGATCAGACAAATCAGGGTAATCCCCCGGTTTGGGGTTTTCCCTATTATGGTGCGGCGCTACATTCTGCACATTAGAGAACGGTGCAGCTGAATTTAAATGAAACACCTAATTAATAAAGGCGCATTATAGGTGGTGCCGGCGATGCTTATCCGCCCCATCGGGCGGCGCAGGCACGATTCTTGTAAGTAGGTGAGGCGGCCGCGTCATGTGAGCGGGAATTGCCGCAATCTGTGCATTGGGGAAATTCCCTAGCTCATTTGACCGGTAAATGGTTAAGGATGTTGCGTCGCGTATTGCATCGACTAAGAAAGGGGATACAATGCGCGCGTTTCAAATTGAAACTAAACAAAGGCGGTCCAGGGAAACGTCCGGGAGGCGTTGAAAATCCCTGTCTTCGTGAATCCTAGGAGATCACTCATGCAAATCACGTTTGCCAAGATTCTGCCGATTGCGGCCGCAGTGGCGCTGGTAGCAGCTTGCGGCAAGAAGGAAGAGAAGCCGGCTGATGCGGCGCCTTCGGCGCCGGCGGCAGCCGCTCCTGCAGCGGGCGGCGGTGAAGTCGTCGTCAAGATCGGCCACGCGGCCCCGCTGACCGGCGGCATCGCGCACCTTGGCAAGGACAACGAAAACGGCGCCCGCCTGGCCGTGGAAGAAGTCAACAAGACCGGCCTGGAGATCGGTGGCAAGAAGATCAAGCTGGAACTGATCGGCGAAGACGATGCCGCTGACCCCAAGACCGGCACCTCCGTGGCGCAGAAACTGGTCGACGCCAAGGTCGTGGCAGTGGTCGGCCACCTGAACTCGGGCGTGTCGATCCCGGCCTCGAAGATCTACAGCGACGCCGGCATCGTGCAGATCTCGCCGTCGTCGACCAACCCGGACTACACCAAGCAGGGCTTCAAGACCACCTACCGCGTGGTCGCCACCGATGCCCAGCAAGGCCCGGCACTGGCCAACTACGCCGCCAAGACCCTGCATGCCAAGAGCGTGGCCATCGTCGACGATGCCACCGCCTACGGCAAGGGCCTGGCCGACGAGTTCGAGAAGACCGCGAAGGCGGCCGGCGTGAACGTGGTGGCGCGTGAAGCCACCAACGACAAGGCCACCGACTTCAAGGCCATTCTGACCAAGATCAAGGGCAAGAAGCCTGACGTCATCATGTACGGCGGCATGGACGCCACCGGCGGCCCGTTCGCCAAGCAGGCCAAGGAACTTGGCATCGGCGCCAAGATCGTCGGCGGCGACGGCGTCTGTACCGACAAGGTGGCTGAACTGGCCGGCGATGCCGTGTCGAACATCATCTGCTCGGAAGCAGGCCTGGCCCTGTCGAAGATGGAGACCGGCGCCGAGTTCAACAAGCGCTACCAGGCTCGCTTCAACGCCCCGGTGCAGATCTACGCACCGTTCACGTATGACGCCGTGATGGTCGTGGTCGACTCCATGAAGCGCGCCAACTCGACCGAGCCGGCTGCCATCCTGGCCGAAATGCCCAAGACCAATTACAAGGGCGTGATCGGCAATATCGCCTTCGACGAGAAGGGCGACATGAAGGAAGGCACCATCACGCTGTACGAGTACAAGGACAAGAAGAAGTCCGTCCTCGACGTCGTGAAGATGTAATCTGGGCTTACCGGCCCATCCGAACGGCACCGTGAGTATTTTGCGGTGCCGTTCTTTTTAGCCTCGCCTAATGTAGAAGCATCCTTACCATGGATGGAGCAGGGCAGGTCGCTTACCAGCAAACCAACCACCGCAACGTTACCCATTACACACCATGGTCCCCCCCCGGCATCCACACCATGCCGCAAGGTCCGGGACTGAAGCAGGAGTTTTCATGGATATCTTTATCCAGCAGATCGTGAACGGTCTGGTGCTCGGCAGCATCTATGCGCTGATCGCACTGGGCTACACCATGGTCTACGGTATTCTCGGCATCATCAACTTCGCCCACGGCGATGTGCTGATGATCGGCGCGCTGACCGCCCTGTCAGCCATCCTCGGATTGCAGAAGTTCGCCCCCGGCCTGCCTGAATGGCTGACGCTGGTGATCGCCACGCTGGTCGCGATGCCGGTCTGCGCGATCCTGTCCTATTCGATCGAGCGGATCGCCTACCGGCCCTTGCGCAATGCGCCACGGCTGGCCCCGCTGATCACCGCCATCGGCGTCTCCATCATCCTGCAGACGATGGGCATGCTGATCTGGTCGCGCAACCCGCTGACCTTCCCGCAGCTGCTGCCGTCTGAGCCGATCGACATCGGCACGACCGGCGCCACCATCACCGGCAAGGAAATGGTCATCATCGGCATGGCCGTGATGGTGATGTCCGGCCTGCTGGCCCTGGTCAACCGCACCAAGCTCGGCCGCGCCATGCGCGCCACCGCCGAGAACCAGAAGGTGGCCGGCCTGATGGGCGTGAACCCCAATTTCGTCATTTCCGCCACCTTCATGATCGGCGCCACGCTGGCCGCGCTGGCCGGCGTGATGATGGCCACCAACTACGGCAATGCCCACTTCTACATGGGCTTCATCCCCGGCCTGAAGGCGTTTACCGCCGCAGTGCTGGGCGGCATCGGCAACCTGGCTGGCGCCATGGTCGGCGGCATGCTGCTGGGCCTGATCGAAGCGCTCGGCGCCGGCTATATCGGCGACCTGACCAACGGCGTCTTCGGTTCGAATTACCAGGACGTCTTTGCCTTTATCGTGCTGATCACCGTGCTCGTCTTCCGTCCGTCCGGCATCATGGGCGAACGCGTGGCGGATCGCGCCTGAGGAGAGCGAATCCATGAATACTCCGATTCCATCCACGGCAGCCGTCGCGGCGCCCACCAAGGTGCCGGCCAAGACCCTGGCCGCACTGATTGGCTTCCTGGTGATCGCCCTGTGCGCACCGTTCTTCGTCCAGACCCTGGGCGGCAACTACTGGGTCCGCGTGCTGGACTTCGCGCTGCTGTACATCATGCTGGCGCTGGGCCTGAACATCGTGGTGGGCTTTGCCGGCCTGCTTGACCTGGGCTATATCGCGTTCTACGCGGTCGGCGCCTACCTGATGGCGCTGCTGGGCTCGCCCCACCTGGCGAACCAGTTCGAGTGGATCCAGCAACTGTTCCCCACCGGCATCCACCTGTCGATGTGGTTCGTGTTGCCGATCGCGATCCTGGTAGCCGCCACTTTCGGCGTGCTGCTCGGGGCGCCAACGCTGAAGCTGCGCGGCGACTACCTCGCCATCGTGACGCTGGGCTTCGGCGAGATCGTCCGCATCTTCATGAACAACCTTGACCGCCCGGTCAACATCACCAACGGGCCCAAGGGCATCACCGCGGTGGACCCGGTCCATATCTTCGGCTTCGACTTCTCGAAGTCGCACGAGATCTTCGGACTCAAGTTCACGCCGGTGTTCATGTACTACTACCTGCTGGTGTTCCTGGTCATCGTGATCGTGTTCGTGAGCCTGCGGCTGCAGACCTCGCGTATCGGCCGCGCTTTCGTGGCCATCCGCGAAGACGAGATCGCCGCCAAGGCAATGGGCATCAACACCCGCAACATCAAGCTGCTGGCCTTCGCCATGGGCGCTTCGTTCGGCGGCGCCTCGGGCGCGGTGTTCGGCGCATTCCAGGGCTTCGTGTCGCCGGAATCGTTCACGCTGTGGGAATCGATCTACGTGCTGGCCATCGTGGTGCTCGGCGGCATGGGCCATATCCCGGGCGTGATCCTGGGCGGCGTCCTGCTGGTGGGCTTCCAGGAGTTGCTGCGCGTGGTGGCGGAGCCGATGCAGACCGGCTTGTTCGGCCATGTCATCGTCGATGCCGAAGTGCTGCGCCAGCTGCTGTTCGGCCTGGCCCTGGTCGGCGTCATGCTGTATCGCCCGGCAGGCATCTGGCCGTCGCCGCGCAAGGAAGACCGCCCGGTGGTGCGCCGTGCGGGCAGCGTGGGCCGTTTCTGACCAGGAGGACAACATGAGCAACAACGATTTCCTCCTGTCGGTACAGGGGGTCAACAAGCGTTTCGGCGGCCTGCAGGCACTGTCCGAGGTGGGCCTGCAGATCAAGCCGGGCGAGATCTACGGGCTGATCGGCCCCAACGGCGCCGGCAAGACCACCTTCTTCAACGTGATCACCGGCCTGTACACGCCGGATTCAGGCGAGTTCGTGCTGGGCGGCAAGCCCTACCAGCCGACCGCCGTGCATGAGGTGGCCAAGGCCGGCATCGCGCGCACGTTCCAGAACATCCGCCTGTTCGGCGAGATGACCGCGCTCGAGAACGTGATGGTGGGGCGCCACGTGCGCTCCAAGGCCGGCGTGTTCGGGGCGATCTTCCGCCCGCCCGCGGTGCGCCGCGAGGAAGAGGGCATCGAGGACATGGCGCACGACCTGCTCGACTATGTCGGCATCGGCAAGTACGCCAACTTCACCGCGCGCAACCTCTCCTACGGCCACCAGCGCCGGCTCGAGATCGCGCGGGCGCTGGCGACCGAGCCCAAGCTGCTGGCGCTGGACGAACCGGCCGCGGGCATGAATGCGACCGAGAAGGTGGAGCTGCGCGGACTGCTCGACAAGATCCGCAACGATGGCAAGACCATCCTGCTGATCGAGCACGACGTGAAGCTGGTGATGGGCCTGTGCAACCGCATGACGGTGCTGGACTACGGCAAGGTGATTGCCCAGGGCCTGCCGCACGAAGTGCAGAACAACCCCGCGGTGATCGAGGCCTACCTCGGCGCATCGGCACACTGATGGCCGGAGGACAAGCAATGACACAGACAGTACTGAAGATCTCCGGCCTCAAGGTCGCGTACGGCGGCATCCAGGCCGTCAAGGGCATCGACCTGGAAATCCGGGACGGCGAGCTGGTGACGCTGATCGGCGCCAACGGCGCCGGCAAGACCACCACCATGAAGGCCATCACCGGCCTGCAGGGCTGGGCCAGCGGCGACGTGGAATACATGGGCAAGTCGATCAAGGGCGTGCCCAGCTACGCGCTGCTTAAGCAGGGCCTGGCGATGGTGCCGGAAGGCCGCGGCGTGTTCGCGCGCATGACCATCACCGAGAACCTGCAGATGGGCGCCTACACGCGCAACGACGACGCCGGCATCAAGGCCGACGTCGAGCGCATGTTCGGCATCTTCCCGCGCCTGAAGGAACGCGCCAACCAGCTGGCGGGCACCATGTCCGGTGGCGAGCAGCAGATGCTGGCAATGGCGCGCGCGCTGATGAGCCAGCCCAAGGTGCTGCTGCTGGACGAGCCATCGATGGGCCTGTCGCCGATCATGGTCGAGAAGATCTTCGAGGTCGTGCGCGACATCTCGGGCCAGGGCGTGACCGTGCTGCTGGTGGAGCAGAACGCGCGTCTGGCGCTGCAGGCTGCCCACCGCGGCTATGTGATGGAGTCGGGCCTGATCACCATGAGCGGGGACGCCAAGCAGATGCTCGACGATCCCAAGGTGCGGGCCGCCTACCTGGGCGAGTAAGGCGCGCGCTGCCGCCTCCCACCCCGCCGCAAGAGGGGTGAGGGAGAGGGCAGGCGCACGCAGGCGCAAGGCCTTTCCCCTTGCTGCGGGGCCCCGCGCAACGCCTGCTCAGGCTGGCGTGCGCGGGTTCTGCGGCGCTGGCTCTCTCCCTCACTCCTTTGCGGCACCACAAAGAAAAAAGCCTCGCGCGAGCGAGGCTTTTTTCCGTCTGGCGAATGAGCAGGCTCAGGCCAGCTTCTTCAGCAGCGTGCGCAGCATGCCGATCATCTGGTCGATCTCTTCGCGCGTCACGTTCAGCGCCGGCATGAAGCGCAGCAAATTGGCGCGCGGCGCGTTCAGCAGCAGGCCTTGCGGTGCCATGTCGCGGGCTTCTTCCACCAGTTGCGGGCCGATGTCCTTGCCCAGCATCAGCGCGCGCAGCAGGCCGTTGCCGCGTTCGCCGGCCAGGCCGAACTCGGCGGACAGCGCCAGCAGCTGTTCCCTCAGGTATTCGCCCTTGGCCTTGACGTCGTCGAGGAAGCCCGGCGCGGTCAGCTGCTCGATCACGGCGCTGCCCACCGCGGTCATCAGCGGGTTGCCGTTGTAAGTGCCGCCCTGGTCGCCGGCCTCGAAGCTGGCGACCTCGGCCTTGCACAGCAGCGCCGACAGCGGCACGCCGCCGCCGATGCCCTTGCCCAGCGTCATGATGTCCGGCTCCACGCCCGCCAGCTCGTAGGCGAACAGGGTGCCGCAGCGGCCGCAGCCGGTCTGCACTTCATCGACGATCAGCAGCAGCCTGTGCTTGTCGGCCAGCGCGCGCAGGCCCTGCATGAACTCCCGCGTGGCGGGGATCACGCCGCCTTCGCCCTGCACCGGTTCCAGCATGATGCCGACGGTATTGTCGGTGATCAGCTTCTCCACCGAGGCCAGGTCGTTGAGATCGGCGCGCGGGAAGCCCGGCACCTGCGGCGCGAAGATGGTGTCCCAGCCGGCCTTGCCCGACGCGCTCATGGTGGCGAGCGTGCGGCCATGGAAGCTGTGGTCCATGGTGATGATCTCGAAGGCGCCGTCCTTGTGCTTGCGGCCCCATTTGCGCGCCAGCTTGATCGCGCCTTCGTTGGCCTCGGCGCCGCTGTTGGCGAAGAAGACCTTGTCGAAGCAGCTGTGGTCGGTCAGCTGCCGGGCCAGCTTGAGCATCGGCTCGTTGTAGAAGGCCGGGCTCGGGTTGATCAGCCGGTGCGACTGGGCCACCAGCGCGTCGATCATGCCCTGGTTGGAATGGCCCAGGCAGTTCACTGCCCAGCCCTGCACGAAGTCCAGGTATCGCTTGCCGTTGTGATCCGTCAGCCAGGAGCCCTTGCCCTCGGTGAACACGAGCTCGGGCCGGTTGGTGATGTACATCAGGGATTGGACGGGATACTCAGCAAATGCCATGGCGGACTCCAGGGGTCGGCTTTAAACGATGGACGGACGGGCGTAACAACCGGGACAAAAACAAAAAGCCACGGGGGTTGCCCGTGGCTCGTTGACATGAACAGACGCAGTCGACGGTCAGCCGCGCGGCACCCCAGCGGGGAGCGACGTACGGAAGCTGCGGCGTCGGTTGAAGGTCATGTGCATGCGGGCAAATATAAGGCGCATGCGCCCGGGTGTCAAAACGAATTTTGGCTGGCCCAGGCATTGTTGCGCTGAGGGAACGGCTCTCGGGCGGCCTCAGGCCGCGGGAGTGGCCGGGTGCATGTCGGCCTCGGAGGTGAACGAGTCGGCGAAGAACGCGTCCTCGTGCAGCTTGCACTGGCGGGTGAAGTCGCCGCGCGCGGCATTGATCATCACCGGGGCGCCGCAGGCATAGACCTCGTGGCCCGACAGGTCGGGATGGTCGGCGATCACGGCCTGGTGGACAAAGCCGGTGCGGCCCTGCCAGTTGTCTTCAGGCAGCGCGTCGGAGATCACCGGCACGTAGCGGAAGTTGGGCAGCTCGCGCGCCCACTGCTCGCACAGCGCGTGCATGTACAGGTCCTTGGGCCGGCGGCCGCCCCAGTACAGGGTCATCGGGCGCTGGATGCCGGTGTAGGCGGCGTGCTCGACGATGGCCTTGATCGGCGCGAAGCCGGTGCCGGAAGCCAGCAGGATGATCGGGGCCTCGGACTCCTCGCGCAGGAAGAAGCTGCCCAGCGGGCCCTCGAAGCGCAGGATGTCGCGCTCCTTCATGGCCGGCTGGCCTTCCCTGGCGCCGAAGACATAGTCGGTGAAGGCGCCGCCGGGCATATGGCGGATATGCAGTTCGATCGGGCCGTCTGCATGCGGTGGCGTGGCGATCGAATAGCTGCGGCGCTTGCCGTCGCGCAGCAGGAATTCCACGTACTGGCCGGCCAGGTACTGCATGCGCTCGGTCGCCGGCAGCTGCAGCTTGATGGCGATCACGTCGTCGGCCAGGCGCTCGATCGCGGTCACGCGGCACGGCACCTTCTTGATCGGGATGTCGCCCGCGCCGTGGACTTCGCGGCACTCGATGGTGACGTCCGAGGCGGCGTTGGCGCAGCAGAACAGGGCGCGGCCCTCGGTCTTCTCCTGCGCGGTCAGTGCCGCCGGGGCGTGGTCGCCCTGCACGATGGTGCCTTCGAGCACGCGGCCCTTGCACGAGCCGCAGGCGCCGTTCTTGCAGCCGTAGGGCAGCCCGATGCTGTGGCGCAGGGCCGCGCCAAGGATGGTTTCGTCCGCTGCCACTTCAAACTTGTGGCCGCTGGGCATGACGGTTACTTGATAAGCCATAATCGGTCTATGAGCCAAATTCTGTCGAAGCTGCAGCCCTCGCGCCTCCCACAAGTCCCGCGGCTGCCGGCGCCTTCGCGCCGGCTGGGCCGCCCGCGCCTGTTGATCGTCGGCTGCGGGGATGTGGGGACGCGCTGCCTGCGAATCCTGTCGTCGCGCATGCGTGTCTTTGCCGTGACTTCACAGCCGGCGCGCCGCGCTGAACTGCGCGCCGCCGGCGCGGTGCCGCTGGTGGCGGACCTGGACCGGCCGGCCACGCTGGCACGGCTGCACGGGCTGGCCACGCAGGTGCTGGACCTGGCGCCGCCGCCCGGGCAGGGCGAAGGCGATCCGCGCACGCGTGCCTTGCTCGCCGCCTTGCGCCGGGCGGCCTGGCGCAAGGCCAGGACGTCGGCCGGCATGCTTCCCGGCGAGCCCGCCATTCTACCCGACCGGGGCAGGCCCCGCGCTGCGTTTGTCTACGCCAGCACGTCGGGCGTGTACGGCGACCGGCAGGGCGCCCGGGTCTCGGAATTCCACGCCGTGCGGCCCCAGACCGCCCGCGCGCGCCGCCGCGTGGCCGCCGAGCAGGCAGTGCGCGGCTTCGGCCGCGATGCCGGCTGGCGTGCCAGCATCGTGCGCATCCCCGGCATTTATGCCGAAGACCGCCTGCCGCTGGCGCGCCTGCACCGCGGCACGCCCGCGCTGGTGCCGCAGGACGATGTCTACACCAGCCATATCCATGCCGACGACCTGGCGCGCACCATGGTCGCGGCGCTGTTCCGCGGCCGCGCGCAGCGCGTGGTCCATGCCAGCGACGACACCGAGCTGCGCATGGCCGACTACTTCGACCTGGTCGCCGACCGCCGCGGCCTGCCGCGCCCGCCGCGCATCACGCGCGGGCAGGCGCATGAAGTGATCGACAAGACGCTGCTGAGCTTCATGAGCGAATCGCGCCGCCTCGACAACCGCCGCCTGAAACGCGAGCTGCGCCTGCGCCTGCGTTACCCCACCGTCACCTCCTTCTTCGACACCTGACCGCCTTGCCGGCGCGCCCCAGTGCGCCTGGCACGGGGTTTGCTGCGCCTTTGCGTCATTTTATTCCTGTCTATACAGCAGCACTTCCATGGCCCCGGCCTGGTGCCGGCACCGCAATCCGTGAACCGGGGTGGTGCGAGGCCTGTTGAGGAGTCCGCTCTGGAAAGCGCCTTTCAAGGTGTTTATCCGCCTGGTTGCTTGGTGGAAGCCCTACGTTGACTTGTATATACAGGTACTGTTTAATGTCCGAAAACGAGCGCGGCCGCACGCATGGCCTGCCGTCGACGGACACACCAAAGGAGCGTACAGATGAGGAATCACAGCAGGATTCGCGGTCGGATGGCAGTGCAGGCCGCGGTGCTGGTTGCGGCATTGGGGGCTGGTGCGGCCCAGGCGCAGAACACCCAGGTCACGCTGGGCATGAGCGGCTGGACCGGTTTCGCGCCGCTGACGCTGGCCGACAAGGCCGGCATCTTCAAGAAGCACGGCGTGGACGTCGACATCAAGATGATCCCGCAGAAGGACCGCCACCTGGCGCTGGCCTCGGGCGCGATCCAGTGCGCGGCCACCACGGTGGAAACGCATGTGGCCTGGAACGCCAACGGCGTGCCCATCACCCAGATCGTGCAGCTCGACAAGTCCTACGGCGCCGACGGCCTGGCCGTGCGCAGCGACGTCAAGACCTTTGCCGACCTGAAGGGCAAGACCATCGGCGTCGATGCGCCGGGCACCGCGCCGTATTTCGGCCTGGCCTGGATGCTGAAGAAGAACGGCATGACGCTCAAGGACGTCAAGACTACCACGTTGTCGCCGCAGGCGGCCGCGCAGGCCTTCGTGGCCGGCCAGAACGACGGCGCCATGACCTATGAGCCGTACCTGTCGACGGTGCGCCAGAACCCGGACAAGGGCAAGATCCTGGCGACCACGCTCGACTACCCGATGGTGACCGACACGCTGGGCTGCGGGCCGAAGTGGCTTAAAGAGAATCCCAAGGCCGCGCAGGCGCTGGTCGACAGCTACTTCGAGGCCCTGGAGATGATCCAGAAGGAGCCGGCCAAGGCCAACGACATCATGGGCGCTGCGGTCAAGCAGACCGGCGAGCAGTTCGCCAAGTCCTCCGCCTACCTGCGCTGGCAGGACCGCGAGGCCAACCGCAAGTTCTTTGCCGGCGAGCTCGCCAGCTTCAGCAAGGAAGCAGCGGCGGTGCTGCTGGAAATCGGCGTGATCCGCCAGGTGCCGGACGTGACGGCGCTGTATGACGCGCGTTTCCTCAAGTAACCGACAGTCTTCAGGAGGCGTGACGTCATGACGCAAGCCAGACTTGGAACACCCGCCCCGGCCGCTGCCGCGGCGGTCCCTGCCGCAGCGGCGGCGCCGGTGCGCCGGCGCCACCCGTGGCTGGCCCCGCTGGTGCCGGTGGCGCCCAACACGCGCTGGATGCTGGGCCTGTCCTTCTTCGTGCTGTTCTTCGGCATCTGGGCCGTGGTAACGCTGGGCGGCTTCGTGCCGCGCACGTTCCTGGCCGACCCGATGACGATGGCCAAAGAGGGCTTCATCCTGTTCACCGAGCACAACTTCATCGGCGACATCGGCATGACCGTGTGGCGCGTGGTCGGCGGCTTCGTGCTGGCCGCGGTGCTGGCGGTGCCGCTGGGCATCTTCATGGGCGCGTACAAGGCGGCCGAGGCGTTCTTCGAGCCCTTCGTGTCGTTCTGCCGCTACCTGCCCGCGTCGGCCTTTATCCCGCTGCTGATCCTGTGGGCCGGCATCGGCGAGACCCAGAAGCTGCTGGTGATCTTCATCGGCTCGTTCTTCCAGATCGTGCTGATGGTGGCGGTCGCCGTCGGCGGCGCGCGCAAGGACCTGGTGGAGGCGGCCTACACGCTGGGCGCCAACAGCGCCGGCATCGTGCGGCGCGTGCTGATCCCCGGCGCCGCGCCCGAGATCGCCGAGATCCTGCGGCTGGTGCTGGGCTGGGCCTGGACCTACGTGATCGTGGCCGAGCTGATCGGCTCGTCGTCGGGCATCGGGCACATGATCACCGACAGCCAGGCGCTGCTCAATACCGGGCAGATCATCTTCGGCATCATCGTGATCGGCTGCATCGGCCTGGTCTCGGACCTTGTCTTCAAGCGCGCCAACCAGCGCCTGTTCCCGTGGAGTTCGATCCAATGAGCGCACTGTCCATCCAGCAGGTCTCGCGCACCTTCTCCAACCCGCGCGGCGGCCAGACCCTGGCGCTGCAGCCGGTCGACTTCGAGGTCCGCGACAATGACTTCGTCACCATCCTCGGGCCTTCGGGCTGCGGCAAGTCCACGCTGCTGCGCATCGTCGCGGGGCTGGATACACCCTCCAGCGGCCGCGTGCTGCTCGACGGCCAGCCGGTGTCCGCCCCCGGCGCGGACCGCGGCATGGTATTCCAGTCGTACACACTGTTCCCGTGGCTGACGATCGAGCAGAACGTGCGCTTCGGCTTGCGCGAGCGCGGCATGAGCGCGGCCGAGCAGAAGGAGCGCAGCGACTTCTTTATCCAGCGCGTGGGACTGCGCGGCTTCGAGCACCATTTCCCCAAGCAGCTGTCGGGCGGCATGCAGCAGCGCACCGCGATTGCGCGCGCGCTGGCCAACGATCCCAAGATCCTGCTGCTCGACGAACCGTTCGGCGCGCTCGACAACCAGACCCGGGTGCTGATGCAGGAGTTGCTGCTGGGAATATGGGAGGCGTCGCGCAAGACGGTATTATTCGTGACCCATGATATCGACGAGGCCATTTTCATGGCCAACCGGGTGGCGGTGTTTTCTGCCAGGCCGGGTCGGATCAAAAGCGAGATCGCGGTGGATTTCCCGCATCCGCGCCATTACACCGTCAAGACCACTCCGGAGTTCTCCGCGCTCAAGGCGCGGCTGACCGAGGAGATCCGCGCCGAGGCCATGGCCTCGGCCGAGCACTAGGCATCCAACCAACGCCATGAACCACGCCGCCGGCACCGCTTCTTCCGCTTCTGCCTCTCCCACCGCGCTCTACCAGCAGGTGAAGGAGTACATCGCCCGCCAGATCCAGAGCGGCGCGTGGCAGCCGGGCGACCGGGTGCCGTCGGAGCAGGAGCTGGTGAACCGCTTCAGCGTCTCGCGCATGACCGTCAACCGGGCGCTGCGCGAGCTGCAAGAGCAGGGCCGGGTGGTGCGGGTGGCCGGCGTGGGCACCTTCGTGGCGGAGCACAAGCCGCAGTCGACGCTGCTGTCCGTGGTCAACCTGCAGGACGAGATCCGCATGCGCGGCCATGACTATGCCTGCGACGTGATCCTGGTTGAGCGCGTCTCGGCCTCGATCGAGGTGGCCGCCGCGCTGGAGCTGCGCACCGGCGAATCGGTGTACCACTCGGTCTGCGTGCATCGCGAGGACGGCGTGCCGGTGCAGCTGGAGGACCGCTATGTCAACCCGCGCGTGGCGCCGGACTTCATCGGCCAGGATTTCAGCGAGACCCAGCCCGGCGAATACCTGCTGCGCCATGTGCCCTACGATCAGGTAGAGCACGTGGTCGATGCCATTGCCGCCACGCCGGAGCAGGCCGCGCAACTGGAAATGCCGGCCACGCAACCTTGCCTGATGCTGACGCGCCGCACCTGGACCAACGGCGTGCCGGTGACTTTCGTGCGCTGCCTGCATCCGGGCAACCGCTACCGCCTCGGCAGCCGCTTCCGCGCCGACGGCAACCCTGCTTTCGGCTGAATTACAAGATCCGGCCGCGCGGTCCAACTTTTACTCTAAGCTGTATAGACAGGAACATACAAATGAGCGCCAGCCAACACGACGACCAAGCTTCCCGCCCGCTGCTGACCTTGCAGCCGGGCCAAGTCACCCTGGCCGACCTGCGCCGCATCTACCGCGGCGAGGTGCGCCTGGCCATGGCCGAATCGGCCTGGGCCGGCGTGCGCGCCGCGCAGGCCACGGTGCAGGACATCATCGACGCCGACGCCGTGGTCTACGGCATCAACACCGGCTTCGGCAAGCTGGCGCAGAGCCGCATCCCGCACGACAAGCTGGCCCAGCTGCAGCGCAACCTGGTGCTGTCGCACAGCGTCGGCACCGGCCCGGACCTGGCCGAAGACACCGTGCGCCTGATCCTGGCGATCAAGGCCGTGAGCCTGGCGCGCGGCCATTCGGGCGTGCGGCCGGAACTGATCGAGGCGCTGCTGGCGCTGGCCAACCACGGCGTGACGCCGTGCATCCCGGCCAAGGGGTCGGTGGGCGCCTCGGGCGACCTGGCGCCGCTGGCGCATATGTCGTGCACGCTGATCGGCGTGGGCGACGTGCTGGTCGACGGCAAGCGCGTGCCTGCCGCCGAGGGCCTGGCGCACGCCGGCCTGCAGGCCTTCGAGCTGGGCCCCAAGGAAGGCCTGGCGCTGCTCAACGGCACCCAGGTGTCGACCGCGCTGGCACTGGCCGGCCTGTTCGCCGCCGAAGACGCCTTTGCCGCCGGGCTGGTGGCGGGCGCGCTGTCGCTGGAAGCGATCAAGGGCTCGGTCAAGCCGTTCGACGCCCGCATCCATGAGGCGCGCGGCCAGGCCGGCCAGATCGCCGTGGCCGGCTCAGTGCGCGCGATGCTGGACCGCAGCGAGATCGTCGACTCGCACAAGACCTGCGGCCGCGTGCAGGACCCATACTCGATCCGCTGCCAGCCGCAGGTGATGGGCGCGTGCCTGGACAACCTGCAGCACGCCGCGCGCATCCTGCAGATCGAGTCCAACGCCGCCTCGGACAACCCGCTGGTGTTCTCCGCGCAGGGCGACGTGGTCTCGGGCGGCAACTTCCACGCCGAGCCGGTGGCCTTTGCCGCCGACATCATCGCGCTGGCGATTGCCGAGATCGGCGCGATTTCCGAACGCCGCCTGGCGCTGCTGCTCGATACCGGGCTGTCGGGCCTGCCGCCGTTCCTGGTGCGCGATGGCGGCCTGAACTCGGGCTTCATGATCGCGCAGGTGACCGCGGCCGCGCTGGCCTCCGAGAACAAGGCGCTGGCGCATCCGTCCAGCGTCGACAGCCTGCCGACCTCGGCCAACCAGGAAGACCATGTGTCGATGGCCACCTACGGTGCGCGCCGCCTGGGCGAGATGGCCGCCAACACCGCGGTGGTGGTCGGCATCGAGGCCATGGCCGCGGCGCAGGGCATCGAGTTCCACCGCCCGCTGAAGTCGTCGCCGCTGGTGGAGCAGGAACTCGCCCGCATCCGTGCGCGCGTGGCCTTTGTCGAAGAGGACCGCTATCTGGCACCGGATATCGAAGCGATGAAGCAATGGGTGGTGCAGGGCGATGCGGGCGCGGGCTGGCCCGATGCCGTGCGCGCGATCCTGCCGACCAACCTGTCGTAACGCGCCCCGCGCCGACACTGCCAGACCAGACCCGCAGCAGGAGAACAAGACATGAACGCCAACGAAAACCAATTCATCCAGCGCGGCCAGCGCGAAATCCGCGCGCCACGCGGCAGCCAGCTGCACTGCAAGAACTGGCTGATCGAAGCCGCCTACCGCATGATCCAGAACAACCTCGACCCGGACGTGGCCGAGCGCCCGCAGGACCTGGTGGTCTACGGTGGCATTGGCAAGGCGGCGCGCAACTGGGAGTGCTTCGACGCCATCCTGGACAGCCTGCGCCGCCTGGGTGAGGACGAGTCGCTGCTGGTGCAGTCGGGCAAGCCGGTGGGCGTGTTCCGCACCCATGCCGATGCGCCGCGCGTGCTGATCGCCAACTCTAACCTGGTGCCGCACTGGGCCAACTGGGACAAGTTCAACGAGCTGGACCGCGCCGGCCTGATGATGTACGGCCAGATGACTGCGGGCTCGTGGATCTACATCGGCACGCAGGGCATCGTGCAGGGCACCTACGAGACCTTTGTCGAGGCCGGCCGCCAGCACTACAACGGCGACCTGTCGGGCAAGTGGATCCTGACCGCGGGCCTGGGCGGCATGGGCGGCGCGCAGCCGCTGGCGGGCGTGCTGGCCGGCGCCTGCGTGCTGGCGATCGAGTGCCAGGAGTCGCGCATCGATTTCCGCCTGCGCACGCGTTATGTCGACAAGAAGGCCACCACGCTCGACGAGGCGCTGGCGATGATCGCCGAGGCCACGCAGAAGAAGGAAGCGATCTCGGTCGGCCTGCTCGGCAACGCCGCCGAGATCCTGCCGGAGCTGGTCAAGCGCGCGCAGGCCGGCGGCATGCGCCCGGACATCGTCACCGACCAGACCTCGGCGCACGACCTGGTCAACGGCTACCTGCCGGCCGGTTGGACTGTCGACCAATGGGAAGCGGCGCGCACGCAGGATCCCAAGTCGGTGGAAGCCGCCGCGCGCCCGTCCATCGTCAAGCACGTCCAGGCCATGCTCGACTTCCAGAAGATGGGCGTGCCGACGGTCGACTATGGCAACAATATCCGCCAGGTCGCGTTCGACGAGGGCGTGAAGAACGCCTTTGATTTCCCGGGCTTCGTGCCGGCCTATATCCGTCCGCTGTTCTGCCGCGGCAAGGGCCCGTTCCGCTGGGTCGCGCTGTCGGGCGATCCGGAGGATATCTACAAGACCGATGCCAAGATGAAGGAGCTGTTCCCCGAGGACAAGCACCTGCACCGCTGGCTCGACATGGCGCACGACCGCATCGCCTTCCAGGGCCTGCCCGCGCGCATCTGCTGGGTGGGTCTGGACGAACGCCACCGCGCCGGCCTGGCCTTCAACGAGATGGTCAAGTCTGGCGAGCTGAAGGCGCCGGTGGTGATCGGCCGCGATCACCTGGACTGCGGCTCGGTGGCTTCACCCAACCGCGAGACCGAGGCCATGCGCGACGGCTCGGATGCGGTGTCGGACTGGCCGCTGCTCAACGCGCTGCTGAACACCGCGGGCGGTGCCACCTGGGTCAGCCTGCACCATGGCGGCGGCGTCGGCATGGGCTTCTCGCAGCATTCGGGCGTGGTGATCGTGTGCGACGGCACCGATGCCGCGGCCCGGCGCATCGAGCGCGTGCTGTGGAACGACCCGGCCACCGGCGTGATGCGTCATGCGGATGCGGGCTATGACATCGCCATCGAATGCGCGCACGAGAAGGGCCTGAACCTGCCGATGGTGAAGGGCGCATGAGCCTGACGCTATTTCAACGATTCGCGCTGGCCGAGATCGCGCCCACGCGCTGGAAGAACGGTGGCGGCAACACGCGCGAGATCGCGGTGTGGCCGCCGGGCGCCGGCATGGATGAATTCATGTGGCGCCTGAGCGTGGCCGATATCGGGCAGGACGGCCCGTTCTCGGCGTTTCCCGGCATCGATCGCCAGATCGTGCTGCTGGAGGGCGCCGGCGTCACGCTGCGTGCGGACGACGCCAGCTTCAGCCACCGCCTTGAACATATCGGCGAGCCCTTCGCCTTCTCCGGCGATACCAGCCTGCAGGCGACGCTGATCGACGGCGTTACGCGCGACTTCAATGTGATGACGCGGCGCGGCCACTGCCGCGCGCGCGTCGAGGCGTTCCGGCATGGGTTTGCGCCTGGCGCCGGCGGCCATGCCGTCTGCCTGCTGGCCGTCAGCGGCGCATGGCAGGCGCAGGATGCCGGCCTGCTGCTGCAAGCGGGCGAAGGGGCGCTCTACGGCGCTGCGGAACCCCCATCCACGCCATCGTTTGAACCTGTGGGCGACGCGGCCCTGTGCCTGTGCGTCACCCTTGAGACGGAGCCCGGTCAATGACGCTACCCTCTGTATCGTCCGCGCCCAGCGCGGACGGCGTCTGGCACAACTGCCACCTGCTGCCCGATGCCGATCCGGCGCACGCGATCCCCGATGCCGCGCTGGTGGTGGAGCATGGGCGCATCGCCTGGCTGGGCGCCGCCGCGGACCTGCCCGACGCCTATCGCGGCGCGGCGCGCCATGATGCCCACGGGGCATGGATCACGCCCGGGCTGGTCGACTGCCATACGCACCTGGTCTACGGCGGCCAGCGCGCCGACGAGTTCGCGATGCGGCTGGCCGGCGCCGGCTACGAAGAGATTGCGCGCGCCGGCGGCGGCATCGTCTCGACCGTGCGCGCCACGCGTGCCGCAGATGAAGACACGCTGTTTGCCCAGGCCGCCGCGCGCCTGCAGCCGCTGCTGGCCGAGGGCGTCACCGCCATCGAGATCAAGTCGGGCTACGGGCTGAACCTTGAAGCCGAGCGCAAGCAGCTGCGCGTGGCGCGCCGGCTTGGCGAGCACTTTGGCGTCTCGGTCCACACCACCTTCCTGGGCGCGCATGCATTGCCGCCGGAATACGCGGGCCGTGCCGATGACTACATCGACCTGGTCTGCAACACCATGCTGCCGGCACTGTCCGACGAAGGGCTGGTCGACGCCGTCGATGCCTTCTGCGAATCGATCGGCTTTTCGATTGCGCAGACCGGGCGCGTGTTCGAGGCGGCGGCGCGCCATGGCGTGCGCGTCAAGCTGCATGCCGAGCAACTGAGCAACCTCGGCGGCGCCGCGCTCGCCGCTCGCCACCGCGCCTTGTCCGCCGATCACCTCGAGCATCTCGACGAGGCCGGCGTCGCGGCGATGGCGGAGGCCGGCACGGTGGCGGTGCTGCTGCCCGGCGCCTACTATTTCCTGCGCGACACCAACCTGCCGCCGATCGCGCTGCTGCGCCAGTACGGCGTGCCGATGGCAATCTCGACCGATCACAATCCGGGCACGTCGCCGGTCACTTCGCTGCTGCTGATGATGAATATGGCCTGCACCCTGTTCCGCCTGACCGTGCCCGAAGCGCTTGCCGGCGTGACCGGGCACGCCGCGCGTGCGCTGGGCGCATCGGATCGCCACGGGCGGCTGGAAGCGGGGCGCGTGGCCGACTTCGCGCTGTGGCGCATCGATTCGCCCGCCGAGCTGGCGTACTGGTTCGGCCGCAACCCGGTCGCGACGGTGGTGCGGCAAGGGCGTGTGCATGCGCACGAAGGAGCCTCGGCATGAGCGGCACGCAACTCTTCGCTCCGTTTGCGCTGCTGCCAACCGGCTGGGCGCGCGATGTGCTGCTGGCCTGGGATGAGCAGGGCCGCTTCACCACCGTGCAGACCGGCGTACTGCCGGGTGCAGGCGTGCCGCATGCGGCCGGTCCCGTGCTGCCCGGCATGCCCAACCTGCACTCGCATGCGTTCCAGCGCGGCTTTGCCGGCCTGACGGAATTCCGAAGCCGCCCGCAGGGCGACGATCCGGCTGGCGCCGATTCATTCTGGAGCTGGCGCACGCTGATGTACCGCTTCGCGCAGCGGCTCTCGCCGGACACGCTGGAGGCCATTGCCACCCAGCTTTATATCGAGATGCTGCGGGCGGGCTACACCAGCGTGTGCGAGTTCCACTACGTCCATCACGATGCCGGCGGCAAGCCCTATGCCGATGCCGCCGAGATGTCGCTGCGGCTGCTGCGCGCGGCGCAGCGCACCGGCATCGGCATGACGCTGCTGCCGGTGCTGTACCAGACCGCCGGCTTTGGCGGCAAGCCGCCGCTGGCCGAGCAGCGCCGCTTCCTGCACGACACCGACGCGATGCTGCGGCTGCTGGAACGGCTGGCTCCCGCGTGCGCGCAGTCCGGCGCGCGGCTGGGGCTGGCACCGCACTCGCTGCGCGCGGTGCCGGAGGAAAGCCTCGCGCACGCACTGGCGGGACTGCAGGCGATCGATCCGCAGGCGCCCATCCATATCCATATCGCCGAGCAGCAGAAAGAGGTCGACGACTGCATCGCGTGGTCGGGCACGCGCCCGGTGACGTGGCTGTTCGACCATGTACAGGTCGACGCGCGCTGGTGCCTGGTGCACGCTACCCATATGGACTGGGACGAGCGCCGGCGCCTGGCGCACAGCGGCGCGGTGGCTGGCATCTGCCCGACCACCGAGGCCAACCTGGGCGACGGCGTGTTCGAGGCCGCGCCCTACCTGGCGCAGCAGGGCGCATGGGGCATCGGCTCCGACAGCCATGCCAGCGTCAGCGTGGCCGAGGAGCTGCGCTTGTTCGAATACGGCCAGCGGCTCGGCCTGCAGCGGCGCAATGTGCTGGCGTCCGACACGCATGCACAGGTGGCTGACCGGCTGTATCTCGAAGCCGTGGCTGGTGGCACGCGTGCCAGCGGCCGCGCCGTGGCGGGGCTTGTGCCAGGGCAGCAGGCCGATTTCGTGGTGCTGGATGGCGCGCATCCGACGCTGGCGGGCCTCGACGGCCCGCAGGCGCTGGCCACCCATGTGTTTGCCTGCCACGGTCATGAGACACTAGCGGATGTCCGCACCGCCGGACGCAGCCGCGTGCAGCATGGCGCGCATCCGCTGCAGGCGGATGCGGGGCGCCTGTTCATCGCGGCGCGCGCCGGCCTGCTGGCCGACTGAAACCGGGCTACGCCCACTGCATCGCAAAGACAATGTCCTTCTCCACCGATACCCCCGCCTTCACCCTGCATCGCGGCACGCGCCCGTTGCTGGTATCGATGCCGCACGTCGGCACGCACCTGCCGGCTTCGGTCTCGCAGCGCCTGACGGCCGAAGCGCGCACCGTGCCCGACACCGACTGGCACCTGGAACGCCTCTACAGCTTCGCCCGCGAGCTGGGTGCGTCGGTGCTGGTGGCCACGCATTCGCGCTACGTGGTCGACCTGAACCGCCCGCCCGATAACGCCAACCTGTATCCCGGCCAGGACACCACGGGCCTGTGCCCGGTCGACACCTTCGACAAGACGCCGCTGTACGCCGACGGCAACGGCCCCGACGATGCGGAAATCGCCGCACGCCGCGATGCGATCTGGCGCCCGTACCACCAGGCGCTGGCCGCTGAACTGGCCCGCCTGAAGGCGGAGCACGGCACCATCGCGCTGTGGGATGCGCATTCGATCCGCTCGGTGCTGCCGCGCTTCTTCGAAGGCAGGCTGCCGGACTTCAACCTCGGCACGGCCAACGGCGAGAGTTGCGACGCGTCGCTTGCGGACCAGCTGCTCGAGCAGGCCGGCGCGGTGGCCGGCCATACCGCGGTGCTCAACGGGCGCTTCAAGGGCGGCTATATCACGCGCCAATACGGCAAGCCGCAGGACGGCGTGCACGCGGTGCAGCTCGAGCTGTCGCAGGTCGCCTACATGAGCGAGACGTATCCGTTCGCCTACGACGAGGCGCGTGCGGCGGCATTGCAGCCGGCTTTGCGAGGGATGCTGGCGACGGTGCTTGAGTTCGTCGAAACGCGCTAGGGCGCTGGCGCGGCACGATGGCTGCCGCGCAGCGCTGCCAGCTCACGCCAAGCGCTGACCAAGCCGCAGGCGGTAGAGCGAAGTGCTGGCGGCGATGAACAAGGCATTGCCCTCGGCGCCGCCGAAGGTGAGGTTGCCGACCTTCTCCGGCACGGGAATATGCGCCAGCCGCGTCCCGTCCGGATGGAAAACCTGCACGCCGCTGGCGCTGCTGGCAAAGAGCCAGCCGCGCCGGTCCACGCGAAATCCGTCCGGCAGTCCGGGCGCGATGACGGCGAAGACCCGCGGGTTGGCCAGCACCCGCCCCGCAACGACGTCGAAGGCGATGATGTGGTGATGACCATCGTCGCGCAATGCCGCCGAGGTATCGGAGACATAGAGCACGTCTTCATCGGGCGAGAATGCCAGCCCGTTTGGCTCTTCTATAAGGTCGCTGGCGACTTCCAGCGCACCGACGGCGGGATCGTAGCGAAACACATAGTTGTGCCGCAGCTCGGGATCGGCCCGGTGGCCTTCGCGGTCCGACAGGATCCCATACGGCGGATCGGTGAACCACAGGGTGCCATCGCGCTTGACCACGATGTCGTTGGGCGAATTCAGGCGACGCCCCTGATAGTGGCTGACGACCAGTTCGTCTTCGCCCTGGCGGGCACCGCTGCGATGCGTCCGCACGATGGCCCGCTGTCCGTGCGAGCAATGCAGCAGCGAGCCGTCCGCTTCCAGGGCGTGGCCGTTGGTGAACTCGGCGCCAGCGCGCCAGACCGACATGCCATCCGCGGCGCTCCAGCGCAGGATGCGGTCGTTGGGGATGTCGCTCCACAGCACCGCATCTTCGTCAGGCAACCATACCGCCCCCTCGCTCCAGGTCGCCCCGCGTGCCAGTTGCTCGAGCCGTTCGCCCGCCAGCGGCAGCTCGCGTGCGCGCTCATCGAATATCTGGACTGTATCCATGGTCTTCCTTTATCCCGTTGCAAAGACACCCAGGCGGTCTTTACACGAACTGCCACAGCAAGAGGACCAGGCCAAGGGCTGCGATACCGGCAAGCGTCGTCAGCACCGTCCAGCTCCTTAGTCCATCACCGACGCTCAGGCCCAGCATCCGGGTCACGATCCAGAAGCCCGCATCGTTGACATGGGAGACCGCCATGCCGCCCGCTCCCATCGCCAGGCCGATCAGGGCCAGATGGTTGGGGCCGAGCGATGCCTGCTTGACCAGCGGGGCGATGATGCCGGCAGTGGTCATCAGCGCTACGGTGGTGGGCCCCTGTGCCGCGCGCAACAGCATCGCCAGCAGGAACGCGAGGACGGCCAGCGGCAGACCCGAAGACTGCAGCGACGTCGCCAGCGCGGGGCCGATTCCGGTCGACACCAGGATCTTGGCGAAAGCGCCGCCGGCGCCGGTGATCAGGATCACCACCGATACGGTCGGGATGGCGGCGCCGGCCACCTCGGACACCGTCGCCAGCGGCGCGCCGCGACGGATGCCAAGCAGGTAGGCACAGAGCATCAGGCCCAGCAACAGCGCGACGTACGGGATGCCGAGAAATATCAGCGCCGAGCGCCCGAAGAAGTCTTGCGGCAACAGCAACTGGGCCAGCGTCCCGGCCAGGATCAGCACGATCGGCAGCGCGATCAGCCCGGCGACGAGACGGGCGCCTGGCGGCACGCCGCTGCCCAGACTGGCGGATGCCGCATGGACCTTTGGCGCGCTGCCTGTGACCTGGCCCGTTTCGGCGGCGATATCGGCTGCCATCTGGAACGGCCGCCTGGTCACTCGCCGCGATGCCAGGAAAGTCACGAGGCCAGTGACCAGCGCGACCGGCAGGCCGATCAGCAGCAGGCGACCGATCTCGATGCCGAGTTCTCCGGCCACTGCCACCATGCCCGGGTGCGGCGGCAGCAGGGCATGCACCACCAGCAACACCGCGCACACCGGCAGGCCAATCACCACCAGCGGAATGCCGCGGGTGCGCGTGAGCCCGTAGACCAGCGGCATCAGCATCATGACGCCGACTTCAAAGAACACCGGAATGCCGACGCCGAATGCGGTACAGGCCATCAGCCGGTTGGCCAGCACCTGCGCGCCGCCCGACAATTCAATCATGCGCCCGATCATCGCGCCGAAGGCGATGATCACCGCGACATGGCCCAGGGTCTTGCCCAGGCCGCCTTCGACCGCATCGGCGATCTGGCTCACCGGCACGCCGGCCACGACGGCGACGCCCGTGGCCACCAGGATCAGTGCCAGGAAGGGGTGCAGCTTTGCGATCAGGATCAGGGCGAGCAACAGCAGGATCGCTGCCGCACCGCCGAATATCAGTATTGCCACGTCTATTCCTTGTGTTCGGCCGGCCACGCCTGCGGCCGGTGCGTGCCGGACGACGATGCCGGCTGTGAGGGAAAGCTGGTGATGCCCCAGCCGATGGGCCGTCGTCGATTGCCCGGGTGCCTGGAATCGGGGCCCCAGATCGCCTGATAGGTGTCGATGCAGAAGCCCGCGTGCTGCAATGCCAGCGCGAGCGCCGCCAGCGTCAGCCACCAGGCGCCCAGCAGCAGCGGCATCCAGCGCGGCGCATCGGCGAGCGCGAGGCCGATGCCGATGGTTGCGATGGCAAGCGGCAGCGAACTCCAGCCAATGACCTTGTGCAGCCACTCGAACACGACCCGGCGCGCGCTCATGTCGTAGTGGTCGCCGCGCAGGCAGTCGCTGGTGGGCCCGCCCTTGCTGCCGCGCAACAGCCCGCCGCCTACCTGCAGCGCGGCGCAGGCCACCAGTGCCCAGCCGCCGAGGTGGTGCCAGCGCGCCAGCGCATCGGGCATGCCGCCGTGGCCCAGGACCAGCAGCACGCCCACCGACATCAGCGCAACGCCGCTGCCCTGCATCCACAAGTGGGCGCGCCACCAGGTCTTGCGATCGAGCACGGCAGGCCAGGCTTGCGACGGCGTCACCTTGAAGAAGCGGGCGACCAGGATGCCGAGCGGCAGCAATAGCCCCCAGCTGAGCACCATCAGGCGCCCATGCCAGGCGACCCAGGGCACGACGTGGTGCGGCGCGGCGGTGCCGGACAACGGCAGGCTCAGCCATTGCGCGGGCCTGCCGGGCGCGGCCAGCGCGGCGAGAATGACGAGGCAAAGCGTGAGGCCGAGCGGCAATATCCAGCGCACGGCTGCGGGAAGCGCAGGTGGCATTTCCGATCTCCTGATGCGCGGAGAATTCCTTTGAATGGGACAGAAGGTGAATGGCGGCGGCGAGGTTTCGCTATACCGGGATCGCCCGCGTGCTGGCGACGCGCTGTGGCCGGTGTTGTGCCGTCACCCTTGTCTGGCAGCGCGGGCGCAGCTAGATGGCGGTTGCGGCGGCCAGCAACGGCGCCGCATGTGATACGCCTGAATTGAGTGGGACAGCAGTTTGCATGACCGAATGTCTCCATCCACCCTTTCAAAGGGCGGTGATCTTATTGGAATGGGTAATTGGCGGCGCCGCGCAACCAGAATGCGGCTTGAGCCTGCTGCAGGGCCAATGGCCAGCGCGCAGGAAAGTGGAGACAACTATAGCAATGGCCGGAATATGCTTCTAATCAAATGATCGAATCTCCGCTTTACCTCAGGTTATCGCTTGGGGATTCTGGAAAACGCTGCGGCGTTATCGGGCGCAGGATCCGCTTGAGGGTTTGATCGCACCTCGGCCCCGACATAACGCAACACTGAACAAAAAAAGCCCGGCCTGAAGCCGGGCTGCGAGCCACGCCAGCGAAGGCCTATTTCTTCACGACATTCTTGTCGGCCTTGCTCCCCGTCGCCGCGTTGTACTTCTCCACATACGCTTCGAACAACTTGCGGATCGAGCGCCCGATCTTGGCGTAGTCAGCTTCATTCAGGTTGGCCAGCGACACCCGCCCTGACGGGTGGCGCGTGCCGAAGCCGCGGCCCGGCAGCAGCACCACGCCTGCCTCATCGGCCAGCTGGAACAGCAGTTCGTTCGGCTCGACCGAGTTCATCACCCATTTGACGAAGTCCGGACCGATCGCCTTGCCGCCCAGCTGCTCGATATCGAGCAGCGTGTAGTAGTCCACGGCATTCGGGTCGTCGCTTTCCGGCGCGATGCCGATCTCGCGGTACAGCGCGGCCTTGCGGCTGCGGATCAGCCGCTTCATCGCATTCTTGTAGTTGTCCGGCGTATCCATCAGCGAGAACAGCGAGAACAGCACCATCTGCACCTGCTGCGGGGTCGACAGGCCGGCCGTGTGGTTCAGCGCCACCGTGCGGCTGTCGGCCACCAGGCGGTCGATGAACTTGAGCTTCTGCGGCTCGGTGGTGATCGAGCTGTAGCGCTGGTTCAGTTGCTGGCGTTGCGCGTCGGGCAGCTTGCCGATCTGCAGGTCGAAGATATTGTCGCGGTGCGTGGCGATCACGCCCAGGCGCCAGCCGGTCGCGCCGAAGTACTTGGAGAACGAGTACACCAGGATGGTATTCTTCGGGCACATCGCGAACAGCGAGACGAAGTTGTCGGCAAAGGTGCCGTAGACGTCGTCGGTCAGGATGATCAGGTCCGGGCGCTCCTTGACGATCGAGGCCAGGTACTCCAGGCTTTCGTCGCTCATGCGCACCGAGGGCGGGTTGCTCGGGTTGACCAGGAAGAAGGCCTTGACCTTGGGGTCGCGCAGCTTGTCGAGCTCCTTCTTCGAATACTGCCAGTGCGACTCGGGATCGGCATTGACCGACACTTCCACCAGCTGGTAGTCGTTCAGTTCCGGGATCTCGATATACGGCGTGAAGATCGGCATGCCCAGCGCGATGGTGTCGCCGGCCTTGAGCAGGTGGTTCTCGCGAATGGAGTTGAACAGGTAGGTCATCGCCGCGGTGCCGCCTTCAACCGCGAACAGGTCGAAATCGCCGATGAACGGATGGTCGCCGATCATCTCCTTGCGGATGTACTGGCCGACCACGACCTCAGACAGCTTCAGCATGCGGTCCGGCACCGGGTAGTTGCAGGCCAGGATGCCTTCGCACATTTCATAGAGGAAATCTCCCGCGCTCAGGCCGAGCTGGTCGCGCACATACGACACCGCGCCGGCCAGGAACTTCACCCCCGGGGTGTCGGCAAACTCGCGCGCAAACAGGTTGAAGCGTTCCTCGATGCCTTCGCGGCGCGGGAAGCCGCCCACGCCCTCGGGCATGTAGGAGAACGAGCGCTCGGACTCGCGCATGGCAAACAGGCCCAGTTGCCAGAAGCCGTGGCGCGGCACGGTGGCGAGAAAGTTGGGGTTGCCGCGGCCGGCGTTCAGCATCAGGCGTTCCGCGTCGCTGCTGGCCAGCTTGATCAGCTCGTCCTTCAGCTCGAAGGGGGAGAGGCTGGACAGCTTGGAGATATCGAACTTGCTCATGGCTTGCTCCTGTGTGGACGCTTGTCGGTAGGGCTGGCGGGCCGGGGGGAGAGGGAAGACCCGCGCAGCAGGAGAGATATCGAAGGAAACGCGCGCTAGACGAGCCCGACCACCAGTGGCCCCAGCAGCGTTAGCAGCACGTTGGCCAGGGCGTAGGTGATGGCGAACGGCACCGTCGGCACCGGGCTTTCGGCCTTGTCCAGGATGCCGCCGAAGGCCGGGTTGGCACTGCGCGAGCCTGACAGCGCGCCAGCCAGCACGGCGGCGTTGTCGTACTTCAGCACGTAGCGGCCGAACAGCATCGTCAGGAACAGCGGCAGCAGCGTCACCACCGCGCCCAGCAGGAAGATGGTCAGCCCGCTCTGGCGCAGCGTGGTCACCGCCTGCAGGCCGGAGTTGATGCCGACGATGGCCACGAACGCGGCCAGCCCGAAGTCCTTCAGCAGCTGGCACGCCGCGGTCGGCATCGCGCCGAACATCTTGTGCTTGGACCGCGCCCAGCCAAACACCAGGCCCGACAACAGCGCGCCGCCGCCGGCGCCGAGCGTCAGCGGGATCGAGCCCACACGCCACACCAGCAGGCCGATCAGCAGGCCCACCAGCACCCCGGCGCCGAAGTAGACGAAGTCCGTCTTCTCGCTGGGCACCAGCTCATAGCCGGCGGTCTGCGCGGCACGCTTGGTGTCGGCGGGGGTGCCGTACAGCGTGATGATGTCGCCGTGCTGCAGCTTGAGGTCCGGCAGCAGCGGCAGCGGATGGTCGAAGCGCTCGATGCGCTCGATATACACGCCGTGGCGCATGTCGCGGCCGACAGTGTCGACGATCTCGGCCACGGTCTTGTTGTTCATGCCCTTGGCGGTGAACACCACGTTGCGTGACTGCATCACCGCGCCCATACCGTCGGCATCGGCCACTTCCACGCCGATCTGCGCGGCCGTCGGCACGATTGCATCGCGGCGACCGACCAGCAGTACCAGGTCGTCGTGCTGCAGCACCAGGTCCTGCGTGACTTCGATCTGCTTGCCGCCGCGCTGCACCTTCTCCACGGTCACCAGGTCCTCGCCGCCGATCTCTAGCTGCGAGACGGTCTTGCCGGAGGCATCGTTCACGCGGTACAGCCGGCCCACCAGGCGCGGCAGCGCGCCGCGCTGGCCCGGGCCATATTGCGGCAGGCCGCCGCTGAGCTGGGCTTCCATCTTCTTGGCGTCGGTCTTCAGGTCCGACTTCATGAAGCGCGGCAGAATGTTCACGCACACGATGATCGCACCCAGCGAGCCGAACACATAGGTCACGGCATAGCCGATTGCCACATTGGCCTGCATCGTCTTGACCTGGTCGGGCGGCAAGCCCAGCTTGGTGATGGCGTCACCTGCGGTGCCGATGATCGCCGACTGGGTCATGCCGCCGGCGGCCAGGCCAGCCGCCAGGCCCTTGTCGAGGTGGAACAGCCTGGCCAGCACCACCACCGTGACCAGGCCGCACACCGCCATGAACACCGCCATGGCGATCTCGCGCAACGAGCTGCGGTTCAGCGAGTTGAAGAACTGCGGACCGCTTTCATAGCCCACGGCGTAGATGAACACCGCGAACATCACGGCCTTGACGCCGTTGTCGATCTCGACGCCGACCTGGCTGATCACCACCGCGGCGAGCAGCGAGCCAGCCACGCCGCCCAGCTGGAAGCGCCCGAAGGTGATCTTGCCGATGGCGTAGCCGACCGACAGCGCAAGGAACAGCGCCGATTCCGGCGACTTCTGGAAAATCTCATGCAACCATTCCATCGAAGGCTCCTGAAGCGAGTGATGCGGGTTGGGTGAGTCGTTGCATCGGATTGCGGGGGTGGCGGAAATTCGGGGCAGGACGGGGCAGCGCAGGACTACGGGTGCGGGGCGAGCGGAGGCGGGGCATGTCCATGGCGCGGCGGCGTGTCCTTCGGGCATGAAGGTGATCATGGCGATCACGGCAATCACGGTGGCGGCGCGCACACCGCAGCTGGCAGGTGCAGCGTTGGCGCCGCGGATCGCGCATGCAGTGGCGCGACCGCATCAACCGCGTTAATGCAGCGTGAGGCATTATCCCCGCCGGTTTCCGAACAGCGTAGTGAAAGCTTTTGTCGGCGAATTAAGCGCAGTCAACACGCCGCGCGCATGACGGCGCGAGTGTGGAAGCGGTGTCGGGAGCGGTGCGCGAGGGAAGTGACGCGGGGCAGTCGGGAGGGAGGTGCCGCCTCACCCGAACGGGTGCGGCGGCAAGGGCAAATGCGCCGCTGTCAGCGCCCGCCGGCCAGGCGGGCTTCGATATGCTTGGCGCGCTCCAGCGATCCCGGGTGCGAGCTGAGCATGCTCGACTGTCCGCCATCGAGGGTCGACATCTTGCGGAACGCCGATGCCAGGGCCTGGCGGTTGGCGCCGTTTTTGGTCAGCAGGTCGAACGAATAGTCGTCGGCCGCGGTTTCCTGCCGCTGCGAGAACTGCGCATTGACGAACTGCTCGGCGAGCGCGCCGATCTGCGACGACGACAGCGCCGTCAGCGAAGCCACGCCAGTCGACCCCAGCAGCCCGCGCGCCGCAGCCGTGGTGTAGGCCACCTGCATCGCGGCCTTGGTATGGCCCAGCGACACATGGCCGATTTCATGGCCCACCACGCCACGCACTTCATCGTCGCTGAGCAGGTCCATCAGGCCGCTGTAGACCCGCACGCAACCGTTGGCCATGGCCCAGGCATTGACGTCCTTGGTCACATACACCTTGGCATTGAGTGGCAGCCCGGTGTTGCCCAGCCCGCTCATCACATTGGCCAGGCGCTTGGCGTAGGTGCTGTCCGCCGGCGCGATGGTGTTCTTCTGGTCCATTTCCGCGCAGGACTGGTCGGACAGCATCTTGACGTTGCTGTCCGACAGCGTGGCGGCGGTAAAGAGGCTGCCGCCGGCCTGCGTCAGGCTTTCCATATTGGCGCCGGCACAGCCGGCCAGCAGCGCGGAACAGGCGAGGGCGGAAAGGGCGAGTCGCTTCATGGTTCGCTCCGGGAACGGGGGTTGGCAATGCCATAGGATAGGAAGCCGGGCGAGGGCGCGCCAGTGGGCGCCGTCCGACAGGCGCTCAGGCAAAGTGGCTGGCAGGGCACGTCCGAGGCCAGGAGGCGTGCGCCGACCCGCGGCCGGGATGGCACCACGGAGGCAATGCTGGGAACTAGTCGGGAAGAAGCTGATGGTGCCCGGGGTCGGACTCGAACCGACACGCCTTGCGGCGGGGGATTTTGAGTCCCCTGCGTCTACCTGTTTCACCACCCGGGCAGGGTGTAGGGCACCGGAACCGGTACCTTGCTGAGCCGGCGATTATGCCGGAAATCCCGTCGTCGGACAACCGGCGCGGGGCCGCGCAAATCCGGTAGCATGGCGCCCAGCCTCTCACACGCCCACCGTCCCGATCACTCCCGAACTGCCATGACCGACCAAGCTTCGCTGGCGCGCCTCGCCAGCCTGCCTTCGCAGGACCCCGGCTTCTACGACCGGGAATACAACAACCGTGCCAATGTGCCGGACAACGCCGTGCATATGGCGCGCTGGGCGCAGTGGTCCGCCGGCGTGCGCGCACGCAGCCGTTATCTGGCGGACCTGAGCTATGCCGGCGAGGACTCGCGCCATGCGCAGGGCGAGACGCTGGACTACTTCCCCGCGCAGCGGGCCAACGGGGCGCTGCCGCCGCTGCTGGTCTTCGTGCACGGCGGCTACTACCGGGCGCTGGACAAGCACGACCACAGCTTTGCCGCCAGCGCGCTGCCGGCGCTGGGGGTGTCGGTGGCGGTGGTGAATTACACGCTGGTGCCCGCGGTGACGGTGCCGGAGATCGTGCGGCAGGTGTTGCGCAGCGTCGCCTGGCTGTACCGGCAGGCGAACCGGCTGGGCCATGATCCGGACAAGCTTTTCCTGGCCGGGCATTCCGTCGGCGGCCACCTGGTGGCGATGCTGATGGCCGCGCGCTGGCCGCAGCTGGGCGCGGACCTGCCGGCCGACCTGGTCAAGGGCGGGCTCTCGGTCAGCGGGCTGTACGACATGGAGCCGCTGCGGCGCGCGGCCTTCCTGCAGCGCGACCTGCGGTTCTCTGAAGACGATGTCGCGCGGCTGTCGCCCGCGTATATGCCGCCGGCCAGCGGTGCCCCGCTGGCGATCGCGGTGGGGGAACTCGAGGCCGCCGAATACCACCGCCAGCACGCGCTGATCCGCGCGGCGTGGCCGGCCAAGGTTGCGCATCCGGCCGCGAGCGACCTGGTGCTGCCGGACTGCCATCACTTCAATGTGCTGGACAGCTTTGCCAGCCCGGACGGTGCCCTGACGCGCGCGGTGCTGCGGCTGATGGAGCGCTGAGCGCGCACCGGGCGCGAGGGCGTCAGCCCTCCAGCACGCGCAGCAGCGACGAGGTGTCGTCCTTGCCCCAGCCATTGGCCATCAGCGCGCGCAGCTGCGCCGAGGTGGCCTGCATCGCGGGCAGGTCCAGGCCGATTTCTTCGGCGATATCGCGCGCCAGCCCGAAGTCCTTGTCGTGCAGCCGCGCCTCGATGCCGGCGGCAAAGTTGCGCGCCACCATCTTGGGGCCCATCAGGTCGAGCATGCGGCTGCCGGCCATGCCGGTCGCCATGGCTTCGAACACGCGGCCGGTGTCGACGTTCTGCGCGGCGGCAAAACGCATGGCCTCGGCAATGCCTTCGATATTGACCACCTGCGCGATCTGGTTGCACAGCTTGGCAACCTGGCCCGCGCCGTGGTCGCCGATATGGGTGATGGTCTTGCCCAGCTGCTGCAGCAGCGGGCGCACGCGCTCGAGCATCTCGGGCTTGCCGCCGACCATGATGGTCAGCGTGCCCGCCTCGGCGCCCATGGTGCCGCCCGAGACCGGGCAGTCCAGCGCCTCGATGCCGCGCGCGGCCAGCGCCGCGGCGATCTCGCGCGTGACGATCGGCGAGATGGTGCTGTGGTCCACGCAGATGGTGCCCGGCGCGGCGCCGTGGATCACGCCCTGCTCGCCCAGCAGCACTTCGCGCACGTCTTCGGACGAGGTCACGTTGGTGAAGACGACGCTGGCGCCGCGTGCCGCTTCGGCGGGGGTGAAGAAGGGCTCCGCCCCCAGTGCGCGCGCGGCCCCGGCGGCTTCCGGGCGACGCACGAAGGCGCGCACGGTGTGGCCGGCGGCCAGCAGGTGGCGGACCATGTGCGAGCCCATGGCGCCCAGGCCGATGAAGGCGACGGTGGTGGGGGTGAGAGTGGTGCTCATGCCATGCTTCCTTTCTTGATGCGGCGGGCTACTTATCGCCCGCATAGGCGAACTTGCCGTTGCGGATCACCCCCATCACGCGCGAACGCTGGTCGAAGCCCTGGTGGTCCTTCGGGTTCAGGTTCATCACGCCGTTGGGGATGGTGAGATTGGTGGTGGCTTCCAGCGCGTCGCGCATGGCGGCGCGGAAGTCGCGCGTGCCGGGCTGGGCGCCGGTCTTCAGCGCGCGGCGGGCGGCGTCGTCCAGCAGCATCCACGCGCCCCAGGCGTCGCCGGCAAACTGCGTGACGCTGTCGGCGCCGTACTTGCTTTCGTAGCGGTTGACGAAGTCCAGCGCCACCTTGCGCACCGGGTGGCTCTCGGGCAGCTGGCGCGCGACCACCACCGGCCCGGTCGGGAACAGCGTGCCTTCCACATCCTTGCCGCCCATGCGCAGGAAGTCCCAGGTGGCGATGCCGTGAGTCTGGTAGACCTTGCCCTTGTAGCCGCGCTCGCCCAGCGTCTTCTGCGGCAGTACGGACGGCGTGCCGGCACCGGCGATCAGGATCGCGTCCGGGTTGGCAGCCATCAGCTTGAGCACCTGCCCGGTCACCGAGGTGTCGTTGCGCGAGAAGCGCTCGTTGGCGACCACCTTGATCTTGCGCACCTCGGCCAGCTTCGAGAACTCGCGCCACCAGCTCTCGCCGTAGGCGTCGGCAAAGCCGATAAAGCCGACGGTCCTGACGCCATGGTTGCTCATGTACTCGGTCAGCACGGTCGCCATGTGCGAGTCGTTCTGCGGCATCTTGAAGGCCCAGCGGCGCTTGGCGTCGGTCTGCGGCTCGACGATGGAGGCCGAGGCGGCCAGTGCCACCATCGGGGTCTCGCCCTCGGCCACGGCGTCGAGCGCGGCGATGGCGGTGGGGGTGATGTTGGGGCCGACGATCACGTCGACCTTTTCCTCGGAGATCAGCTTGCGCACGTTGCGCACCGCCGCGGCCGGGTCGCTGCCGTCGTCCAGGATCACGTAGTGCGCCTTCTGGCCGCCCAGCGTCTGGGGCCACATCAGCACGGTGTTCTTGGAGGGGATGCCGATCGAGGCCGCCGGACCGGTGGTGGACACATCGATGCCGACACGGATGTCGGCATGTGCGGCGGCGCTGGTGAAGAGCAGGGCGCCGGCCAGCAGCAGGGGGCGCAGGGGCAGGGTCAGCATGGTCTCCTCCGTTCTTATATGTGACGGGAAGGATAGCCGAACTCGGCCGCCGGGGCACGCCTGCGCCCCGCCACGGCCGTGCTGGTCAGCGCACGCCCAGGCGCCAGAGCGTGGTCACCTCGGCGGAACGCGCCGCGTGCAGCGGGTCGGCGGCATCCGTCGCGCGCGGGTGGCGCGGGCGGATATCGGAGCGGCCCAGCACCTTCAGCCCGGCGGCGTCGATCCAGCCCATCAGTTCCTCGCGCGGACGCAGGCCGAGATGCTCGGCCAGGTCCGACAGCAGCAGCCAGCCTTCGCCGCCCGGCGCCAGATGCTCGGCCAGCCCCTGCAGGAAGCCGCGCAGCATGGCGCTGTCAGGGTCGTAGACCGCGCGCTCCACTGGCGAGCTGGGCCGGGCCGGCACCCAGGGCGGGTTGCACACTACCAGCGGGGCCCGGCCTTCGGGGAACAGGTCGGCCTGGACGATCTCGACCTGCCCGGTGTAGCCAAGCTGGGCGATGTTCTCGCGCGCGCAGGTCAGCGCACGCGGATCCTGGTCGGTGGCGACCACGCGCTGCACGCCGCGGCGGGCCAGCACCGCGGCCAGCACGCCGGTGCCGGTGCCGATATCGAAGGCGAGGGTCTTGGCCGGCAGCGGCTCGGTCGCGGCCAGGTCGACATACTCGCCGCGCACCGGCGAGAACACGCCGTACCAGGGGTGGATGCGGTCTTCCAGCGCCGGGATCTCCACGCCCTTCTTGCGCCATTCATAGGCGCCGATCATGCCCAGCAGCTCGCGCATCGATGCCACGTAGGGCTCGCTGGCCGGGCCGTAGACCTGTTCGCAGGCGTCGCGCACATCCGGCGCGCGGCGCAGCGGCACCTCGTGGCTGGCATTGAACGGCAGCAGCAGCATGCCCAGCGTGCGGGCGCGCTGCGACTGGGCCAGCCGGTGCAGGTTGAAGGCCTCGATTGGCGAAACGGCCCCGCCCTTGGCCTTGTCCTTGGCTTTCTGGCCGGGGCGGCTGGCCTTCTTGGGCTTGCGCTCGGTGCGGCGGGCCAGCGCGTGCAGCAGCTGGCGCGCGTTCTGGAAGTCGCCGCGCCACAGCAGCGCGGTGCCCTCGCAGGCCAGGCGATAGGCGGTGTCGGCGCTGGTGGTGTCGTCGGCGATGACCACGCGGCGCGGCGGCGGCAGGCCGGCTTCAGAGCGCCAGGCGGCGCTGCGCTCGACGCCGTCCTCGGTCCAGTGAATGCGGGGCAGGTCGCTCACAGGGCCTCCGGCCGGCAGGGCATGATGGGCAGCAGATGCATGGTTGGGTTTGCTTCTTATATAGGGAGAGGCGGCGGCGGGCCGTCCTCAGAGTTCGTAGGCTTCGTGTTCGCCGGACATGGCCTGCTCAACCAGCTTGCGGTTGAGCGTCGGCGAGAACAGCTCGATGAAGGTGTAGACAAAGCTGCGCAGGTAGGCCCCCTGCTTGACGGCCAGGTGGGTCACGTTGCTGCCGAACAGGTGGCCGGCCGAAATGCCGCGCAGGTTGCGGTCGCGCTCGGCATCATAGGCGACGCCGGCGACGATGCCCACGCCCAGCCCGATCTCCACATAGGTCTTGATCACGTCCGCGTCGATGGCCTCCAGTACGATGTCCGGCTCCAGGTGGCGCAGCGCGAAGGCCTTGTCGATCTTGGTCCGGCCGGCAAAGTTGGCATCGTAGGTGATCAGCGGGTAGCCCATCAGGTCTTCCAGCGCCAGGTGCTTCTTGTCGAGCAGCGGATGCTCGGGTGGCGTAATCACCATATGGGTCCACTGGTAGCCCGGCAGCGACACCAGGTTCTTGTCGGCGGAGATGCCTTCGGTCGCGATGCCGATATCGGCCTGGTCGTGCAGCAGCATGTCGGCGATCTGCGCCGGGTTGCCCTGCTGGATCGACAGCCGCACCTTGGGGTAGCGCTTGGTGAACTCGCTGATCACCCGTGGCAGGGCATAGCGCGCCTGGGTGTGGGTGGTGGCGATGGTGAAGTTGCCCTGGTCCTGTGCCGCATAGTCCATGCCGACGCGCTTCAGGCTTTCCACCTCCTGCAGGATCTTCTCGACCGAGCTCAGGATGCGGCGGCCCGGCTCGGTCAGGCTGCGGATGCGCTTGCCGTGGCGGGTAAAGATATCGACGCCCAGCTCTTCTTCCAGCTCGATGATGGCCTTGGACACGCCGGGTTGTGACGTGTAGAGCGCTTTTGCGGCCTCAGTCAGGTTGTAGTTCTGCCGGACGGCCTCACGCACGAAGCGAAACTGGTGCAGGTTCATATATCTGGGTTCGTATAAACAAACAACTTCTTATTAGTTTGAGGTATGAGGCCAGTTTATTACGATTCTCGAACTTTGTTAATTAATGGCCAGCCCTCAGTGCGTCCTCTCGCAGCAGCCACTTTGTGATGCGAGACCCACGGGCCAGGTTCCCACCGAGTCCCCCATGTCTGTTGCCTATACGGTTTCCGGTCTGTTTGTAGGCGTCCTCGTCGGTCTGACCGGGGTGGGTGGGGGCTCGTTGATGACGCCGCTGCTGACGTTGCTGTTCGGCTTTTCGCCGGCCACCGCGGTTGGCACCGACCTGGCCTTCGCCGCCATCACCAAGGGCTTCGGCACCATCGCGCACCGTGCCCACGGCCATGTGCAGTGGCAGGTGGTGCGGCGCCTGTGCATCGGCAGCCTGCCGGCGGCAGTGGCCGCCATCCTGGTGCTAAAGAGCGCCGGCGAGCTCAACGCCCAGTGGCTGCACGCGATTCGCGTGACCATCGGCGTGTCGGTGCTGCTGACCGTATTGTCGCTGCTGTTCCGCAAGCAGATGCTGGCCTGGCTGGAACGCAATCCGCGCTTCCAGCTGCACGGCCGCGCCCAGGTCATTGCCACCATCGTGGTCGGCGCCGTGATCGGCGTGCTGGTGACGGTGTCGTCGATCGGCGCCGGCGCGGTTGGCGCCACGCTGATCCTGCTGCTGTATCCCCATATGAAGCCGGCTGAAGTGGCCGGCACCGACATTGCCTACGCCGTCCCGCTGACGGCGCTTGCCGGGCTGGGCCATGTGTGGCTCGGCACGGTCGACTGGAATTTGCTGCTGGCGCTGCTGGTGGGTTCGATCCCCGGCATCTGGCTGGGCGCGCAACTGTCGCGGGCGCTGCCCGAACGGCTGGTGCGTGCCGCACTGGCGACCACGCTGACGCTGGTCGCCATCAAGCTCGTTTCCTGAATTCAACGAATACTGAACGGACCCCGCCATGTATCAGTACGACCAATATGACCAGCGCATCGTCGCCGAGCGCGTCGCCCAGTTCCGTGACCAGGTGCGCCGCCGCCTGTCCGACGAGCTGACCGAGGAAGAATTCCTGCCGCTGCGCCTGCAGAACGGCCTGTACATGCAGCGCCATGCCTACATGCTGCGCGTGGCGATTCCGTACGGCCTGCTGTCGTCGAAGCAGATGCGCAAGCTGGGCCATATCGCGCGCGAGTACGACCGCGGCTATGGCCACTTCTCCACGCGCCAGAACATCCAGTACAACTGGATGGAGCTGGAGCGCGTGCCCGACGTGCTGGCCGAGCTGGCCAGCGTCGAGATGCACGCCATCCAGACCTCGGGCAACTGCGTGCGCAACATCACCACCGACCACTTCGCCGGCATCGCGCCGGACGAGTCGGTGGACCCGCGCGTGCTGGCCGAACTGCTGCGCCAGTGGAGCACCTTCCAGCCGGAGTTCGCCTTCCTGCCGCGCAAGTTCAAGATCGCCATCTCGGCCTCGGCCAATGACCGCGCCGTGGTGCAGATGCATGATATCGGCATCTACGCCTACAAGAACGCCGAAGGCGAAACGCGCCTGCGCATCCTGGCCGGCGGCGGCCTGGGCCGCACGCCGATCCTGGGCACGATCATCAAGGACGACCTGCCGTGGCAGCACATGCTGTCCTACGTCGAGTCGGCCATCCGCGTGTACAACCGCTATGGCCGCCGCGACAACAAGTACAAGGCGCGCATCAAGATCCTGGTGAAGGCCATCGGCGCAGAGAAGTTCGCGCAGGAAGTCGAGGAAGAGTGGCAGCACAGCAAGGACGGCCCGGCCACGCTCACGCAGGCCGAGTTCGACCGCGTGGCGCAGTACTTCACGCCGCCCGCCTATGAAAAGCTGGCCGACACCGATGCTTCGTACGAGAACCACCTGCTGGAAGACAAGGCCTTTGCCCGCTGGGTCAGCCGCAACGTGCACGGCCACAAGGTGCCGGGCTACGCCGCGGTGACGCTGTCGACCAAGCCGGGCGTGGCCTCGCCCCCGGGGGACGCCACCGACGCGCAGATCGAAGCCGTGGCCGACCTGGCTGACCAGTTCGGCTTCGGCGAGCTGCGCGTCGCGCACGAGCAGAACCTGATCCTGCCGGACGTGAAGAAGCAGGACCTGTACGCGCTGTGGCAACTGGCCAAGAAGGCCGGCCTGGCCACCCCGAACATCGGCCTGCTGACCGACATCATCGCCTGCCCGGGCGGCGATTTCTGCTCGCTGGCCAACGCCAAGTCGATCCCTATCGCGCAGGCGATCCAGGACCGCTTCGACGACCTCGACTATGTCTATGACCTGGGCGAGATCTCGCTGAACATCTCGGGCTGCATCAACGCCTGCGGCCACCACCACGTCGGCAATATCGGCGTGCTGGGCGTCGACAAGGACGGTTCGGAGTGGTACCAGGTCACGCTGGGCGGCGCCCAGGGCAACCAGACCGCGCTGGGCAAGGTGATCGGCCCGTCGTTCAGCGCCGAGGAAATGCCCGAGGTGGTGACCCGCATCATCGACACCTTCGTGGCCAACCGCATCGAAGACGAACGCTTTATCGAAACCCTGTCCCGCATCGGCATCGCCCCGTTCAAGGAGCGCGTTTATGCCGACAAGCAGCCGCGCGAGCGCGCTGAAGCCTGAGGACCGGAGACTGAACATGGCAAAGATCATTCAACTGCAACAGGACGGCGCTACCGTCGCCCCCGTCATCGTCGATGACGCCTGGACCGTGCTGCGCGGCACCGCCGAGCAGCCGCTGACCGACGAGCAGATCGCAGCGGCCGTGCAAAGCCAGGACGCGGTGCTGTTCCCGCTGTCGGTGTTCAAGGCCAACGAAGCGCTGCTGGCCGGCCGCGACGCGGCCCGCACCGGCGTGTGGCTGGCCCCGGAAGACGAGCCGGGCGATGCCGAGGCGTACTTCGCGCGCGTGGCGCTGGTGGCGGTGGACTTCCCGGTGTTCCGCGACGGCCGCGGCTTTTCCACGGCCTACCTGCTGCGCACCCGCTACCACTGGAAGGGCCAGCTGCGCGCCATCGGCGACGTGCTGCGCGACCAGCTCAACTTCATGAAGCGCTGCGGCTTCGATGCCTTCGCGGTGCGGGCCGACAAGAACATCGAGGACGCCATCAAGGGCTTCACCGAGTTCACCGTGACCTATCAGGCTTCGGTGGATGAGCCGCTGCCGCTGTTCCGCCGCGCGCGGGCAGAGGTTGGCGCGCAACCGAAGGAAACGGCATGAGCACGGTGCTGAGCGAAATCGCCGTGGTCGACGCCGGTGCGGCGTCGGTGCTGCGTCCGCCTGCGCTGTGGGTTGCGCCGGAATACACCGGCAGCATTGCCGCGCTGGAGCAGAAGGAGCGCGAGCTGGGCGAGCGCCTGGCGGGCATCGCCGGCCGCTTCTTCCGCGCGCGCTTTGCCTCGAGCCTGGCGGCCGAGGACATGGTGCTGACCGACGCGATCCTGCGCGGCACCGAAGCCGTGCGCGCCGGCATCCGCGTGTTCACGCTGCAGACCGGGCGCCTGCACGCCGAGACGCTGGCGGTGCTGGACAAGGTGCAGGCGCACTACGGCTACAGCATCGAGCAGTTCACGCCGGACGCCGAGGCCGTCGAGAACTACCTGAAGAAGCATGGCCTGAACGGCTTCTACGACAGCATCGACCTGCGCAAGGAATGCTGCGGCATCCGCAAGGTCGAGCCGCTCAACCGCGCGCTCTCGCACGCCGACGCCTGGCTGACCGGCCAGCGCCGCGAGCAGGCGGTCACGCGCGCCGAGCTGCCGTTCGAGGAACTGGACGAAGCCCGCGGCATCCCGAAGTTCAACCCGCTGGCGGACTGGAGCGAGCCGGAGGTGTGGGCTTACCTGAAGCGCCACAACGTGCCGATCAATGACCTGCACGCCAAGGGCTATCCCAGCATCGGCTGCGAGCCGTGTACGCGTGCGGTGCGCGCGGGCGAGGATGTGCGCGCGGGACGTTGGTGGTGGGAGAGCAAGGACTCGAAAGAGTGCGGGCTTCACGAACAGAACATCAAGCATTGAGGCCGGACAAAATGGGCATCATGAACGACATCGCAGAAGCCACCAGCAGCGTGGCGCACCTGTTGCAAGTACAGAACGATCACCTCGACCGCCTCGAAGCGGAGTCGATCTACATCATCCGCGAGGTGGTGGCCGAGTGCCGCAACCCGGCGCTGCTGTTCTCGGGCGGCAAGGACTCGATCGTGATGCTGCACCTGGCGCTGAAGGCCTTCCGCCTGGGCGAGCGCAAGATCGAGCTGCCGTTCCCGCTGGTGCATATCGACACCGGCCACAACTATCCGGAAGTGATCGCCTTCCGCGACCAGCGCGTGGCTGAGCTGGGCGCGCGCCTGGTGGTGGGCCATGTCGAGGACTCGATCAAGCGCGGCACCGTGCGCCTGCGCAAGGAAACCGATTCGCGCAACGCGGCCCAGGCCGTGACGCTGCTGGAAACCATCGGCGAGCACCAGTTCGACGCGCTGATGGGCGGTGCCCGCCGCGACGAAGAGAAGGCCCGCGCCAAGGAGCGCATCTTCTCGTTCCGCGACGAGTTCGGCCAGTGGGACCCCAAGGCCCAGCGCCCCGAGCTGTGGAGCCTGTACAACGCCCGCATGGCGCAGGGCGAGCAGATGCGCGTGTTCCCGATCTCGAACTGGACCGAGCTGGACGTGTGGCAGTACATCGCCCGCGAGAAGCTGGCGCTGCCGCCGATCTACTATTCGCACCAGCGCGAAGTGGTGCGCAAGAACGGCCTGCTGGTGCCGGTCACGCCGATCACGCCCAAGCAGGACGGCGACGTCAGCGAAGTGCTGTCGGTGCGCTTCCGTACCGTTGGCGACATCAGCTGCACCTGCCCGGTGGCCAGCGTTGCCGATTCGCCGGAAGCGATCATCGCCGAGACCGCGGTGACCGAGATCACCGAGCGCGGCGCCACCCGCATGGACGACCAGACGAGCGAAGCCTCGATGGAACGCCGCAAGAAGGAAGGCTACTTCTAAGCCGCACGCAGCAAAGGATCCAGAAATGACTCACCAAGCAACCCATCAAGGCCTGCTGCGCTTTATCACCGCCGGCTCCGTCGACGACGGCAAGAGCACGCTGATCGGCCGCCTGCTGTACGACAGCAAGGCCGTGCTGTCGGACCAGCTGACCGCGCTGGCCAATGCCAAGAACAAGCGCACTGCCGGCGAGCAGATCGATTTCTCGCTGCTGACCGACGGCCTGGAAGCCGAGCGCGAGCAGGGCATCACCATCGACGTGGCTTACCGCTACTTCTCGACCGCGCGCCGCAAGTTCATCATCGCGGATACGCCGGGCCACGAGCAGTACACCCGCAACATGGTCACCGGCGCCTCGACCGCGGACGCGGCCATCGTGCTGGTCGATGCCACGCGCGTCACCGTCACCGACGGCCGTGCCGAGCTGCTGGCGCAGACCAAGCGCCACTCGGCGATCCTGAAGCTGCTGGAGATCCGGCACGTGATCGTGGCCGTCAACAAGATGGACCTGGTCGACTACAGCGAACAGCGCTTCAACGAAATCCGCACCGCCTACACCGAACTGGCCGAGCAGCTGGGCCTCAAGGACGTGCGCTACGTGCCGGTCTCCGCGCTGCGCGGCGACAACATCGTGCACGAGAGCGATGCCATGCCGTGGTACCAGGGCGAGCCGCTGCTGCCGTTGCTGGAAGAACTGCCGGTGGAAGAGGCCGCGCCCGAGGACGACGCCGCGCTGCGCTTCCCGGTGCAGCTGGTGATCCGCCAGGACGGTTCGCAGTCGGACGACTTCCGCGGCTATGCCGGCCGCATCGAAGCCGGCACCGTGCGCGTGGGCCAGAAGCTGCGCGTGCTGCCGGCCAACCGCGAAGCCGTGGTGGCTGAAGTGCTGACGCCCAATGGTGCCGCTGAATCGGCCAACGTCGGCGATACCGTCACGGTGCGCCTGGCCGAGGACGTCGATGTATCACGCGGTGACATGTTTGTTGCCGCCGATGCGACCACGGCTTCGGCAAAGAAGCTGCAGGCCGACCTGTGCTGGTTCGACGACGAGTCGCTGAACCCGGCGCGCAAGTACGTGCTCAAGCACACCACGGCCAGCGTGTTCGCGCGCGTGTCGGCGGTGGACCGCGTGCTGGACGTGCACACGCTGTCGCACGAGACCGGTCGCCACGATATCCGCCTGAACGACATCGGTTCGGTGCAGATCTCGCTGCAGAAGCCGATCGTGTGCGATGCATACGGCGACAACCCGGCAACGGGCGCCTTTGTGCTGATCGACGAAGCGACCAACCACACGGTGGCCGCAGGCATGATCCGTGCGTTCTCCTGATCGGTAACGACAGGAAAGGGGCAGCAGATGGACAAGCAGGCGCAGAAGACTTACGGCAAGGTGTTCCTCATCGGGGCAGGCCCCGGTGCGGCAGACCTCATTACGGTGCGCGGTGCACGGCTTTTGGGCGAAGCCCAGGTGGTGCTGCATGATGCACTGGTAGCGCCGGAGATGCTGGCCTGGTGTCCGCAGGCCGAGCTGGTCGAGGTGGGCAAGCGCTGCGGGCAGCGCTCCACCGCGCAGCTGTTCATCAACCGCCAGATCGTCGACCTGGCCGGCAAGTACGAGCGCGTGGTGCGCCTGAAGGGCGGCGACCCGATGCTGTTCGGTCGTGCCGACGAGGAACTGCAGGCGCTGGAAGCCGCTGGCATCGAGTATGAAGTGGTGCCGGGCATCACTGCGGCGCTGGCGGCTGCTTCGGCGATCGGCAAGCCGCTGACCAAGCGCGGTGTGTCGCGCAGCGTGGCGTTTGCCACGCAGGCGAAGGCTGCGGATGGCGAGGGCTCGGCCGATATCGAAGCGGCGGTCAAGGCCGATACGCTGGTCTACTACATGGGCCGCGACCAGGCGGCGTCGATTGCCGCGCAGCTGATCGCGCATGGCAAGCCGGCGTCGACGCCGGCGTGGGTGGTGGAAGCCGCCAGCACGCCGCGCCAGCGTAGCCGTGAATTCACGCTGGGCCGGATGGCAGCAGGCGAGGCCGGTGCCTGGATCGATCCGGTGCAGCCGAGCCTGCTGATGATCGGGGCGGCGCTGGCTGCGCGGGCTACCGAAACGCCGCGCGAAGGCGTGGGCGAAACCGTCGTGCAGACGCCGCGCGCTGCCTGATCACGTTCCGCGCCACTAAGCAAAAAGCCCTGTATCGGCATGCCGGTACAGGGCTTTTGTCATGGAGGCCGCCTTGCAGCTCAGGGCTGGCCGCTTGTGGGCAATGAGGCAACGCAGTACGCCGCCATCGCATCCAGCACCGGATCGGCCTCGCCCACGGCCGTCGCGCAATGGATGCGCAGCCCGGGATGCGCTTGCCGGCATTGGTCGAGCAAAGCCGGCAGGTCACGCCGCAGGTGGCCGCCCTGGCCCAGGAACACTGGCACCACGGTGGCGTCGGACACGCCGCGCGCTGCCAGGTCGGCGAGCGCGTCGGGCAGCGCGGGCGTCATCAGTTCCAGGAACGCCAGCCGCACCTCGCATCCGGGCAGGGCAGCGGCCACCTTCTGCTGCAGGCGGTCGAACGGCTCGCGCCAGCGCGCATCGCGCGCGCCATGCGCAAACAGGACCAGGGCCCGGGTGGGTGCGGTCATGGCAGCCCGCCCCTCAGTGCCGGTCCACCCACCGCAGTGCCAGCAGCGCCACCATCAGGTAGAGCGTGCCGGGCACCAGTGCCGAGATGATCGGCGGCCAGGTATGCAGCAGGCCGACGTGCGAGAACAGCGTGTTCGACAAGTGGAACGACAGCCCCAGCATGATGCCCCCGAACACCTTCACGCCGACGGCGCCGGCACGGGCGTGCAGGTAGGCGAAGGGCAGGGCCAGCGCCATCATCACGAACAGCGTCAGCGGGTAGATCACCTTCTTCCAGAAGGCGATCTCATAGCGCTGCGTGTCCTGCTTGTTGTCGCGCAGGTGGCGGATATAGCGGAACAGGTCCAGCGTCGACATCCGCTCAGGCGTCACCAGCAGCACCGACAGGATTTGCGGCGTCAGCTCGGAATGCATGGTCACGCGCGGGAACTTGACTTGCTCGGCGCGGAAATCCGGGGCCAGCGAATCGCGTGCCGGCTTCGCGCCCTGGGCCGGGGGCGCCAGTTCGATGAAACGGGTCTCGTTGACGCCCTGCAGCTCCCACAACTGGCCACCCTGGTAGCGCCCCTCCTGCGCCACGCGGATCACGCGCAGGCGGTATTGCGGGTCGAACTCATACATGGTGATGCCGGTGATGGTCTGGTCCGGCCGCAACCCCGCCACGTTGACGAAGCGGGTGATCTCGCCGCCGCCGGTGGCGGCATCCTTGTCGCGGTCCTTGACCCAGACGCCGGAACGGAAGCCTGACGACACGGTTGCGCCGATCGCCTCGAGCTTGATCTTCTGCGCGTACTGCTCGGCGCGGGGGCCGATGAACTCGCCGAAGATAAAGGTCACGATGGCCAGCGGCACCGCCAGCTTGAACAGCGAGAACAGCGCCTGGCGCGTGTTCAGGCCGGCCACGCGGAAGATGGTGTACTCGGACTGGCTGGCCAGCTGCGAGAACACATAGATCGCGCTGATCAGCACCGCGATCGGCAGCACCTCATACACCCGCGTGGGTGCCTGCAGCAGGACGTGGAACAGCGCGACCAGCGAGGTGTACTGGTTGTTGACGTTCTCCAGCTCGTTGAGCATGTCGAAGAACACGAACAGGGACAGCACCGCGAACAGGATGAAGGCGAACACGCCATAGACCAGCCGGCCGAAGTAGCGTTCGTAGACGCGCAGGATCCTCATGCCCGGCCTCCGGTGGCTGCGGCATCACGCCTGCGCAGGCCGAACACGGCGCGCCACCCGCCCAGGCTGCGGTTCTGGCGGTAGCGGAACAGCAGCAGCGCCCCCAGGAACACCGCCAGGTGGATCGGCCACCACGCCAGCCAGAACGGGATCGCGCCCGAGCGCACCCAGGACTGCGTCAGGTTGATCAGGTTGCTGTAGGTCAGGTAGATCAGCACCGCGAACACCAGCGGCGTGTAGCGGCCCAGGCGCGGGTTAACGTAGGCCAGCGGGATTGCGATCATGACGAAGTTGAAGGCCAGGATCGGCAGCGAGATGCGCCAGATCAGCTCGCCCAGGTTCTCGCGCGTGGGGTTGCGGATCAGCTCGATGGTGTCGCGGCTCTTGGGTGGCAGCTTGGCTTCGGACTCGGGAGCCTTGTTGTCCACCTTGACCGCGTAGCGTTCGAACTCGACGATGCGGTAGTCGATCTGGCCGGGCGTGCCCGAGTAGCGGCGGCCGTTTTCCATCACCACCAGGCGGTCGCCGTTGGGCATGGTCTCGAACTTGCCCTGGTGCGCCAGCGCCACGCCGATCTTGTCGGCCTCGGAGTTGGCGACGAAGACATTGCGCGCGTACTTCATGTCGGCATCCATGCCCTCGATGAACAGCACGTAGTTGGCCTTGGCCGGCTCGATGAAGCGCCCCGCGGCAATCATCGACATCACGCCGCGCTGCTCGAAGCGGTCGCGGAACAGCGCGCTCTGCTGGTTGGCCCAGGGCCAGGCAAACATGCCCAGCAGCAGCGCCAGCACGACGAAGGGTGCCGCGAACTGCAGCACCGGCTTGACCAGGTCGCGCAGCGAGATGCCCGCCGAGAACCACACCACCATCTCCGAATCCTTGTACCAGCGCGTCAGCACGATCAGGGTGGAGATGAAGAGCGTGGCCGACAGCAGGATCGACAGGTAGCCGATGGTGGCCAGGCCGATCAGCATCAGCACGTCGTTGGGACTGGCCTTGCCGCTGGCAGCCATTCCCAGGATGCGGATCACGAGCGAGGTGAGCATGAAGGTCAGCATCACCAGGAACACCGCCCCGGCGGTGTAGGCAAGCTCGCGTCGCAGGGCTTGTTGAAGGATCATGCGGGTTCGGTTCCGGGCTGCCGGCCGGAGCGGGCGATGTGCCGTGCGAGGTGCCTGGCAGAACAGCTGGCTGGCAGCACAGCATGCTGTCAGCGTGACCGGGGCGTATCAGCGGCGGCAGGTCGCGGGATAAAAATCGCGGATAATGGAGGCTTTCGTGTCTAACGAGCCCCTGGAAGGAAGCGCGATGGAATTTAGCACAAAAGCCTTGGATTGGAGCAAAGCCGGCCAAAATGGTTTCCTGGCGACCAAGACCGACTGCCTGGTGGTCGGCCTGTTCGAAGGCCAGAACCTGGCCGGAGTGGCCAAGGCACTGGACGTGGCCACCAAGGGCTTGGTGGGACGGCTGGTCAAGCAGGGCGACTTCGAAGGCAAGCGCGGCACCCAGCTGATGCTGCATGAGGTGGCCGGCGTGGGCGCCGCGCGCGTGCTGCTGGTGGGCCTGGGCAAGGAAGCCGACTTCAGCGACAAGGCCTTTGCCGACGCGGTCCGCACCGCCGTGCGTGCCTTGTCGTCCACGCGTGCGGCCTCGGCCCTGTGGTGCCTGGCGCAACAGGCGCCGCAGCAGCGCGATGTCGCCTGGGCGGTGATCACCACCATCACGCTGGTGCGCGAAGCCGGCTATCGGCTGCTGGAGCGCCATCCGGGCCTGAAGCGCGCCAATGCCAACGGCAAGCCCAACGGCAACGACAAGTCCTCGCTGCGCAAGGTCGTGATCGCGGTCGACAGCGGCGATGCCCGCGCCGCCACCCAGGCCGTGGTGCGCGGCACCGCCATCGCCAACGGCATGGAGCTGACGCGCGACCTGGGCAACCTGCCGTCCAATATCTGCACGCCGACCTACCTGGCCAATACCGCCCGCGGCATTGCCAAGCGCCACAAGCTCAAGGCCGAGGTGCTGGGCCGCAAGCAGATCGAGGCCCTGAACATGGGGGCCTTCCTGGCCGTGACCAAGGGCAGCGAAGAGCCGCCGCAGTTCATCGTGCTGCGCTACGACGGCGCCGGCGCCAAGCAGGCCCCGGTGGTGCTGGTGGGCAAGGGCATCACCTTCGATACCGGCGGCATCTCGCTCAAGCCGGGCGAGGGCATGGACGAGATGAAGTACGACATGTGCGGCGCCGCCTCGGTGCTGGGCACGATCCAGGCCGTGGCCGAGATGGGCCTGAAGCTCAACGTCATCGCCGTGGTGCCGACCTGCGAGAACATGCCCAGCGGCATCGCCACCAAGCCGGGCGACGTGGTCACCAGCATGTCCGGCCAGACCATCGAGATCCTGAACACCGACGCCGAAGGCCGCCTGATCCTGTGCGACGCGCTGACCTATGTGGAGCGCTTCAAGCCGGCCGCGGTGATCGACGTGGCCACGCTGACGGGCGCCTGCATCATCGCGCTCGGCCACATCAACAGCGGCCTGTACGCGCGCTCCGACGCGCTTGCCGATGCCCTGCTGCAGGCCGGCCGCCGCGCCATGGACACCGCCTGGCGCATGCCGCTGGACGACGAGTACCAGGACCAGCTCAAGTCCAACTTTGCCGACATGGGCAATATCGGCGGCCGCCCGGCCGGCAGCGTGACGGCGGCATGTTTCCTGTCGCGCTTTACCGAGAAATACGACTGGGCCCACCTGGACATCGCCGGCACCGCCTGGAAGAGCGGCGCGGCCAAGGGGGCCACCGGCCGCCCGGTGCCGTTGCTGGCGCAGTTCCTGATGGACCGCGCGGCCTGATGGCGGCGGCAGGCAACAGAGGCAGCAAGGGTCCATGACGCGCATCGATTTCCACAGCAACGTGCCGGACGTGCTCGGCTATGTCTGCCGGCTGGTCCGCAAGGCCTACGGCGCCGGGCAGAAGGTGGTGATCCACGGGGCGCCGGCGCAGCTGGCGGACCTGGATGCGCGCTTGTGGACCTTCTCCGCGCTGGACTTCCTGCCGCATTGCGGGCTGGAAAGCCCCAATGCGGCGGTCACGCCGATCCTGCTGGCCGCCACCACCGAAGGCGTGCCGCATCACCAGCTGCTGATCAACCTGGCAGACCAGGCCCCGGCGCAGTTTGCCAGCTTCGAACGGCTGATTGAAGTGGTGGGCGCGGGCGATGCCGCGCGCGAGGCCGGCCGCCAGCGCTACCGTTTCTACCGCGAACGCGGCTATCCGCTGACGCACCACGACATCGGCCAGCCCAAGGGAGACGCCGCATGAGCGAACGCACCACCTCGCGGGTGATCCCGCGGCTCGATCCGAACGACAGCATCCCGCTGCTGACCGAGGTGTTCGAACTGCCGGACGCAGGGGCAGCAGCGCCGGCTGCCGCTGCGCAGGAGGGCGTGATCGATACCTTCGGCATGGCCGATTCGGGCCTGGTCATGCATGTCGGCGATACCGGCGACGCCGTGGCGGACGAGGGCGCCGCACCGGCGATGCCGGCAGATAGCGGCGCGCCGGGCGAGGACGACCTGCGCGCGGTGCGCACCGAGTTGCTGACGCGCGTGATGATGCGCTTCCGGACCGAATGGCCGCAGGTCGTGGCGGCCCATACCGAGGCCACGCTGCAGTCGCGCCTGGCGCCGCTGACGGCGCAACTGGCCAGCGAGCTGACGCAGTCGCTGGAGGCGCGGCTGGTGGAATGGCTGGATGCGACGCTGGAGGAGATCGAGAAGACGCCAGGTGAGGATTAACGGCGGCTGAAGGGCTGGAGCGGACCGGCGGGTCTCGACAGACGTCGGCAAACAAAAAAGCCTGCGATCGCTCGCAGGCTTTTTTGCATTAGCGCGGCCGAGAGTCAGTCCGTCACTGCACCCTTGCTCGCCGTCGACGCCAGCTTCGAGAATTTCGCCAGCACCCCACGCGTATAACGCGGCGCCGGCTGCTTCCAGTTGGCCCGGCGCCTGGCCAGTTCTTCATCCGCCACGTTCAGCTGCAGCAACAGCTTGTGCGCATCGATGGTGATCGAATCGCCTTCCTGCACCAGCGCAATCGTGCCGCCCACATACGCTTCCGGCGCCACGTGGCCAACCACCATGCCCCAGGTACCACCAGAGAAGCGGCCGTCGGTAATAAAGCCGACCGATTCGCCCAGCCCCTTGCCGATGATGGCCGAGGTCGGGGCCAGCATTTCCGGCATGCCGGGGCCGCCCTTGGGGCCGAGGTAGCGCAGCACCAGGATGTCGCCGGCGTTGATCTTGTCGGCCAGGATCGCTTCCATCGCGCTCTGCTCGTCTTCGAACACGCGCGCCGGGCCAGTGATGACCGGGTTCTTCAGGCCGGTGATCTTGGCGACCGCGCCTTCTTCGGCCAGGTTGCCCTTCAGGATGGCCAGGTGGCCTTCGGCGTAGAGCGCCTTCTCGATCGGCAGGATCACGTCCTGGTCGGCACGCGGGGTGTCGGGAACGTTTTCCAGCTCTTCAGCCAACGTGCGGCCGGTGATGGTCAGGCAGTCGCCATGCAGCATGCCGGCCTTGAGCAGGATCTTCATGACCTGCGGGATGCCGCCGGCCTTGTGCAGGTCGGTCGCCACGTACTGGCCCGACGGCTTCAGGTTGCAGATCACCGGCACCTTGCGGCGGATGCGCTCGAAGTCGTCGATGGTCCATTCCACCTCGGCGGCGTGGGCGATGGCCAGGTAGTGCAGCACGGCGTTGGTCGAGCCGCCCGTGGCCATGATCAGCGCCACGGCATTCTCGATCGACTTGCGCGTGATGATGTCGCGCGGCTTGATGTCCTGCTTGATCGCCTCGACCAGCACGCGCGCCGATTCGGCGGCGCTGTCGACCTTCTCCTGGTCCGGGTTGGCCATGGTCGACGAGTACAGCAGCGACATGCCCAGCGCCTCGAACGACGAGCTCATGGTGTTGGCGGTGTACATGCCGCCGCACGAACCGGTCGACGGGCAGGCGTTCTTTTCCACGCCCTCGAAGTCTTCCTGGCTCATGCGGCCGGCGGTGAATTCGCCCACGGCCTCGAACGACGACACGATGGTCAGGTCCTTGCCCTTCCAGTTGCCCGGCTTGATGGTGCCGCCATAGACGTAGATGCCCGGCACGTTGGTGCGCGCCAGCGCGATCATGCCGCCCGGCATGTTCTTGTCGCAGCCGCCGATCACGACCACGCCGTCCATCCACTGGCCCTGCGCGGCAGTCTCGATGCAGTCGGCGATGACCTCGCGCGAGATCAGCGAGTACTTCATGCCCTCGGTGCCCATCGACATGCCGTCCGAGATGGTCGGGGTGCCGAACACCTGCGGGTTGGCGTCCGAGGCCTTGATCGCGTCGATGGCCGCATCGGCCAGGCGCTGCAGGCCCGCGTTGCAGGGGGTGATGGTCGAGTGGCCGTTGGCGATGCCCACCATCGGCTTGTCAAAGTCTTCCTTCTTGTAGCCGAGTGCGTAGTACATCGAACGGTTGGGCGAACGCGCCACGCCTTGCGTGATGTTCTGCGAGCGTTTGTTGAATGCCATGATGGGGAATCTCCGGGGGGTCTTCAGTGCCGCTCCGCGCTGCGCCCGAAGACCTGGAGGCACGAACGCACGGCGGCGATGTTGTGGACCAAAGAATGACGCTTGCGTTTTGGAGTGTCAAATATATTATTTGACCTTTATTGAGTCGAAAAACATATCAGGAGCGCGTTTGGACCTGCGTCAGTTGCGTTACTTCATCACTGTGGCGGAAGAGTTGCATTTCGGCCGCGCGGCAGGCCGCCTGTCGATGACGCAGCCGCCCTTGTCGCAGCAGATCCAGGCGCTGGAAGAGGAAATCTGCGTGCAGCTGTTCGTGCGCACGCGGCGCTCGGTGGCGCTGACGCCGGCCGGCCAGCAGTGGCTGCCCGAGGTGCGGCGCGTGCTGGCCGATGCCGCGGCGCTGCCCGGGCTGGCGCAGCGGCTGGCGCGCGGCGAGGTGGGGTCGCTGTCGCTGGCCTTTGTCAGCACCGCCGACTACGGCATCCTTCCCGACTTGTTGCGGCGCTTTCGCGCCCGGCACCCGGAGGTGCAATTGCAACTGCGCGAGGCCACCAGCGACGTGCAGCTCGAGGGGTTGATGGAGGGGGCGATCGACGCCGGCCTGGTGATCCGGCCGCAGCTGCCGGCCATGCCGCACGGGCTGGCCTACCTGCCGCTGGTGAGCGAGCCGCTGGTGCTGGCCGTGCCCGACGGCTGGCGGCCGGCGGGCGCGGTGCTGGCGGGCGACGCCGCGGTGTCGCTGCGCGAGGCCGCCCATGAACCGCTGATCATCTTCCCGCGCCGAAGCGCGCCGGCGTTTTATGACATCATTACGGGCTACTATGCGCGCGAGGGCCTGGTGCCCGTGATCGCGCAGGAAGCCATCCAGATGCAGACCATCGTCAGCCTGGTATCGGCGGGCATGGGCGTGGCGCTGGTGCCGGCCTCGCTGTGCAACCTTCGCCGCACCGGGGTGTCCTACCTGGCGCTGCGCGAGGCCGGCCCGCAGATCGAGACCGGGCTGGTCTGGCGCGACGGCGCGTCTGCCGGCGTGGCGCCGGTGCTGCGCTCGTTCATCGATATTGCGACCGCGCTCGCGCAAGAAGCAGGCGCAGCCGGGCCCGCCCCTCGCTGACACGTCACCAATGTCACCGAGGCCACTGACAATACGCAGGCCGCGGCCTTTACAACCTCCATTCACGCCAACATGCTGATTCATCCCCAGTTCGACCCGGTTGCCATCCACCTGGGCCCGCTTGCCATCCGCTGGTACGGGCTGATGTACCTGGCCGGGTTCATCATGTTCCTGGGCTTCGGGCGCCTGCGCATCCGCCAGCCGCATATCGCGGCCAAGGGCTGGACCACGCGCGACCTGGACGACATGCTGTTCTTCGGCGTGCTGGGCGTGATCCTGGGCGGGCGGCTGGGCTATGTGCTGTTCTACAAGCCGTCGTACTACCTGGCCCATCCGCTCGAGATCCTCAAGGTGTGGGAAGGCGGCATGGCCTTCCATGGCGGCTTCCTGGGCGTGGTCGTGGCGATGTGGCTGTTCGGCAAACTGCGCCGGCGCCACTGGATGGAGGTGACCGACTTCATCGCGCCGATGATCCCCTGCGGGCTGGCCGCCGGCCGCATCGGCAACTTCATCAACGGCGAGCTGTGGGGCCGCGCCACCGACCTGCCGTGGGGCATGATCTTCCCGCAGGCGGGCGACAACATCCCGCGCCATCCGTCGCAGCTGTACCAGTTTGCCGGCGAGGGCGTGGCGCTGTTCATCGTCCTGTGGCTGTTCGCGCGCAAGCCGCGGCCGATGGGCGCGGTGTCGGGGGTATTCCTGATCGGCTATGGCGCCTTCCGCTTTGCCGCGGAATTCGCGCGCGAGCCCGACAACTTCCTGGGCCTGCTGGCGCTGAAGCTGTCGATGGGCCAGTGGCTGAGCCTGCCGATGATCCTGGCCGGCATCGCCATGGTGGTCTGGGCCTACCGGCGCCAGCCCGGCGCCGGCGCATCACAGCCGGCGGCCTGAGAATCCGCCGGCGCTATTTGCCGGCGCGGCGCAAGGCGTCGATGCGCGCCTGCGTTTGCGGGTGGGTCGACATGAAGTCCTGGCCGCGTTCCGGCTCGGCGTCCGACGCCGCACCGCGCCGATTGTCCAGCCTGACCAGCACATCGGCCAGCGCCGCGGGCGGCAGGCCGTTGCGCTGCATGACCTCGATCGCAAAGGCGTCGGCCTCGCGCTCATGGTCGCGTGAATAGCGCAGCGTCAGGATCGCGGCCGGCACCCCGGCCAGCACCGTCGAGATATCCCCGAACAGGTAGGCCGACAGCGCCGCCAGCGCCGACCCCTGGATCACCTGCTGCAAGCCGTGCCGGTTGGCGACATGGCCGGCTTCATGGGCCAGCACGCCCATCATGCCGGCACCGGTGCCGGCCAGGCTGACCAGTTCGTCGGTGACCACGATGGTGCCGCCCGGCAGCGCCAGCGCATTGGCGCCGATCTCGCCGCCCTGGCGGAACAGGATCTGGTAGTCGTGGCCGGCATCGCGCGGGCGCTTCAGCGCCGCGAAGGCCGAGCGGATGCGTTGCTGCTCGGCGGGCGGCAGCTGCGTCGGCTTGACCATGCCGTTGTCCAGGCTCGCCAGCGTCAGCTTGCCGAGATGGGCCTCCACCTCGGGCGGCACCGTGCGCGCCATCATGCCGGCGCCCCATGGCAGCAGCACGTAATAGCCCAGCACCAGCACCGCCACCAGCCCCGCCACGGCCAGGCCGGCCAGGCGCCAGCTGTTCTGCGCGCGCGCCACCAGGCTGTCGCGATGGCCGGTGGCGGCCAGCAGGTGGTCTAAGGCGGCGTGGTCGGTGATCTCGCAGAAGGCGCCGTCGGCAAAGGTGACCAGCCGCGGCGCGCGGCGCACGCGCTCGGACACGCGCACGTCCGACAGCGGCGCGCGCCGCAGCTCGGCGCCGGAGTCGTCGCGCAGCACGGCCTGCTGCGCCTCAACGGCCAGCGTGGCCGGATGCGCGCGCGACGAGCGGCCATCGAAGAAGGTGACTGGGATCATGGTGCGGGCGGGGTCAGCGCACGGCGTGCTCAGAGCGCGATGTCGATGTCGTACCAGTCTACCGCCGCATCGCCCAGCGCACCGACTTGTTGCGCCTCGCCGGCCACGAAGGTGTCGAGCGGGCCCGCCGCCAGCATGGTCACGCATTCGAGCCGGTAGCGCGCCGAACGCACCCGCGCGAACGGCAGGTACAGGCCCAGCGTCAGCGCGATCGCGATCAGGTTGGTGACGAAGATAAAGACCATGCGGCCGGCCCCCACCTCGCTGCGGAACGCATGCGGCGCCAGCGTGGTGTGGCTCCACACGACATTCTGCAAGCGTGCCATCACGTAAGGGCTGACGGCCAGCAGCGCCAGGTAGAAACCGGTCACGCCGATGCCGAACGACAGCATCGCGCCCGCCTTGCCCGACGCGGTCACGCCCAGCACGAAGCCGGCCAGTGCCGCGGCCGCCACCAGCGCGACCATCACGCCGAAGGCACGCAGGTAGACGCCATAGAAATCGCCCGCGCCGGCGTCGAAGGCAAACGGTGCGGTGCCGAAGCGGGTGTGGTTGTGCTGGTAGCGCTTGAAGCGCTGGTGCGCCAGCGGCCCAAGCAGGCCCAGCGTGGCCACCGCGGCCAGCGGCCACAGCACGAACACCTTGTAGGCATCGGCATCGCCGCCGGTGAAGGCGAAGCGCAGGCCGCGGTAGCTGGAGTTGGCCATGCGGAAACGCAATGAGCGCACCAGCAACAGGGGGAACACCGCCAGCAGCGCCACCAGCATCGCCAGCGCAAGGAAGGGCGAGACCGTCGAGGCGAACTGGAAGGCGAGCACCAGCGCGAACACGATGGCGCGGCCTTTCAGGATCGCGGACGGCTTGCCGTGGTAGTCAAAACTCGCGCCGTCGAGCCGCGTGTTGCGATAGAAATACTGCAGCGTGCGCACCTTGGCCCAGGCCGAATAAATGCCGAAGGTGACGATGGTCAGCAGTGCATTGACGATCCAGATACGGAAGTACTCTGAACCGGATCCGGTAAAGGACAGGCCCAGCGGCCGCGGCACGGCGTAGCGCGGCTCGGCAGGCGCCGGTGTCTCGTCTGCCGGGGTACCGGCCAGGGTGAAATCGCTGCCAGCTTGCATGGCGGAGCTCCAGTGTGTGTGGAAAGCGACAGTCAGGATTGCGGCCTCGGCCGCAGTTTCAGAAATGCAACCACTTTAGATCGGGTATTTGCGGCGATGCGCTCACATTCTCGCACTGATAAATAGCGACCACGGCACAATCTGCATATGCCATTGCCGCCAGGCGGGCACGCGTATAAGAAAATGTGGGAAAACCCTCGTAACACTCTAGAAACATCCTGTTACACTAGACGTATTCTGTAACAACTTTCCAATGCGTGTTGCCAATAAAATCAGTGACTTATTCACGCTGGCACGTAAATCGCTATCTTGATTGTTACAAAGATGAGCGGCAAGCCACAGCCGCCAACGGAAGTGCCAGGGAGGGAGTGACGGCTGACAGGCCACACTTGCCGGCACTTCACGTACAGCCAGGGCGACGGGAAAATCCGCGCGCAAGCGCGTTTCAAAGGGGGGCGCAGGGCCAGCGCCGGCAATCCATGGACCCACGCGGCAGATACTTTTGAAAGTACCCGCCGACGATGAAAAGCAGTACTGCAGTACTTTCAGGCGCGGGCGTTTCCTTGCAGGGAGGCATGGAAACGCCCGCCGCACCTCATATCGCACCCACGCCGTACCCCACGGACCGCATCTCGCCGGTCAACCACCAGAACACCACCACCCGCTCCGGCTTGTTTGCAGCGCAGCATCGAAATTCCTTGTATCGTTCGCGTCCTAATCCATAATTATGAATTATGGCTGACCGGGCGCATCTGCCTGGCCGACGCCAGATCGTGACCGGGACGCGTCGGTCACGCGATCCGACCCGGGGGAAGCATGCGCATCGTCCAGCAGGCGTTGTACCTGGAAGTGGCAGACCGGCTGCGCGCCATGATTGACGCGCATACGCTGGTGCCCGGCGCATGGATCGACGAGAGCGCGATGGCCGAAACGCTGGGCATCTCGCGCACGCCGCTGCGCGAAGCGCTCAAGGTGCTGGCCGCCGAAGGCCTGGTGCGGCTGGAGCCGCGGCGCGGCTGCTTCGTCAATGAGCTGTCCGAGCAGGACCTGGACGAGATCTTCCCGCTGATGGCACTGCTGGAAGGGCGCTGTGCCTACGAGGCCGCGCGCAACGCCACGCGCGCCGACCTGGACGCACTGGACGGCCTGCATGCCGACCTGGCGCGCTATGCGCAGGCGGGCGACATCGACGCCTACTACGAAACCAACTTCCAGATCCACGAATCGATCCAGCGGCTGGCCGGCAACCGCTGGCTGTCGGGCCTGATCAGCGACCTGCGCAAGGTGCTGCGGCTGTCGCGCCACAAGAGCCTGAAGCTGCCGGGCCGGATCCAGGAATCCTGCGCCGAGCACCTGTCCGTGTTTGCCGCGCTCAAGGCCCGCGACCCGGAAGGCGCCGAGGCGATGATGAAGACCCACCTGCTGCGCCAGCGCGCGGCGCTCAAGACGCTGGATGCCGGCGCCACCGCCGGCGCAGCCGAGGCCCAGGCCGTGCGCGCGCCGCCGGTGCTGCGCGTGGCCGGCGCCGAAGAGTAGCCGCGGCGCCGCAACCCCAGTCCGATGTTTTTCCCACATTCCGATCGATGCATCAAGGCAGGTACCGCATGAATTCCTTCGACACGGGTGACCAGAAGATCAGTGCGCCGCTGGGCGAAAGCGAGCCGGCAGGTTCCAAGTTCCTGTCGCGGCTGGGCCGCTGGTGGGGACGCAAGGGCGAGGGCGACGCCAAGGCCAGCGCCAAGGCCCCGGCAACGCCGGTCGATGGCGAGGCGCCGCTGCCGGCGCGCGCGGTGCGCCGCCAGCGCGAGCAGCTGCGGCTTTGCTTCGACGCGCGCCTGACCGATGGCGCCGCCAATGCCGCCGCGCAGGCATGGCAGGCCGAGTATGAGGCCGCCGGCGAGGCCACCCGGCGCGGCATGCTGGCGGTGCTGGGCGAAGTCGCCAGCAGCGGCGGCAAGGGCAGCGAAGAAGCCGGGGCCGACGGCGACAAGGGCGCGCGCGCCGCCCGCGCGCAGGCCGCGTCTTCGGGCCTGGCCCAGGCCCTGTCCAATGCGCGCATCCGCTTCTTCAAGCGGCTCGCCGCGCTGCACGGCCAGCGCGGCAACAGCGCTTGCGGCCTGCACTTCTTGATCCAGCTGCGCGCCGACATGCTGCGCTGGCAGCGCCGCATGCCGGGGCTGCGCCCGCTTGACGACGATCTCGAGGCGCTGTTCTCCAACTGGTTCGACGTGGGCCTGCTGGAGCTGCAGCCGATCACCTGGGATTCGCCGGCATCGCTGCTGGAAAAGCTGATCCGCTACGAGGCCGTGCATGAAATCGCTTCATGGACCGACCTGCGCAACCGCCTCGATTCCGACCGCCGCTGCTATGCGTTCTTCCACCCGCGCATCCCGCGCGAGCCGCTGATCTTTGTCGAGGTGGCATTCGCGCCGGAGATGGCGGCCAATGTCCATACATTGCTGGATGAAGCCGCGCCGCTGGAAGACCTGCGCCGCGTCAAGTGGGCCATCTTCTATTCGATCAGCAATACGCAGGCGGGCCTGCGCGGCGTGAGCTTCGGCAATTTCCTGCTCAAGCGCGTGATCGAGGAGGTCCAGCGTGAATTCCCAAAAGTGAATCAGTTCGCCACGCTCTCGCCGATCCCCGGGTTTGCCGACTGGCTGCGCAAGCAGGATGGCGATGCCATTGCGCGCGTGCTGGGCGACAAGCGCCTGGCGCGCTGGAGCGAGCGCCACGGCAAGGCGCCAGCGGACGGCGCCGGGTGGCTGGAGGCGCTGGTGCCGGACGCCGCCGATACCGTGATCCGCGATACCGCGATGACCCTGGCCGCGCATTTCCTGGTGCGCGAACGCAACCAGTCGATGCCCGCCGACCCGGTCGCGCGCTTCCACCTCGGCAACGGGGCCTGCGTGGAGCGGCTGAACTGGGGCGCCGACCTGTCGCGCAAAGGCCGCAGCCAGAGCTGCGGGATGATGGTCAATTATCTTTACGTGCCCGAGGCGCTGGATGACAATCTGGCACGCTTGGGCGCCGGCAACCCGCGCATCAGCCGTAGCGTCGGGAAGCTGCTGTGACCCTGGTCCGGTCACGCGGGTCGCCCCCGCACCCGCGGCGCCTGGCGCGCCGCGTTTTCTTGTCGGGACCTGAGCAGTAACTTCGCGCCGCGGCAGTGCCGCGCGGCCATCAGATTGACTTTCCGCAGAAGAGAGAGGAGACAACCAATGAATCGTCGTCAGTTCAGCCTGGCCGCGTGCGCGCGCGCAACGGGCGTGGCCCTGGGCCTGGCCGGCCTCGGCACCGGCGCAATGCTCGCCGCACCCGCAGCGCATGCCGATACCTGGCCGTCCAAGCCCGTCACCGTGATCGTGCCGTTTCCCGCCGGCGGCGGCACCGACGCCTTTGCGCGGCCGCTGACCGCGCAGTTGTCCAAGCAGCTCGGCAAGCAGTTCGTGATCGACAACCGCGGCGGCGCCGGCGGCACGGTCGGCGCCAGCATTGCGGCCAAGGCTGCGCCGGACGGCTACACGGTGTTCATCGGCGGCGCGCACCACGCGATTGCGCCGTCGTTCTACAAGAAGCTGGACTACGACATCGAGAAGGACTTCATCCCGGTCACGGTGATCGCTCAGCCGCCGCAAGTGGTGGTGGTCAATCCCAACCGCGTCAAGGCCAACACGCTGCAGGAGCTGATTGCCTACGCCAAGGCCAATCCCGGCAAGCTGAACTACGGTTCGGCCGGCAACGGCTCGTCGCACCACCTGGCGGGCGAGCTGTTCAAGCTCCAGACCAAGACCTTCATCACCCACATCCCCTACAAGGGTGCGGGCCCGGCGCTGTCCGACCTGATCGCGGGCCAGGTCGACCTGATGTTCGACGGCCTGGGCTCGTCGGCACAGCATATCCGCGCGGGCCGCATCAAGGCGCTGGCGGTGGCTTCGAGCAAGCGCTCGGCGGCGTTCCCCAACGTGCCGACCGCGGCCGAGGCAGGCGTGCCCAACTATGACGTGTCGACCTGGTATGCGATGTGGGTGCCCAAGGGCACGCCCAAGGAGATCGTCGACCGCCTGCATGCAGAGACCGAGAAGGCGCTGAACACGTCGGAGCTCAAGCAGGTCTGGCTTAACAACGGCTCCGAGACGCCGGCGTTTACGCAGGAGCAGTTCGCGCAGTTCCAGCACGCCGAGATTCGCCGCTGGGCCCAGGTGGTGCAGCAGTCCGGCGCCAAGATCGACTGACGGGGCGCCATGTCAACGCTGATCCGATGCAAGGGGGCGCGGCGATGAGCGGCACCGTATTGTTTGCCACGCAGGGCACCACCGCCACCGTGACGCTGTCGCACGCGGGCAAGCTCAACGCCATTTCCGCGCAGATGTGGCGCGAGCTGGCCGCGGGCTTTGCACGCCTGTCCGCCGATACCTCGCTGCGCTGCGTGGTGGTGCGCGGTGCCGACGGCAACTTTGCCGCCGGCGCCGACATTGCCGAGTTCCCGGCAGAGCGCGCCGACGAGGCCGCGGTGCGCCACTACCACATGGCCACCATCGCGCCGGCACTGGCGGCGGTGGCGCAATGCACGCACCCCACCGTGGCGATGATCGAAGGCGTATGCGTGGGCGGCGGGCTGGAAATCGCCAGCCACTGCGACCTGCGCATCGCCGCCTCGGACAGCCGCTTCGGCGTGCCCATCAACCGCCTGGGCTTCCCGATGGCGCCCGGCGAGCTGCAGGGCCTGCTGGCGCTGGCGGGCCGCGCCGCCGCGCTGGAGATCCTGCTGGAAGGCAGGGTCTTCGACGCCGCCGAGGCGCGCGACAAAGGGCTGCTGACCCGCGTGGTCGAGCCCGGCGCGCTGGCCGCTGAGGTCGAGGCCACGGCGCGCCGCATTGCCGCCGGCGCGCCCGTTGCCGCCCGCATCAACAAGGCCACCATCCGCCGGCTGGCGCCGCTGCCGGCACCGCTGTCGCCCGCCGAGCTGGACGCGCATTTTGCCTACGCCGAAGGCGCGGATCATGCGGAAGGGGTGGCCGCCTTCCTCGCGCACCGGCCACCGCAGTTCCGTGGGGAGTAGGGCACGCCGCCAGCACTGCTTCCACACGCCATTGTTTTCTTCGTTTTCCTCAGCCTTTCGTTCGATCCCCGACATGAACGCCAACCTGTTCGCCCTGTTCGAATCCCGCTTCCCCGCCGACCGCACCGCCTGCTGCATCGAGACCCATGACGGACTGTACTACAGCTGGGACGACCTTGACCGCGCCACCGCCAAGCTCGCCAACCTGCTGGCCTCGCTGCACCTGCCCGAAGGCGCACGCGTGGCGGTGCAGGTGGAGAAGTCCCCCGAAGCGCTGTTCCTGTACCTGGCCACGCTGCGCGCCGGCTACGTCTACCTGCCGCTGAACACCGCCTACCAGGAGGCAGAGATCGACTACTTCGTCGGCAATGCCGAGCCGTCGGTGGTGGTGTGCAGCAGCAAGAATTTCGGCTGGGTGTCCAAGGTGGCGTTCCGCCACGGCGTCAACCACGTCTTTACCCTGGACGACGACCGCAGCGGCTCGCTGCTGTCGCGCGCGGCGGGCAAGTCAGATACCTTCGAGACGGTCGCACGCCAGGATGACGACCTTGCCGCCATTCTCTACACCTCCGGCACCACCGGCCGCAGCAAGGGCGCGATGCTGACGCACCGCAACCTAGCCTCCAATGCGCAGACGCTGCATGAATTCTGGGGCTGGCGCAGCGACGATGTGCTGCTGCACATGCTGCCGATCTTCCACGTGCATGGCCTGTTCGTGGCTTCGCATGGCGCGCTGCTGGCCGGTGCCAAGATGATCTGGGCGCCGAAGCTGGACATGGCACAGGTGCTGAAATTCCTGCCGCGCTGCACGGTCATGATGGGCGTGCCGACCTACTACGTGCGCATGCTGCAGGAGCCGCGCTTCGACGACGACACCTGCCGCCGCATGCGGCTGTTCGTGTCCGGCTCGGCGCCGCTGCTGCTGGAGACCTTCGATGCCTTCCGCGAGCGCACCGGCCATACCATCCTGGAACGCTACGGCATGAGCGAGACCGTGATGCTGGTGTCCAACCCATACGATGCCGCGCTGGGCGAGCGCATCGGCGGCACCGTCGGCATGCCGCTGCCGGGCGTGTCGGTGCGCGTGGTCGATGGCGAGGGCCAGCCGTGCACGCCGGGCGAGATCGGCAATGTCGAGGTCAAGGGCCCGAACGTGTTCAAGGGCTACTGGCGCATGCCGGAGAAGACCAGGGAAGAGTTCACCGAGGACGGCTGGTTCAAGACCGGCGACGTCGGCCGCTTCGGCGGCGCCATTGCCAGCCAGGCCGGCGAGCGCGCGGTGCCGGACAACTACCTGACCATCGTCGGGCGCAGCAAGGACCTGATCATCTCGGGCGGCTACAACGTCTACCCGAAGGAAATCGAGAGCTTTATCGACGAGATGCCAGGCGTGGCCGAGAGCGCCGTGATCGGCGTGCCGCACGCGGATTTCGGCGAGGCCGTGGTGGCAGTGGTGGTGCGCAAGCCGGGTGCGGATATCGATGAAGCGGCGCTGATCGGCACGCTCAAGGGCCGCATCGCCAACTTCAAGGTGCCCAAGCGCGTGCACGTGGTGGACGAGCTGCCGCGCAATACCATGGGCAAGGTGCAGAAGAACGTGCTGCGCGAGCAGTTCGCGGTGCTCTGAGGGTCTTTGGGAAAGGCTGAGCGACTTCAACTGCTGCGGGTTTGCTCCCTCTCCCGCAGGCGGGAGAGGGAGCAAACAGAGGGGCGGCAGCGTGCCCTTCTTCGTTACTTCAGCATCTGCACCGACCCGTTGACCGACACCGTCACCTGCGTCTTGCCGCCCTCAACCGGCACCGCCACCGCGGCGTCGGCCATCATGGCCTTGGCAGCACCGTACATGCGCGGCATCGGCGGCACCACGCCGGTTTCATTCAGGCTGACTTCGCGGATCGTGTAGCTGTTGTAGCCGAACAGCTTGGTGGTCGACTGCGCCTTGCTGCGGAACGAGGCGATGGCCTGCTCGGCCAGCTTGGCTTCGGCCGCCTCGCGCGCTTCGCGCGACAGCGAGAAGGCGATGTTCTGCACCTGCATCTGGCTGGCCAGCTCGCCAGCGAGCTTGGACACGGCCGAGAAATCGCGCGACTTCAGGATGACTTCGGAACGCCCGCGCCAGGTGCTGATGCGGCCGTTGCGGTCGGTGTTGGGGTGGATGGTGAAGCCGCCCGACTCGGCGGTCACGCCCTGGACGCGGCGCGCCTGCGTGATGACGGCCTGCGTCCGGGTCGACAGGCCCGAGGAAATCGCGGCCGGTTCAGCGCCTTCCTGCTCGGCGGCAAGCGTCAGGTGCACGATATCGGTCGGCACTTCGGTGACCGCCTGCGCGCTCAGCGAGAGCACGCCCGACGGCGTTTCAGTGGGGCCACCGTGCGCCGAGGCAACGATGGCGGTGGTGCCCAGCAGGGTGGCGGCAAGCCATTGTTTCATGTTGTTCTCCCGTTCAAACGTGATGGGTATCAGACGTGACCGGGTGCCCGATCGTTCCGCGACATTGCAAACGATTGTTGCGAAGCCGGCGCGGGCGCGCCTCCCCCGTCCGGGTCAGAATGCCTGCCAGGCCTTCCACAACATATAGCTCGCCAGGCACAGCAGCAGCGCGGCAAAGACCTTGCGCAACTGGCTCACATCCATGCGGTGCGCGGTGCGCGCGCCCAGCGGCGCGGTCATTACGCTGGCCGCTGCGATCACCAGCAGGGCCGGCAGGTAGAGATAGCCGAGCGATCCCGCCGGCAGCCCCGGCGTCTGCCAGCCGCTCCAGACATAGCCGGCCACGCTGGCCGCTGCAATCGGAAAGCCGAGCGCGGCCGAGGTCGCCACCGCGTTGTGGATCGGCACGTTGCACCACGTCATGAACGGCACCGAGACAAAGGCGCCGCCCGCGCCAACCAGGCTGGACAGGAAGCCGATCACGCCGCCCGCGCCCGCCATGCCGGCAAGGCCGGGCAGCTGCCGGCCGGGCCTGGGACGACGGTTGCGCAGCATCTGCAGCGCGGAAAACCCGACGAAGCCGGCAAACGCCAGCGACAGCCAGCTGGTCTTGAGCGCCGCGAACACCTTGCCGCCGCCGATCATGCCGCCGAGCACGATGCCCGGCGCCAGCGCCAGCACGATCGGCCAGCGCACCGCGCCGCGCTGGTGGTGCGCGCGCACGGACGACAACGAGGTGAACAGGATGGTGCCCATCGAGGTGGCGATCGCCATATGGACGATGGCCTCGTCGGCAACGCCCAGGCTGGTGAACAGCAGCGTCAGGAAGGGCACCATCATCATGCCGCCGCCGACGCCGAGCAGCCCGGCGCAGAAGCCGGTGAAAGCGCCCAGGGCAAGCAGGGCAGGAACCAGCACCGGCAGGTTGTCGAACTGCATCGTGTCTTCAGGGTTGTTGTGATCAGCCTTGCCTGGGCCGGCCGGGCAGGGTTCAGCGCATCAGCTTGCCGGTGATGAAGCGCCATTCGGCCGGTGTCACCGGCGTGATCGACAGCCGGTTGCCGCGACGCAGCACCACCATGTCGGCCAGTTCCTCATGCTCGCGCAACGCGGCCAGCGGGATCAGCGCGCTCTTGCGTTCGAAGCGCACGTCGACCAACAGCCAGCGCGGCGCGTCGGCCTTGGAGGCGGCGTCATAGTACGGGCTCTTGCGGTCGAACTGGGTGGGGTCGGGGTAGGGCACGGAGCAGACCTCGGCCAGGCCGGCAATGCCGGGCTCCGGGCACGACGAGTGGTAGAACAGCACGCCGTCGCCGATCCGCATGGTGTCGCGCATGAAGTTGCGCGCCTGGTAGTTGCGCACGCCGGTCCAGGGCAGCGTGCCTTCCCGGGCCAGGTCGTCGATGCTGGCTTCATCCGGTTCTGATTTCATCAGCCAGTACTGGCGGGCGCGTTGGTTCTGGTTCGGGCTCACGGCGCAGCTCAGGAATGGAAGCAGATCAGGGCGCCGCGTGCACAGCGTGTGCACGCGGACGCGCAGGCAAGAAAAAAGGCGATGGTTCAGAAAACCACCGCCTTTTTAAGGGGTCCCCGCCTTGGCCGCTGGGTCGGCATCCTGAACCCAAGTGAGGTTCAGAGTGGCTGCGGAAGTCGCATTTCGGGTACATCATCCACTCAGGGAGTCCAGGCCAGGCCCAGACTATGAATGCGACGACGCGCTCGCCCACGCGACATGATCCCGCACCATGCAATGCATATCGGTTCAAGGAGTTTATGACCCTCACGAACCAGGCAGGGAAACTGTCAAACGTCTGACTTTCCAGGCGCATCATCGTGCCCGGAAAACCGGATCCGCGTGCGGGATGTCAGACGTTTGCCGTTTCTGACTAGGATGGGATGAGAACGGCGGCCGGGCGCGATAACCTGGCCTGTAGCTGCACATCTATGGTGCCTCGTGCAGTCTGGCTACACTATACACCGCGTTGCAGGGCATACCAAGTCCACTCGCGCGTATCGTTACATTTTGCGCGGCAGCGCGGCATCCGCAGCACATCCCCCTTTCATTGCTCAGCCGCGCGTACCGGTGCCCACGTGCGCATACTGGCGCAGGGCTTCGTCGGCGCGGTCGTTGAGTTCGCGGATGCGCGCGCGGATGGCATCGACCGGGATCGCGCCCTCGGCCTGCTGCTTGCGCTGCATCGACAGCAGGTCCGAGGCGATGCTGATGGCGGCCATGACCGCCACGCGCTCCACGCCCTTGGCCGCGGTGCCGTTGCGCAGCTTGTTCATTTGCGTGTCGACCAGAGCCACGGCTTCGAGCAGCGCGGCCTCGTTCTCGGGCGCGATGGCAAAGCGGTAGGGCTGGCCGGCGATATTGACTTCGACTTGCTTGTTGCTCATGCGTGTTCTCCGGGAGCCTTGTGCGGCTCGGCGTCCTGCGCCGCAGCCTCTTCGCCGAGCAGGTCGAGCTGGCGCGTGTCGCTGGCAGTCGGCAGCTTGTCAAGGATGGACTGGATGCGCAGCTGCGCTTCCTCGATCTTGATATTGAGCAGTTCGCGGTCGGCTGCCATGGCCTCGCGCTCGCCGCGCAACTGCGCGGCTTCGCCCTCCAGCCGGGCGATCTCGTCGCGCAGCCGCTGGTTCTCCGCCGCCAGGGTGTCCGCATGGTGCAGCACGCGCCCGATCTTGGCGGCCAGTTGTTCGAGTTCGGTGAGCATAGGGCCTGTCATGATGGGAGAAGTGTCAGGTATCGCGATTCTAGCCGATGCGCCGGCTTGCACAATGCGGAGGAAAGGGTTTGTGACTGGCGACCCGCGTGGAAGTTGCAGGCTTCTGCACCTAAAACGCCACCAGAGTTGTGACAAAACACTACTGGCAGCCGCGTTGACGCGGGGGGCGAAACGCCCTAGACTCGCGCACGTTCCAGGTGCTCGCCCTTTTCGTCCCTGGCGAAAGGGCAGTTCAACGGGAAACAGGGAGCCGGGCCGGCTGCGCGCCGGACAGGCCAACCTGTGCTGCCCCCGCAACGGTAAGCGACCGCGGTGCGCATCTGCCAGACCCCGACATAGCCGACAGCCAGCCTGCCGGCAACGCCGCTGGCAAGGCCGGATTCCATTCCCGGCCACACGCACCGCAGGACCGGCCACACGCCACTGAACCGCAGGTTCGGGAAGGCGCCGGCCCAGTGTCGCCAGCCCGGATACCGGCCTGAACGCGGGCTGCCGCCCGTGCGCGGCACGCCTCATCGCCATATGGTCCGCGGGGGAACGGGCCCGGCCGTTCCTATCCAGTCCTGCATCATGCGTTCATCGCTCCACAGGTCGACCCGCCCGGCAACCCCGGCGGTGCGTCCGTCCGTGCCCGCCATCCTGGCGGCCATTGCCTCGTTCACCCTGGCTCCGGCCACTTCGTTCGCGCAGGCGGCCGACAGCGGCACCGACAGCCGCACCACGCAGCTCGCGCCGGTGGTGGTCACCTCCACCCGTACCGCGCAAGCCATTACCGAGGCGCTGCCTCACACCACGGTGGTGACGCAGCAGGACATCGTCAATTCGCAGGCGCCCGACCTGCGCACGCTGCTGCGCAACCAGGCCGGCGTGGAGTTCTCGGCCAACGGCGGCATGGGCACCAACACCACGCTGTTCATGCGCGGCGCCAACTCCAACCAGACCCTGATCCTGATCGACGGCGTGCGGGTATCGTCAGCGAGCAGCGGCACCGCGCAGCTGGCCAATATCCTGCCCGACCAGATCGAGCGCATCGAGGTGGTGCGCGGCAATGTGTCGGCGCTGTACGGCTCGGACGCCATCGGCGGCGTGGTGCAGATCTTCACCAAGAGCGGCGCGGGCCAGGCGCCGGCGGCCAATGCGCAGGTGGAATACGGCAGCAACAACACGCGCCAGGGCACGGTCGGCTATGGCGGCCAGGTCGGCGATACCTCGTTCAACCTGACCGGCTCGGCGTTCAAGACCGACGGCTTCTCGTCGATCAACACGAAGCAGGCGCCGCGCGCCAATCCCAACGACAACCCGTACGAGAACCAGAGCGTGTCGGGCCAGGTCAAGCACCGCTTCGCGCCGAACTGGGACGCGGGCTTCACCGGCTATTACTCGAAGAGCAAGCTGTCGTTCGACAGCGCCTTCGGCCGCCCGACCGACGACAACCGCACCAACAGCGAGCTGTACACGCTGTCGGCCTTCGTCAACGGCAAGGTGGGGACGGACTGGTCCACCCATTTCAAGCTGTCGCAGAGCGAGGACCGCAGCGACACCTTCCTCAACGGCAGGCCCAACGGCACCTTCAATACCCGCAACCGCCAGTTCAACTGGCAGAACGAGTATGCGCTGGCCGCCAACCACACGCTGCTGTTCGGCACCGACTACCTGCAGCAGGAGCTCGACTCCAGCGCCTACGGCGCGCCCACGCGCAATGTGTTCTCGGTGTTCGGCGGCTATGACGGGCGCATCGGCAAGCACCAGCTGCAGCTCAACGCGCGCAACGACCATTATTCCGACTTCGGCAACCAGGGCAGCTTCCGCGCCGGCTACGGCTACTACGTGACCGATGCGCTCAAGCTGATCGCCAGCGTCAGCAATGCCTTCCGCGCGCCGACCTTCAACGAGCTTTACTTCCCCAACTTCGGCCAGCCGAACCTGCAGCCCGAACGTGCCAAGTCGGTCGAGGCCGGCGTGCAGTACGCCACCGCCAGCGCCGGCCTGCTGCGCGTGACCGCCTTCGAGACGCGCTACGACGACCTGATCGTGTCGGCGCAGCAGCCCAGCGGCATGTTCCTGGCGCAGAACGTCAACAAGGCCAAGGTGCAGGGCATCGAGGCTTCGTGGCGCGCCACCGTGTATGGCACCGACTTCGGCGCCAGCGTGACCTTCCAGAACCCGGTCGACGAGCAGACCAACACCCAGCTGCTGCGCCGCGCGCGCCGCCATGCCGCGCTCGACGTGGGCCGCGACTTCGGCAACTGGCGCTTCGGCGGCGAATGGCTGGTGTCGTCGTCGCGCATGGATTCCGGCTCGCGCCGGCTGGGCGGATACGGTATCGTCAACCTGAACGCCCGCTACAACATCGACAAGCAATGGTTCATCGCCGCCCGCGTCGAAAACCTGTTCGACAAGGATTACCAGCTCGCCTACCCCTACAACACGCAGGGGCGCGCGGGCTTCATCACGCTGGGCTGGCGCCAGCGATGAGCGCACGGGCGCGCCATGTCTGAGTTCCGGCGCGCCCTGGCGATCTGGCTGGTGCTGGCGCTCGCGGCGCTGCTGGCGTTCGCGTTGTCGCTGGCGCTGGGCAGCGTGCCACTCGATGCGCGCGAGCTCTGGCTTGCGCTCAGCGGTGCCGACACCGGCACCGCCGCAGCGATCGTGCGCGAACTGCGGCTGCCGCGCGCGGCAGCGGCGTTTGCCTGCGGCGGGCTGCTGGCCCTGTCCGGCGCGCTGATGCAGGTGCTGCTGCGCAACCCGCTGGCCGAGCCCTATGTGCTGGGCGTGTCGGGCGGCGCCTCCACTGCCGCGCTGCTGGCCATGCTGCTGCTGGCGCCGTGGTGGGGCGTGCAGGCCGCCGCCGCCGCCGGTGCACTGGGGGCGATGGTGCTGGTGGCGTCGCTGGCGCGGCGCGACCTGCTGCATCCGCAGGTGCAGGGCGGCCACCGCGAGGCGGGCGCCCGGCTGCTGCTGACCGGCGTGATCCTGGCCGCGGGCTGGGGCGCGGTCATTACCCTGATCCTTTCCATTGCGCCGGAGTCGCGCCTGCGCGGCATGCTGTTCTGGCTGACCGGCGACCTGGGCGGCACCGCCGCCTACGGCGGCGCGCTGGCCATGCTGGTGGTGGCGCTGCTGCTGGCCATGCCGATGGCGCGCGCGCTCAACGTGATGCTGCTGGGCGAGACCGTGGCGCAGTCGCTGGGCGTGCGCGTGGGCCGCGTGCGGCTGGCGACCTTCCTGCTGGCGTCGCTGTGCATTGCCGCTGCCATCACCACGGCCGGCTCGATCGGCTTTGTCGGGCTGGTGGTGCCGCACCTGGTGCGCCTCGCCTGGGGCAACGACCAGCGCCTGCTGCTGCCGGCCGCCACGCTGCTGGGCGGCGCGCTGCTGATGGCCGCCGACCTGATCGCACGCACCGTGGTCGCGCCCGCGCAGCTGCCGGTGGGCGTGATCACCGGGCTGCTGGGCGTGCCGACCTTCCTCTACCTGCTGCTGCGGAGGCCGCGATGAGCCAGGCCCCGCACTGGTCCCATCCGCTCACTGCCTGTCCGCAGCTCGTGCTGCGCGATGTGAAGCTGCGCACCGGCCAGCGCGTGCTGGTGGAGCGCCTGACGATGACCATCGGCGCGGGGCAGCTGTGGTGCATTGCCGGACCCAACGGTGCCGGCAAGTCCACGCTGATGACGGTGCTGGCCGGGCTGCGCCACGCCGACGGCGGCAGCGCGGAGATCGACGGCACCGCGGCGGCGCAGATCGCGCCGGCGGTGCTGGCGCGCCAGCGCGCCTACCTGCCGCAGGCCGTGCATGACACCTTCTCGATGTCGGTGCAGGATGCCGTGCGCGTGGGGCGGCATCCGCACCTGTCCGGCTGGGGCTGGACCGGGCGCGAGGATGACCGCATCGTGCACGAAGTGATCCGCGCGATGGATATTGAGGCGCTGGCCGCGCGCGATGTGCTGACCCTGTCCGGCGGCGAGCGCCAGCGCGCCTCGCTGGCCGCGGCGCTGGCGCAGCAGGCGCCGCTGCTGCTGCTGGACGAACCGGTCTCGCACCTGGACCTGCGCCACCAGATCCTGGTGCTGGAACAGCTGGCCGCGCTGGCCCGGGCCGGGCGCCATGCCATCGTGGTGATCCTGCACGACCTGACGCTGGCGCTGCGCTACGCCACCCACGCCCTGCTGATGGCCGAAGACGGCACTACGCTGCATGGCACTGCCGCCCAGGTGCTGACCCCTGAACACTGCTCGCGCGCGCTGCGCACCGCCATCGTCAGCGTCACCGACGGCGCGCATACTGCGCTGATCCCCGACGGCGCCGCCCCACCCATACCCGACACACGTCATGACTGATACCCAGACCCCCCCTGCAGAAGACCCGGACCGCGATGCCCGCCACAAGGCGCGCATGGAGCGCAAGAAAGAAATCGTCGACGCCAAGATTGCCGCCGCGCAGGATGAGCGCGGCGTGATCGTCATCACCACCGGCAACGGCAAGGGCAAGTCCAGCTCGGGCTTTGGCATGGTGGTGCGCGCGCTTGGCCACGGCATGCGCACTGGCGTGGTCCAGTTCATCAAGGGCGCGCAGCCCACCGGCGAAGAGATGTTCCTGCGCCGCTTCCCGGACGAGTGCGCCTTCCACGTGATGGGCGAGGGCTATACCTGGGAAACGCAGGACCGCGCCCGCGACGTGGCCAAGGCCGAGGCGGCCTGGGAAGTGGCGCGCGGCATGCTGCGCGACCCCGGCATCGGCCTGGTGCTGCTCGACGAACTGAACATCGCGCTCAAGCTGCACTATCTTGATGTGGAGCAGGTCATTGCCGACCTGCGCGCGCGCCCGCCGATGCAGCACGTGGTCATCACCGGCCGTGGCGCGCCGCCGGCCCTGGTGGAGGCGGCCGACACCGTCACCGACATGACGCCGGTCAAGCATGCCTTCCAGCAGGGCATCAAGGCGCAGCGCGGCGTCGAGATGTAGCCGCATCGTTTTTGAATACAAGGTCAACGCATCATGCAGTTTCCGGAAATCACTCCCCTCGACGATGCCCTGCGCCCCGAGCTGCAGGCCGCCATCGACGACAAGACCAAGCCGCTCGGCGCACTGGGCCGGCTGGAATCGCTGGCCTTGCAGCTGGGCCTGATCCTCGGCACGGCGCGGCCGGTGTTGCAGCGCCCGACGGTGATCGTGTTTGCGGCCGACCACGGCGTGGCCGACGCCGGCGTCAGCGCCTATCCGGCCGAGGTCACCGCGCAGATGGTGCAGAACTTCCTGTCTGGCGGCGCGGCGATCAATGTGTTCTCGCGCCAGCACGGCATTGCGCTGGAGATTGTCGACGCGGGCGTGCGCGTGCCGCTGCCGGCGGCACCGGGCCTGGTCAACTGCCGCATTGCCGACGGCACCCGCAACTTCGCCGTCGAACCCGCGATGACGCCGGAGCAGGCCGCCGCGGCGATGACTGCCGGCATGGCGCGCGTGCTGCGCCATGCGCAGCAGGGCTGCAACGTGATCGGCTTCGGCGAGATGGGCATCGCCAATACCTCGGCGGCCGCCTGCCTGATGCAGCGGCTGACCGGCCTGCCGCTGGCAGACTGCATCGGGCGCGGCACCGGGCTGGACGATGCCGGCCTCGCGCGCAAGCGCGAGGTGCTGGAGCGCGCGCTGGCGCTGCATGCCGATGCGCAGGCGCCGCTGGATGTGCTGGCCACCTTCGGCGGCTTCGAGATCGCGATGATGGCAGGCGCCTTCCTGGCCGCCGCCGCGAGCCGCATGGTGATCCTGGTCGATGGCTTTATTGCCACGGCCGCGCTGCTGGTGGCGCAGCGCCTGGACCCCAATGTGCTGCAGTACTGCGTGTTCACGCACTGCTCACATGAGCGCGGCCACCGTGCGCTGCTGGACCAGTTCGGCGCCGCGCCGCTGCTGGCGCTGGACCTGCGCCTGGGCGAGGGCACGGGCGCCGCGCTGGCGTGGCCGTTGCTGGCCTCGGCGGCGGCGTTCCTGAACGAAATGGCGACCTTCAGCGGCGCCGGCGTCAGCACCGCCTCGCCATGAGCGTGCCGTCCGACCCGGTGCCTGCACAAGGCAGCGCCGCCGGCGTGGCCGGCGAGTTGCGCTATTTCCTGACGGCGCTGGGCTACTTCACGCGCGTGCCGCTGCCGGGCTGGCTGGCGCGCTGGGCCGGATTCGAACCGCACTACCTGCACGCCGCCGCGCGCTACTTCCCGCTGGTCGGGCTGCTGGTGGGCGGCGTGGGCGCGCTGGTCACCTGGGGCGCGATGCTGTGGTGGCCGCCCGGCGTGGCCGTGCTGCTGGGCATGGCCGCCACGCTGCTGCTGACCGGCGCCTTCCATGAAGACGGCCTGGCCGATTGCGTCGATGCCTTCGGCGGCGCGTGGCAGCGCGAGGACGTGCTGCGCATCATGCATGACTCGCGCATCGGCGCGTTCGGTGCGATCGCGCTGGTGGTGGCGTTGCTGCTCAAGTGGCAGTTGCTGGTGGCGATCGCGGGGCGCGGCGGGTTGATGGTGCTGCTGGCGGTGATCGTCGCCGCGCACGCCGCCAGCCGCGCGATGGCGGTCAGCTATCTGGCCACGCTGACCTACGTGCGCGCGCAAGGCAAGGCCAAGCCGGTGGCGCAGAAGCTGGCCGGCGCCGGGCTGGCGTTCGCGCTGCTGTGCGGGCTGGTGCCGCTGTGGCTGGTGTCGCCGTGGTTCTGCGCGGCGGCAGTGGTCGCGCTGCTGGGGCTGCGCCTGCTGCTCGGCCGCTACTTCGTGCGCCGCATCGGCGGCTATACCGGCGACTGCCTCGGCATGGCCCAGCAGTGCGCCGAGATCCTGCTCTACCTGGTGGCCGCGGCATGGATGTGGTCCTGATCCGCCATGCGCAGCCGCAGGTGCCGGCGGGCACCTGCTATGGCTGCCTCGACCTGCCGCTGGTGGCGCCGCTGGCGCCCGCGGCGGCGCGGATCGCCGCGGGCCTGCCCACGCCGGATCGCATTGTCGCCAGCCCGCTGGCGCGCGCGCTCGGCACCGCGCAGGCGCTGGTGCAGGCGCTGCCGGGCGGTGCACCGGCCATCGACACCGAACCCCGGCTGCGCGAAATCGATTTCGGCAGCTGGGAGGGCGTCGCCTGGGATTCGATCGACCGCGCCGCGCTCGACCAGTGGGCGGCCGACCTGCTGCACGCGCGCCCGCATGGCGGCGAAGCGCCGGCGCAGGCCATGGCGCGGGTTGCCGGCTGGGCGGGAACGCTTGCCACGGATCGCGCCGAGTGTCTCTGGGTGGTCGGCCATGCCGGCCCGATGCGCATGCTGGCCGCGCACTGGCTGGGCGTGCCGCTGGCGACGACGGTCAACTGGGCGTTGGGCTTCGGGGCTAGTTGTGGCTTCACGCTGGGGCCGGGCGGGGTCCGGCTCGGCTGGTGGAACCGCGCCGCCTGATCAGCGTGCGGGCCGGCGCTTGCGCGCCGTGTCGAGGTCCTTGCAGATCAGCTCGGCGCCTTGCGCCACGCGCGGACCGGCGCGGTTGACCAGGTCGCCGTCGATCACGAACAGGTTGTTGCGCGCCACCGCCGTGACCTGCTTCCAGCGCCGCCACATCTCGAAATCCGGCAGCGGCTGATCCGAGCGCGTGGCGCCCATGCCCGCCGTCAGCATCGCCTCCGGGTTGCCCGCGATCACCGCTTCGACCGACACGGTCGGCACCAGCGGCGTCTCGGCCGCGAACAGGTTGCGCCCGCCGCACAGCGCCAGCATGTCGCTGACCAGGTGCTGGCCGTTGAGGGTCATCAGCGGCTGCTGCCAGACCTGGTAGAACACCGTCACCGGCGGGCGGGCCGCGTAAGTCTTGCGCAGCGTCTCCACCTGCTGGCGGAAGCCGTCGGCAGCGCGCCGCGCGGTGGCTTCGGTGCCCAGCAGCGTGCCGAGCTTCTCCATGTTCTCCGGGATCGCGGCCAGCCTGCGCGGCTCGCTGTAGAACAGCGGGATGCCGAGCGCGCGCAGGCGGTCGGTCTGCTTCTGCGCATTGCCGTGGCGCCAGACCACGATCAGGTCCGGCTTGAGCGCGGCGATGCGCTCCAGGTCCAGCGCCTTGTTGTCGCCCACGCGCGCGATCTCGCGCGCCTGCGGCGGGTAGTCGCTGTAGCTGACCGTGCCGACGATGCGGTCGCCGCCGCCGGCCGCGAAGATCATCTCGGTGACGTGCGGCGCCAGCGAGATCACGCGGCGCGCGGGCTGCGGCAGCGTCACCGTCTGGCCAGCGTCGTCGACGGCAGACACCGCGGCGGCGGCAGGCAGGGCTGCCAGCAGCAGCGTGGAAGCGATAACGGGCGTCAGGCGGTTCAGCATGGAATCGGGGAAAGTGGTTCAGGCAGTGACCGCGGCCAGTGCCGCTTCCAGCCGCTGCCAGGCGTGCGGCTGGTCCGGCGGCAGGCCCAGGCGCAGGCTCGGCGGACAGCCGCCGGCGGCGTCGAAGCAGCGGGTCCAGACGCCATGCTGCGCGAGCCCGTGCTGCAGCCGTGCGGCGTCGCCATGCGGCACCCAGCAGAACAGCGGATGCATCACCGGCGCCAGGCCATGGCGGTCCAGCAGCGCGGCCAGCTTCGCCCCGCATGCTTGCAGCCTCGCTCGGTTGGCATCGTGCCAGGCATGGTCGGCCAGGGCGTGCCGCGCGACCTCGCGTGCCGGGCCCGATACGGTCCAGTGGCCCAGGCGCTGGCGCAGCGCGTCGAGCAGTGCCGGCTGCGCCAGCACGAAGCCGCAGCGGATGCCGGCCAGGCCATAGAACTTGCCGATCGAGCGCAGCACCACCAGGCCGGCCTTGCCGCTGTGCGCGGCCACCGAGCCATCGGGCAGGCAGTCGATAAAGGCTTCATCGACCAGCAGCGTGCCGCCGCGCGCCGCCAGCTTCGCATGCCAGCCCAGCAGCGTGGCGGCGGGCAGCACGCGGCCGGTCGGGTTGTTCGGGTTCACGACGACGAGATGGTCGAGTTCGTCGGCGAGCGCCGCCTGCGTGAAAGCCGCTTCATCCAGCGGCGCCACCGCATGGCCCGCGGCAGCGAAGGCCGGCGCGTATTCGCTGTAGCCGAGCGCGGCGATGCCAACGCGGCCCGGGCGCAGCAGACCCGGCAGCGTGCGGATGGCGGCCTGCGAGCCGGCGACGGGCAAGGCCCGCGGCGCGCCGCAGGCCTGCGCGGCCAGCTCGGCCAGTCCGTCGTCATCCTGCGGCAGCCGTTGCCACGCTTGCGCAGGCAGAGTCGGCACCGGATAGCCGTCGGGATTGATGCCGGTGGACAGGTCGAGCCAGTCGCCGGCGGGGCGGCCGTAGCGGCGCACCGCGGCAAGCAGGTCGCCGCCGTGGCGGATCGGGGGCAGGGCGGTGTTCATGCCGGCGTGGCAAGCGCAAGGACGGCCAGCGCGCTGGCGCCTGCCAGCGCGAGCCACAGCCACAAGGTGCGCTCGACCAGCCGCAGGCAGGCCATCACGTGCGCGGCTTGCGGCGCAGGGCCAGCACCCAGCGGCGGGCGTTGCTCGATCTCGCCGTGATAGCGCGCCGGGCCGCCGAGCCGCACGCCCACCGCACCGGCGCCCGCGGCCATCACGGGGCCGGCATTGGGACTCGACCATGCCGGCGCCTGCGTGCGCCAGCAATGCAGCGCCTGCGCGGTGGCGCCGAGCAGCGCATAGGACAGCGCGGTCAGGCGCGCGGGCACGAGGTTGAGCCCGTCGTCGATGCGCGCCGCGGCCCAGCCAAAATACAGCAGCCGCGGCGTGCGGTAGCCCCACATCGCATCGAGCGTATTGGCCAGCCGGAACACGATCACGGCGGGCGCGCCGCCGACCAGGAACCAGAACAGCGCCCCGAAGACCGCGTCGTTGCCGTTCTCCAGCGCCGACTCGCAGGCGGCACGGGCCAGTGCTTCAGCATCGGCATCGGCGGTGTCGCGCGAGACGATGCGCGCGGTCAGCGTGCGCGCGGCGGGCAGGTCTGCGGCGGCGAGGGCGGTGGCGATCGGGGCGATATGCTGGTGCAGGCTGCGCGCGCCGAGTGCCGCGTACAGCGCCACCGCATGCAGCGCCAGGGCGGCAACAGGATGCAGGCTGGCCGCAGCGTCGACCAGCCACCATGCGAGCGCTGCCGGCACCAGCACCAGCACACACCAGCCGGCGAGACCGGCAAGGCGCTGGCGCCAGGGCGCGCCGCGGTGCGGCGCAGGGTTGAGCCGCCGCTCAAGTGCGGCAGCGATGCGGCCGAAGCCCACCAGCGGATGCCAGCGGCGCGGCTCGCCCAGCCAACGGTCCAGCACAACGCCCGTCAGTGCCGCTGCCACGCATGCCGGCCAGGCCAGCATCAGCATGTGGGATCGGCGCCTTTCACCGCAACCGGAATGCCTGCCACCATCAGCCGCACGCAGTCGGCGGCGGCGGCCAGCTTCTGGTTCAGGCGGCCCAGTTCATCGACATAGAAGCGGGTGATGGCGCCCATCGGGATCACGCCGAAGCCGATCTCGTTCGAGACCAGGATCACATGGCCCGGCAGCGTCGGCAGCGCGGTGAGCAGCGCTTCGATTTCCTCGGTGAAGGCATCCGGCGGCGTGATCACGCCATGCTCAGGGTACGCGCGGCCGTCGGGGAAGATCAGATTGTTCATCCACAGCGTCATGCAATCCACCAGGATGCAGCCGTCGTGGCGCGCGTTGGCGTAGAGCGCATCGGCCAGGTGCACCGGTTCTTCCACCAGGCGCCAGTCGGCGGGGCGGCGGGCGCGGTGCAGGGCGATGCGGACCTCCAGCTCCTGGTCGGCGTGCGCCGGGTCCTGGTGCGCGGTGGCGATGTAGGTGACCGGGCCGCCGGTGATGGTGGCATGGTCGGTGGCGAGCTGTTCGGCGTAATGGCTCTTGCCGGAACGCGCGCCGCCCAGCACCAGGGTGAGCTGGCGGTTACCGTGTCCGCCGGCGGCACGCGGCTGGCTGGCGGTGTCGGGGGCGGAGGCGGGTGCGATGGCCGGGGTTTCCATCCGCGTATTGTAGCCGCCGCATCCGGGCATCGCACGGGGAGGTGTTGCAGGCACCGGTGCGATAATCCGCCAATGCAGACCGACTCCTCGCAATCCCTGCCGCCGGGTGCCCTGCGCGGCACGCTGATGGTCCAGGGCACGACTTCCGATGCCGGCAAGAGCACCATCGTGGCCGGCCTGTGCCGGGTGCTGGCGCGTGCCGGCACGCACGTGGTGCCATTCAAGCCGCAGAACATGGCGCTGAACAGCGCGGTCACCGCCGACGGCGGCGAGATCGGCCGCGCGCAAGCGCTGCAGGCACAGGCCGCGCGGCTGGCACCGCATACCGACATGAACCCGGTGCTGCTCAAGCCCAGCAGCGACACCGGCGCGCAGGTGATCATCCACGGCCGCGCGCGGCTGGACCTGGATGCGCGCGCCTACCATGCCTACAAGCCCGAGGCGATGAAGGCCGTGCTGGCTTCGCACACGCGCCTGGCGCAGGCCTATGAGGTGGTGCTGGTGGAGGGCGCCGGCAGCCCGGCCGAGGTCAACCTGCGCGAGCGCGACATCGCCAACATGGGCTTTGCCGAGCGCGTCGACTGCCCGGTGGTGCTGGTGGCGGACATCGACCGCGGCGGCGTATTTGCGCACCTGGTCGGCACGCTCGACTGCCTGTCCGACAGCGAACGCGCGCGCGTGACCGGCTTCATCATCAACCGCTTCCGCGGCGATATCGGCCTGCTGGAGCCGGGACTGGACTGGCTGGTGGCGCGCACCGGCAAGCCGGTATTCGGCGTGCTGCCCTACCTGCACGGCCTGCATCTCGATGCCGAGGACGCCATCATCGGCGCGCAAGCGGACAAGGCCGGCACGCCGGCGCAGCGCCTGCGCGTGATCGTGCCGGTGCTGCCGCGCATCGCCAACCATACCGACTTCGACGCGCTGCGCGCGCACCCGCAGGTGGACCTGCAGTTCGTCGGGCCCGGCATGCCGATCCCGCCCGCGGACCTGGTGGTGCTGCCCGGCAGCAAGAACGTGCGCGGCGACCTGGACTTCATCCGCGTCAATGGCTGGGACGCGGCGCTGGCCCGGCACCTGCGCTACGGCGGCAAGCTGATCGGGATCTGCGGCGGCATGCAGATGCTGGGGCGGCAGGTGCACGATCCCGATGGCCGCGAAGGCCCGGCCGGCAGCAGCGCCGGGCTGGGCTGGCTGGACTTCGAGACCACGCTGGCCGCAGAGAAGCAACTGCGCCAGGTCGGCGGCCGGCTGGCGCTGGATCAGGCCGATGCGCCGGTGCGCGGCTACGAGATCCACCTTGGCGTCACCACGGGCGCGGGGCTGGAGCAGCCGGCCCTGTGGCTCGAGCGCGGCGACGGCACGGTGCGGCCCGACGGCGCGCGCTCGGCCGACGGCCAGGTGCTGGCCACCTATGTCCACGGCCTGTTCGACGAGCCTGCCGGTTGCCAGGCGCTGCTGCGCTGGGCCGGGCTCGACGGCGCCCAGGCGGTGGACCTCGATGCATTGCGCGAAGCATCGATCGAGCGGCTTGCCGACACCATGACCGCGCACCTGGACCTGGAAGCGATGCTGGCGCCGCTGCGGCGCTGACGCACGCGGCACGGCCGCCTGGCAGGGCCCTGCTAGAATCGCGAATCTTTCGCATTTGCATTCTGCGTGGAGGTGGCTTGTGCGCCATATTCCACGCAGGCAGCGTCCGCTCAACGTACTTCAGCCCCCACATGGTCACCGGCCGCCTGCGCGTCGTCCTCGTCAAACTGCACCTGTATATCGGCCTGAGCCTTGGCCTGCTGTTCGTCCTGTTTGGGCTGACCGGCATGACCATCGCCTGGCGCGAAGAACTGGATGCCTGGCTCAACCCTGACCTGCTGGTGGCGTCCGCGCCGATGACGCAGCCGGTGTCGCCGGCCACGGTCCAGGCAGTGACCGAGCGGCTGGCCGCGCCCCCCTACGGCAAGCCCAACCTGCTGATGCTGCCGGTCCATGCCGACGGCGTCTTTATCGCCTGGTATCCGGTCAAGGGGCCCGACGGCGTGGTGCCGGGCCGCTCGCGCCAGGTGATGGTCGATCCGGTCACGCTTGCGGTGAAGGGCGAACGCGTCTGGGGCGAGGCGGGCCTGTCGCGCCGGCTGCTGCTGCCGACGCTGTTCCACCTGCATCGCTACCTGCTGTCGGGCGACACCGGCAAGACCATCACCGGCATCGCCGGCATGCTGCTGTTGCTGACCACGCTGGTGGGCGTGGCGGTGTGGTGGCCCAAGATGAAGCTGCGCTCGGTGGTGCAGGCGTTCCGCATCACCCATGGCGGATCATGGTCGCGCTTCAACTATTCGCTGCATCGCGCCGGCGGCATCCTGGCCGCGCCGGTGCTGGCCACCATCGCCTTTTCGGGCTGGTACCTGAACCTGCCGAAGTGGGTGACACCGATGGTGGCCGGCGTGATGACCGTGACGCCGCCGGTGAAGCACGTCTCGGCACCGGCGCCGGCCGGGGCCCGGCCGCTGGGCGCGGGCGAGATCATGGCGGCGGCGCAGGCCCAGTACCCGCAAGCGCAGGTGACCCGCATCAGCTTCCCGCGCAAGCCGGGCGATGCGTTCGAGATCCGGCTGCGCCAGCCCGGCGAGGTGCGCAAGGATACCGGTGCGACGCGGCTGTGGCTCGATGCCTGGAGCGGCAAGCCGCTGGGCGTGCGTGATCCGCAGCAGGCGCCGGCGGGGGACACGTTGCTGAACTGGCTGTTCCCGCTGCATACCGGCGAGGCCTTCGGGCTGCCGGGGCGGATCTTCATCACGCTGTTCGGGCTGGCGCCGCTGGCGTTTGCCGTGACCGGCGTGCTGATCTGGTGGAAGCGGCGGCGGGGACACCAGCGGCATGTGGTGAAGGCCGCACAGCGATCCGGCATGCGCCGGGCATGAAAAAAGCAGGCCGCCGGCCTGCTTTTTTTGTCTGGCGCGGCGCCGCCGCTCAGATTTCCAGGTTGTCGATCAGCCGGGTCGCGCCCAGCTTGGCGGCAGTCAGGATCACCAGCGGCTCGCCGGCGAGAAATTCCTCGCGCGTCGGCGCCTGCAGGTCGACGCGCTTGCGGATCGACACGTAGTCCGGCTTCCAGCCGCGCCTGGCCAGCGATTCCTTCGCATTCGCCTCGACCGCAAGCAGGTCGGCGGAAGCGCGGTCGCTGCCCAGCACGGTGTCGCGCACGTCATGCAGCGTGCGGTACAGCACCGGCGCCTCGGCGCGTTCGTCGGGGGTCAGGTAGCGGTTGCGCGACGACAGCGCCAGGCCGTCTTCGGCTCGGATGGTCTCGGCGGGGATGATGTCGATCGGCAGGGCAAACTGCTGCACCATGCGGCGCACGATCATCAACTGCTGGTAGTCCTTCTTGCCGAACACCGCCACGCGCGGCTGCGCGCACGAGAACAGCTTCATCACCACCGTGCACACGCCCTTGAAGAAGCCGGGGCGGAACTCGCCTTCCAGGATGTCACCCAGGTCATGCGGCGGCTCGACGCGGTATTCCTGCGGTTCGGGGTACATATCGCGCTCGGACGGCGCGAACAGCACGTAGACGCCTTCCTTCTGCAGTTTTTCGATATCGTCCTGCAGCGTGCGCGGGTACTTGTCGAAATCCTCGTTCGGGCCGAACTGCAGGCGGTTCACAAAGATCGATGCCACCACCGGGTCGCCGTGCTGGCGCGCCAGGCGCATCAGCGACAGGTGGCCTTCGTGCAGGTTGCCCATGGTGGGGACGAAGGCAGCGCGGTTCTGGCCGCGCAGTTGGTCGCGCAGCTCTTGGATGGAGGAAATGACTTTCATCTGCCTTGGTGTGCTGGTCGTGGTAGGTGTGACCCGGGCGCCGGTCCGTCGAGGGGCGGCACATGGACTACCGGTCTCGGCCTTCTGTCGGGCGCGGGGCCTTCTGGCACTTGCCTGCGGGGCCTGCACCGTGGGCCATTTGGCCGGCTGTCGGCGGATTGTAGAACATGTTGGGACGGGGCCGGACCCCGCAGCGCGGGTGGGTCAGGTCGGGCTGTACGCCAATCGCACATAAATTGGTGCGAACGGTTCGGCCTGGGTGATCTCCACCAGCGCTTCGCGCGACAGCTCCAGCATGGCGATAAAGTTCACCACCACCACCGGCACGCCCTTGCCGGAGCGCACCGCGTCCTCGAACAGCTCGGAGAATTCCATGAAGCGCGCGTGCTGCAAGCGGCGCAGGATCTGGCTCATGTGCTCGCGCACCGACAGTTCCTCGCGCGAGATCTTGTGGTGCTGGTTGAGCTTGGCGCGCTTGAGCACATCGGCCCAGGCGGCCTGCAGGTCGATCGTCTCCACTTCCGGGAAGCGCGGCGCCAGGCTCTGCTCGATATACACCTGCGAGCGCAGGAAGTCGCGGCCCAGCTGCGGCACCGTGTCCAGGCGCTGCGCGGCCAGCTTCATCTGCTCGTATTCCAGCAGGCGGCGCACCAGCTCGGCGCGCGGGTCCTCGGCCTCATCGTCGCTGTCGGCCTTCTTGACCGGCAGCAGCATGCGCGACTTGATCTCGATCAGCATGGCCGCCATCAGCAGGTATTCGGCGGCCAGCTCGAGGTTGGTCTTGCGGATCTGCTCGATGTAGGACAGGTACTGCCGGGTGACCTGCGACATCGGGATGTCGAGGACATTGAAGTTCTGCTTGCGGATCAGGTACAGCAGCAGGTCCAGCGGGCCCTCGAAGGCTTCCAGGAAGATCTCGAGCGCATCCGGCGGGATGTACAGGTCCTGCGGCAGCTTGAACAGCGGCTCGCCGTACAGGCGCGCGAAGGCCATCCCGTCGACCATGTCGGCGGGGCCGGCTGCAACGGCCGGGGCCACGGCAGGCAGCTCGACGGGCAGTGGCAGCTTGTCCTGGTCGCCTGCGCTCATGGGCGGCGTGCGCTCGCGGGGGCGGCGGGAATCAGTTGTCCTGCGCGTAGACGTATGGCTTCTGCGCCACGCGCGAAGCTTCGGCGCGGGCGCGCTCTTCCAGGTCGATCGGCGACTTGTCCCACAGCAGGGCACGGCCGTCGCGCTGTTCGGCCTCCAGCGTCGGGCGCTCTTGCTTGAGCTGCTTCAGGAACTGGGTGATATCGGATTCGTAGATGGCCATGTTCAACCGTGATGCGCCCGCGCGGGCGCCAGATAGGTACAGTGGGCCACGATTTTACAGTATCGGCCCCCCGGGATGCATCCAGGCCGGGTGCAAGGCGCCGGAAAGTTCCGGGCACAAGGCCGGGTGTGGTCAAATACCGACTTTGTATGTGTGGACAATCGGCGATGCCGCAAGACACCGCTATTACCGCTGACTCTGCTGGCCGCGCGCGCGTGGCCGTTCGCGTACTGGCCGCGCTGGGCGCGGTGCTGGCGCTGGCGGCCGCCCCGGCGCGCGCCGCCTACAAGGTCGAAGTCGAGGCGCCCAAGCCGATCCGCGAGATGCTGGAAGAGCATCTGGACCTGGCACGCTACCAGGACCGCGCCGACCTTTCGCCGGACCAGCTCGACTATATGATCGAGACCGTCGGCGAGCAGGTGCGGGCGTTCACCTCAACCGAGGGCTACTTCGACCCGACCACCACCACCCGCGTGGAAGGCGAGGGCGACAAGCGCGTGGTCCACGTGATGGTCGACCCCGGCGCGCGCACGCTGATCCGCAATGTCGACGTCCAGGTGACGGGCCCGGCGGCCACGCGCTCGCCCGAACAGGTGGCCGAGCTGCAGGCCAAGTGGGGACTGCCGGTGGGCGAGCCGTTCCGGCAGGGTGACTGGGACAAGGCCAAGGAGGACGCGCTGGTCACGCTGCAGAGCCACAACTACTACGGCGCGCGCCTGGCCGCGTCGCAGGCGCGCGTGGAGCCGGACGACCAGCGCGCGGACCTGTCCGCGCATTACGCCAGCGGCCCGGCCTACCTGCTGGGGCCGCTGAAGGTGACCGGCACGCGCCGCTATCCGGAACAGATCATCTACAACGTCAACCCGCTGAACGAGGGCGAGCCGTACCGCGTGGAGCGGCTGCTCGAGCTGCAGCGCGCGATCCAGAACCAGCCGTACTTCTCCAACGTGCAGGTCGACCTGGAACCGCCCCCGGACGCCGACAAGGCGGCAGACGGCGTGGTGACCGCGCCGGTCTCGGTGCGCGTGCGCGAATATCCGGCGCACCGGCTCAACAGCGGCGTGGGCTTTACCACCGACACCGGCGCGCAGGTCGAAGGCCGCTATTCGTACTACAACCTGTTCAACCGCGCCTGGACCTTCGACTCGCAGGCGCGGCTGGAGCAGAAGCGCTCCTATCTGTTCGCCGAGGCCGCGATGCCGCCGGACCGGGGCAACTACCGCAACAGCGTGTACAGCAGCTACGAGCGCACCATCGACATCGAGAACACCGACACCACCAGCCTGCGCGCGGGCCTGAAGCGCTCGCGCTCGCGCGAGAAGTACGATGTGACGACGTCGCTGGATTTCTACTACGACAAGCTGCTGCCGGATGGCCAGGCCAGCCAGATCAGCAAGGCACTGGTGCCGGCCTTTGCCTGGACGCGGCGCGACGTCGACAATCCGGTGTTCCCGCGCCGCGGCAACGTCATCAGCACCCAGATCGGGGTGGCCGCCAGGGGTTTCCTCAGCGATGCCACCTTCCTGCGGCTGTACGGCCGTATCCGCCAGTACATACCGGTGGGCAAGCGCGACCTGGTGGTGGCACGGCTGGAACTCGGTGCCGACCTGACCGGCGACAGTTCCAGCCAGATCCCGGCCACGCTGCGCTTCCGCGCCGGCGGCACCGATTCGATTCGCGGCTACACCTACCAGTCGATCGGCACGCCCAGCGGCTCCAGCATCTTGCCGGCCAAGTACCTGGGCACCGGCAGCCTGGAGTACCAGTACTGGTTCAAGCCGGACTGGGGCGTGGCGGTGTTCTGGGATCTCGGCACCGCCGCCGACAACCTGCGCGGCGTGACCATCTACAACGGCGTGGGCGTCGGCGTGCGCTGGCGCACGCCGGTGGGCCCGCTGCAGCTGGACGTGGGCTACGGCATCCAGGAGCAGCAGTTCCGCCCGCATATCTCGCTGGGGGTGGCGTTCTGATGCGGCACCCTCGTCTTTCACGCCTGACCCGGACGCCGGCATGAGCGCCCACGATCTGCCTTCGGTGCCCGGCAGCGATTCGGCCCGGACTCCGACCCCGCCCGCGCCGCGCAGGCGGCGGCGGTTGTGGCGCGTGCTGGCCTGGCTGGCCGGCATCCTGCTGCTGCTGATGGTGGCGCTGGCGGCGGCGGGCGTGGCGGCGCTGCGCACCGAGACCGGCACCCGCCACCTGTGGACGCTGGCCACGCGGCTGTCGGCCGGCATGCTCAGCGGCCGCCTGGAAGGCGGCACCGTGGCGCACGGCCTGCGCCTGCGCGACGTGGTGTTCGCCAGCGGCCAGACGCGCGTGGCGGTGGACCGCGTGGATGGCAACTGGGTGCTCGGCTGGCAGGCACGGCACCTGCACGTGCAGTGGCTGCGCATCGGCAAGGCCGAAGTGAGGCTCGGCCCGTCCGAGCCGAGCACCGAGCCGATGCAGAAGCCCACCTCGCTCGAACTGCCGCTGGCCATCGATGTCGATTCGCTGACGCTTGAGCGGCTGTCGCTGCTGCAGGGCACGGCGCCCGCGGCCGAGCCGATGGTGTTCAGCAACCTGGCCGGCGCGCTGCACAGCGACGGCCAGCGCCACCGCGTCAGCGTGGACAAGCTGGAAACACCGTACGGCAAGCTGGCGGCCAACGCCCAGGTGGGCGCACGCGCGCCGTTTGCGCTCAGCGCCGAAGCCTTGCTGGAGAGCAGCTGGCAGGATGAGTCCTTTGCCGTCAACGCCACCGCCAAGGGCAACCTGGACGCGCTGCGCGCCGAACTGCAGGCCAGCGGCGACCGCATCCACCTGCGCGCCGGCGTCGACCTGATGCCGTTCGGCAAGGTGCCGTTCACGCACCTGCTGGTCGATGGCGATCGCATCAACCCGCGCCTGTTCAGCCCGTCGGCGCCCCAGGCCAACCTGACCGTGCATGCCGAACTGCGGCCGGTGGGCGGCGTGGCGGCATCGGCGCCGCCGGCGGCATCGGGGGTCTCCGCATCCGCCCCTGCCGCTGCGCCTGCGCCCGCACCGCTGGCTGTCGCCGGCGACATCGAGATCCGCAACCTGGAAGCCGGTCCGCTGGACAAGGAGCGACTGCCGGTGCAGTCGGTGCGCGCCCATGTCGAGCTGAGCGAGATGGCACAGGCCGTCTCGGACCTGCGCGTGGCGCTGGCCGGCAAGGCCGAGATCTCCGGCGGCGGTTCGCTGCGCGGCGGCCGGGGCGGTTTCGACCTGGACGTGCGCAGGCTGGACCCGGCCGCGCTGCATGGCTCGCTGACCAGCGCCAGCCTGTCCGGCCCGGTGGTGGTGCGGATGGAGCCGGGCCGGCAAAGCGTGGCGCTGGACCTGTCGGGCGGGCCGCTCAAGCTTTTCGCCGATGCCAGCATCGATGCCGAGGCGCTCACGCTGGCCACGCTGCGCGCCGCGGTGGGCCCGGGTCTGCTGACCGCGGAAGGCAAGCTCGGCCTGAAGGACAAGCAGCCGTTCAGCTTCAAGGGCAAGCTGGCCTCGTTCGATCCCTCGCGCCTGGCCAAGGTTGCCGCCGGCCGCATCAATGCGGACTTCACCACGACCGGCGAGATCGCGCCCGAGCTTGGCGTGGCGCTGGATTTCGCCGTGCATGAGAGCGAATACGCGGGCCTGCCGATGACCGGCGGCGGCAAGGTGCGCCTGGCGGGCGAGCGGCTCTTGCCGAGCGAGGCTTCGCTCAGCATGGCCGGCAACCAGGCCAACCTGCGCGGCAGCTTCGGCGCGCGCGGCGATGCGCTCAAGCTGGCGGTCGATGCGCCGCAGCTGGAGCGGCTCAAGTTTGGCGTGGCCGGCAAGCTCAAGCTCGACGCCACCATCACCGGCACGCTGAAGAAACCCGAAGTGGTGGCCGACTACAACGCGCAGGCGCTGGAAGTGGGCCCGCACAAGGTGGCCAGCGCCAGCGGCCGCGCCGAGGTGCGTGGCGGCCTGGACGGCCCGCTCTCGGTGCAGCTGGCCGCGCGCGACTACCGTGGCCCGCAGGCCAGCCTGAGCACGCTCGACGCCACGCTCAACGGCACCCAGGCCAACCATACCTTCGACGTCAAGGCGGCCGGCAGCCTGAACAAGCGGCCATTGCAGCTGGCGCTGGCGGGGCAGGGCGCGTGGAAGGGCAAGGACGGCTGGAACGGCACCATCCGCACGCTGGAAGAGCGCGGCACCGTCAACCTGCGCCTGGCCGCGCCGACGCAGCTGCTGGTGGCCGACCAGCGCGTGCGCCTGGGCGCAGCGCGCCTGCTGCTGGACCGCGCCACCCTGACCATCGACAGCCTGGACTGGGACCACGGCCGCATCCGCAGCGCGGGCAGCCTGGACGGCCTGCAGGTGGGCCATGTGCTGGAGCTGATGGAAACCATCACCGGCGAGAAGCCGCCGGTGCGCTCCGACCTGGTCATCGACGGCCGCTGGAACCTGGCGCTGGCCGAGACCGCGACCGGCTTTGCCGAACTGCGCCGGCGCAGCGGCGACCTCTCGGTCAACGCCGGCCGGGGCTTCACCACGCTCGGCCTGGGCGAGACCAGCCTGCGCGCCGACGCCGGCGGCAACCGCATCGCGCTGCGCGGCGGCATGGTGTCGGGCCGCATCGGCAAGGTGGTGGTGGACGCCTCCGCCGGACTGGTGCAGGAGCAGGGGCTACAGACCGTGGGCCCGGCCTCGACCCTGGGCGGCACGGTCACCGTCGACGTGCCGCGGCTGAAATCGCTGGAAGCGCTGACCGGCCCGCAGTACGCCTTCGACGGCAAACTGGCCGCGGCGATGCGCCTGGCCGGCACGATCGGCGCGCCGCTGCTGACCGGCACCGTCGACGGCGACAACCTCGCCGTCACGCTGTACGACCTGGGCCTGCGCCTGACCGACGGCACCGTGCGCGTGGTGCTGGACCAGAACACGGTCGAGCTCAAGCACGTGGAATTCCACGGCGGCGACGGCAAGATCACCGCCACCGGCAACGTCAAGCTGGGCGAGGCCGATCCCAACCTGACCGGCAAGATCGTCGCCGACAAGCTGCAGCTGTTCGCCAGCCCCGAGCGCACGCTGGTGGTCTCGGGCGATGCCACCATCGCCAACGAGAACAAGCAGGTCGTGATCCGCGGCAAGATCCATGTCGACCGCGGCCTGTTCGACCTGCCCAAGGCCGGCGCGCCGGTGCTGGGCGACGATGTGGTGGTGATCCGGCGCAAGGACCAGCGTGCCGTGAAGACTGCCGCCACGCAGGCGCCGGAGACCAAGCCGGCAAGCAAGTTCAGCCCGGTGATCGACCTGACCGTGGACCTGGGCAACAACTTCCGCTTCCGGGGCGCGGGCGCGGACCTGTTGCTGGCCGGCCAGATGGGTGTCAAGAGCGAACCCCTGGCACCGATGAAGGCCACCGGCACGGTGCGCGTGACCGACGGCACTTATGAAGCCTTCGGGCGCAAGCTCGACATCGAGCGCGGCATCATCAACTTCAACGGCCCGATCGACAACCCGAACATGAACATCCGCGCCATGCGCCGCAACCAGGAAGTGGAGGCGGGCGTGGAGGTGACCGGCACGGTGCGGCTGCCGCGCGTGCGGCTGGTGTCGGAACCCAATGTGCCGGATGAGGATAAGCTCTCGTGGCTGATGTTCGGCTACGGCGCCGAAAGCGCCGGTGCCGGCCAGCAGCGCCAGCTGGGTGGTGCCGCGCTGGGCGGCGCGGCGCTGGGCATGATCGGCGGCAAGGCCGGCAAGGGCATCGTGCAGCATTTCGGCATCGACGAATTCTCGATCGGGCCCAGCACCGCGGGTCTCAATGACCAGCAGGTGGTCAGCATGGGCAAGGCCATTACCGAGCGTATGTCGGTAGGCTATGAGCAGAGCCTGACATCGGCCTCGAACGTGGTGAAGCTGACCTGGCAGTTTTCACGGCGCTGGTCGCTGATTGCCAAGGGCGGGTCCATCAACGGTTTGTCGGTCTTGTTCAACCGCCGCTTCGACAGCTGGGCGAACCTGTTCAGCGGGACCTCGGGTCGCAGCGACACCAGAAGGAGCCAGCAGGATGAGAGCCAGCCAACCAGTCCCGACAGCGCGGCACAGGCAGCCTCGGCAGCCATCGCCGAGCCCGTGCGCCGCTGACGGACGCCCCGCAACTTTCGCGTCGCCGCGACGCCTTGCCGCCATGGGACTCTTTGCCTCTTTGCTTGCGTTGTTCGGCTGCGACCAGCAGAAGGTCGATGAAGCCATGAAGAAGGCGGGCGACACCGCCCGCAACACCTGGAACGCGATCAAGCCCGACAGCGAGCTGTTCAAGGGCATCGTTCCCGGCCAGTCCACCGAGGAAGACCTGCGGCGCCAGGCCGGCAAGCCGGAGATCGTCTGGGAAGAAGCGGACGGCGGGCGCCGGCTTGAATACCCGCGCGGCCCGGAGGGCACTACCACCTGGATGGTCACCATCAGCGCCGATGGCAAGGTCGCGAAGATCGAGCAGGTGCTGTCAGCCGAGAACTTCGCCCGCGTGCGCGCCGGCATGAGCAAGGACGACATCCGCCGCTTGCTGGGCAAGCCCACCAAGGTGGAGGCGTTTGCGCTGAAGAAGGAAGAGGTATGGGGCTACCGCTGGATGGAAACCTCCACCGACAAGGCCTTCTTCAACGTGCATTTCAACAGCGACGGCACCGTCACCACGACCTCGCGCAGCGACGATCCGTCGAAGATGCAGGGCGGCTGACGCGCGCCCCGGTCGTCAGTGGAGCAGGTGGCAGGCGGCCACGTGCGCCGGCGCGGCTGAGCCGGCGGCCGGGTCCAGCCGCAGCACGCGGGGGATCTCGGTGGCGCAGGCCGGCACCGCGCGCGGGCAGCGCGGATGGAACTTGCAGCCCGCTGGCGGGTTCAGCGCCGAGCCGATATCGCCCAGGATCAGCCCCTCGGCCGGCTGGTGGTCGGGGTCGGGCCGCGGCGCCGAGCCCAGCAATGCCTGCGTGTAGGGGTGGCGCGGGGTGCTGAACACCGCCGCGCTGGGCCCGCTTTCGGCCATATTGCCCAGGTACATCACGCCCACCGCCGAGCTGAAGTGCTCCACCAGCGCCAGGTCATGGGCGATCACCACATAGGCCAGGCCGAAGCTGCGCTGGATATCGGACAGCAGGTTGACGATCTGCGCCCGGATCGAGACATCCAGCGCCGAGGTGGGCTCGTCCAGCACGATCAGCCGCGGCTGCAGCGCCAGCGCGCGCGCCACGGCAATGCGCTGGCGCTGGCCGCCGCTGAACTCGTGCGGGTACAGGTCGAGCGCGCCGGGCGGCAGGCCGACGATCTCCAGCAGCTCCAGCAGCCGGCGGCGCAGCGCGGCGCGGTCGCCGCCCTGGCCGTGCGCAAGCAGCGGCTCGGCCAGCAGCATGCCCACTTTCAGGCGCGGATTGAGCGACGAGGACGGATCCTGGAACACCGCCTGCACCTGGCGCCGGTAGCCCAGCACGCCCTTGCGGTCCAGCGCCAGCACGTCCTGGCCGTCGAAGCGGATGGTGCCGGCGCTGGGGCGCTCAAGCAGCAGCAGCTGCCTGGCGATGGTGGTCTTGCCGCAGCCGGACTCGCCCACCAGCGCATAGGTCTGGCCGGCATCCACGGCAAAGCTGACGCCGTCGACGGCGCGCACGGTGCCGCCGCCGCGCGCGGGGAAATGCTTCTTCAGGTTTTCGACTTCGAGCAGCATGGCCGCCTCCTGGGTTCTCAGCCGGCCGACGCCAGCCAGCAACTGACCTTGTGGCCCGATTCAAGTTCGATCTCGGGGGGATAGGCGTCATCGCACAGCGGCTTGCGGTGCGGGCAGCGCGCCGCGAAGCGACAGCCGTGCGGCGGGTCGATCAGGCTGGGCGGGCTGCCCTGGATGGCGTAGAGCCGCTCGCGCTTTTCGCCGAAGTGGGGAATGGCCTGGAGCAGGGCCTGCGTGTAGGGATGGGCGGGGCGCTGGTACAGTGTGCGCACATCGCCGGTCTCGACAATGCGCCCGGCGTACATCACCGCGACCCGGTGGCAGATGCTGGCTGCCACGCCCAGGTCGTGCGTGATCAGGATGATGCCGACACCGGTCTGCGCCTGGATCTTGCGGAACAGCGCCATGATCTGCACCTGGATGGTCACGTCCAGTGCCGAGGTGGGCTCGTCCGCCACCAGCAGGCGCGGCGCGCTGGCGATGGCCATGCCGGTCACCACGCGCTGGCGCATGCCGCCGCTGAACTGGTGCGGATAATCGTCCAGCCGCGTCTCGGGCGAGGGGATGCGCACGCTGTCCAGCACCTGCACCACCTGGCGCCGGCGCGCCTCGCGGCTGTCGGCGCGGCCGTGGTAGCGCAGCGGTGCGCCGACCTGGTCGCCCACCGTGAAGACCGGGTTCAGCGAGGTCAGCGGATCCTGCGAGATCATCGCGATCTTGCGGCCGCGGTACTGCGTGCTCATGGTCTTCTCGGGCAGCTGCAGCAGGTCAACGCCATCGAGCAGCACCTTGCCGCCCAGTTGCACGCCGCCCTGGCGCGGCAGCAGGCGCAGGATCGACAGGATGGTCATGGACTTGCCGGAGCCGGATTCGCCCACCACGCCCAGGGTCTCGCCCTCATGCACGTGCAGGTCGACCCCGTCCACGGCGCGCACCGTGCCGCGGCGCAGTCCTAGGTGCGTGGTCAGCCCCTGCACCGACAGCATGGGCGCGCCGCGGGGGGAGCCCCCGGCGGCGGGCGAGGGCGACGGGCATTGCGTCACGTGCGGATCGGGGCCGGTCATAGCTGCCTCCTTTTCGGGTCGAAGTGGTCGCGCAGCCAGTCGCCCAGCAGGTTGGACGCCAGGCAGGTGGCCATGATGGCCAGTCCGGGCATGGTGATGGCCCACCATGCGTTGGTGATGTAGTTGCGCGCATCGGCCAGCATCAGCCCCCACGACACATCGGGTTGCTGGATGCCCAGCCCGAGAAAGCTGAGCGAGGCCTCGAAGATGATCACCTGGCCCACCTGCAGCGTGGCCAGCACCAGCAGGGTGTTGAGCAGGTTGGGCAGCAGGTGGCGGCGGAAGATGGTGAGCGTGCCGCAGCCGGCCACGCGCGCCAGCGCCACGTAGTCGCGCTGCTTGAGCGACATCACCTCGCCGCGCACGATGCGCGCGTACCAGGTCCAGTAGGTCACCACGATCACCAGCACCACGGTGTTGAAGCCCGGGCCCAGCACCGCGGCCAGCACCAGCGCCAGCGCCAGCGCGGGGATCGACATCTGGATATCGACCAGCCGCATGATGAGCGCGTCCAGGCGTCCGCCGAAGTAGCCGGCCAGCATGCCGGCGGCGGTGCCGATGCCGCCCGAGATCAGGATCGCGTACAGCGCGACCACCAGCGAGATGCGCGTGCCGGCCATGATGCGCGAGAGCAGGTCGCGCCCCATGTTGTCGGTGCCCAGCGGATAGGCCCAGCTGCCGCCCGCCAGCCAGGCCGGCGGCTGGAAGGCCAGGCCGAGGTCGAGGCCGTTGGGGTCGTGCGGCAGCAGCGCCTCGCCGCCGACGGCGCAGACCAGCAGCACGGGGAAGATTGCCAGCGCAAACCAGGGCAGGCCACCCAGGTCACGCCGCTGGCGCTTGCGGGCCGGCGCCGCCGTGGCGCTGGCAGGAGGAACGGCGATCTCAGGCATGGCGGATCCTCGGGTCGATCAGGCCGTAGCTCAGGTCGACCAGCAGGTTGGACAGCACGAACAGCACGGAGGTGAGCATCACGCCCGCCTGCACCACGGGAAAATCGCGCGCGAACACGGCCTCGACCACGGTGCGGCCGACGCCTGGCCAGGCGAAGATGACTTCGACCACGAAGGCGCCGCCCAGCATCGCCGCGAAGTACACACCGAGGATGGTCACCAGCGGAATCGCCGCATTGCGCAGCGCGTACTTCCAGATCAGCACGTGCTCGGGCAGGCCCATGGCGCGGCCCATGCGGATGTAGTCGCTGTCCAGCACATCCAGCATGGCCGAGCGCACCACGCGGGTCTGCGCGGCCACCGGATACCAGCCCAGCGCAATCGCGGGCAGCACCAGGCTGTTCCACGATTCGCGCCCGAACGCGGGCAGCCAGTTCAGCTGCACCGCGAAGAACAGGATCAGCAGCAGTCCGACCCAGAAGTTGGGCATGGCCTGGCCGAGCATGGCGAAGACCTTGGCAAAGCGGTCGAACCAGGAGCCGCGGTAGACCGCCGACAGCACGCCGAACGGCACCGCCATCGCAATCGAGAAGCCCAGCGCGGCCAGCGCCAGTTCCACCGTGGCCGGCAGCCGCTCCAGGATCAGCCCCAGTGCCGGTTCCTGCCAGCGGTAAGAGTTGCCGAAGTCGCCGGTGACGGCATGGCCGAGGAAGACCAGGTACTGCGCCACCAGGGGCTGGTCCAGGCCGAGATGGCGGCGCGTTGCCTCGATCACCTGTGGCGGCGCGTCGGCCGGCAGCAGCAAGGCAAGCGGGTCGCCGGACAGGCGCGAGATCAGGAAGATGATCACGCTCGCGCCAAGGATGCTGATCAGGCCGTGCAGCAGGCGTTTTGCAATAGGCATGACAGGCTCCGTCGGAGATTCGTCAGCGGGGATGCCGCGTCCGGCACGGGCGCCGGGCGCGGCGGCGGATCAGCGCTGCTTCCAGCTGACTTCCTGGAATGAGCGCCAGTAGTCGCGGATGGGCCAGGGCACGTAGTCGATCTTGTTGTCGCGCCAGGCAAAGGTCACCAGCGGCCGGTAGGTCGGCAGGCCGCCCAGCATGCGCTCCTGCTTGAGCCGCGCGATCTGGCGCAGCAGCGCGGTGCGCGCCGCGGGGTCCATGGTCTGACGCTGCTTCTCCAGCAGCGCGTCGACCTCGGGGTCGCTGGTGTAGGAATAAGTGCCCCAGCCGCCGCCGCTCTGGTAGCTGTGCAAATGGCCGGACCAGGCCAGTCCCGGGTCGCCGGGCAGGCCCTGCGACCACATCCAGCTCAGCACGCCGTCCATCTCCGGCGGGCCTGAGCGGCCGCGCTTGCCCAGGCTGATCCAGGCCCCGTACTCCAGGTTGCGCACCTGGCAGCGGATGCCCACGGAACTCAGGTAGGCATACATGGCTTCGCCCACTTCCTTCACGCCCGGTTCGCGCGGCGTGGTGAGGTTGTAGCAGGGGGTCTCGAAGCCATTGGGGTAGCCCGCCTGCCTGAGCAGCTCGCGCGCACGCTTCTGGTCGAAGGCGTAGGGCTTGAGTTCGGGGTCGTAGCCATTCGACTCCTTGCCCACCTGCGCATAGCGCTCGCCCTGGCCGAACAGCACGCGCTTGATGATGGCGTCGACGTCGATGGCGTGCGCGGCCGCCTGCCGCACGCGCACATCGTTGAACGGCGACTTCGGCATCTGCGTGTTGAAATTGAGGAAGAGGTTGTTGCCGCTCACCAGCGTGACGGTCTTCACGCCCGGCATCTTCTTGAACTCTTCGACCATCGAAGGCGGTACGTTGTCGATGAAATCGACCTTACCGGTCTTGAAGGCCGCCACCCGGGTCAGGTCCTCGGGAATCACCTTGATGGTCAGTTCCTTGACGCCGGGCCGCTTTTCCTTGTTCCAGTAGCCGTCAAACGCTTCCAGCTTCAGCTCGTCCTTGACCGTGCGCGAGACAAACTTCCATGGGCCGGTGCCGACCGGCTTGCGGGCGAACTCTTCTTCGCCGACCTTCTGGATGTACTTCTTGGGCATGGCCCACAGCTGCATGTTGCCGACGATGAACTGCGCATCCGGCTCCTTGAAATGCAGCCTGAAGCGGTGCGCATCCACGATCTCGAAACGCTCGACCGACGAGACATAGTGCGAGAAGAAGCTGCTCTTGGGGTCGCGCTGGCGTTGCCAGGAGAACTCGAGGTCCTCGGAGGTCAGCGGGTCGCCGTTGTGGAAGCGCACGCCCTTGCGCAGCTGCACGTCGAGAACGGGCTTGCCGTCCTTGCCGGTTTCCAGCTTCCAGTTCTCCGCCAGCCAGTTCTCGTCCTTGAGCGCGGCATTGCGGCGCACCAGCATCTCGAAGATCTGGCCGACAAAGTAGTGGTCGACGCCGGCCGAGATCTTGACCGGATCGAGCGTGGTCGACTCCGCGCCGAAGGCGACGGTGAGGCTGCCGGTGGCCGGCGAGGGCGGGGCGGCCTGGGCCGCGGGGATGGTGGCGGCGGCCAGCATGCCGGCCAGCAGGCGGCGCCGGGCGGCGTCGGTCAACTTCACTTGCATGGTGCTCCTCCTGTTGCGCCGTCTCGTGGCGGCGCTGTTGGTGTGGATAACGGATGCGCTCAGCGCGGGAAGCTGCCTTCCAGCTGGCGTACCACCTCCAGCAGGCGCGGGCGCACCTCGTCGAGCAGGAATGAAGGGGACAGGCGGAACGACGGTCCGCCCACGTTGAGGGCCATGGGCGGCATGCCATGGCCGGGCTCGAAGCCGCGCGCGATGCCGTTGACGTCTGGCTGCCAATCGCCCATCGAGCAGGTCACGCCCAGGGTGAGGTGGTCCGCCAGGCCCTGTTCGATGCCCTGGCGCAGGCGCGGCCACGCCATGTCGTCGACGTCGCGCACCTGTTCCATGAAGGCCTGCCGCTCTTCGTCCGGCACCACCGCCAGCCAGGCGCGGCCGATGGCCGAGGTGGCGACCGGAATGCGCGAGCCGGTATCGAGCGTCAGCGCAATCGCGGCGCAGCTGCGGCAGTGCTCGACATAGATCATCGAGAAGCGGTCGCGCGTGCCCAGCGACACCGTGCCGCCGGAAAAGTCCGCCAACTCCTGCATCAGCGGTCGCGCCACCTTGCGGATGTCCAGCCGCGACAGCATGGCGCTGCCCAGCCGCAGGCAGGCCGTGCCCAGGCTGTACTTGTGGCTGCCTTCGGCCTGCGCCAGGTAGCCCAGCCGGGTCAGGGTGGAGGTCAGGCGCGATACGGTCGACTTGGGCAGCCCGCAGCGCCGGGCGATTTCCTGGTTGCCCAGCACGCGGTCGCTGGTGCGGAAGCAGGCCAGCACTTCCAGCCCGCGCGCCAGCGCGGTGACGAAGTGGCGGTCTTCCTTGAAGGCATTGCCGGTGGATCGGTCCTGCATAACCGTTGGCTCCCTCGTTGTGCCGTTGCACGCCAGCCGCGCTTGTTCGACGCGCAGGCGTGCCGGACGCGCGCGCGGCGTCCTGGTCCGGTACGGCGGTACTACCCGACAGCGGTCCCGTTCAGCCGCCGGCCTCGGTATCCAGCAAGGCCTGCAGCTCGACCTTGCGCACCTTGCCGGTGGCGGTCAGCGGGAACTCGGGCAGGATGCGGATCTCGGGCACCTTGTAGACCGCCATCTGCTCGCGGCACCATGCATGCAGCGTGTCGGCAGTGATGCCGTCGGCGTGCTCGGCGCGCAGGCGGATAAAGGCCACCGGCACCTGGCCCTTGTCCGGGTCGGGGCGGCCCACCACGGCCGACCCCAGCACCGCCGGGTGGCGCGACAGCAGCACCTCCAGCTCGGACGGGAACACGCTCATGCCGCGCACCTTGAGCATCTCCTTGCGCCGTCCCAGGAAATGCAGGTAGCCCGCCTCGTCATAGGCGCCGATATCGCCGGTGCGGAACCAGCCGTCGCGGAATACCTCGGCATCGACGTCGGGGCGGCCCCAGTAGCCCTTGAACAGCGACGGCGTGCTGACCACGATCTCGCCTTCCTCGCCGACCGGCAGCACCGCGCCGGTGTCGAAGTCGCAGATCTTGATGCGCGTGCCCGGCACCGGCAGGCCGACAAAGACCGGGCGGCCGCGCAGGTCCATGTCGTCGTCCTGCATGCCGGTGGTGAAGGTGTCGCTGGTATGGGTCTCGGTCATGCCCCAGGCGCCTTCGGCAATGATGCTGCCGGTCAGCGCGTGCCAGCGCTGGCGGATGTCGGGGGTGATCTTGCGGATGAACGAGGCGGCGCGCGTGTGCTGCAGCGAACGCAGGTCGTAGCGGCCGGATTCGGGGTGGTTCATCAGTTCGACCGCGTTGTCCACCACCACGAAGGTGCGGTTGACGCGATAGCGCTCGATCGCGGCCATTACCGCCACCGGGTCCCAGCGCGCCAGCAGCACCACGGTCGCGCCGCTGAAGATCGGATAGATCAGCCCGAGGTTCTCGCCCGCGATCCAGAACATCGGCAGGAAGTTCAGCATCACGTCGTTCGAGCCCTCTGCCAGCCGTTCCGCATCGACACCGCCGGTGAGCGCGTAGGAAGCCGCTGCGGTGTAGACCATGTCGCGCTGCGTGTGCATGCAGCCTTTGGGCAGGCCGGTGGTGCCGCCGGTGTAGTTCAGCGCGGCCAGCGCGTCCATGTCGACCGGGGGCAGTGCGACCGGCGTGGTGTCGCGCAGCGCCTGCAGCAGGTCGATGGTGCCTTCCACTGCCAGCGGAGGCGCGTCGAGGCCCGCTGGCAGCGGCAGGTCCGGCTGCGCCGGCAGCATCGCGCCGGCACTGGTGGTGTAGACGGTGTGCAGCCGCGTCTGTGCGCGCACCGACATCAGCAGCGGCGCAAGCTGGTCCTGCACGATGGCGGTGGTGGCGCCGGCATCGTTCAGTTCGTAGACCAGCTCCTGTTCCTTGAAGAGCGGGTTGACCGGCACATAGACCGCGCCCAGCTTCAGGATACCGTAGAAGACCACGTGGAATTGCGGGCAGTTGCCCATCATCACCGCCACCCGGTCGCCCGCGCCCACGCCGCGGTCCTTGAGCAGCGCGGCGCAGCGCTCGGACAGGTCGTCGAGCTCGGCATAGGTCACGGTGGTGCCGTACCAGACCAGCGCGGCGTGGTCCGGGCGCTTGCGCGCCCACGCGCGCAGGTAGTCGCCCAGCGGAGCCTCGCCATGGGGATAGACCGGTGCATCGGGCAGGCCTGCGGGCCAGATCTTGCGATGCCGGGCTTCCAGGTCCTCGAAGAACGCCTGTTCGTTCATCTGCTGTCTCCTCTTGCTTTCGCTCTGGTTCTGTCTGCCGCCGCGCCTACCAGGCGTCGACGAAGGTGCGCATCGGGCGCTGGGGATTGGCGGCACCGGCCTCGAGCCCGCTGACCACCCACTGGCGGGTGGCGGCAGGGTCGATCACGGCGTCGAGTTCCAATGCCGCAGCGGCGTTGATGGCATGGCCGCGCTCGTACATCTGCGCCACCAGCTGCTGGTACAGCGCATCGCGCTGCGGGCCGGCCGGCAGCGCTTCCAGCTCCTTGCGGAAGCCCAGCCGCACCGCGCCCTCCAGGCCCATGCCGCCGAATTCGCCGGTTGGCCACGAGACCGTGAAGGTCGGCGCGCGGAAGCCGCCCGCGGCCATCGCCATCGCGCCCAGGCCGTAGCCCTTGCGCAGCACCACCGCCAGGAACGGCACGCGCAGCTTGGCGCCGGCGACGAACATGCGCGACACATGGCGCACCTGGGCGCGGGCCTCGACCTCCGGGCCCACCATGAAGCCCGGAGTGTCGATCAGCGATACGATCGGCAGCCCGTGCGCATTGCACACCTGCATGAAGCGCGCGGCCTTGTCGGCGGCGTCGGCATCGATGGCGCCGCCGAGGTGGCGCGGGTTGTTGGCGAGAATGCCCACGGGCCGGCCTTCGATGCGCGCCAGCGCGGTGTGGATGCCGGTGCCGAAGCCGGCGCGCAGTTCCAGCACGCTGCCCGCGTCGGCCAGGCCGGCGATGGCGGCGCGCGTGTCATAGACGCGCAGGCGGTTTTCCGGCACCACCTGGCGCAGCGCCAGCGCGTCAGGCGCCTGCCAGTCGTCGACACGGCCCTGGAACATCGACAGGTAATGCCTGGCCGCGGCCACCGCGTCGGCCTCATCGTCGACCAGCAGGTCGACCACGCCGTTGTGGTACTGCACCGTGGCCGGGCCGATGTCCTCGGGGCGGAACACGCCCAGGCCGCCGCCTTCGATCATGGCCGGGCCGGCCATGCCGATGTTGGCGTTGCGCGTGGCGATGATCAGGTCGCAACAGCCCAGCAGCGCGGCATTGCCGGCAAAGCAGCGCCCGGATGCGATGCCCACCACCGGCACTTCGCCGCTCAGCTCGGCGAAGGCGGCGAACGAAGGCTGGTACAGGCCGGCCACGGTGGGGAAGTCGATGTCGCCCGGGCGGCCGCCGCCGCCTTCGGCAAAGATCACCGTCGGCAGCCGGTTCCGCAGCGCCACCTCCAGGATGCGGTCGGTCTTGATATGGTTGCGCTTGCCCTGGGTGCCGGCCAGCACGGTGGCGTCGTAGGCCAGCACCGCGCAGCGCGCGCGCTCCGGTGCGAACAGGCTGCCGTTGACGGCGCCGGTGCCGGTGATCAGCCCGTCGGCAGGGGTGTTGGCGATCAGGTCGGCCTCGCTGCGCCGGCTGGCCTGTGCCGCCAGCGCCAGGCCGCCGTATTCGCGGAAGCTGCCGGCATCGCACAGGTCGTCGACGTTCTCGCGCGCGGTGCGCTGGCCGCGCGCATGGCGGCGTGCCACGGCCTCGGGGCGGGCCGCGTCGTACAGGAAGGCATGGCGGTCGAGCACGCGCTGCAGGTCGGCGCGGATCGCTGACGGGTCGGTGTGCTCGGCCTCGCCGTCGGCATGGGCGCCAGCGTCGGCAGGCTCCAGCACCAGCATGACCTGGCCCTCGGCGACTTGCTCGCCGGAAGCGGTGCGCAGGTCGATCACGCGGCCCGCGTGCTCGGCCACGATGGCATGTTCCATCTTCATCGCATCGAGCACGGCCACGGTCTGGCCAGCCTTGACCAGGTCGTTCTCGCGCGCCAGTTCGATCACGCGTCCGTTCATGGGCGCGCGCACCGCGCACAGGCCCTCGCCCAGTTGCTCCTCGAAGCTTGCCGTGCTGGAAGGTGCCGCCACCCTGGGGGCGCTGCCTCCTGCGAGGGCCTGCCGCGCCGCGTCGTGCGCCGCAATCTGCGCGGCGCGTTCCAGCAGGGCGGGCAGCGCGGCTTCCATATAGCGCGTATGCACGTGCTGGCTGGCAAAGTCGTCGCGCTCGGCCAGCGCCCGCAGCAGGTCGAGGTTGGTGGCGATGCCGCCGATATTGAATTCCCCGAGCGCGCGCTGCAGGCGCCGCACTGCGTCAGCGAAGTTGTCGCTGACCGAGGTGACGATCAGCTTGGCCAGCAGCGTGTCGTAATGCGCGGACGGTGCATAGCCGGTATAGCCGTGGGTGTCGACGCGCACGTCCGGCCCGGTGGGCGGATCGAAGCGCTCCAGCCGCCCCTGTGCCGGGCGTGCCAGCCCTTGCGCATCGGTGGCCTCGGCATTCACGCGCACCTGGATGGCATAGCCGCGCACGCGCGGCGGGTGCTGCGGGTCCAGCCCCAGTTCCGCCAGGCGCCGGCCTTCGGCCAGCCCCAGCTGCACGGCCACCAGGTCCATGCCGGTGACCTGCTCGGTGACGGTGTGCTCGACCTGCAGGCGCGGGTTGGCTTCGATAAAGACAAAGGGCAGGGCCGCGCCATCGCGGCGCGCACCGTCCTCGGGCTCTTCGACCAGGAATTCAAACGTGCCCAGGCTGCGGTAGCGCGCTTCGCGCGCGAGCGTGCAGGCGGCATCGACAATGCGCTGGCGCAGCGCCGGATCGAGCGCCGGGCTGGGCGCGATCTCGACCACTTTCTGGAAACGGCGTTGCAGCGTGCAGTCACGCTCGCCCAGTGCGATCACATGGTGGCCGTCGCCGGCGATCTGCACTTCGATATGGCGCGCGCGGGCCACCAGCCGTTCGGCGTAGATGGCATCGATGCCGAAGGCCGAGCGTGCTTCGGAGCGGCAGCGCGCATAGGCTTCGGGCAGCGCGTCGCGCTCGCGCACCACGCGCATGCCACGCCCGCCGCCGCCGCCCACCGCCTTGAGCACCACGCCGGCGCCGTCCTGTTCGTCGAAGAATGCGGTCACCGCATCGAGCGTGGCGCCGCCCGCGGTGGCGGGCATCACCGGTACGCCGCAGCGCGCGGCCAGCGCCAGCGCGCGGCCCTTGTCGCCGAACAGGGCCAGCTGCTCGGGCTCGGGGCCGACAAAGACGATCTCCGCGGCTGCGCAAGCGCTGGCAAAGTCGGCGCGCTCGCTGAGAAAGCCATAGCCAGGGTGGATGGCGTCGCAGCCGGTGGCGCGCGCTGCGCTGATGATGGCGGGAATGTCGAGATAGGCAGCGGCCCCCTGGCCCTGCAGCGCAACAGCTTCGTCGGCCAGCAGGCGGTGCCGGCTGGCATCGTCGTCGGTGGCATAGACCGCCACGGTGGCGATGCCAAGGTCTCGTGCGGCGCGTTGCACGCGCAACGCAATCTCGCCACGATTGGCGATCAGGAGCTTCTTCACAAATGTCCCCTTCCATGCGAAGCGGCATCGCGCAAGCAGCGTTGCGTGGCCGGCTTCTGTTTTTTGGTTGGTGATTCTGCGAGGTGGAATCTACGCGGCTCGTCCAGGGGTCACAAGCGCGATGCGCCGGAACCATGTATGACATGCCGCGCGTGCATAGCGCGGGAGCAAGGGGGAGGGGGAAGGGCTGCCCGTTCTGTTCTGCATTGCAGAATCTCGGGCGGTGTGGCGGGTCGATCCAGAGGCCTGGCTGGCCTTGGATCGCTACCGATGGAACGCGCGGAACATGGCGTTACCGCGGATTTGCCGCCCTCTCCCGACAGCGGGAGAGGGGAACGGCGATGAGTGCCCTGCTTCAGCCGATGCGCATGCCCGGCACCGCGCCCTCGTGCGGCTCCAGGATATACAGGCCCGGCGCGGCCTTCTCATCCGCCGCAGACGCAGCCAGCACCATGCCTTCGGACACGCCGAACTTCATCTTGCGCGGGGCCAGGTTGGCCACCACCACGGTCAGCTTGCCGACCAGCTGCTCCGGCGTGTAGGCCGACTGGATGCCGGAGAACACGTTGCGGGTGCGGCCTTCGCCCAGATCCAGCGTCAGCTGCAGCAGCTTGTTCGAACCTTCCACCTTCTGGCATTCGACAATCTTCGCGACGCGCAGGTCCACCTTGGCGAAGTCGTCGATGGTGATGGTGTCGGCGATCGGCTCGATCGCCGCGCCCGCGGCGGCCGGCGCCGCGGTTGCCTGCAGCGATTCGCGGTTGGCAGCCAGCAGCGCATCGACCTGCTTGGCATCGACGCGCGTCATCAGGTGCTGGTAGGCCTGCACCGGGCTGGCAGCCGACAGCTGCTTGTCGATGGCACGCCAGTCCAGCGGCTCGACGTTCAGGAAGCGCTCAACGCCGGCAGCCACGTTCGGCACCACCGGCTTCAGGTAGACCGTCAGCAGGCGGAAGGCTTCCAGCGAGACCGAGCATGCCGCATGCAGCGCCGCGCGCTTGTTTTCGTCCTTGGCCAGTTCCCACGGCTTCTCGGTGTCGACGAAGGCGTTGACCGCATCGGTCAGCTCCATCACCAGGCGCAACGCCTTGCTGTACTCGCGGGTTTCGTAGAGGTGTGCGACCTGCGGTGCGGCCTGGCGCAGCTGCTCGAGCAGCGGGTGGGCCAGCGCGGCTTCGTCGACCTTGCCTTCGAAGCGCTTGACCAGGAAGCCCGCGGCGCGGCTGGCGATATTGACGTACTTGCCGATCAGGTCGCTGTTCACGCGCGCAATGAAGTCATCGAGGTTCAGGTCGAGGTCTTCCATGCTCGCGTTGAGTTTGGCGGCGAAGTAGTAGCGCAGCCATTCCGGGTTCATGCCGGTGTCGACATAGCTCTGCGCGGTGATGAAGGTGCCGCGCGACTTGCTCATCTTGGCGCCGTCCACGGTCAGGAAGCCGTGGGCGAACACATTGGTCGGGGTGCGGTAGCCCGAGAAGCGCAGCATCGCCGGCCAGAACAGCGTGTGGAAGTACAGGATGTCCTTGCCGATGAAGTGGTACTGCTCGGCGGTGGAATGCGGGCCGACCCAGGCGTCGAAGTCGATGCCCTTCTTCGCGGCCAGGTTCTGGAAGCTGGCGTAGTAGCCGATCGGGGCGTCCAGCCACACGTAGAAATACTTGCCGGGCGCGCCGGGGATCTCGAAGCCGAAGTAGGGCGCATCGCGCGAGATGTCCCAGTCGGACAGGGTCGAGGCCTCGCCCTCGGCGCCCAGCCATTCCTGCATCTTGTTGGCGGCTTCGGGCTGGGCCAGGTCGGCCACCCATTCGCGCAGGAAGGTCTCGCAGCGCGGATCGGACAGCTTGAAGAAGTAATGGGCCGACGACTTGCGCACCGGCGTGGCGCCGGACACCACCGAATACGGGTTCTTCAGGTCGGTCGGCACGTAGGTGGTGCCGCAGACCTCGCAGGAGTCGCCGTACTGGTCCTTGGCGCCGCACTTGGGGCACTCGCCCTTGATGAAGCGGTCCGGCAGGAACATGTTCTTGACCGGGTCGAAGAACTGCTCGACCTCGCGCTCGGCGATCAGGTCCTCGGCCTTCAGGGCCAGGTAGATCTTTTCGCACAGCTCGCGGTTTTCTTCCGCGTCGGTGCTGTAGTAGTTGTCGAACGACACCAGGAAGCTGTCGAAGTCGCGCTTGTGCTCGGTCCAGACGCGGTCGATCAGTGCCTTGGGCGTGATGCCTTCCTTCTCTGCGCGCAGCATGACCGGCGTGCCGTGGGTGTCGTCGGCGCCGACGTAGTAGACCTCGTTGCCCATCATGCGCTGGAAACGCACCCAGATATCGGTCTGGATGTATTCCACCAGGTGGCCGATATGGATCTGGCCGTTGGCATAAGGCAGGGCGGATGTGACGAGGATGCGACGTGCGGTCATAAACAGGAGCCGGTCAGGAGCGGGGAAGTATCAGGGGACGGCGCCAGCCAGGAGGGGAGGCGCGTGCCGGGAAGGGGCTATTTTAGCAACTGGCCAGCGCCTGCGCGCGGTTCCGCATGGCGGAATGACGAAGCCGGCGGATCCGTTCGGCCAAAAAAAAGCGCCGGTCAGAGCCGGCGCAGCTTTCCACAACGGAAAAGGAGGAGAAATCAGGTACCGCCCGGGAGGTCAGCCACCCATCGCGAGCCAGCAACGGTGGCAAGCGGCACCTGTTTCTATGACTAGGTCATCCTTGAATTGGTTTCAAAAAAATTTCGACGCGGCGATTTTGTGCCCGTCCGGCCTCCGAGCCGTTGTCCGCAACTGGCTGGGATTGCCCGCGCCCTTCGGCCGTCAGGCGGTTGCGTGCGACGCCGCGATCACCCAGGTAGCCGGCCACGCTCTGGGCGCGGCGCTGCGACAGCTGCATGTTGTAGCTGGGGTTGCCGGTGCTGTCGGTATGGCCCACCACGTTGGCGCTCACGTCCTGGTGCTGGCCCAGGGTCTGCGCGACCTGGTCGAGCACCGAGCGGAACGACGGCTTGATGGTGGCGCTGTCGGTATCGAAGGTAACCTGGCTGGGGATGTTGACCTTGAGCGTGCCATCCGGCTGCTCGGTGATCTGGGTGCCCGTGCCCGCGGTGTCCTTGTTCAGCTTGCCGCGGATGGCGTTCCAGTTGTAGCCGGTTGCGCCGCCGATGGCACCGCCCACTGCCGCGCCCACCAGCGTGCCGGTGGTATTGCCGCCGATCAGGTTGCCAAGCCCGGCGCCGACCGCGGCGCCCACGCCGGTGCCGACTGCCGTATGGGTCTGCTGTTCAGTGGCGCAACCTGCGGCCAGCAGCGTGGCAGCGGCGAGCGAGACAGTAACGAGCTTGATCTTCATGCTTTCTCCTTCTGATGTTCCCGTAAATGTTCTTGGTACCGCATCGCGATGGTAACGCCAAGGCTAGCGGCAGGTAACCCTTTGTACGCGTCGGGCCCGGCCGGTGCGGGCAACCGCCTGCGATGCCGGCGTACCGGGCCGTCCAACCGCACTACAATATGGATATGGCGGCGCGCGCACAAGTGCAAGCTTGTGAGATTTGTAAATGTCTGTAATCCCACACCCAATGCAGGGTATTGCGCGCGGATTTCCGGCGTTCATGGCCGGTGCTGCATACTTTGATACATTAGGCGCAGGCCATCATGCGCCAATCCCCCAAATCATCGAAGCGGAGTTTGTCTTGAGCGTCAGCACTGAGCAGGTCACCGAAGCCCTGCGCACCGTCATCGATCCCAATACGGGCAAGGACCTGGTGTCCACCCGCTCGGCCAGGAATATCCGCGTCGACGGCGGCGATGTCTCGCTGGAAGTCGAACTCGGCTACCCCGCGAAGAGCCAGTTCGATCCGATCCGCAAGCTGGTGGTTGCTGCGGTGCGGCAAGTGCCGGGCGTGAGCAATGTCAGCGTCGCCGTGACCATGAAGATCGTCGCGCACGCGGTGCAGCGCGGGGTCAAGCTGCTGCCGGGCGTGAAGAACGTGATTGCGGTGGCGTCGGGCAAGGGCGGGGTGGGCAAGTCCACCACGGCCGTGAACCTGGCGCTGGCGCTGGCGGCAGAGGGCGCGCGCGTCGGCATGCTCGACGCAGACATCTACGGCCCGAGCCTGCCGATGATGCTGGGCATCGACGGCCGCCCGGAATCCGCCGACGGCCAGACCATGGAGCCGCTGGAAGGACATGGCCTGCAGGCCAACTCGATCGGCTTCCTGATCGAGCAGGACAACCCGATGGTATGGCGCGGCCCGATGGTGACCTCGGCGCTGGAGCAGCTGCTGCGCCAGACCAACTGGCACGACCTGGACTACCTGATCGTCGACATGCCGCCGGGCACCGGCGATGTCCAGCTGACGCTGTCGCAGAAGGTGCCGGTCACCGGCGCGGTGATCGTCACCACGCCTCAGGATATCGCGCTGCTGGATGCCAAGAAGGGCCTGAAGATGTTCGAGAAGGTGGGCATTCCCATCCTGGGCATCGTCGAGAACATGGCGGTCTACTGCTGCCCGAACTGCGGCCATGTCGAGCATATCTTCGGCCACGGCGGCGGCGAGAAGATGTGCGCCGACTACGGCGTTGACCTGCTGGGCAGCCTGCCGCTGAACCTGCAGATCCGCGAGCAGGCCGACTCCGGCCGTCCGACCGTGGTGGCCGAGCCCGACAGCCCGGTGGCCGAGATGTACCGCGCCATCGCGCGCAAGGTGGCGATCAAGGTCGCCGACAAGGCGCGCGACATGACCAGCAAGTTTCCGAGTATCGTGGTGCAAAACACCTGAGCGCGCGCCGCGCGCAGCAACCATGGCAAGCCAGCCTGCCCCCGACCTGCCGGCACCCGCTGCCCGCCCCGCCGTGACCATGGCGGTGGTGATGCGCAAGGTCGCGCTGGCCAACCGCTGGCAGCCGTGGAAGTGGGAGCTGGACGCGGTGCTGCCGGACCTTGGCGAGTTCGGCACGCACCCCGTGTGCCTGGAGCACGACGCCCACGGCGCGCACTGGCTGTACCCGGGGTTCGAGGTGACGCTGTTCCGCGACCAGGGCGAAGGCTATTACCTGAACCTGACTTCGACCACGCCGTGCTGGTTCGTGCTGTGGCGCATGCCGGAGGACGAAGTCCCTGGCGAAGAGGCCCATCCGGTGCCGATGACCGTGACGCTGTCGTACAACGAGGCTGGCCGCTGGCTCGATGCCGGCGAGACCGTCGAGAACGTGCCGCTGGCGCCCGAGCAGCGGGAGTGGCTGCAGGCCTATGTCGACCAGCACTACCGGCCCGAGCCCAAGCAGCGGCGCCGGCCCGAATCCTTCAAGGCGCCGGAAGACCGCGCCCGCTACTGATTACTGATCCTGACGACCTGAGCTTGCCCTGCCGATGAGCGATTCGTCCTTCCTGTCGCGCTGGTCGCGCCGCAAGGCCGCGGTGCGGGAGGGCGTGCCCGTGCCGGCAGAGCCGGCACCACCAGCGCATGCCGAAGCCGTCCCCGCGACCACCGGCGCAGCACCCGAAGCGCCGCAGGTACCGGCCCCGACGCTGGAGGACGTGGCCGCGCTGCGCCCCGGCGACGAGATCGCCCGGTTCGTGGCCCGCGGCGTGGATGAGTCGGTCAAGCGCGCGGCGCTGAAGACGCTGTTCGCCGATCCGCACTTCAACGTGATGGACGGGCTCGACATCTATATCGACGACTACAGCAAACCCGATCCGATCCCGCCGGAAATCCTGCGCCAGCTGCGCCAGTCCGAGACACTGGGCCTGTTCGAGCCGACCGACGAGGAACGCGCGGCGGCACAGGCCGCGGCCGCCGCCGCGGGGCCTGTGGATGTACCGCCGGCGGCGCCCGCCGAGTTCGCCGAATCCGGCGAGACCGCCGACACTACGGACATACCCGCACCAATCGAAACGCCGCAGCAAACTGTAAGTCAAAGCGCAGAACAGGGCCTGCAAGACCCGGATAAATGCGCGTAGCCTCACAGGTGCAGCGCAGCCTACAATAGGCATCCCCACAATCCGCCGGCCCGCAGACCCCTCACCAAGAAGGACGTCCGGACCGGTCAGCCGCATTCGCCATGCCGACGCTGATCTGCAACTGCAACGACACCATGCCGCTTGACGGGGCGGCATTGTCCGAAGCAACCAAGGACGCCAACCAGGGCCCCTTGAAGGTCCATCGCCTGCTGTGCCGGCGCGAGATCGGCGACTTCACCGCCGCGCTCGACGGCACCGACGACGTCATCGTCGCCTGCACCCAGGAACGCCAGCTCTTTACCGAAGTCGCAGCGCAGGCCGCGCAGGGCAGCGATGGCCGCCCGGTGGTGACCGCGCCGGTGCGCTTCGTCAATATCCGCGAGACCGGCGGCTGGTCACAGGGCGCCCGGCGCGACCCGAAGACCGCCAATGCCAAGATCGCCGCGCTGCTGGCCGTGGCCGCGCTGCCCGAACCTGACCCGGTGCCGGTGGTGGATTACCGTTCCGACGGCGCGGTGCTGGTGCTGGGCCCGGCCCAGCGGGCGCTGCCGTGGGCCGAGCGGCTGGCCGCGATGCAGCTGGAGGTCACGGTGCTGCTGACCGGCAGCGACAGGCGTGAAGGCGCCGCCGCGCAGCCGGCGGCGCGCGCTTATCCCGTTCACAGCGGCCGGCTGGCCTCGCTGACAGGCTGGCTGGGAGCGTTCGAGGCCAGCTGGGAGACCGGTGCCGGCCGCAGCAACCCGATCGACCTGGACCTGTGCACCCGCTGCAACGCCTGCATCGACGCCTGTCCCGAGGACGCGATCGACTTCAGCTACCAGATCGACCTGTCGCGCTGCCGCTCGCACCGTGCTTGCGTGCGCGCCTGCGGCGCCGCCGCGGCGATCGACTTCGACCGCCCGCAGGGCACAGTGCAGGGACGCTTCGACCTGGTCTTCGACCTGTGCGACACGCCTGCCTTCACCATGCACCAGCCGCCGCAGGGCTACCTGCACGCCGGCACCGATGCCGCGCGCCAGCAGGCCCAGGCGCTGATGCTGGCGGGGCTGGTGGGCGAGTTCGAGAAGCCCAGGTTCTTCCGCTACAAGGAAAACCTGTGCGCGCATGGCCGCAACCAGACTACCGGCTGCACCGCCTGCATCGACATCTGCTCGACCGAGGCCATCGGCTCGCGCTGGCATGACGGCAAGGGGCGCATCGAAGTCACGCCCAACCTGTGCATGGGCTGCGGCGCCTGCACCACCGTCTGCCCGAGCGGGGCCATCAGCTATGGCTACCCGGGGCCGGAGGTGACCGGCGCGCGCCTGCGCACGCTGCTGTCGGCGTACCGCCAGGCCGGCGCACGCGATCCGGTGGTGCTGCTGCATGGCGAGGAATATGGCACGCCGGCGCTGCTGGCGCTGGGCCGTTCCGCCCGCGGCGGCAAGGCCAAGGGCGTGCCCGCCAATGTGATGCCGTTGTCGCTGTTCCACCCGGCCTCGGCCGGGCTGGAGTTGTGGCTCGCCGCGCTGTGCTGGGGCGCCAGCCGCGTAGCGGTGCTGCTGACCGGCGAGGAGGCACCGCAGTACCGCACCGCGCTGCTGGAGCAGATCGCGGTCGGGCGCGCTCTGCTGGCGGGCCTGGGCTATGACGGCGAGGTGCTGTCGCTGGTCGAGGCCGCCGATACCCCGGCGCTGGATGCCGGCCTGGCGGCGCTGCGCCCGGGCCGCAACGCGCTGCCGCCGGCGCCGTTCGGCCCGGTCGCGGCCAAGCGCGAGATGCTGGACTTTGTGCTGGACCACCTGGCCCGGCACGCGCCGGTGCCCGCGCCAAGCGTGCCGCTGCCGGCCGGCGCGCCGATCGGCGCGATCGCAGTGGATACGGGCAAGTGCACCATGTGCATGGCCTGCGTCGGCGCGTGCCCGTCGCAGGCGCTGCGCGACAATCCCGAGCGCCCGGTGCTCAGCTTTATCGAGCGCAACTGCGTGCAATGCGGGCTGTGCGAGAAGACCTGCCCGGAAGACGCCATCAGCCTGGTGCCGCGCCTGCTGGCCGGCGACGCGGCGCGCCGCCCGGTAACCCTCAACGAGACCCAGCCGTTCCATTGCATCCGCTGCGCCAAGCCGTTCGGCACGGCGCAGATGGTGGAGTCGATGCTGGTGCGCCTGGCCGGCCATCCCGCATTTGCCGGCGCCGCGGCCGAGCGCCTGAAGATGTGCCCTGACTGCCGCGTCATCGACATGATAGAGCGCGATACGGGAACCGCCACCGGCGCCACGCTGCGCTGACGGCGGCGGGGCCACCCAGGACAAATCATCACGACATGACAGATTTCCAGCCGATCCAGCTCACCGCCGCGCCGCCGGCCGACGATGCCGAAGACACCGCCCGCGCCGACCTCTACGGCCTGCTCGCCACGCTGTTCTACCACGCGCCCGACGCCGCGCTGCTGCACCACATCGCCGCCAACCGCGCCGTGGGCGATGACGCGAACACCGTGCTGGGCAAGGCGTGGAATGCGTTGTGCGATGCAGCATCGGAGACCACCGCGGCCGAGGCCGAGGAGGAGTACCGGCTGCTGTTCGTGGGCGTGGGCCGGCAGGATGTGTTCCTGTACGGCTCCTTCTACATGACCGGCTTCCTGAACGAGCGCCCGCTGGTGGCGCTACGCGAAGACCTCGCCCGCTACGGCCTGGAGCGTCATGAAGATGTCAGCGAGACCGAGGACCATATCGCCACGCTGTGCGAGGTGATGCGCTTCCTGGTGGCGGGCGACGACCTGGCGGTGTCCAACCTGGGCGAGCAGCAGCGCTTCTATGCGCAGCACCTGCAGCCCTGGGTGGAGCGATTGTGCGATGCAGTGACGGCGCACCCGCAGGCGCGTTTCTATCGCGGCGTGGCCGGCTTGCTGGGCGCGTTTGCCGGCGTTGAGGCGGTGGCGCTCGAGATGCATTGAGCGCGGGCATTGAATATCGGCACGCTTGCGGGCTTCTTTAGCGCCGCGAGGCCAAGGCAGCCGCTTACACGAAAATGAGTTGGAAAGTAGGGAAAAACCCGCGCATATCATGGTCTTTCCTGCTAGTTGAATCTAGAATATGCATAACAACGCATAACGGCTAAATCCATCGGGCTTTGTCAGCCGAGGAGCCCCCACATGACAGAGAAGCAAACCAGGGTCGCGCGCCGCACGTTTCTCGCGGGCGCTGGAGTTGTGGCTGCCGCTACGGGCGCGGCAGCGCTGACCGCGCGCGGTCCGGCCATGCCGGGCCAGGCCACCGCTCTGCCGGAACCCACCGATCCTCCGTCGGACAGCAAGGGTTACCGGGTCTCTGACCACATCCGCAAGTACTACCGGACCACGCTGGTGTAGCTGCCTAGGGCGGTGTGGTCTGCCGCGCCGCCTGCAACCGGACGCAACCGGCGTCCGCATCTGAGGTGAGACATGATCTTGACCCGCAAACGCGCGGCGCAGGGCGCATCCGCCCGCCTCGCTGACGGCCTGGCCAACCGGCCTGAACCTGCCGGCGCAGCCTCCGGCCGACTCTCGCAACGGCTCGCGGCCAGCCTGGCCGGCGCAATGCCGACCATGGACCGCCGCAGCTTCCTCAAGCGCTCTGGCATCGGCGTCGGTGCCGGGCTGGCGGCCTCGCAGCTGACGCTGATCCGCAAGGCGGACGCTGCCGACGACAAGAAGGCGGCCGCCGACGGCAAGACCGGCATCGTGGTCAGGCGCACCGTGTGCGGCCACTGCTCGGTCGGCTGCGCGGTCGACGCGGTGGTGCAGAACGGCGTGTGGATCCGCCAGGAGCCCGTGTTCGATTCGCCCATCAACCTGGGCGCGCACTGCGCCAAGGGTGCGGCGCTGCGCGAGCACGGCCATGGCGAATACCGCCTCAAGTACCCGATGAAGCTGGTCAACGGCAAGTACCAGCGCATCAGCTGGGACCAGGCGCTGGACGAGATCACCGCCAAGATGAAGGAGATCCGCCAGCAGACCGGCCCGGACTCGATGTTCTTCGTCGGCTCGTCCAAGCACAGCAACGAGCAGTCCTACCTGCTGCGCAAGTGGGTGTCGTTCTTCGGCACCAACAACACCGATCACCAGGCGCGCATCTGCCACTCCACCACCGTGGCGGGTGTGGCCAACACGTGGGGCTATGGTGCGATGACCAACTCGTACAACGATATGCAGAACTCGAAGGCAGCTCTGTATATCGGCTCCAACGCGGCCGAGGCGCACCCGGTGTCGATGCTGCACCTGCTGCACGCCAAGGAGAACGGCTGCAAGGTGATCGTGGTCGACCCGCGCTACACGCGCACCGCGGCCAAGGCCCAGCATTATGTGCGCATCCGCTCGGGCACCGACATCGCGTTCCTGTTCGGCATGCTGTACCACATCTTCCAGAACGGCTGGGAAGACCAGAAGTACCTGAACGACCGGGTCTATGGCATGGACAAGGTCAAGGAAGAGGTGCTGGCCAAGTGGACCCCCGACAAGGTCGAGGAAGTCTGCGGCGTGCCCGAGGCGCAGGTGAAGATGGTCGCCGAGATCATGGCCAAGAACCGCCCCAGCACGCTGGTGTGGTGCATGGGCCAGACCCAGCACACCATCGGCAACGCGATCGTGCGGGCCTCGTGCATCGTGCAGCTGGCGCTGGGCAATATCGGCGTGTCGGGCGGCGGCGCCAACATCTTCCGCGGCCATGACAACGTGCAGGGCGCCACCGACGTGGGCCCCAACCCGGACTCGCTGCCGGGCTACTACGGCCTGGCCACCGGCGCGTGGAAGCACTACGCCGCGGTGTGGGGCGTGGACTACGAATGGATCAAGAAGCAGTTCGTGTCGCAGGCGATGATGGAGAAGTCCGGCACCACGGTGTCGCGCTGGATCGATATCGTCACCGAGAAGAATGAGCTGATCGACCAGGACAACAATGTGCGCGGCGTGTTCTTCTGGGGCCATGCCCCGAACTCGCAGACGCGCGGCCTGGAGATGAAGAAGGCGCTGGACAAGCTCGACCTGCTGGTGGTGGTCGACCCCTATCCGTCGGCGACCGCGGCCATGGCCAACATGCCGCCGGCCGAGGGCGACAAGGTCAACCCGAACCGCGCGGTCTACCTGCTGCCGGCCTGCACGCAGTTCGAGACCTCGGGCACGTGCACCGCGTCGAACCGCTCGCTGCAATGGCGCGAGAAGGTCATCGAGCCGCTGTTCGAGTCGATGCCCGACCATACGCTGATGCAGGCGTTTGCCGACCGGCTCGGCTTCGGCAAGGAGCTGTCGAAGAACATGAAGCTGATCGAGGTCAAGCGCGCCGGCCGTACCTGGATGGAGCCTGAGCCGGAATCGATCCTGCGCGAGATCAACGCCAGCAACTGGACCATCGGCTACACCGGCCAGTCGCCGGAGCGGTTGAAGGCGCATATGCGCAATATGCAGATGTTCGACGTCAAGACGCTGCGCTGCAAGGCGGGCAAGGACCCGGTCACCGGCTACGACCTGAGCGGCGACTACTTCGGCCTGCCGTGGCCGTGCTACGGCACGCCGGAACTGAAGCACCCGGGCTCGCCCAACCTGTACGACACCAGCAAGCACGTGATGGACGGCGGCGGCAACTTCCGCGCCAACTTCGGCGTGGAGCGCGACGGCGTCAACCTGCTGGCCGAGGACGGCTCTTGCTCGCTGGGCGCGGAGATCACCACCGGCTATCCGGAGTTCGACCATGTGCTGCTGAAGAAGCTGGGCTGGTGGGACGACCTGACCGATGCCGAGAAGGCCAAGGCCGAAGGCAAGAACTGGAAGACCGACCTGTCGGGCGGCATCCAGCGCGTGGTGATGAAGAACCATGGCTGCCATCCGTTCGGCAACGCCAAGGCGCGCGCGGTGGTATGGAACTTCCCCGACGCGATCCCGCAGCATCGCGAGCCGCTGTACTCCACGCGCCCGGACATGGTCGCCAAGTACCCGACCCACGACGACAAGATGGCGTTCTGGCGGCTGCCGACGCTGTACAAGTCGGTGCAGCAGCGCAATATCGAGAACAAGGTCTATGAGAAGTTCCCGATCATCCTGACCTCCGGGCGGCTGGTCGAGTACGAGGGCGGTGGCGAGGAAACCCGCTCCAACCCGTGGCTGGCCGAACTGCAGCAGGAGAACTTCGTCGAGATCAACCCGCGCGCGGCGTCCGACCGCGGCATCCGCAATGGTGACTTCTGCTGGGTGAAGACGCCCACCGGGGCCCGCATCAAGGTGCGCGCGCTGGTGACCGAGCGGGTTGGGCCCGATACCGCGTTCATCCCGTTCCATTTCTCGGGCTGGTGGCAGGGCAAGGACCTGAAGGACTACTACCCCGCGGGCGCGATGCCGGTGGTGCGGGGCGAGGCGGTCAACACGGCCACCACCTACGGCTATGACTCGGTGACGATGATGCAGGAAACCAAGACCACCGTTTGCCAGATCGAGCGGTTTGCCTAAGCGCAGAGGGACACCATGGCACGCATGAAATTTATCTGTGACGCCGAGCGCTGCATCGAGTGCAACAGCTGCGTCACTGCCTGCAAGAACGAGCACGAGGTGCCCTGGGGCGTGAACCGGCGCCGCGTGGTCACCGTCAACGACGGCATGGTCGGCGCCGAGAAATCGATCTCGGTGGCCTGCATGCACTGTTCGGACGCGCCCTGCATGGCGGTCTGCCCGGTCGACTGCTTCTACCGCACCGAGGACGGCGTGGTGCTGCACGACAAGGACGTCTGCATCGGCTGCGGCTACTGCTCCTACGCCTGCCCGTTCGGCGCGCCGCAGTTCCCGTCGACCGGCACCTTCGGCGTGCGCGGCAAGATGGACAAGTGCACCTTCTGCGCTGGCGGCCCGGAAAAGAACGGCTCGGAAGCTGAGTTCGAGAAATACGGCCGCAACCGCCTGGCCGAAGGCAAGCTGCCGCTGTGCGCCGAGATGTGCTCGACCAAGGCGCTGCTGGGCGGCGACGGCGATGTGATTGCCGACATCCTGCGCAACCGCGTGATCAAGCGCGGCACCGGCGGCGACGTGTTCGGCTGGGGCACGGCCTACGGCACCGCCAAGGGCGGCGCGGCCCAGCCGGCCCAACCGGCACAGCCGGCGCCCGCCGCACCGGCCGCACCCGCGGCCCCGGGAGGGCAAGCGTCATGAACCGCGTCCGCGTTGTTGCATTGCTGTCGCTGTGCGGCGTGCTGCTGGCAGCTTGCGGCGAGAAGCCGCAGACCATCGGCCCGTCGCACCGCAAGGCTGACGCCCAGGCCTTCCAGGGCGCCCCGGACGATCCGTTCGTGGCCAAGGGCTGGAAGCAGGGCGACAAGACCAGCTGGGACAACCAGATTCGGCAGCGCAACCAGTTGCAGAACGAGTACAACCGCACGCAATGAAGGCGCTGCAGCTGGGCCGCCCCGGCAGCCGGGCGCCGGCCCTCGACGATCCGAAGGAGTGCACATGACGCCGTCGCAGAATGCATGCCGCGCAGGCTGGCGGCGCTGGCTCAGCGCCGGCGCGCTGGCGCTGGCGGCCTTTGCCGGCACCGCCGCCGCACAGGCGCCGGCCTCGGCACCGCCGGCACCGGCCGCCGCGCAGGCCAATGCCGACACCAACAACCCGGCCACGCACCCGGTCCAGCCGCTGGCCGGCATCGCATCCGAGAATATCTTCAACATACCGCGCCGCGATATCGCCGCCGAGGCCCAGTCGCAGCAGCAGCGCACCGTCACGCAGCCCGGCAACAATGCGCCGGTCTGGCGCGAGGTCAATTCCGACCAGCGCCACTACAGCAGCCTGCCCGACAAGGAAGCGGGCGTGCTGATCCAGCGCACCGGGCAGCAATGGCGCCTGTTCCGCAACGGCGTCATCACCGTCTGGGGCGGCTGGCTGCTGCTGGTGGTGCCGCTTGCCATCCTGGGCTTCTTCCTCTGGCGCGGCACCATCCCGCTGCGCACGCCGCGCACCGGCCGCATGATCGAGCGCTTCACGCCGCTTGAGCGCATCGTCCACTGGACCATGGCGATCTCGTTCGTGGTGCTGGCGGTGTCGGGCATCGTGCTGCTGCTGGGCAAGCATTTCCTGCTGCCGCTGATGGGCCACATGCTGTTCGGCTGGCTGACCTACGTGCTGAAGAACCTGCACAACGTGATCGGCCCGATCTTCACGCTGTCGGTGATCGTGGCCTTCGTGGTGTTCGTGCGCGACAACCTGCCCAACCGCGACGATATGCGCTGGGTCACCAGCCTTGGCGGCCTGGCATCCGGCAAGCATGTGCCGAGCGGGCGCTTCAATGCCGGCGAGAAGATGTGGTTCTGGATCGGCGTGTTCGTGTTCGGGCTGGTGCTGTCGGCATCGGGCTGGGTGCTGGACATGATCGTGCCGGGCATGGACTACTACCGCGCGACCATGCAGATCGCCAACGTGATCCATGGGATCTCGGCCGTGCTGATGATCGCGATGGCGTGCGGCCATATCTACATGGGCACGGTCGGCATGGAAGGCGCCTACCGCGCCATGCGCGACGGCTGGGTGGACGAGGCCTGGGCCAGGGAGCACCACGAGCACTGGTACGACGACATCAAGTCCGGCAAGATCCCGGCCCAGCGATCGGCCAGCCCGGAAGCCGCCGCGGGGCGCAGCACCCGGCATACCCCTGGCGAAGCCTGAGGCCGGCGCCAACCAGACCATGCGGAACCCACGATGACGAAGACACGCACCCTGACGCTGGTTGCCCTGTGCGCGGGCGCCACCCTTGCCACCGGCGCGCTGGCCAAGCTGCCGCCGCCGACCGAGGCCCAGCAGGCCAAGGCCGCCGAGACCAAGGCGCGCGCCGCTTGGGCCGACAAGGTCGCCGCCTACCAGTTGTGCCGCGCGCAGGACAAGACCGCGGCGCGTTACTTCGCCGAGCGCAAGGCCCACGGCCAGGAAGCCCGCGCGCCGTCGCAAGCCGCCGCGTGTGCCGATCCGGGCCCGTTTGTGGCGCCGACCGCCGCTGCGCCTGCCGCCCCGGCGCCAGCCGTGGCCAGCACCGCGGCCGATGCCAAACCAGCCGCGGCCGGCGCGGTACAATCTCCTGCAAAGGCGCCGTAACCACAGCCCCATGCACGCCGCGCGCGGCGCGGGGCCCTCACCAGCAGCCCCGAGCCCCTCGTCATGACCCTGCGTCCCGAGCTTACCCAGGCAGCCGTTCCCCTGATCGAAGAGGTTGAAGTCGTCGACGAGCAGGGCCGCGTGCGCGCGGCCTACCTGCCGGGCGAGCGTCCGCTGACGGTCTACCTCGACAAGCGCGAGCTGGTCACGCTGATGACCCTGGGCGGCGCGCCCGAGCACCTGGTGCTGGGCTACCTGCGCAACCAGCGGCTGGTGGAATCGATCGAAGACATCGCCGCGGTGCAGGTCGACTGGGAAACCGAGTCCGCCGCCGTGACCACGCGCAATGGCGTGGACCGCATCGAGGAACGCACCGCGCGCCGCGTGGTGACCACCGGCTGCGGGCAAGGCACCGTGTTCGGCTCGCTGCTCGATGAGGTCGACAACATCCGCCTGCCGGTTGGCGCCACGCTGGACCAGGACACCCTGTACGGCATCATCGACACCATCCGGCTGCAGCAGTCGGTCTACAAGCAGGCTGGCTCGGTGCACGGCTGCGCGCTGTTCCAGGGCACCGAGCTGCTGATGTTCATCGAGGACGTGGGCCGCCACAACGCCGTGGACGCCATCGCCGGGCGCATGTGGCTGGAAGGCATGACGGGCAGCGACAAGATCTTCTACACCACCGGGCGCCTGACTTCCGAGATGGTGATCAAGGGCGCGCAGATGGGCATCCCGTTCCTGCTGTCGCGCTCGGGCGTGACGCAGATGGGCTACCAGATGGCCCGGCGCGTCAACCTGACGCTATTTGCGCGCTGCACCGGCAAGCACTTCCTGCTCTACACCGGGCGCGAGCGCTTCCGCCACCGGCTGCCTGAAGACGCAGTGGCGTAAGCGGCACTTGGTTGTTTGCGTTTGCTTAAAGGGGTGGGCGCGATTGGTTGTACAATGCGGCGCACTCCGAGCCAGTGTGTTTACCCTCCCAACCTTATGAGCATCAAATCCGACAAGTGGATCCGCCGCATGGCGGAGCAGCACGGCATGATCGAGCCGTTCGCGCCAGGCCAGGTCCGGGAGCAGGACGGGCGCAAGATCGTTTCGTACGGCACCTCGAGCTACGGCTACGACATCCGCTGCGCCGACGAATTCAAGATCTTCACCAATATCAACAGCACCATCGTCGATCCGAAGAATTTCGACGAGAAGTCGTTCGTGGATTTCAAGGGCGATGTCTGTATCATCCCGCCCAATTCGTTCGCGCTGGCGCGCACGATGGAATACTTCCGGATCCCGCGCAGCGTGCTGACCATCTGCCTGGGCAAGAGCACCTACGCCCGCTGCGGCATCATCGTCAATGTGACGCCGTTCGAGCCGGAGTGGGAAGGCTATGTGACGCTGGAGTTTTCCAACACCACGCCACTGCCCGCCAAGATCTACGCCGGCGAGGGTTGCGCCCAGGTGCTGTTCTTCGAAAGCGACGAAGTCTGCGAGACCTCGTACCGCGACCGCGGCGGCAAGTACCAGGGCCAGCACGGTGTCACACTGCCGAAGACCTGAGCGCATTACAATGCCGGCGTTTGCCGGAAGGCTGGCCCCGAGAATGGCCGCCACACCTGACGTCAGAGCCACATGTCGCCGCAGCGGGGAACCTCCCGCCGGCCATGTGGCTCAAGTCCTTTATGTCCTGCTTTCCATCAAGGATGCCCGATGAAATTCCGTTTCCCCGTCATCATCATTGACGAAGACTTTCGCTCCGAGAACATCTCCGGCTCGGGCATCCGCGCGCTGGCCGAGGCGATCGAGAAAGAGGGCATGGAGGTCATGGGCCTGACCAGCTACGGCGACCTGACGTCGTTTGCGCAGCAGTCCAGCCGGGCATCGACCTTTATTGTCTCGATCGACGACGACGAGTTCACGCGCGACGGCGATGACCAGCTCGAGGCCGCCGCGATCGAAAAGCTGCGCGCCTTCGTTACCGAAGTGCGCCGCCGCAACTCGGACCTGCCGATCTTTCTGTACGGCGAGACCCGCACCTCGCGCCATATCCCCAACGATATCCTGCGCGAGCTGCACGGCTTCATCCACATGTTCGAGGACACGCCGGAATTCGTGGCACGCCACATCATCCGCGAAGCCAAGGTCTACCTCGACACGCTGGCGCCGCCGTTCTTCAAGGCGCTGATCGACTACGCGCAGGACAGCTCGTACTCGTGGCACTGCCCGGGGCACTCGGGCGGCGTGGCGTTCCTGAAGAGCCCGGTGGGCCAGGTGTTCCACCAGTTCTTCGGCGAGAACATGCTGCGCGCCGACGTCTGCAACGCGGTCGACGAACTGGGCCAGCTGCTGGACCACACGGGTCCGGTGGCCGCGTCGGAGCGCAATGCCGCGCGCATCTTCAACTCCGACCACATGTACTTCGTCACCAACGGCACCTCCACCTCGAACAAGATGGTGTGGCATGCCAATGTGGCGCCGGGCGACATCGTGGTGGTGGATCGCAACTGCCACAAGTCGATCCTGCACGCGATCATGATGACGGGCGCGATCCCGGTCTTCCTGATGCCCACGCGCAACCACTACGGCATCATCGGCCCGATCCCGAAGAGCGAGTTCGATCCGGAGACGATCAGGAAGAAGATCGCCAACCACCCGTTCGCCAGCAAGGCCAAGAACCAGAAGCCGCGCATCCTGACCATCACCCAGGGTACGTACGACGGCGTGCTGTACAACGCCGAGCAGATCAAGGAAATGCTGGCCGCCGAGATCGATACGCTGCACTTCGATGAGGCCTGGCTGCCGCATGCGGCCTTCCACGATTTCTATCGCAATATGCACGCGATCGGCAAGGACCGCCCGCGCAGCAAGGACGCGCTGGTGTTCGCCACGCAGTCGACGCACAAGCTGCTGGCCGGCCTGTCGCAGGCCTCGCAGATCCTGGTGCAGGATTCCGAGACGCGCAAGCTGGACCGCTACCGCTTCAACGAGGCGTACCTGATGCACACCTCGACCAGCCCGCAGTACTCGATCATCGCCTCGTGCGACGTGGCCGCGGCGATGATGGAAGCGCCGGGCGGCACCGCGCTGGTGGAAGAGAGCATCCAGGAGGCGATGGATTTCCGCCGCGCCATGCGCAAGGTCGAGGGCGACTACGACGACGGCAACAACGGCGACTGGTGGTTCAAGGTGTGGGGCCCGGACGCACTGATCGAAGACGGCATCGGCGACCGCGAAGAATGGATGCTCAAGGCCAATGAGCGCTGGCACGGCTTCGGCGACCTCGCCGACGGCTTCAACCTGCTCGACCCGATCAAGGCCACCATCATCACCCCGGGCCTGGACGTGGACGGCGAGTTCAGCGAACGCGGCATCCCGGCGGCCATCGTCACCAAGTACCTGGCCGAGCACGGCATCATCATCGAGAAGACCGGGCTGTACTCGTTCTTCATCATGTTCACCATCGGCATCACCAAGGGCCGCTGGAACTCGCTGGTGACCGAGCTGCAGCAGTTCAAGGACGACTACGACCAGAACCAGCCGCTGTGGCGCGTGCTGCCGGAATTCGTCGCCAAGCATCCGCAATACGAGCGCATGGGCCTGCGTGACCTGTGCGATGCGATCCACAGCGTGTACAAGGCCAACGACGTGGCCCGCGTGACGACGGAGATGTACCTGTCGGACATGGAGCCGGCGATGAAGCCGTCCGATGCCTGGGCCATGATGGCGCACCGCGAGATCGAGCGCGTGCCGGTCGACGACCTGGAGGGCCGCGTCACCGCCATCCTGCTGACGCCGTACCCGCCGGGCATTCCGCTGCTGATTCCGGGCGAGCGTTTCAACCGCACCATCGTGCAGTACCTGAAGTTCGCGCGCGAGTTCAACAAGCTGTTCCCTGGCTTCGAGACCGACATCCATGGCCTGGTCGAGGACGAGGTCGACGGCAAGACGGCGTACTTTGTCGACTGCGTGAAGCAGGGCGGCTGAACGCCAGTCCGCGTCCCGCTGACGTGAGCAGGGCCCCGCTATGCGGGGCCCTTTCTTTTGGGGTGAGGCTAGGTGAACGGATTCAGCAGCATCGCGCCCGTGCCGCGGAAGTCCTCAACATTGCGCGTGACAATGGTCAGGTCGTGGATCAGCGCGGTGGCGGCAATGAACTTGTCCAGCGCGTGCTCAGGCCGCGGTGCGCGCAGCTGGCCCCAGACCTGGGCGACGTCGGCATCGACCGGCAACACCAGCCGGCCAAAATCCTCCAGCACGGTTGCCAGCCATTGCTCCAGCACCTCGGCCTGCGCCGTATCGCCGCGGTGGCGGATCAGCGCTACGCCACGCTGGAGTTCGCCCACGGTCAGCGCCGACAGGTAGAGCGCGGCACCTTCCCGCGCCGCCTGCCGGAAGAACGCGCGCACGCCGGGGTTGGCGCGTTCGCGCTTGCGCGTTTCGCTGATGACGTTGGTATCAATCAAATACACGCGGCGCCTCGCCTGGATTCTGGATCCGCTCGAAGTCGGCGTCTTGCCCGACGTCCGGGATGCTGGCCAGCACCTCGGCCAGGCTGCGCCGGCGCGTGCCGCCCAGCGCCTGCGCCAGGATGGCGCGGTGCTCGGCCTCGGCGCTGCGGCCGTTGGCGACGGCCCGCTCGCGCAGGCGCTGGACCAGGGATTCATCGATGCCACGAACGAGTAGTGTTGCCATCTTGACCTCCTCACCATCGGATGGGGGAATGATAGCATTGTTATCAGTGCGGCGGTCACGTATCGAGGGCAGGCCATACATTGTGGCGGTGCCGGGCCGGTCCAAGGCTTTGGTGATTTGCATGTTGATCTCCTGGATCAAGTCGCTGAACGCAGGAGCCAGTCTGGGCGCGCCGGGGCGCCGGTCGATGAGCCGATTCGCAATCGCGCGCCCGTCTCGTTCCCGCAACGCTCCCTTTCACAATACCGCCGCACCGCGGATCAGCGCTGCGCCAGGACTTCCTCCAGCGTGACATGGCCCTGGAAGCCGCCTTGGCTTTGCGCCGGCGCCTGCCGCTCGACGGCGTGGGCGAAGCGTACCGCCGGATCGGCTTCCAGCTGGTTGTAGAGGCGCTGCAGGTTCGGATAGTCCTCGCGGTTCAGCACCGCGTGGTACTTGGTCCAGCGGGCGATGCCGATGAAATAGGCGTCGGCCACCGTGCGGTGCTCGCCAAGCAGCCACCGCCGGTCGCCCAGCATGGCTTCAAGCTCGGCATGCACGTTGCGGACTTCCGCCGCGCCATAGCGGGTCAGGGCCTCGAGTTCGGCCCCTTGCACGCCATGCTCCAGCGCGTACCAGAGCGGCGCGAAGGCGCTGAAAAAGCTGGTGTTGAGGTAGCCCAGCATCTGGTTGAGCCGGTCGAAATCCCGCGTGTCCTGCGCAAAGCCGAGCTTGCGGGCGATGCCGCGCGCGCCGATGTGGTTCATGATCGCCTGGCTTTCGCTGAGGAAGTTGCCTTGCGCGTCCATCAGCGTGGGCGTTTCACCAATCGGGTTGATGCGGCGGTAGGCGTCGCTGGTCACGATTTCCGGCATCTCGATGCGGCTCAGGCGATACGGTTCGCCCAGCCATTCAAGCGCGACGATCGAACCGAACGAGCAGCCAGAGGGGACGCCATAGAAGAGGGTGGTGGTAGGCATGGGCTCCTGGTTTGGGTAGCGCCCGCCGATCGGGCATAGCGGAACTGTAGATGTGTGGACTTTGCGCGAGTAGTGGGCAAAAATCCGACCTATCGTCTACATGTGTAGACTTTGCGCCGTCATGCTGAACCTGAACGACCTGCGCTTCTTTGTCATGGCCGTGGCCAATGGCGGCTTTGCCGCCGCCGGGCGCGCGCTGGGCGTGCCCAAATCCACCGTCAGCAAGCGCGTGGCCGAACTGGAGCAGGCGCTGCAGGCGCGGCTGCTCTACCGGAGTTCACGCAGCTTTACGCTGACCGATGCCGGCCGGGATTTCTACGAGCATGCGCGCGCGGCACTGATCGAGGCCGAGGCGGCGCAGGAGGCTGTGCAGCGGCGCGTGGCCGAACCCAGCGGCACGGTGCGCATCACGGCGTCGGTGCCTACCGCGCAGCAGTATCTGGCCATGCACCTGCCCGCGCTGGCCCGTGCCTATCCGCGCCTGCACGTGCAACTGGAGGTGTCCGACCGGAGGGTCGACCTGGTGCAGGAGGGCTTCGACATTGCCGTACGCAGCCATTTCGCGCCGCTGCCGGACTCGGGCCTGGTGCAGCGCCAGCTTGCAGTGGACGAGATCGTGCTGGTGGCGTCGCCCACCTACCTGTCGGGCCGCGGCACGCCGCAAGCGCCCGCGCAGCTGTCCGACCATGATGGGCTGCTGACCGGGGCCGCCGCCGGCACCTGGCGCCTGCGCGGGCCGGCCGGCACGGGTGCGGAAGTCACGCCGGTGCCCCGCATGACCGTGAACGAATCCGCCGTGCTGCTCGGTGCCGCCGTGGCGGGGCTGGGTATCGTGCCGCTGCCGCAGGAACTTTGCCGCGCGGCGCTGGCGGCCGGCGAACTGGTGCGCGTGCTGCCGGACTGGACCGCGGGCAGCGTGACCACCACGCTGCTGATGCCGGCGCGGCGCGGGCAGTTGCCCGGCGTGCGCGCGACGGTGGATTTCCTGGTGCAATGCCTGGCGCCGGCCGGCGCCGGGGCGGACGCGCGCCCATGAAAAAGCCCCGCATTGCTGCGGGGCCCTGGGTCTGCCATCCGGGTCAGTTCTTCTTTTCGAACTCGAACTGCGGTGTCGCGGGCTCAGGCGCCGGTGCCGCGCCTGGCAGTTCCAGCGAACCCGGCGGGGCGGCCGGTCCTGGCGCCGACGCCGGTTTCTCCGGCTCTGCGCCAAGCGGGATACTGACCTCCGCCGCGTTGCTGTGCTTGAGCGAACCCTTGTCCAGCAGCCCTGTCACCATGCCCGGCCAGAACATCACCAGCAGCACCATCGCCATCTGCAGCCCGACCCAGGGCAGGGCACCCCAGTAGATGTCGGAGCTCTTCACTTCCTTCGGCGCGATGCCACGCAGGTAGAACAGCGCGAAGCCGAACGGCGGGTGCATGAACGAGGTCTGCATGTTCACGCACAGCATCACGCCGAACCACACCAGTGCCGCCGTCGCCGCGGCTTCCGGGTTGCCGCCCATGGAGTCGGCCACCACCGGTGCCAACACCTTGACCGCCACCGGCGCCAGCATCGGCACCACGATGAAGGCGATTTCGAAGAAGTCCAGGAAGAAGGCCAGGAAGAAGATAAACAGGTTCACCACGATCAGGAAGCCGATCCAGCCGCCTGGCAGCGAGGTGAACAGATGCTCCACCCAGGCGCCGCCGTCCACACCCTGGAACACCACCGAGAAGCAGGTGGAGCCGATCAGGATGAACACCACCATCGCGGTGATGCGCGCGGTCGACTGGTAGGCATCGACGATCAGCAGGCGCAGCTCGGTCATCTGGCCGGCGCGCAGCAGCAGCCAGAGGATGACCAGGTACACCACCGCCAGCGGGATGCGGAACACGTGCGAGCCGAAGGCGAAGAAGCCCACCGCCGCGGCCACCAGCGTGGCGGCGATGCCGACGCGGTAGATCTGGCGGTCGATCCGGGTAAAGGCCTTGTCGCGGATCACTGCCAGCACCAGCGCGCCGACCGCACCCATGGCGCCGGATTCCGTCGGCGTGGCAATGCCCAGCATGATGGTGCCCAGCACCAGGAAGATCAGCACTGCGCAGGGGATAATGCCGCGCAGGCATTTGCGCCACAGCGGCCAGCCGCGCAGCGTGCGCGCTTCGGCGGGAACCGGCGGCAGCCAGTCGGGCTTGAAGCGCGTCAGGAAGAAGGTGTAGAGCGCAAACAGCGCGATCTGGATCACCGACGGGCCCCAGGCGCCCAGGTACATGCTGCCCACGTCGGCGCTGCCCATCGGGGTCTTGAGCTGGTCTGCCAGCACCACCAGCACCAGCGACGGCGGCACCAGCTGCGTGATGGTGCCCGATGCGGCCAGCACGCCGGTGGCGTACTTCATGTTGTAGCGGTAGCGCATCATCACCGGCAGCGAGATCATCGCCATGGCGATCACCTGTGCGGCCACCGTGCCGGTGATCGCACCCAGGATAAAGCCGACCAGGATCACCGAGTAGCCCAGGCCGCCGCGCACCGGGCCGAACAGCTGGCCCATGGAGTCCAGCATGTCCTCGGCCAGCCCGCATTTCTCCAGGATGGCGCCCATGAAAGTGAAGAACGGGATCGCCAGCAGCAGCTCGTTGGCCAGCACGCTGCCGAACACGCGGCTCGGCACGGCCTGCAGGAAGCTGGCCGGGAAGTAACCCCATTCGATTGCCAGGAAGCCGAAGGCCAGGCCCACCGCCGACAGCGAGAACGCGACCGGGAAGCCGATCAGCATGAACAGCACCAGGCCGCCGAACATCATCGGCGGCATATATTCCAACGGAATCATTGAACCGGCCTCTCGTACTTGGATTCGATGCGCACCAGGCCCTTGAGGGCGGCGAAGCGCTTGATCAGTTCGGACACGCCCTGCAGCGTCAGCAGGGCAAAGCCGATGGGCACCACCAGCTTGATCGGGTAACGCGGCAGGCCGCCGGAATTGCCCGATTGCTCGAGGATGCGCCACGAGGGCAGAAACAGCGATTCCCACGACAGCCAGGTGAACAGCACGCACGAGGGCAGCAGGAATACGACGATGCCGAAGATGTCGATCCAGTGCTGCGCGCGTTCCGACACGTTGCCGTAGATCAGGTCTACGCGCACGTGCTCATTGCGCTGGAAGGTGTAGGAGGCGCCGAACATCACGGCAATGGCAAACATGTACCACTGCAGTTCGAGTGGCCAGTTGTCGCTCAAGTTGAAGCCATAGCGCAGAAGGGCGTTGCCTGCGCTGATCAGGCACGACAGCAGGATCATGATGTTTGCAAGCCTGCCAGTGTGCTGATTCAACCTGTCGATCTGTCGTGACAGACCAAGCAAGTAATACATGGGTTGTCTCCCCGGTTTTTGCGGCGCCTAGTTTATCTGTAACAAAATTCGCAGGCGCTAGGGGCTACTACCTACGGGGGCGACGAGATTGCGCCAGAATGGGGAATGCCAACAAAAAAAGCCACCGGGCTCGCGCCGCGGTGGCTTCTTCTTGCGCAAAACTTACGCGAAACTTACAGGGGGTCCCGCTGTTACAGCGCCGCGCGCGCGGCCGCGATGGCGGCGCGCACCTGCGCCGGCGCCGTGCCGCCGATATGGTCGCGCGCGGCGACCGAGCCTTCCAGCGTCAGCACCGCGTGCACGTCGTCGCCGATCAGCGCGGCCTTGTCGCCCAGGCCCGAGACCTCGCGCAGCTCGGCCACGCTCAGGTCGGCCAGGTCGCACTGGCGGCTGTCGCAGGCGCGCACCGCGTGGGCCACGGCTTCGTGGGCGTCGCGGAAGGGCAGGCCCTTCTTGACCAGGTAGTCGGCCAGGTCGGTGGCGGTGGCATAACCCTGCAGCGCGGCGGCGCGCATCGCTTCGGGCTTGACGGTGATGCCCGGCACCATGTCGGCAAAGATGCGCAATGTGTCCACGACGGTATCGACCGTATCGAACAGCGGCTCCTTGTCTTCCTGGTTGTCCTTGTTGTACGCCAGCGGCTGGCCCTTCATCAGCGTCAGCAGGCCGATCAGGTGGCCGTTGACGCGGCCGGTCTTGCCGCGCGCCAGTTCGGGCACGTCGGGGTTCTTCTTCTGCGGCATGATCGAGCTGCCGGTGCAGAAGCGGTCGGCGATGTCGATAAAGCCCACACGCGGGCTCATCCACAGCACCAGCTCTTCCGAGAAGCGCGACACGTGCGTCATCACCAGCGCGGCGGCGGCGCAGAATTCGATGGCGAAGTCGCGGTCCGACACGGCGTCCAGCGAGTTGCGGCACACGCCGTCGAAGCCAAGCTGCTGCGCCACGAACTCGCGGTCGATCGGGTAGCTGGTGCCGGCCAGCGCGGCGGCGCCCAGCGGCAGGCGGTTGACGCGCTTGCGGCAGTCGGCCATGCGCTCGGCATCGCGCGTGAACATCTCGTTGTAAGCCAGCAGGTGATGGCCGAAGGTGACGGGCTGCGCCACCTGCAGGTGGGTGAAGCCCGGCAGGATGGTGTCGGCATGCTTATCCGCCAGGTCCAGCAGCGAAATGCGCAGCGCGCCGAGCAGGGCGACGATGTTGTCGATCTCGCTGCGCAGCCACAGGCGGATATCGGTGGCGACCTGGTCATTGCGCGAGCGGCCGGTGTGCAGGCGCTTGCCGGCATCGCCCACCAGCGCGGTCAGGCGCGCCTCGATGTTCAGGTGGACGTCTTCCAGGTCCAGCTTCCACTCGAAGCCGCCGGCCTCGATCTCGGCGCTGATCTGCGCCATGCCGCGCTCGATCTCGGCGCGGTCGGCCTCGGCGATGATGCCCTGCTTTGCCAGCATGGCCGCGTGGGCCAGCGAGCCCTGGATGTCGAACAGGGCCAGGCGCTTGTCGAAGAACACCGAGGCGGTGTAGCGCTTCACCAGGTCGGACATCGGTTCGGAGAAGCGGGCGGACCAGGCTTCGCCTTTCTTGGCAAGTTGGGAGGTGGACATGGACGTCGGCTGCAGTGGCTCGCGCGGGCAGGCGCCGGCGTGCGGACGGCGGCGGGCGCGAGAAATTGGGAAACGGCGATTATATCGCCCGCCGGCCCGCTGGCGGCGTCGGCCGGCGCGGCAGCGCCGTTCATCAGAGCCGGCTGTGGATCACAGGCCCCTTGAACACCACCGGGCCGCTTGGCCCATCGGCATTGGGCGAGCCGCCCGGCGGCTCGATGCTGACCGCCAGCGCGGGCACCGCCGCGGGCAGTTGCGCCAGCGCCAGCCGGGCTTCGGGTGTCCGGCCGATCACGCCGAGCGACTGCGGCTTGCCGCTTGCAGGCAACGCCCACAATTGCAATACCTGCTCGTCGCTCAGCGCCAGGTGATCCAGGCGGCGCACGATCAGGCTGCGTGCGCCGGCATCCCACGACACCAGCATCGCAGGCTGGGCACGGTCGTCGTTCAGCACGGCGACGACCTCGGCCGGCGCCGCCTGATCCCGTCGGGCCAGCTGGATGCCGATGCCGACGGCCAGCACCGCCACCATGGCCATTGCCGCCGCGGCGCCACGCCAGAACACCGGGGCCGACCACAGGCGCTGCCACCAGCCGTCCGCGGGGCGGGTGTCAGGGGCCGGGCGGTCCGGCTGACCGGCCGGATCTGCCACCTTCCAGCCGAGGCGATCCTCGATCCCGCACCAGACCTTGTCGACCGGCTCGGCGGCCGCCTGCAACTCGGCCACGCCCGCCAGCCGCGCCTGCCAGCGGTGGATCGCGGCGCGCACCGCGGGCTCTTCGCGCGCGAGTTGTTCCAGGCGGCGCCGTGCGCCGCCGCGCAGCACTCCCAGCGCGTACTGCGCGGCGATGCGGTCGAGCAGGTCGGGATGGCTGGCCAGCTTCATGCCGCGCCCTCCATGCAGCTGCGCAGCCGCTCCAGGCCGCGCCGGATCCAGGACTTGACCGTTCCCAGCGGCGCGCGCAGGCGGGCGGCCAGCTCGGCGTGGCTCAGGTCCTGCAGGTAGGCCAGCATGATGGCCTGGCGCTGCGGCTGCTCCAGGCGCTGCAGGCAGCGGTTGAGCGCGCGTGCCTGCTGGCTGGCATCGGCCAGTTCCGCGGGCCCGGCAGTGTCGTCGGCCAGCCATTCGCCCAGGTCTTCGTCAAGCTCGACCGTCTGCCCGACGCGTGCCGCGCTCGCCCGGCGCAGGCAGTCCAGCGCGCGGTTGCGCACGATCGCGGTCATCCAGGTCATCGGCGCGGCCAGGTGCGGCCGGTAGTCGCCGGCGTGGTGCCAGATGCTGACAAAGCTTTCCTGCACGACATCCTCCGCCCAATCGCGCCTGCCAGTGATACGCAGCGCAAGGCCAAACAGTTTCGTCGCGGTGAGGTCATAGAGGCCGCGCAGCGCCTGCCGCTCGCCGATGGCCACGGCCTGGAGCAGGGCCGCAAGCCGCTCGGCGCCGGGCGGCGCGGCGTAGGTTTCGGCGGAAGGGGACACCGGAGAGGGGGGCACCGGGGCGTCTCGCGAAAGGGTGTTGCCGGATTATAGGCACGACCTTGCATCCGATTGGCCCCGGCGTGCGTATCAGGTGGCAGGCGCACGATGGCGGCCCCAGACTGCGGGCCGCGGCGCCGTTGATCCCACACAGGAGAACACCATGGAACGCATGCGCACGACTGCCGCCACGGCAGATCCGGCCGATTCCCGTGACCGCATTGTGACCGCGCCCGATGCGCGCCGCCGCGGGCTGCTCAAGGCGCCGGGCCTGTTCGCACTGGGCTCGCTCGCCGTCATCAGCCTAGGCGAGTCCATGCCGGCCTGGGCGCAGACCCAGTCGGGCAGCACCAGGGACGACATCAATATCCTGAACACCGCGCTGGGACTGGAATACCAGGCGATCGCCGCCTACCAGGTCGGCGCGGAAAGCGGCCTGCTGCAAAAGCCGGTGCTCGCCACCGCGGTCAAGTTCCAGGACCACCACAAGGCGCACGCGCAGGTGCTGGCCGGGACGGTGTCGAAGCTGGGCGGCACCCCGGTGGTGGCGAAGAAGGCGTCGGAATACACCTTCCCGACTGACAAGCTGAAGACCCAGGCCGATGTGCTGCGCTTTGCCGCGGGGCTGGAGAGGGGCGCCACCGCCGCCTACCTGGGCGTGCTGCCGAACTTCCACAACCGCGAACTGACCCGCGCCGCCGGCAGCATCCTCGGGGACGAGGCGATGCACTGGGCGGTGCTGCTGCACGCGCTGGGTGAAGATCCGGTGCCGGGGGCGTTTGTGGGGTGAGGGGTCAGACTGGCGCCATTTGAAAGAGCTGCCGCCCGATGTGGACGCGCCCCTCTCCCGCTCGCGGGAGAGGGGCGCAGACCGGCAGCATTCTGACGCCAATCAGCCCGTATTGCGCAGGCCCGCCGCGACCCCGTTGATGGTCAGGTGGATGCCGCGCCGCACCCGGATGTCATCGCCATCCTTGCCCGAGCGGAAGCGCTTGAGCAGCTCGACCTGCAAGTGGTTCAGCGGATCGAGATACGCAAAGCGGTTCTTGATCGAGCGCGCCAGCAGCGGGTTGTCCGCCAGGCGTTCCTGGTGGCCGGTGACCAGCGTCAGCATCTCGCAGGTCAGGTGCCATTCCTTGCTGATGCGGTTGAACACGGTGCGGCGCAGGGCCGCGTCGTCGCACAGCTGGGCGTAGCGCGAGGCCACGGCCAGGTCGGTCTTGGCCAGCACCATGTCCATGTTGGACAGCAGCGTCGAGAAGAACGGCCAGGTCTTGACCATGCGGCGCAGCGTGGTCACGGCCAGCTTGCGCGCCTTGTCGTCCGGCGCGGTGTCCAGCAGCGACTTGACCGCGCTGCCGAAGCCGTACCAGCCCGGCAGCAGCAGCCGGCACTGGCCCCACGAGAAGCCCCACGGAATCGCCCGCAGGTCTTCGATGCGGCGGTTCTTCTTGTCCATGAGCTTGCGCGAGGCCGGGCGCGAACCCAGGTTCAGGTCGGCGATCTCGGTGATCGGCGTGGTGGCGAAGAAGTAGTCCTTGAAGCCCGGGGTCTCGTAGACCAGGTCGCGGTAGGCGGTGAAGGCCCGGTCCGACAGCTGCTGCATCACGGCCTCGAACATGTCGAGGTCCCTGGGTGCGTTCTGCTGCGGCAGCAGCGAGGCTTCCAGCGTGGCGGCGACCACGGTTTCCAGGTTACGCCGGCCGATCTCGGCGTTGGCGAACTTGCTGTTGATGATCTCGCCCTGCTCGGTCAGCCGGATCTGGCCGTTCACCGTGCCCGGCGGCTGCGACAGGATGGCCTGGTAGGTCGGGCCGCCGCCGCGGCCGACGGTGCCGCCGCGGCCGTGGAACAGGCGCAGCTTGACCTGGCGCTGCTCGAACAGCTGCACCAGCTCCAGCTCGGCCTTGTACAGCTCCCAGGTTGAAGTCAGGAAGCCGCCGTCCTTGTTCGAGTCCGAGTAGCCCAGCATCACTTCCTGCTCGACGCCATGGTGCGCGATCACCGAATCAAAGCCCGGCAGGTCCAGCAGCGACTGCATGATGCCGGCGGCGTTGCGCAAGTCCTCGATGGTCTCGAACAGCGGGATCACCATCAGCTCCATGCGCGCCGGGTCGGTCTTGCTGCCCAGCGTGCCCTGCAGCATGCCGGATTCCTTCTGCAGCAGCATCACTTCGACCAGGTCCGACAGGGTCTCGGTGTGCGAGATGATGTAGTTGCGCGCAATGCGCTTGCCATAGCGCGCGCGCAGCTCGCGCGCGGCGGCGAAGATCGCCAGTTCCTTGCGGGTCTGCTCGGAATACTCGTGCCACGGCAGCGTCAGCAGGCGCGGCTGGCGCAGTTCGGCCAGCAGCAGTTCCAGCTTGCGCGCCTCGGGCAGGGCGGCGTAGTCGGGAGCGATGCCGGCGGCGGCGAACAGCTCGGCGATGACCGCCTCGTGCACGTCCGAGACCTGGCGCATGTCGACCGATGCCAGGTGGAAGCCGAACACGCCGATGGCGCGCGCCAGCGCGTCGATGCGGCCGTTGGCCAGCGCCTGGCCATGGTTGGCGCGCAGCGAGTCGACCACCACCTGCACGTCGGCGGCAAAGGCCTCGGCGCTGTCATAGGGCTCGGCCGGCGCCACCGGGCGGCGCGGCACGGCGTGGCCGGTCAGCGCCTTGCTGGTTGCGGCCAGGCGCGCGTAGATGCCGATCAGCGCGCGGCGGTAGGGTTCGTCGGCGCGATGCTCGGAGTGGTCGGGCGAGCGCTCGGCCAGCGCCAGCAGTTCCGGGCTAGCGTCGACCATCAGCGTCGACATCGACAGCTCCGCGCCCAGCGCATGGACCTCATCCAGGTACCAATCGATGATCATCTGCCCCTGCTGGCTGGCGGCGTGCTCCAGCGTCTCGGCGGTGACGTTGGGGTTGCCGTCGCGGTCGCCGCCGATCCAGGAGCCCATCTGCAGGAACGGCGCCAGCGGCGCCGGCTGCGCGCCCGGGGTGCCCTTGCGCTTGCGCGTGGTCGGGAACACCGCGGCGATGTCTTCTTCCAGCTCGCTCATCAGCTGCGGGATGCCGCGCAGGAAGCAGGTGCGGTAGTAGGACAGGGCGTTTTCGATCTCGTCGGCCACCGTCAGGCGCGAATCGCGCAGCATGCGGGTCTGCCACAGCGTGGTGACCTTGGCGCGCAGCTGCGCGGTGTTGCGGTCGCGCTCGCGCGCGGTCATCGGCAGGTCGCGCTCGGCCAGCAGGCGGGCGATCTCGCGTTCGGCGTCGAGAATGCTCTTGCGCTGGACTTCGGTCGGGTGCGCGGTCAGCACCGGCACGATCAGAGCCTCGTCCAGGAACTTGCGCAGCTGCTTGCCGGTCACGCCGGCGGCGTCGATCGCCTCCAGCGCGTGGGCCAGGCTGCCCGCCTGCGGCGGCGAGCCGGCCAGCGCGTGCACGCGCCGGCGGCGGTTGTGGTGCTGGTCCTCGGCGATATTGGCCAGGTGCGAGAAATAGCTGAAGGCGCGCACGACCTGGTTGGTCTGGTCGCGTGACAGGCGCTTGAGCAGGCGGTCCAGCTCGGCGCCGGCGGCGCGGTCATTCTCGCGGCGGAAACGCACCGCGGTCTGGCGGATGGTCTCGACCACCTCGAAGGCGGCGTCGCCTTCCTGTTCGCGCAGGCATTCGCCCAGCAGGCGGCCCAGGAAGCGGATGTCCTCGCGCAGCGGCACGTCCTTGTCGGCGGTGCGGCGGGCGGTGGGGGCGATGGTGGTTCCGTTGCTCGACACGATGGAAAGCTTGGGCTTGGGGGAACGTTTGGTCCCGCTGCGGCTGGCGGGGCGTTTCGGTTCGGCGGTGGATGCGCCGTTTGCGTCACCCTGGCCGGCGCCGAGGGCAGGGCTTTGGTCTTTCGCAGCCGGGGCGGTCCGCCGGCCGTTGGGGCGCGCAGCATGCTGCGTCATGCAATCTCCTCGTTCTGCTTCTAGCTTATCTATTGATGCGGAGGGACTATTGGGTCGCGTGCTACCATTGACGCATGTCGTCTGCCACCCTGTCTTCCTCTACCGCTGTCGTGTCTCGCAATCTTCCGCAAAAGCTCGTCATTGCCTCCCGAGAGAGCCGTCTGGCCCTGTGGCAGGCAGAACATGTGCGTGCTGCATTGCAACAATACTATCCCGCGTGCGACGTGTCCATTCTTGGCATGACCACGCGCGGAGACCAGATTCTAGACCGTACGCTGTCCAAAGTCGGCGGCAAGGGTCTGTTTGTCAAAGAACTGGAGTTCGCGATGGACGAAGGCCGGGCGGACCTGGCGGTGCATTCGCTCAAGGATGTGCCGATGGAGTTGCCCGAAGGCTTCGCCCTGACCGCGGTGATGGAACGCGAGGATCCGCGCGACGCGCTGGTGTCTTCCGCCTACGCCTCGCTGGACGAGATGCCGGCCGGCACCGTGGTCGGCACCTCCAGCCTGCGCCGTGAAGCCGCGCTGCGCAGCCGCTATCCGCAGCTGGTGATCAAGCCGCTGCGCGGCAACCTGGACACGCGGCTGGGCAAGCTGGATCGCGGCGAATACGGCGCCATCATCCTGGCCGCCGCCGGCCTCAAGCGCCTGGGCCTGGGCGAGCGCATCCGCGCGCTGATCCCGATCGAGGTGTCGCTGCCGGCCGCAGGCCAGGGCGCCCTCGGCATCGAGATCCTGGCCAACCGGCCTGAACTTGCGCAATGGCTGGCGCCCCTGAACCACCAGCCGACGGCGCTGGCCGTGAGCGCCGAGCGCGCCGTGTCGCGCATGCTGGGCGGCTCGTGCCAGGTGCCGCTGGCCGCCCATGCGCGCTGGGAAGGCGATCAGCTGAAGCTGGACGCCTTTGTCGCCTTGCCCGATGGCACGCGCGCCATCCGCGCTGCCGCGTCCGGCCCGGCAGTTGACCTGGCCGCCGCCGAAGCGCTTGGCCAGGCCTGCGCGCGCGACCTGCTGGCGCAGGGTGCCGCAGCCATCCTCGCGGCACTGGCCGATTCTGGCGATCCCGCCGGCTCCCAAGCTCCTGCCTGAGGCTGCCCCATGCCCAGCCCGACCGTCGTTGTCACACGACCCGCCGGGCAGTCCCGGCAACTGACCGAGGCGCTGCAGGCCGCGGGCCTGGACGTACTCAGCTTTCCCTTGCTGGGCATCGGCCCGGCCGTTGACGACGCGCCGCTGCGCGCGGCGCTGGTGCGGCTGAACACCTTCGCGCTGGTGGTCTTTGTCAGTCCCAATGCCATTGCCTACGCGCTCGACACACTGGCTGGCGTGCAGGGCGTGGCCGTGGCCCAATGGCCGGCGCAGGTGCCGGTGGCGGTGGTCGGGCCGGCCAGCGTCGCGGCCCTGGCCGAGCGCGGCATCGCGCCGCCCGCGTGCCGGGTGATCGCGCCCGCGGGCGCTGCCGCAAACGGGCAGGGCCCCGATGACGCCGCACCGGAGGCCGAAGCGCTGCGCTTCGACTCCGAGGCCCTGTGGGCCCAGCTCGATCCCGCCGCGCTGGCGGGCAAGCCGGTCCTGATCATCCGCGGCAACGGCGGGCGCGACTGGCTGGGCGACCGCCTGCGCGAGGCCGGCGCCCAGGTCGAGGCCGTCGAGGCCTACCAGCGCACGCTGCCCGAACCCAGCGCCATGCAGTGGCAGGCCGTGCGCGACAACCTGCGTCCCGGCGCGGCGCCGCATGCGTGGCTCCTAACCAGTTCTGAAGCGGTGCGCAACCTTGACGCGCTGGCACGCCAGCATCTGTCGCCTGAGGAAGACGCTGCCCTGCGGCAGGTGCAGTGCATCGCGCCGCATGCGAGAATCGCCGAACAGGCGCTGGCGCTGGGCTTTCCCCATATCCTGCGCGCCGCCCCGGGCGATGCCGGCCTGCTGGCGGCGTGCCTGCAGTGGGCCGATGCCCATGCCGGTCCGGCGCCGGCAAGCATGGCCAGCGCGGCAATCGACGCCAGCCCGCCCAGCGCCACAGCCGAAGCGCCGCCGGCCCCCGTGCCGGACGCAGCAGTTCCCGCAACGTCAACGAAGGTCGAACGCGTGACGCAAGAAACCACGTCCTCCTCCGCTACGCCGCCGCCCACGGCGGCCTCCGCAGCATCGGCGCAAGCAGCGTCCGCGCCGGGCCCCGCTACCCCCGCTGCTCCCAGTGCAGCCTCACGGCGGTCCGCTGCGTTGTGGGCGCTCGTCGCCGTGCTGGTGGTGGCGACGGCTGGCGGCTTCTGGTGGCTGCAGCAGCGCGTTGACCACCTGACCGGCGAGCTCGCGCGCCGCCAGCAAAGCAATGATGCGCTGGTGCAGGAGTCGCGCGTGCTCACCCGCAACGCGCAGGACACGGTCAAGGAACTGCAGGCCAAGGTCGGTGCACTGGAGAACCAGGTCGGAGAGACCCGCGACAAGCAGGTGGCGCTGGAACAGGTCTACCAGGACCTGATGCGCAACCGCGACGACTGGGAAATCGCCGAGATCCAGCAGTTGCTGACCAGTGCCGGCCAGCAACTGCAGCTGACCGGCAACGTGCAGGTGGCGCTGGCCGCGCTGCAAAGCGCCGACGCCCGCCTGGCGCGCGCCGACAAGCCGCAATACAACCTGCTGCGCCGCGCCATCGCGCGCGACGTCGCGCGCATGAAGGCGGTGCCCGACACCGACCTGACCGGCTCTGCAATTAAACTGGACGAGGCCATCAACCAGGTCGATTCACTGCCGCTGCTGTCCAGCGAACGCATGCTGGAGCGCAGCGAGGCCGACGCCCGCAAGGGCGCCGCGGCCAACGGTGCCAGCGCGCCGGCCGCCGCCAACGGCGCGGGCCCGGGCTGGTTCACGCGCCTGTGGGATTACCTGCGCGAAGAACTGGCGCAGGTGGTCCGCATCCGCAAGGTCGACGACGCCGAGGCGCTGCTGCTGTCTGGCGACCAGGGCTGGTTCCTGCGCGAGAACGTCAAGCTGCGCCTGCTCAATGCGCGCCTGGCATTGCTGTCGCGCAACGAACCCGTGTTCCGCAACGACCTGGCCGCCGCGCAGGCGATGATCGGCCGCTATTTCGATACCAAGTCGCGCCGGGTGCAGGGGGTGCTGACGCTGCTGCGGCAGGCGCAGGCCGGCGCGGTCACGGTGCAGTTGCCGACCATGTCCGAAAGCCTGGGCGCGCTGCATGCCCTGAAGAAGGAGTAAGCCCATGCGCCTTCTGTTCTGGGTTGCGGTCCTGTTTGGCGGCGCCGTCGGGCTGGCCCTGTTCACGCAGTTCAACCACAGCAATGTGGTGCTGTTCTATCCGCCGTATCGCGTCGAGCTGTCGCTGAACCTGGCGCTGGCCTTGCTGCTGTTGCTGTTCTTCGTGGTGTGGACGGTGATGTCCACCGTCCGCCATCTGGCCGACATGCCGCGCCGCGCCGCCGCCTACCGCGAGCGCAGCCGCATGAGCAAGGCACAGGCGGCGCTGCGCGAGTCGATCGAAAACCTGTTTGCCGGCCGCTTCGCCCGCGCCGAGCGCGCCGCGCGCGAGGCGCAGTCCTGGGACGACCAGGCCCAGACCGCCGCGCTGATCGGCGCCCGCGCCGCGCACCGGATGCAGGAAACCGAGCGGCGCGACGCCTGGATGGCGCAGGTCACCGACCCCGAGCGCGAGCAGGCGCGGCTGGTGTCGATGGCCGAGTTGCTGGTCGATGCCCGCGACGCCGACGGCGCGCTGGAGACCATCGCCCAGCTGCAGTCGCAGGGTGCGCGCCAGATCCACGTGCAGCGCATCGCGTTGCGCGCGCACCAGCACCTGAAGAACTGGACCGAGGTGCTGCGCCTGGCGCGCTCGCTGGAAAAGCGCAACGCGCTGCATCCGGTGCTGGCGCTGCGGCTCAAGCAGATGGCCGTCGAAGCCATGCTGGAGGAACGCCGCCACGACGCCGACGCGCTGACCGAGTTCTGGCGCTCATTGTCCGCCGACGAACGCCGCGCCACCCGCATCGCCGAACCCGCGGCGCGTTACTTCGCGGCGCTGGGCCGGCAGAATGAAGCCCGCCGCATCATCGAAGACGCGCTCAAGGTCAACTGGGACAGCCGCCTGGTGCTGCGCTATGCCGATTGCGCCGTTCCCGGCCACGCGCTGCCGCAGATCCAGCAGGCCGAGAAGTGGCTGGCCGCGCATCCCGCCGACGCCGACCTCTACTACTCGCTGGGCGTGCTGTGCCTGGGCGAGAAGCTGTGGGGCAAGGCCCAGTCCAGCTTCGAGCGCGCACTGAAATATGCCGAGCCCGACCAGCAGCGCCGGCTGCGCGTGCGCACGCACCTGGCGCTGGCGCGGCTTTTTGAGGAAACCGAGCGCTTCGACGACGCGCAGCGACATTATCGCGAGAGCGCGATGCTGGCGGCCTGAGGATTTCAGGCGCTCGCGAACTCACCGCTGACAAAGCCTGCAAACTGACGGCTTGCTCCCTCTTCCGCTTGCTGGAGAGGGAGCACACAAACGGTTGCCCAGAGCTCCGTGGCGCTTGTCATCCCGGGCCATCAACCATCCTTACGTACTTTCCATTCCATGACACTCGACCGCATCCTCCAATCCCAGGGCTTTGGCACGCGCCGGTACTGCGGCGACCTGATCGCCGCCGGGCTGGTCGAGGTCAACGGCGAACTGTGCGAAGACCCGCGCGCGCAGTTTGAAGTCGACGGCCTGCGGCTCACCGTCGACGGCGAGGAATGGCTGGCCTGCACCAAGGCCTACCTGATGCTGAACAAGCCCACCGGCTACGAGTGCTCGCAGCGTCCGCGCCATCATCCCAGCGTCTACAACCTGCTGCCGGTGCCGCTGCGCCAGCGCGAGGTGCAGGCCGTGGGGCGGCTGGACCACGACACCACCGGATTGCTGCTGCTGACCGACGATGGCCAGTTCATCCACGCCCAGACCTCGCCCAAGCGCAAGGTGCCCAAGATCTATGAAGTGACGACCGCCGAGCCGGTCACGCCGGAGCAGGCCGATGCGCTGTGCAGTGGCGTGCAGCTGCTCGACGAACCGGCACCGATCGCGGCAGAAGCGTGTGAGATCACCGGCGAACGCAGCCTGCGGCTGACCCTGGTGCAAGGCAAGTACCATCAGGTCAAGCGCATGGTGGCGGCGGCCGGCAACCATGTCAGCGCGCTGCATCGCAGCGCCATTGGCGGCCTGCAGCTCGATCCGGCCCTGGCCGAAGGTGAGTGGCGCTGGCTGACGGCACAAGAGCTGGCCGCCCTGACCCGCAAGGATTGAGCCAAACGGCAGTTCCAGAGCGTGGCCGGGCGCTCATTGCTGCACTGCAGCGCCCGCCAATCTTTTCCGGAAGACCCCCGGCGATTTGATAAAATGCAAGGCATGGCGAAGCCCGAAGCACCTATCAATCTGACCAATCAGTTCCTGATTGCCATGCCTGGCATGGCCGATCCGACCTTTTCGGGTTCCGTCGTCTATATCTGCGAACACAATGAGCGTGGCGCGCTCGGGCTGGTGATCAACCGGCCCATCGACATCGACATGGCCACGCTGTTCGACAAGATCGACCTCAAGCTTGAAATCCAGCCAGTCGCGCACCAGCCGGTCTACTTCGGCGGCCCGGTGCAGACCGAGCGCGGTTTCGTGCTGCATGACCCGGTGGGCGTCTATGTGTCGTCGCTGGCCGTGCCCGGCGGGCTGGAGATGACCACCTCCAAGGACGTGCTCGAGGCCGTGGCCAACGGCAGCGGCCCGCACCGCTTCCTGCTGACGCTGGGTTACTCCGGCTGGGGCGCCGGCCAGCTGGAGGAAGAGCTCAGCCGCAACGGCTGGCTGACGGTCCAGGCCGACCCCGAGATCATCTTCAGCGTGCCGCCCGACGATCGCTTCGCCGCCGCCATCCGGCTGCTGGGCATCGACTTCACCATGCTGTCCGGCGAGGCCGGGCATGCCTGATGCCGTGGGGCGTGAACTGCCCCGCGACGGCACGGTCCTGGCATTCGACTACGGCGAAAAAAAGATCGGCGTTGCGCTGGGCAACTTCATCACGCGCGAGGCGCGTGCGCTGACCATTCTCCCCAATATCACCGTGGAAGGCCGCTTCGAGGCCGTGGCGGCGCTCATCCAGGCGTGGAACCCGGTGCAGCTGATCGTCGGCATGCCGGTCAACCCCGAAGGGGGCGAGCAGCCCTCGATGAAGCTGGCGCGGCGTTTCGGCAACCAGCTCAACGGCCGCTTCGGCCTGCCGGTGGAGTGGGTGGACGAGCGCTATACCTCGCGCGCCGCGTCGATGGCCGGCGCCCGCCGCGGCGAGCTCGATGCCGAGGCCGCCCGCATCATCCTGCAACAGTATTTCGACCAATTCCCGCTATGACGCAGATTTCCGTTCCCGACGCCGAGTCGCTGTACCGCAAGCTGCTGGACCAGGCCCGGGCCCTGATCCCCGAGGCCGAGCGTGCGCGCTGGTCGGTGGCCGGCATCCATTCTGGCGGCGCATGGATCGCCGCGCGGCTGGCCGCTGACCTGAAGCTGCCCGAGCATGGCGTGATCAACGTTGCCTTCCATCGCGACGACTATGCCAAGAAGGGCCTGCACAGCCAGGCCCAGCCGACCACGCTGCCGTTTTCGGTGGATGACCGCAACATCCTGCTGATCGACGATGTGCTGGCCACCGGCCGCACCATCCGTGCCGCCGTCAACGAGCTGTTCGACTACGGCCGCCCCGCGCGCGTGGCGCTGGGCGTGCTGGTCGACCGCGGCGGGCGCCAGCTGCCGATTGCCGCCGACCTGACTGCCGCCGAGATGGCGCTGCCGCCCGGCACCACGCTGGTGCTGTCGCGCCAGGGCGAGGGTGCCGGCGCACAATTCGCCTTTGCGACCGAACCTACCGATTCCGCCACCGGCTAAACCGGCCCGCATGCCCCAGGCGCGCCCGTGCGCGCCTGGCCCCCAGCTCCGAGACCAGACCACCCCCGTTTTTTGCCCGCGCCCGACCAGCCATGACCAAGACGTTCCGCAACCCGCAGCTCACCAAGAACGGCGAACTGAAGCACCTGTTGTCGATCGAGGGGTTGTCGCGTGACATGATCACGCACATCCTCGACACCGCCAGCCAGTTCGTATCGCTGTCCGACTCAGACCGCGATGTCAAGAAGGTGCCGCTGCTGCGCGGCAAGAGCGTGTTCAACCTGTTCTTCGAGAACTCCACCCGCACCCGCACCACTTTCGAGATCGCCGCCAAGCGGCTGTCGGCGGACGTGCTGAACCTGAACATCAACGCCTCGTCGACCAGCAAGGGCGAGTCGCTGCTGGACACCATCAACAACCTGTCGGCGATGTCCGCCGACATGTTCGTGGTGCGCCATGCCAGCTCGGGCGCACCTTACCTGATCGCCGAGCACGTCGCGCCGCACGTGCACGTGATCAATGCCGGCGACGGCCGCCACGCGCACCCGACGCAAGGCCTGCTGGACATGTACACGATCCGGCACTTCAAGAAGGATTTCACCAACCTGACGGTGGCCATCGTCGGCGACATCCTGCACTCGCGCGTGGCACGCTCCGACATCCACGCGCTGACCACGCTGGGCGTGCCCGAAGTGCGCGCCATCGGTCCGCGCACGCTGCTGCCGTCGGGGCTGGAGCAGATGGGCGTGCGCGTCTTCCACGACATGGAAGAGGGCCTGAAGGGCGTGGACGTGGTCATCATGCTGCGGCTGCAGAACGAGCGCATGAGCGGCGCGCTGCTGCCGTCGGCGCAGGAATACTTCAAGGCCTATGGCCTCACGCCCGAGCGCCTGGCACTGGCCAATCGCGACGCCATCGTGATGCACCCGGGACCCATGAACCGTGGCGTCGAGATCGATTCCGCCGTGGCCGACGGCCCGCAGTCCGTGATCCTGAACCAGGTGACCTTTGGCATCGCCGTGCGCATGGCGGTGATGGGCATCGTGGCCGGGAACAGCGACGAATGACAACAGGGCTGACCCACGAAACGCGCCAGACCACACCGAACCAGCCAAGCGACACGACAAGCCAAGCTATGAAGATTCACATCAAGGGCGGCCGCCTGATCGATCCGGCCAGCAACACCGACGCCACGCAGGACCTCTACATCGCCGCCGGCAAGATCGTCGGCGTTGGCAGCGCCCCGGCGGACTTCACCGCCAACAAGACCGTCGATGCCAGCGGCCTGATCGTGTGCCCCGGCCTGGTCGACCTGTCCGCGCGCCTGCGCGAGCCCGGCTACGAATACAAGGCCACGCTCGAATCCGAAGTGGCCGCCGCCACCGCCGGCGGCGTGACCAGCCTGGTCTGCCCGCCCGATACCGATCCGGTGCTCGACGAACCGGGCCTGGTGGAAATGCTGAAGTTCCGCGCCCGCACCCTGAACCAGACCCACGTGTACCCGCTGGGCGCGCTGACGCTGGGCCTGAAGGGCGAGACGCTGACCGAGATGAACCAGCTGACGGAAGCCGGCTGCGTCGGCTTCAGCCAGGCCGAGGCCCCTGTCCTCAACACCCAGGTGCTGCTGCGCGCGCTGCAGTACGCCCAGACCTTCGGCTTCACCGTCTGGCTGCGCCCGGAAGACCCGTTCCTGGGCGGCGGCGTCGCCGCCAGCGGCGCGGTGGCATCGCGCCTGGGCCTGTCCGGCGTGTCAGTGATCGCCGAAACCGTGCGCCTGCACACCATCTTCGAACTGATGCGCAGCACCGGCGCGCGCGTGCACCTGTGCCGCCTGTCGTCCGCCGCCGGGCTGGAACTGGTGCGCCAGGCCAAGCGCGAAGGCCTGAAAGTGACCTGCGACGTCAATATCCACCACGTCTCGCTGACCGACATGGATATCGGCTACTTCAACTCGCAGATGCGCTTCTCGCCACCGCTGCGCAGCCCGCGCGACCGCGACGCCATCGTCGCCGCGCTGGCCGACGGCACCATCGACGCCCTGTGCTCCGACCACACGCCAGTGGACGACGACGAGAAGCTGCTGCCGTTCGCCGAGGCATCGCCGGGCGCAACCGGCCTGGAACTGCTGCTGCCGCTGACCCTGCGCTGGGCCGCCGAGCACAAGGTCCCGCTGGTCCAGGCACTGGCCCGCATCACCGCCGAACCCGCGCGCGTGATCGGCCTGAAGGCCGGCACCCTGGCCGTCGGCAGCGCCGCCGACGTGTGCGTGTTCGACCCCAGGCAGGTCTGGAAGGTCGACCGCCGCTCCATCAAGAGCCAGGGCAAGAACTCACCGTGGCTCGGCTACGAGATGGAAGGCAAGGTCCGCATGACCCTGGTCGGCGGGCAAGTCGTCTACGGAAACCACGCCCACGCATGATCTGGCTGCGCAAGACCGCGCTGGTGCTGCACCTGCTGCGCGGGCTGGTGACCTGCGCCTTGCTGTTCCCGTGGCTGGGCGTGCGCACGCGCGAGTGGCATATTCGCCGCTGGTCACGGCGGTTGCTGCGGATTTGCGGGGTGGAGGTGGAAGTGGTGGACGCCACCGGCGCAGCGTCGCACGGCGCTGGCCGCCAGGGCGCGATGGTGGTTTCCAACCATATTTCATGGCTGGATATCTACGTCATCCACAGCTGGCAGCCGGTGCGGTTTGTCGCCAAGTCAGAGATCCGCAGCTGGCCGCTGATTGGGTGGCTGTGCGACAAGACGGGAACGATCTTCATCGAACGGGCGCGCAAACGCGATGCCCACCGCGTGCTGCACGACATCACCGACGTGATGCTGCAGGGCGACCTCGTCGGCGTGTTCCCGGAAGGCACCACGACCGACGGCACCGAGGTGCTGCCATTCCACGCCAACCTGATGCAGGCGCCGATTTCTGGCGGGTTGCCAGTTCAGCCCCTGGGGCTGAACTACCTCGATGCCGCTACGGGGCAACCAACGCTTGCCGCCGCCTACATCGGCGAGACCACGTTGCTGCAGTCACTGGAAGCGGTCTTGCGAGCACCCCGGATCAAGGCCCGGCTGGTGATCGGGCCCGCGCTGGCGTCGGCCTCGGGTGACCGTCGCGAGCTTGCGAACTCCGCCAGGGAGGTGGTCGCCCACCTCAGCCAGGGCGCGCCGGAACACGCTGCCGCCGCGGCCCGACGGCTGAACCACCCCGTCGAGCCCGGTGGCGTGCCCCAGCCAAGCTCCGCTGCCATCAGCTAGCCGTCCTGTCGTCCCCGCCAACGCGGGATTGCCAGTCAGGCCAGCGGGTCACAATATTGCGGGCAATCAACCTGAACGACGGTCCGTTCGGCAGGATCCTGTGCCAACCGGGCCGCCGTCAGCTTGCCACCCCAGACGCAGCCAGTATCCAGCGCCATCAGATTCGGCCGCATGACCAGGCCCAGCGTCGACCAATGGCCGCATACCACGGTCACATCCTCGGTACGCCGCCCCGGCACGTCGAACCACGGCATGAACCCGTCCGGCGCCTTGCCCAGGCCTTCCTTGGTCTTGAAGTCCATCACGCCATCGACAGTGCAGTAGCGCAGCCGGGTGAGGGCATTGACCACCACCCGGTGGCGTTCGATGCCGCGCAGGCCGTCGTGCCAGCGGTCGGAGGCGTTGCCGAAGATGTCGGCGAGGAAGCGTTGCCAGTTGGGGCCTTGGAGTTGATCTTCGACTTCGCGGGCGAGGTCGATGACCTGGGAGGCGGTCCATTGGGGGAGGACGCCGGCGTGGACCAGGAGGAAGTTGTTTTCCAGCAGGGCCAGGGGGCGATGGCGGAGCCAGATTAGCAAGTCCTCACGGTCGGGGGCGGTCAGGATGTCGTCCAGGGTGTCGGATTTGCCTTTTTTGCGCACGCCAGCGGCGACGGCGAGGAGGTGGATGTCGTGGTTGCCGAGGACGGTTTCGGCGCGGCTGCCCATAGCGCGGATGGCACGGAGGGTTTGGAGGGAGGCTGGCCCGCGGTTGACCAGGTCGCCGACGAAGCGGAGGGCTGGCGGGGTCGGCAATTCTGCCAGTAGTGTGTCCAGTGAGGCGGCACAACCTTGTAGGTCGCCGACAGCGTGGAGTGTCGAATGAGGCGCTTTATTGTTGGGCATCAGAGCCGGAGAAAAAGTATTTCGCTTCTATTTGTAGTTTTGTGACCGATATACCGTGGCATGGTTACATGAGGCTACAAAAAGAGGGGGAGGTGACGTAGGTTAGAGCAATCCGTCGGATAGAATACCGCCACTTCTGCAGGCACTTAACGCCCCGCCGTCCAGGATGCGGACAAGGTGGGCGCTCGGCTTTTGCCGGGTCATCGAAACATATCGAGGCAAGGAGCAAGTTTTGTCGCATATTTTGGTCACAGGCGGTGCCGGGTTTATCGGCGCCAATTTCGTTCTAGCATGGTTGGGCGACAAGTCGGCGGATGGGGTCATCAACGTCGATAAACTCACCTATGCAGGCAATCGGAAGACGCTGGCGTCGGTCGAAGACGATCCACGGCACGTGTTCTCGCAAACGGATATTTGTGACCGTGATGCCTTGGACGAGCTCTTCGCGACCTACAAGCCGCGCGCAGTCGTGCACTTCGCAGCGGAAAGCCACGTAGACCGGTCCATCCATGGTCCGGGCGAATTCATCCAGACGAATATCGTTGGTACCTTCACGCTCCTGGAAGCGGCTCGCGCTTACTGGGGCAGCCTCGAAGGGCAGGCCAAGTCAGACTTCCGCTTCCTGCATGTCTCGACCGACGAGGTTTTCGGCTCGCTGAGCGAGACCGATCCCCAGTTCTCGGAAACGACGCCGTACGCGCCCAACAGCCCGTACTCGGCATCCAAGGCGGCCTCGGATCATCTGGTGCGCGCATACCACCATACCTACGGCTTGCCGGTCCTGACGACGAACTGTTCCAACAACTACGGTCCGTATCATTTCCCGGAAAAGCTGATCCCGCTGATTATCGCCAATGCGCTGGCGGGCAAGCCGCTGCCGATCTATGGCGATGGGCTGAATGTGCGTGACTGGCTGTACGTGCGTGACCACTGCTCGGCGATCCGTGAAGTGCTTGCCAAGGGCCGACTCGGCGAGACCTACAACGTCGGCGGCTGGAACGAGAAGACCAACCTGGACGTGGTGCACACGCTGTGCGATCTGCTGGACGAACTGCGTCCGAAGGCCACCGGTTCTTACCGCGACCAGATTACCTTCGTGAAGGATCGTCCGGGGCATGACCGCCGCTATGCCATCGATGCTCGCAAGCTGGAGCGCGAGTTGGGTTGGAAGCCGGCGGAGACGTTTGAATCCGGCATGCGCAAGACGGTGCAGTGGTACCTGGATAACCAGGCGTGGGTGCAGGATGTGATGTCTGGCGAGTACCGGAACTGGGTGGCGAAGCAATATGCAGCGTAATCCCGCGGTTCCGACCATTCTCGTAACGGGCAGCAACGGGCAGGTGGGGTTTGAACTGCGCCGGAGCCTTGCGCCGCTGGGAAACGTGGTGGCACTGGATCGCACTGGCTGCGACCTGTCGCGACCGGACGAAGTCCGTCGTCTGGTGCGTGATTGCCGGCCCGACGTGATCGTCAATCCGGCGGCCTACACCGCGGTGGACAAGGCGGAAACTGAGGTGGATCTGGCCTTTGCCATCAACGGCACGGCACCCGGCATCCTCGCCGAGGAGGCAAAGGCTCTCGGCAGTCTGCTGGTCCACTATTCGACCGACTATGTCTTTGACGGCACCAAGGACGGTGCCTATGTCGAAAGCGATGCCGTCAATCCGCAATCGGTCTATGGCAAGAGCAAGCTGGCCGGGGAGCAGGCAATTGCCGCGGCCGGTGGTGCCGCCCTGGTTCTGCGGACCTGCTGGGTGGCTGGTGCTCATGGCGGTAACTTCGCCAAGACCATGCTCAAGCTCGGCCGCGAGCGCGACAGCCTGCGCGTGATTGCCGACCAGTTCGGCGCTCCCACCACGGCCGCGCTGATCGCCGATGTGACCGCACAGATCGTGGCGCGACACTGGCTCCACGGCAACCGCCAGGCCTTTGCCTCCGGCATCTACCACCTGGCAGCCGCCGGCGAGACCACCTGGCACGCCTACGCCACCGAAGTGCTGCGCTACGCCGCGACCCAAGGCATCGACCTGAAGGTGGATCCAGCCCGCATCGAGGCCATCCCCGCCACGGCGTATCCCCTGCCTGCTCCGCGTCCGGCCAACTCCCGCCTGGACACCGGCAAGCTGCGCCAGACCTTCGGTATCCATCTTCCAGATTGGCAGCAAGGTGTGCACCACCTGCTGAACCAGATCTTTTCCTGAGCAAGACATCATGCGCAAGGGCATTATCCTCGCCGGAGGTTCCGGTACTCGGCTCTATCCGATCACGCGATCGGTCTCGAAGCAGTTGCTGCCGGTGTACGACAAGCCGATGATTTACTACCCACTGTCCACGCTGATGCTGGCGGGGATTCGGGACATTCTGATCATCTCCACTCCGGAAGATACCCCGCGTTTTGTCGATATGCTCGGCGACGGGAGCAAGTGGGGCATCAACCTGCAGTATGCGGTGCAGCCGTCGCCGGACGGGTTGGCGCAGGCTTTCATCATCGGGCGTGACTTTGTCGGCAACGATCCGTCCACGCTGATTCTTGGCGACAACATCTTCCATGGCCACGATCTGGTTAGCCAGTTGACTCGCTCGGCCCAGCAGTCGGTGGGGGCAACGGTCTTTGCATATCACGTGCATGATCCCGAGCGTTATGGCGTCGTTGAGTTCGATGAGAACTTCCGTGCGTTGTCGCTCGAAGAGAAGCCGCTGAAGCCGCGTTCCCACTACGCTGTTACTGGGCTGTATTTCTATGACAACCAGGTTTGCGATATTGCCGCTGATATCAAGCCTTCTGCACGCGGCGAGCTCGAGATTACCGATGTCAACAAGCGTTATCTGGAGATAGCGCAGTTGGATGTGGAGATCATGGGGCGGGGGTATGCTTGGCTTGATACCGGGACGCATGAGTCGTTGCTGGAAGCAGCCAGCTTTATTGCCACACTGCAGAACCGCCAGGGGCTGATGGTGGCTTGCCCTGAAGAGATTGCTTACCGCAGCAAATGGATCAGTGCGGAACAGGTCGCCGCGCTGGCCATGCCACTTACCAAGAACGGGTACGGCAAATACCTGCAGCAAATCATCTCGGAGTCCATCAAATGAGTCTGAACGTCATTCGCACTGCGATTCCGGACGTCATGATCATCGAGCCAAAGGTGTTCGGCGACGATCGTGGGTTTTTTTTCGAGAGCTTTAATGCTCGTCAGTTCGAGGAAGCGACTGGCGTGAGGCGGGAGTTCGTGCAGGACAACCATTCCCGTTCAGTCCGTGGGGTCCTCCGCGGCCTGCATTATCAGATCAAGAACCCGCAAGGCAAGCTGGTGCGCGTGGTGGCCGGCGAGGTCTTCGACGTTGCCGTGGATATCCGCAGGCAATCCCCGACATTCGGTCAATGGGTCGGTGTCGCGCTCTCCGCCGAGAACAAGCGCCAGCTGTGGGTGCCTGAAGGGTTTGCGCATGGCTTTGTCGTGACTTCAGAGTACGCAGAGTTCCTGTACAAGACCACTGACTACTGGTACCAGGAGTTCGAACGTAGCATTGTCTGGAATGATCCGACGCTATCGATCGACTGGCCGATAGCCGAACCGATGCTCGCAGCGAAGGATGCTGCAGGCCAGCGCTTCGACGCGGCGGAAGTTTTCGAAGACGCAGTTTGAGTTTGCTCTCTTTCTGCCTGATGCTGGTAGCGAGGACGATGTGAGTCTAATTCCAATCATTCTGAGTGGCGGCGCTGGCTCCCGGCTCTGGCCGGTATCGCGCGAACACCATCCTAAGCCATTTATCCGGCTCGCGGATGGACAGAGCCTGCTGCAGAAGGCCTATCTTCGGGCGGCGGGCTTGCCTGAGGTTGAGCATGTCATCACGGTGACCAATCGAGAGCTCTTTTTCAAGACCGTCGACGAGTACCGGGAAGTCGGTATCGATGGCGTTCGCACGTCGTTTCTGCTGGAACCTGCGGGGCGCAATACTGCAGCCGCGATCGCGGTAACTGCGCGGTATGTGGCCGATACGTTCGGTGAGGACCAGGTCTTGCTGGTCCTCACCGCCGATCACCTGATCGCCGATCAGTCTGCGTTCGCTGAAGCCGTTGCACGTGCGGAAGCACTATCGCGCGATGGCAAGATCGTGACGTTCGGGATCCAGCCCGATTTGCCGGAAACCGGCTTTGGTTATATCGAGGCGGATGGAACGAAGGTTGTTCGCTTCGTAGAGAAGCCAACGCTGGAAAAGGCTCAGGAATATCTTGCGTCTGGGCGTTTCCTGTGGAACTCCGGCATGTTCTGTTTTACCGCCGGCAGCATCCTCCGCGAACTGAATGAGCACCGGCCGGACATTCTTGCCGCCGCTACCGAATGCATGAAGCAATCGCATGTCGCAGCTGGCCCGGAGTGGACCCAAATCGATTTGGATTCCATAGCTTTTCGAGCGGTTCCTGATGAGTCACTTGATTATGCCGTGATGGAGAAGTGCACGAGTGCCTCGGTGGTGCCTTGCAACATTGGATGGAGCGACATCGGGTCATGGAAGGCGCTTGGCGACCTACAGAAGGCTGACGCGCACGGAAACAGAATCGACGGCGACGTGGTCATGTATGACGTCACTAACTGTTTCGTGATGAGCCATGAACGCCTGATTGGAGCGGTGGGCGTCGAAAATCTCGTTGTGGTCGATACGCCCGACGCGCTGCTGATTGCCCACAAGGATCGCACGCAGGATGTGAAGCACATCTACGGCGAGCTGAAGAAGCGCGGTCACGATACCTATAAGCTACATCGCACTGTGCGCCGGCCTTGGGGTACCTATACGGTGCTCGAAGAGGGTCCGCGTTTCAAAATCAAGCGGATAGAGGTGAAGCCGGGCGCGAGTCTCAGCCTGCAAATGCATCACCATCGCAGCGAACACTGGATCGTGGTGCGCGGCACCGCGAAAGTGGTCAACGGCGAGAAATCGTTTCTGGTTGCCACGGATGAATCAACCTACATCCCCGCGGGACACAAGCACCGGCTTGAGAATCCGGGTGTTGTCGATCTCATCATGATCGAAGTGCAAAGCGGAGATTACCTCGGGGAGGACGACATCGTCCGATTCGAAGACGTGTATGGACGTGTCTGATATGGATATTGCAGCAACTGGACGCACGGAACGGCATCTTGCGGAGCATGCCGGGAACGATGACCTGATCATCGGCATTCGCTCGGCGCGGATCTGGGGAACGCTGGGCTGGCATGACATCAAGCAGCGGTATCGACGCTCGGTCATTGGACCATTCTGGTTCACGCTGAGCACGGCAATCATGGTCGTGGTTCTTGGGGCGTTGTATTCAACGTTGCTGCACCAGGAAATCCGCGACTATCTTCCATACTTGGCCGTCGGCCTGGTGGTATGGCAGTTCATCGGTGCAGTGGCCAATGAAGGCTGCTTGTCGTTTATCGGGGCGGCTTACCTGATCAAACAGGTTCGGATTCCGTTGACAATTCACGTTTGTCGGATTGCGTGGCGTAATTTTGCGATCTTGCTCCATAGCCTCCCGGTAGTAGTGATCGTGCTGATCGCGTTCGGTCACTGGCCGACCTGGGAGTTTTTTCTGGTGCCGCTGGCTCTCGCGCTGTTGCTTCTGCACGGCATTTGGGTCGGTGTCTCGCTCGGCGTCTTGTGCGCGCGGTTCCGCGACATTCCGCCAATCGTCGGCAATTTGATCCAGGTCGTGTTTTTCTTCACGCCGGTTATGTGGTCGCCGGAGATATTGAAAGAGCGCAGCTGGGTGGCCGAATATAACCCGTTGTACCACCTGATCGAGACGGTTCGCGCGCCCATCACCGGCCGGCCTCTCCATTGGGAGTCGTGGGCATGGTCAATCGGTTTGCTGGTGTTTGGCTTTGCGGTCGCGCAGCTGTTGATGCGTCGCTATCGCAACCGTGTTCCTTATTGGCTGTGACATTGTGAGCTCATACATTAATGCCCGGGAAATTTCGGTTTCCTTTCCCATCTACGAAAACTCGCATCGTTCACTCAAAAAGGCGGTGTTGAACCTGACAACTGGCGGCCGGATTGGCCGGGACGCAGGCAATCACGCGGTAGTGACGGCGCTGGATCAGCTTAGCTTCCGCTTTTCTGACGGCGAGCGGATTGCTTTGGTCGGCCACAACGGTTCTGGCAAGACCACGCTGTTGCGGACACTGTCCGGAGTCTACGCCCCGGTGAGCGGCATGCTGGAAACGAAGGGCAAGATCGCCTCGCTGCTGGACGTGTCAATGGGACTGGATCCTGATGCGACAGGCTTCGAGAACATTTATCTTCGCGGCATTCTGGATGGCCTGACACCGGCAAAGATCCGCAGCAAGATTGATGAGATTGCTGATTTCAGCGAGTTGGACGAATACCTGAACTTGCCGGTACGGACGTATTCGAGCGGCATGATGTTGCGCCTGGCGTTTGCTATCTCGACGAGTGTTGAGGCAGACATATTGATCATGGACGAATGGTTGAGCGTCGGTGATGCGGCTTTTGCCGAGAAGGCCGAAAAGCGGCTCGGTGCACTGGTTCAGAATGCATCGATCCTGGTGGTTGCCTCACATGACCCGAATATGGTGCAGCGGATTTGCACTCGGCGAATCGAAATGCAGCACGGCAGGATCGTATCCGATACTCCGATTGCTCCCGCAGTGGCCGAAGAAGTGGCGTGGCAGGAGGCAAGCTGACTTACAGACGAAAGTCTGGACAAGAAATGCCGCGACGTTGCTGATCGCGGAACAGAGAGCTGGAAAGACAATCACCCATTGTGGCGACCGACATGCATCGGCCGCCAGCAATGCGGCAGAAGCCCAATTGAATTGAGATGCGAGCTGATCACCCTTTGCTCCAGTACGGCGAAACGCTTTTTGCACACCAGCCATTGAGGCTGGCCAAAGGCATCGTAGGCGGCTATGTCGCCTATCCGATCGCCCATCGCATGGAGCGACGTGACGTGACCGCCAAAGTGGCGGAGCTCCGCCATCACTACAAATTGCCGTTTCCGCAACGTCGCGCCATTGCACTAGGGCGGTTGCGTGACATTCTGTGCTTTGCCGGCTCCGAGGTGCCGTACTACCGAGACCTGTTCCGAGCGATCTCATTCAATCCCGAAAAGGTCACGGATGCGCGCCAGCTTGAAGTACTTCCCTATCTGACGAAGGACATCATCCGCGAACAGGGCAATCGACTGCTCTCCAGGCCGTTGGAAAGCCTTCGTCATCACGCTTGCAAGACTGGTGGTTCTACTGGTCTGTCGTGCACGATATTCTACGACCAGCCTGCTGCCGACTATTCGTCATCCGTAACGTATTTCGCACGCCAGGCAATCGGCAAGCTGCGCCATCGTTCGGAGCTGCACTTTGCGTGTCGTTTTCCCAACGATCCAACTCCCGAATGGCCATCGCGCGAAGACTTCAAATGTTTCGCGATGAATCGCAGCAATATCTTCTTTGACCGTATCGACGATGTCGGCCTGGAGGAGATCTGGACGACACTGAAGCGGCGCAAGCCCTATCTCGTGCACGCGCATCCGTCGACGATCCATGCGTTGGCCGCCTATGTTCAACGTCGATATGGCGGCGGCAAAACATTTGCCGTGTTCGAGTCGAGCGGTGAGTTGCTCGAGCCAAAGGCGCGCGAGCTGATTGCGTCGGCATTGCGTTGCCGCGTAGTGGATCGTTACGGCCTGGCCGAGCTGGGAGTGATGGCTTATGAATTGAACGGTTCTGGAAAGGGCTTGCAGGTCCTCGAGTCGGAAGGCTGGCCCGAGAGTCGGCCGCTTTCCGACAACGCCGATGGTGCGCATGAACTTGTTTTCACCGGTTTTCGCAACAAGCTTATGCCGTTGATCCGTTACGCCACCGGCGACCTTGCTGCCGTTGAAGAGCGTCCGGACGCGTTCGTTCTGACAAATATCATAGGCCGTATCCACGATGTCGTCCCGATCAACGGCGTCGACTATCCCACCCACCACATTCAGGACATCCTCGACCATCGAGTTGGTGGAATTCAGGAGTTCCAGATCGATCTGCGTACGACGTTGCCGACGCTGCGACTCGTGCTCGAACCATGGGCGAATCCCGACGAGACGCGCCAGAAGCTCAGGGCGTTTTGGCCGTCGGGGTTCGATATCGCCTTCGTAGGACATGATGACTTCGTGCGCGTGGGGCGCCGCGCAAAGTTCAGGCACGTGGTGACAGGATGATCGGCGTATTGTTCGCGCAACCGTCGAGTACAGCGGGCCGGCTTGTTGTCGCGGCCCTGCGCCGATCGGTCAGCCGCGCGCAAGTTGCCCTGGCCGGACACGGTGCACTAGATGTCGGCTATCCGATACTTGCCGCCGTCGATTTACCCGATTCCTGGGGGGATCTACTGGTCGGCTGGCTGCGCGGTGGGCGCCGGAAGCTGATTCTTTTCGGCACGCTTCCCCCTGTATTGGCAGACAGGCTTGGATGGGCATCCGCAGAATGGCCGGCGTCGCTACCTGAAGCGAGCCGGAGCCAGGCGGCGCCAAGCCGCGCCTGGCGTGCCAGCCCAGCAGTTGTCGCCTATGGTGAGCGTGCCGCCATACTAGGCGGTGCGAAGTGGGAACGGGCCTTCGAGCGATTCGACTTCACAGACGAGTGGAATAACCTTGGCTTCGGCGCGATCCGGGCTGATGGTTCGCCCTGGGCCGTGTCTCGCGCGATGGACGCAGGCGCCGATGAAATTGCTGCAGTTACTGTCGATGGCGTTCGTGCCGGTTCGTATGCCGCACTCGGAGAGTTGGCCGACGCGAGCGTGTTGTGGTTCAACCGTCCAGTTGGGCCTTGCGATTCGTTCGAATGGCGGATTGTTGAGGCATTTCTCGCGAACCATCGCGCCGAGACCTTGCCATGCCAACCAGTTCTGAGCGAGATCCCATGGGGCTATGATGCCGCGATCACATCGCGCTTGGATTGCGACGAGGACGTGGAATCAGCACGCCCGTTGTGGGACGCATATCGTGACATGGATATCCCATTCAGCCTCGCGGTTCACACAAGTAATCTCGCCGCCGCGCGCAATATTCCGCTGCTTAACGAGTTGCTTGCTCAAGGCGGTGCGCTTCTGTCGCACACGGCCACACATGCACCCAACTGGGGGGGCAGCTACGAGGCTGCTTTGCAGGAAGGCTCACAGTCCGTCATCCGTCTCCGTGAGGCAACAGGATGCCACGTGCGCTACGCCGTTTCGCCGTTTCACCAGTCGCCAGGCTATGCGCTTCATGCCCTGGCCGACATAGGCTACCAAGGTTGCATCGGTGGCATCATCCGCAATGATCCCGAATTCGTTCTCGCGCGCGGCGGGGAACTTGCCGGGTTGCCGGCCGGTTTCATCGGACATAGTCAGCAATGCATGCTGCACGGCGAATGCATGCTGGCAGAAGGCGATCCACTGGCGATCTTCAAGCAGGCGTTTGATGTTGCTCGGGACACCGGCACACTGTTTGGCTACCTTGATCACCCGTTTTCCGAGCGTTACGCCTATGGTTGGCAGGATGAGCGGAGCCGGATCGACGCGCATCGTGCGCTAGTCGCCTATATCCGCCAGTCGAGCGACAAGCCGCTCTTCATGAATGAGGATATCGCCATGGACTTCGTGCGCGCCAAGTCGTTGACGCAAGTCGTAGCTGGAGGCGATGGCTACAGGATCGCGGCGGCACCGGTGCATGTCGGTGCCCTCGGCTTCGCGGTTGAATACAAGGGCCACCGTTTGCCGGTATCAAAGGAGTTGTGCTTGTCATGAAGGTCTTGGTCGTCATGGGTACGCGCCCGGAAGTCATCAAGCTGGCCCCAGTTATCACCGCTCTGCGGCCGCTAGTGGATACCGTTGTTTGTAGCAGCGGCCAGCATCGCGAGATGCTTGAGCACGCCATGTCGTTTTTTTCGCTCAAGCCGGACCTGCGGTACGACGCAATGGTTCCAGGTCAGTCGCTGAATGCGCTGACAGCACGTCTGATAGCGCAGTTCGACGAGGCATTTGAGGTGGAGCAGCCAGACTGGGTGCTCGTGCAGGGGGACACGACTACAGCGCTGTGCGCGGGCTTGGCAGCTTTCCATCGCGGGATCAAGATCGGGCATGTGGAGGCGGGCTTGCGCACAGGCGATCTTGCGAGCCCATTTCCGGAGGAGGCAAATCGGAGTCTGCTTGGCCGCATTGCTACTCGGCATTTCGCGCCGACTGCACGCGCACGCGCGAGCCTTCTCAGCGAAGGTGTTCGCGATGATGCGATTGTCGTGACCGGCAATACAGTTGTTGATGCTATCAATGCAGTGCGGCAGAGTTGGAACGAAGCCCCGCCGTCGGTGCCGGCGGAGCTTGCCGCACTGAAGGATGGAGCGCCCCAGATTCTCGTCACTTGCCATCGTCGGGAGAATCATGGCGAGGTGTTGCTTGCTATTTGCCGGATGCTCAGGCGCCTCTGTGCCCGGTATCCGGAATATCAGTGGGTCTTCCCGGTCCATCTGAATCCAAAAGTTCGGAAGCCGGTTCTCGAAGAGTTGTCGGGCATCGCGAATCTTGTTTTGCTTGAGCCGGTCGACTACCCGACCAGTCTCTATCTGATCAGCCGCAGTGTGCTGGTCGTCAGTGATTCTGGTGGGATCCAGGAGGAGGCTCCCACGTTTGGCGTGCCTACTGTCGTCATGCGTGATGTGACAGAGCGAATGGAAGGCATCGATGCCGGCTATGCCACATTGGCCGGGCGTTCCGATATCAACATAGAGCAGGAAGTGATTCGCTGGCTGGAAGAACCCACACGCCGGGAGGCTCTGGCTGCCAGAAGCAATCCCTATGGCGACGGCCGCGCTGCGGAGCGGATTGTGGCGAGCCTGACTGGCGAGCCAATGGAGGCGTTCCTTGGGTAGCCATCAAGTGTCTGGCGCCGTTGGCGATTGCGTGCTGTTTTCTACCGCAGACTGGGACGAGCCGTATTGGACTAACAAGCAGCATACGGCGCGCGTCCTTGCCCGCATGGGCTGGCGTGTTCTCTATGTGGAGAGCGTTGGGCTGCGTGCACCACGCATGGCGAGCCAGCGCGACTGGGGCCGACTCTGGCGCCGGCTCTGGCGTGGCATGCAGTCAGTGCTGCTTGGCGCTCCCAGGCGCGATACCAATATATGGGTGTTCTCGCCCCTGGTCGTGCCCGCCCTTCACCACTGGCCGCTGGTCCGACGTTTCAATCAGGCATTGCTGCGCAGCGGCATCAGCCGCTTTGCGCGCGCGCGCGGTATTCACAAACCGCTGGTTTGGACGTATCACCCGTTCATGATGGATGCCGTCGACAGCCTGGAACGCGGTGCGCTGGTTTATCACTGTGTTGATGACCTGGCCGCAGTTCCTGGTGTCGATGTGGAGGCATTCAACATGGCAGAGCGGCGGCTGCTGGCCGAGTGCGATGTAGTGTTCGCCACGGCAATGTCGCTCAAAGAACGTTGTCAGTCATTCAATCCGAACACGTACTTTCTTGCTAATGTCGTGGATGATCGCCACTTCGGTCAGGCACTTGAGCCAGGACAGTTGCCACCGGAACTGGCCGCGATCCCCGAGCCGCGCGTCGTCTACCATGGTGTGTTGTCTGATTTCAAGGTTGACTTCGGTCTGCTGCTTGCGGCAGCACGCGCGCGCCCAGACTGGCAGTGGGTATTCATCGGCGAGGAGCGCGAGGGTCAGCGGAGTAAGCCGGTCGCTGAACTTGCACAATTGTCCAATGTGCATTTCCTGGGCTACCGCAGCTATGCTCAGTTGCCGGACTACCTTCGGGCCATGTGCGTCGGTTTGCTGCCGACATTGCTCAACGACTACACGAAGTCCATGTTCCCGATGAAGTTTTTTGAGTACCTTGCAGCCGGCCTGCCGGTCGTATCTACGCCGCTCGCGTTTACCGAGGCACATTCGGACGGCCTCGAGGTCGGCGCTGACGCCGACAGCTTTGTCGCTGCAATCGAGAAACAGCTCGCGCGCGGCAAGCTGAGTCGTGACGAGGCATGCCGTTTCGTTGGCGACAATACCTGGGAAGCACGTACCACCAAGATGCTGGATACGGTTCGCAGCCTGGAGGCACGCGCATGAACGATATGCGATTGCCTGTATATCCCCCTGGATGCGCTACCAGTGCTGACGGCGGCGGCGTGAAGCCGCTTCGCGTGCTGCATATCTATCGCACTTACTTTCCTGATCCGCCGGGTGGCCTTCAGGAAGCTATTCGGCAGATTGCGCTGTCTTGCTCTGAGCGCGGAATCGAATCGCGGATATTCACGCTGTCGCCGACGCCAGAGCCGGAAGTCGTGAGTTTGCCTGAGGCTCAGGTCGTTCGTACCAGGTCGTGGGCGGAGCCGGCTTCTTGCGATCTCGGTGGACCCCAGTCCCTTCTCCGCTTTCGCGCGCTCGAGCGTTGGGCTGATGTGCTTCACTTTCATTTCCCGTGGCCATTCGGCGACGTGCTGCGCATGCTGGGTCGAAGGAACAAGCCGGCGGTGATGACCTATCATTCGGATATTGTTCGGCAGCGCTATCTGGGAATGCTGTACAAGCCGCTAATGCGGCGAATGCTTGACTCAATGGATGCGGTAGTTGCGACGTCCCCGACGTATGCACACACGAGTCCGGTACTCAGAACGATGGTGAACAAGCGGCGGCTGCATTCGATTCCGCTGGGTATCGGGGACTACGCCAGCGCGACGCCGACATCGAACGACGCGGCGCTGCTTGCGCGCTTTGGCCTGGATGATGATTGCGCCGGTGCTCCAATCTTCCTGGCGCTCGGCGTGCTCCGCTATTACAAGGGCCTGCACACACTGATTGAGGCTGCAGGTGATGTACCGGCAACGATCGTGATCGCAGGATCCGGCCCTGAGATGGAAAGCCTGAGGGCGCTGGCTGTGAAGCATCGCGCTGACCGGGTTGTGTTTGCCGGTCAGGTTTCCGACGCAGAGAAGGTCGCACTATTACGTCGCTGCCGCGCGCTTGTGCTCCCGTCGCATCTCCGATCGGAGGCATTCGGCATGGTGCTGGTCGAAGCCGCAATGTTCGGCAAGCCAATGGTCTGTTGTGAAATTGGCAGTGGCACATCGTTCGTGAACGAGCACGGTGTGACCGGCTTCGTGGTTCCGCCTGAGGCGCCAACAGAGATGGCCGCAGCGCTTCGCCAATTACTGGCTGATTCGGCACTTGCTACGAGGATGGGCAAGGCCGCGCGTGAACGGTATTTGCGCTTGTTTTCGGGCACCGCGCTTGGCAAGGCTTATGACGATCTGTACCAGGAGGTCGCTCAGACGCATTACGCTGCGCACAGGGTCACTGGAGCAGGCGCGACGGAAGGCTCGTGTTGATCGGGAATGCCGAACAATTGGCAAGCCCGACTGTGATGTCGACGGCGGGCGTGGAGGTTGCTCTGACTGACGGTGGCCGGCGGCACGCACGGCGCAATGAATAACGCGTGACCCGCGTGGTCGCGGACTGTAGTGAAGAGTACTGCGAATGAAGGCACTATTTTCTACCTATCCAATGGCATTCCACACCCCCGGCGGTGGGGAGATCCAGTTGCTGGCGTACCAACGCTATCTTTCGCGATTCGGTATCGACGTCACGCTGTTTGACCTTTGGAATCCACGCTTCCTCGATCACGAACTGGTTCATTTCTTTTCGTGCGTGGGTGGTTCGGTCCACTACTGCAATTTCGTCCGGCAACTGGGCTTGCCCCTGGTCGTATCGTCCAGCTTGTGGGTTACTGAAGAAACCGCACACCTGTATCCGATGGCCGAGATAGCACACCAGTTTTCGCTGGCCGATCGTGTCATCGCGAACTCGGAGATTGAATGCGACACGCTCGCGCGCGTATTCGACCAGCCCCGCGAGCGCTTCGTCTCGGTGCTCAATGGTGTAGAGCCGATGTTCTATGAGGCGGTTTCGCCTGATCTGTTCCGCGAACATTTCGAAATAGGCGGCGATTTTGTGCTCAATGTCGGGAACATTGAGCCGCGCAAGAACCAGCTTTCGCTGGTGCGGGCGATGAAAGCTTTCCCCGAGCGCAAGCTCGTTCTGATTGGCCACCAGCGCGATCCGGCCTACGCGCGCCAATGCCTGGAGGAGGGCGGCAACCAGGTGGCCTATCTGGGCCCCCTCCCACATGATTCCCTGCTGTTGCGCTCGGCCTATGCGGCGTGCGATGTGTTTTGCCTGCCAAGTACGCTTGAGACGCCCGGCCTCGCAGCCCTCGAGGCCTACGCAGCCGGCTGCCGTATTGCTGTTACCCAAGTTGGGTCTACCTGTGAGTATTTCGGCGACGACGCTGCCTACCTGGATCCGGCCGATACCCAAAGTATCGTTCGCGCGATTCTGGCCGCCATCGGCGGCTCAATTGGTTCCAGTCAGCATACCCCGACGCGGGACTTTCGCTGGTCTGCTGTGCTTGAACCCATGGCGACAATCTATAGCTCTGTGATTACGAAATGAAAATCCAACTGAAAGCATTCAGGAACGTCGAGGCCGCCACGGAAGCCGCGTTCCAGTGGCAAGCAATCTCCGGGGATCCTCAATTCCTGATAGAGGGCTGGGAGCAGATGCGTGAACAGGTTGTACGGTTCTCATTCAGGCTTGCCACCAAGCATCTGCGCCGTTCGCCCTGCGTGCTCTATGTTGATGTCGGTGCGGGCCTGTCGGAGCAGGGTGCTATCTATTTCAATGTCGATCCTGATGGTTTCGTAGATCAGGAGATCGTTTTCCCGGCGTCGCTGCGCGGTTTGCGATTCGATGCGGTCTCGCATCCGGGCTTGTTCTCGGTGCTTGATCTGCGTATCGAGATTGTCGGCGGTATCGATCAGGCCGAGCCCGACTCGCGGCGCATAGTTGTGACGGATAAGAATATCGGCAATGGTCCGAGCTGCGCAGGTAATCAGGTTGATCTTAGCTACGACCGCTGGATCGAGAACAACGAGCCGTCGCCAACGAACTACCCGCGCTATCGCGAATGCGCTGCGCGTTGGGCTCAGCGGCCGCTGATCAGCATTGCGATGCCGACCTACAACACGCCGGCACAATGGCTCCAAAAGGCTATCGAGTCGGTAGCCGCGCAGGTCTACGATCGCTGGGAGCTTTGCGTCGCGGACGACTGTTCGACCGAACCGCATGTTCGCGAAATGCTCGATGCCTATGCCGCACGCGATCCGCGCATCAAGGTGACTTATTGCGAGACCAACGGTCACATCAGTGCGGCGAGCAATACCGCAATCGAGATGGCGGCGGGCGAGTATGTCGGCCTGCTGGATCACGACGATGAGCTGCATCCACTTGCGCTGTTCCACATGGTCGAGGCGATCAACGCAAGGCCGGATGCCGTGCTGTTCTACAGCGACGAGGACAAAATTTCCGTGGAAGGTGTCCGCTCGGAGCCTTATTTCAAGTGCGATCTCAACTATGCGCTCTTCCTGAGCCAGAATATGATCTGTCACTTTTCCGTCTACAAGACGGCCGCATTGCGTGAAGTGGGAGGGTTTCGCATAGGCTTTGAGGGTGCGCAGGACTATGACCTCGCATTGCGTGTGATGGATGCCTACGGCAGGGAAGCCGTGCACCACGTGCCCAGGGTTTTGTATCACTGGAGACTGATTCCGCAGAGTACCGCGTCCAGCCATGAGGTGAAGCCTTATGCTTCGACTGCTGCGCACCGTGCTATCGCCGATCACCTAGTGCGTATAGGCGTCTCAGGCACGGTAGAGCCGGCACCGCGAGCGAGCGGCTTCAACAAGGTTGTCTATTCCCTGCCGGAAAAGTTGCCGCGGGTGGAGATCATCATCCCAACGCGCGACGCTGCAGTTCTCGTGCGCCAGTGTGTCGATTCGATTCGTGAGAAGACGACATACGCGAACTATGTGATCACCATCATCGACAACGGTTCGACCGAGCAGTCGACATTTGATCTGTTCGCATCCTATGCGGGCGATGCACACATCCGCGTTTCACGTGACGAATCCCCCTTTAACTATTCGAGAATCAATAACCGAGTAGCACTGGCCAGCGATGCCGACTTCGTCTGTCTGATGAACAATGACATCGAAGTCATTGATCCGGACTGGCTTACCGAGATGGTGTCATTGGCGGTTCAGGACAGGGTCGGTGCGGTGGGTGCGAAGCTGCTCTATCCCGACGATACGGTTCAGCACGCCGGTGTGATCGTCGGTCTGGGAGGCGTAGCGGGGCATTCGCACAAGCATTCGCCCCGCCACGCCCCAGGCTACTTCTATCGGCTGCTGCTGCGCAGCGACATGAGCGCCGTGACGGCAGCCTGCCTGCTGATTCGCGCATCTATCTACAAGGAGGTTGGAGGTCTCGACGAGCAGCTGGAAGTCGCCTTCAACGATGTCGACTTCTGCCTGCGCGTGCAGCGGGCTGGTTATCGTAACGTGTGGACGCCGTATGCCGAGCTTTATCATCACGAATCGGCGTCGCGAGGATATGAGGATACGCCTGAGAAGAAGGCGCGGTTTGACCGCGAGATTGCCTTCGTCAAATCCCGCTGGGGTGAGAAACTCCTGAATGACCGCTGCTACTCCCCCAATCTCACTCTGGATTCGGAAGACTTCGCGATTGCCATGTATTCGCGTGTCCCCGGTTCGCATTGAACTCGCATGAAGTCGAATATTACCGGTTGGCTTGCCGAATACCGCCACCCCCTCGAAAGTGCACCCTTCGCGTTACCTAGCGCGATCTATTTCCTGATTAAATTCCGGGCTGACTTGGCGCACTTCGAAAGCCGCACCGTTCGTGGGCGGATGGTGCTGTATTTCTGGTGGAAGGCCCTCGGTCGAAAGGACTATCCAGACTTCGACTGGGAACTTCGCGAACAGGATGTGGCATTCATAAATCAGTTCGATAGCAAGACGCTGATCGATGAATTCCCGGAATGCGTAGCGCTATGGCTGCGCAGCACGACCCCGGATGTGCTAGAGCCCGAACCCCTGATTCGTGCGCTGAGCGAGCGCCGCCCCATTGCCGGTAGCGGAATAGAGGAATTCCCGCGCTTTCTGGATCTGATCATCAACAGCAGACCGGACCTGCGCCGGACGCTGGACCTGTCTACATTCGCTGGGCAACTAGCGGCGATGAATTGGTGGGAATCACACGGACGGGAAGAGTACCCGCGCCTCAATTGGAGTTCGACTGCGATATGGCTACACCTGAGTGAGCCTGCCGGTGTTCCGATGGCGCTGGAGATACCTGCACCTCGATTTCTCCCAATGCTTCTGGCCGAACGGCCAGACCTCAAGCCCGTACTTACGACGAATACGCTGCTCGGGATGTTCGCATGCGTAGACTGGTGGGAGCGGCATGGTAAGCAAGAGTACCCTCGTCTCATCTGGTCCACTGCAGGCATTTGGACCGGGATGAATGAGATCGAGCGTATCGACGCACAGACCGGGCTGCGGCTACCCCGTTTTCTGGAAACTCTGTTGGCGGAGCGTCCGGATTTCCCGCTTTCGATGACGACTGATTCCCTGAGGGGCCTGTTCGAGTGTGCGAATTGGTGGGAGCGCCATGGCCGGCATGAGTACTCGAAACTGGCCTGGAGTACAACGCCGCTTTGGAACTATCTGAACGGCGTGGCTGACGATCCGCAAGCCATCTTGAGGCTGCCGCGTTTCCTAGCGGTCATTTTTGGCATGCGCCCGGATTTGCAGAAGGCAATGCAGCTGGGCACATTCACCGGACAGTTGGCATGCTACGAATGGTGGAGCCGGTATGGCCGCAATGAATATCCCATGCTTGAATGGTCGGCGGATGGGCAGTGGGAACGCCTGCTAGAGCCATACCATGCGCGCGGTAGCCTTCATCCGTTGCCAAAGTTCCTCTACGCACTGTGGTTGGAGCGCCCAGATCTTCATGCAAGTTTCGACCTGAGCAACGTCGAAGGCATACGCGGACTTGTGCAGTGGTGGCAAAGCTCAGGGAGTAAGGAGTGCAAGGCACTGACTGGCTTGCACGTTCAACTCGACGATGAGCGTGGTCAATACGTAGGTGCGGCGACGCAGCGCTTTGGCATGCTGCCGTTTGGCGTCAATATCGTTGGCTTTCCACAAGGCTCCCTTGGTCTTGGGGAGGACGCACGAACAGCAGCGCGCGTATTCGAACGCCTGTCGGTCCCGGTGGTGCTTGTCAACGCGCCAATGGTGGGGCCGGCAAAGCGCGACCACTCTGCCGATCATCTGCTCAGTTCCGATCTACGCTACGGCGTATCCCTGTTCTGCTTGCCGCCACCGGAGATGGTCCGTCTTGCGCTCGAAGGCGGCCGTCGGATCATCAATTCAAATTCGTACAGGATTGGTGCATGGCCGTGGGAGCTGCCCCATTGGCCCCAGGCGTTCGGTGAGGTGCATGGCTTTGTGGACGAGATCTGGGCGCAGAGTCGATTCGTCGATGCTGTCTATAAGCGCCTTGGTCACTCACGTGTTGTCCACATGCCGATGGCCGTTGAGATTCCAGAGCCAGTGAACCCGGATCGTCAGCGTTTTGGAATGGCTGAAGATCGCTTCCTGTTCTATCTGATGTTTGACGGTAACTCCTGGCTCAGCCGCAAGAACCCAATAGCGGGGGTGCAGGCTTTTCAGAAGGCATTCGGCTCGGACAACGAGCCGGTCGGTCTTGTGATCAAGGCAATGAACGTGCGCGACTCCGATCCGACTTGGCAAGGTGTACTACGGATGGCGGAAGCGGATCCACGTATTCAGATCGTGTCCGAACACATGAGCCGACAGGACTCGGTCGATTTCATGGCCGCTTGCGACGCATACATCTCGCTACACCGCAGCGAGGGCTTTGGGCGTGTGATCGCCGAAGCCATGGGTCTTGGCCAACCTGTCGTGGCGACCAATTTCTCTGGCAATGTCGACTTCTGCGACCCGCAGACTTCGTACCTTGTGGACGGCGAACTCGTTCCGTTGCGTGCCGGTGAGTATCTGTTCAGTGAAGGCCAGTACTGGTGTGATCCAGACGTGTCGATCGCAGCTCAACAGCTTCGCCGACTTTACGAAATTCCCGAGGAGCGCGCGCGCATTGCGGCCGCTGGTCAAGAGCGCATCAAAGACAGTTACTCGCTTGCCGCGGTCGCACGCGCTTACGAGACGCGCTTGAAAGCCATCGTTGCGGAAGGCGGAGTACCAGGGGGGCAGCGATGAGGCTGATGATCTGCGCTATCGACATCTTCGTCGGAGACGCCGTTGGCAATCACTGCCTCGGCATTGCGCGTTGCGCGCAGCGGTCCGGCTGGGAAGTGCGGTTGTACGCGCGCAATTTCGATATCGGCGTCGCGGATATCCGCCCGATAAGCGCCTTGTTCGACGAGATCGCTCCTGAGGATTTATTGCTGGTGAGCTACTCTATTGTCGATCCGCAGCTCGACAGGCTGCTGGCGCTTCCGAATCGCAAGGCTTGCTATTTTCATGGTGTCACGGATCCTGAGCTGCTTCAGGAGTTCGAGCCCCGCACGGCCGAACTCTGCGCGGAGGCAATCCGCCAGTTGCCGCGCCTCGTCGGATTCGATGTGCTAGTGGCAAACTCGCACTTCACAGCGAGAAGCCTAGCTCAGGCAGTGGATAACAGACCGGTACATGTCATACCACCGGTGTTCGCCGATATGCCGGGCTTCGAGCGCAGGCGCCCGCGCGCCCGCTCGAACGGGCTCCGGAACCTGTTGATGGTTGGGCGCGTGGTCCCGCACAAGCGGATCGAAGACGCGCTGGAGGTCCTGCAAGTCCTCCGGCACGATAACGTCGAGGTATCCCTGTCGATCGTCGGCAGTACGCCCAACCACGAGTATTTGCGTTACCTGATCAATCGCGCCCGCGCGCTGGGTATTCTGGAGTATCTGGATTTCAAAGGGGTGCTCGATGACGAGGATCTGCTCGATTGCTTCGAGGATAGCGACGTCATGTTGGTCATGAGCCGTCACGAGGGTTTCTGCGTGCCGGTGCTCGAAGCGATGTTCAGGGGCATGCCTGCGCTTGTCCGGGGTGGTACGGCTGCCGAGGAGCTGTGCGATGCAGGGGACGTCTACGCGCCGGATGCGACTGCTGGCAAGTGGGCTGCTGGCATCGTCCGGTACCTGGATAGGTCTTCAGTTGACCGCGCGGCGCGCGTTTCGCGTGCATTGGGAGTGCTGGACAGGGCATCGGATTCGCACTGGGCGGAAGTGCTGGCCTCTGCCAGAGAGGGAGGTCGCAAATGAACGGCTTGAAGTTCTTGCTTACGACTTACAGCACGGCTTTCGCCACCAGCGGCGGTGGCGAATCTGAAATGGTGCAGGTGGCGGAGATTCTCAACGCATCGGGTATTCACGCGGATATCTATGGCATCGGCAGCCGCCCATTCAGCTTCTATGATGGAATCATGCATTTCTCGGTTCACGCCGATGGCGATGCGATGATTCGTGAGGCTCGGCACCGCAACAAGCCAATTTTCCTGTGGCCGAATGTCTGGTGGAACGAGCCGCCGTCGCAATCAGAAGTCGCCCGGATAGAGGGCATCATCGGCGTGGTGCACAAGCTGCTGTTCAAATCCGAGTCTGAGCTGCTGAACTTCAGTCGTTACGTGAACTTGCCTGATGGCAAGGCGGAGGTCGTCCCGGCCTGCGTGTCCCGGCGCTTTCTCACACCGGTTGATAAGGACTTGGCCTCTGCGGTCTGCGGTGCGAGCGACTACGCACTTTGTCTTGGTCTGATTGAACCAATCAAGAACCAGCTGCAACTTATTCGCGCCCTGAACATGCTGGGCATGGATGGCGTATTTGTCGGCGGTGCTCGCGATGACGAGTACTATCGGCAATGCGTGGAGGAAGCGCATGGTCGCATCGTATTCCTGCCATTTGTGCAGCCGTGCAGTGCGTTGCTTCGGTCGATAATCGACAACTGCAGCGTGATGGTGGAGGTCAGCAGCGACCCGCCCGGGCGGTCCAGCCTGGAGGCCGCGATCATGAAGAAGCCGATGATCATGGCAGATGGGCCCTGGCAGCGGGAACACTTTGGTGGCAATGTCTGGTATGCGCCGCCGGACTCCGCGGAGGCGCTGGCGACTACGATCAGGAAGAGCCTCGCGGATGCCGATTGGGAGCGCAAGATCCAGGCGACGTACGAACGCACAATGAGCCGGCACTCCGCAGAAGTGATCGGGCGCCAGCTTGCCGAGTTGCTGGAAAATGGGGATACCTGACATGGACAGGATTCCTCGCCTACTGGTTGTCCAGCGTATCTCCCTCTCTCACGACAAGCTGATGTCGCGATCGATAGCGGCACGTTTTGGTCCGTTGCTGACCTATATGGCCAACGCAGGACTGATCGAGTGGGAAGAGATAGTTGAAGGCGATGTGACGATCAGCCAGTTGCGGCGCTTCGATGCCGTGCTCTTCAACAAGCACACCTCGACGCGAGCAGTCGACATAATGAAGATGGCCAACGACCTCGGGTTGAAGACCATCTACGATATGGACGACTGGATCATCGACTTGCCGATGTACAGCGTCACCGACCTGAGCGATGACCTGCTCGCTAATATTATGTGGATGGTGCGGCATGCTTCTGTGGCGACCGTATCCAATCGAGTTCTCCAGGAGCGCCTCAGGCGCATTCGGCCGTCAGTGGTGATTATTCCTAACGGGTTCGATCATCAGTCGACCGCATGTGCCGATGGCGAATGGCTGGAGGCTAGCCCGCCGCGGATCCTTTTTTCGAATACAGACGGTATCAAGCTGGTCCATTTCAAGAAGGGCTTTCTTCAGGTCATCGCGGATTTCATGGAGCGCCATCCGGAAGCGGAGCTTGATTTCTGGGGAGACCGCTTTCCGGAAATGTCTCGCATTCCGCGTTTGCGCGCACGCGGTTTCCTCGACAATACCGGGTATAAGCATGCGATCCGCGATGCCGGCTATCTTTTCGCAATCGTTCCTCTGGGCGGACGTGAGGATCCGGATGCGTTGTTCTTCAATAGCTGCAAATCCTGTATCAAATACATCGACTATGGCAGTCTTGGCATCCCGGGAATCTACTCTCGCACGCCGGTCTACGAGGATGCGATCACGCACCGCCAGACTGCGATGCTGGTGGAGAACAACGTGGGCGAGTGGTCCGAGGCGATGGAGGAGTTGTATCGAGATGAAACTCTGCGCAACGCACTGCGACAGAATGCGCATGCGGATACGCGCGCCCGATTTGGACTTGAGCGTCCCGCGCGGACGTTCATGGAACTGCTGAAGTACGGTGCGCAATAACGGTGTAACTGAGGACTGCATGGACCTGTTGATCATTCGTCATGGCCAATCGAACGCAAATGCCAATGGCCTGCTGATTTCCAATGACCAGGACGAGTTGTCCGAGCTGGGGCGAAGCCAGTCGGAATGCTTGCGCAAAACGCTGGGGCAGTACGACTATGCGCCCTCGCGTGTTGTTAGTAGTCCCTGGCGCCGGGCGAGACAGACTGCCGAGACGGTGTTCGATACTGCGGAGATTGCATTCGACTCGCGCCTGGCCGAAACACATCCCGGCATTTTTGGAACGTGGCTCGAGCGCGACTTCAATTCCGCCTATCCCGATTTCCATCGCGATATCCGCAATACCTATGAGGGCGGCGAGTCGCATTGGGACATGACGGTGCGTGTTCGCGCGTGGACGGACGAGACCGTAATGGCCGGAATCGCAAACACCGGCCTGCTGGCCGTGGTCGCTCATGGCGGGCCGATCAGCGTCATCCTGCAGCACTTGCTAGGTGTGCCAATCGAGTCACATTATCCGACTTTCACCGTGCCCAATGCCTCTTTCACTTATTTGAGGTGGCGTGCGGACCTGAATCGCTTCTGCGTTGAGAGGCTTGGGCACGTATGAGCGCCGATATCGCGATCTTTGAACCGGTTTTCGCGGAAGGAGTGCAACTCATCGAACCCGCCTTTCTGCCACTCCGGTTCGAGAACGCACGACCCGAGTGGCGTGAATTCCAGCTCCTAATCGATCTCTACCGGAACGGCGCGCATCGGCACCACCGGTATATGGGGCTCTTCTCGCCCAAGTTCGGCTTGAAGGCTGGGATTTCCGGGGAGCGTTTCTTACGCTTCGTGCAAGAGAACGATTCGGTTGATGTCGTGTTCATCAATCCATTCCCGCAGATCGCCTACTGGTCCTACAACGTCTGGATGCAGGGCGAATACGCACATCCTGGGCTTGCCGATGCCGCGCAGGCCTTGCTGGATGCGAGCGGCGTGGCCATGGATGTGCATCATGCTCCTCGCAACAACTTCCGTACCCTAGCCTACTGCAATTTCTGGGTCGGTAGCCAAGCCTTCTGGGATCAATACGTGGGAGGCGTGCTGGAGCCGATCGCTCGCTTTCTAGAAGGTCAGCCCAACCATACCGCGGCACTTGGCGTAATGCAGGAAACGGCCCATACCGATAGGGCGTCGTATCTGCCTTTCGTAATTGAGCGGCTGCTTAGCACCTATTTGGCGATTCATCCTGAGCTCAGAACGCGTGCTTATGAGTTCAATCAGGAGCAGGTCGAGTCATATTGCGTCAATTCATTCGAGCGCTTGCTTCTTCATCGCATGCGCGACGACATAGATGCTTCCGACAGGAACGGCTCCTTCACGCCGGAGTTGAAGAGGCGTATGGATCTTGCCTGCTGCCTTTGGCAGCAACATTTCTTTGACTATTTTGCGACACGGCCGCATCCGCATACAGGGCGCGTGGTGGAGAGCTTCGGCACCATCGCGGACGGGCCGAGATAGCGGCACGACCAGCGGCAGGGCGCGCTAGGGAAATGCTTATGTGGACTCCTCCCGGTGTAAGCCGAGTTGGTCGACAGGTGAAGGCAGCACGCCTATTTCCGGCCTGTATGTGCAGGCCGCTCAGGTCTGCTGGCCCATATGGAATTCGTTGGCGAGGTCCCCATTTGATTGGCGAGCTTAGTGGCTCATGTTCCTATCGGGTTTTCCTCGCCCCGGTTCAACCTGTTAGTCATCATATGATCATTGCTTGCGCTGCCTTACGATTTTTTGACACTTTTGATTGTCTCGAAAGGCAATCTTGAGCCGTCGCTCCAGCGCAGCGATTTCTTTGTCGGTTGCCTGCATTCATGCCCGTTGCTCTCGTAGACTGTCGATCAACATGCCCGGCAAGCGATCCGCGGTAAGTGCCCGGTGAACCCGTGACGGCATCGGCATCTGGTTGGCGGCACGACGGCTCGATGATCCGGCAGTGCCCATCGACAACAACCATATCGAAGGACAAATCCGGCCTGTCGCTCTCGGGAGCGCTGATTTGTTATCAGCGGAACAGGACACTAGATCAGCGCGGTCAGAGTCACCAATGCCGCCACGATTCAGGCTGCAAGGACGATCAGGCCGGCGGTGTTGCACAGCGAAGGCCCATCGGAAGCTCGAAGATTCATTGTTCCCGTCTGTCATGATTGCCGTGTCGGCCTGGCATTCGGCGATGCATTTCAACCGGAGCGTTGGCGGGCGTCCGTGCTTCAGAACGCATGGCTGTAATCCGCACATGCGGCCTCGTGCTACCTCCGGGCTGACCGGCGGGCGTCAGGATTGTGGCAGGCGTGCCACGTCGTTGCGCTGATACAGTCCGGCTCCGTCGATCGAGACATCCTTGCAGGCTTCCGGGTTCTCCAGGTTGATTCGGATTTCCGTTATGTCCCGCGCGGTCAGCCAGCGGGGAGATACATCAAGCGGGACGATCAATATGCCGTCCTCTGCGGTGAACACGAGTCCGTTGGCAGCAGCGTCGGCCGCAAGTGTATCCGTCGACCAGCGCACGCGCATGCGTGGCGGTGCGCTGGTCCCAATGCACGCAAAGCGCATACGCAGAAGGCCCGCCGCCTTACCGTCCAGCGCGGGGGAGAGCGGTAACGCAAAGGTGTCCGATCCGTGGGCAACGGTTGGCGCGCCGCCTTGCGGCGGGTTGCCGGCGACCGTCGGGGCGAGTTTCCGGACCAATGTCATCTTGCGCTGCAAGCTGTGCTCGGATCGTCCCCAGGCGACGGGAATCTTCACCAGATCGGACGGGGCAAACGCCTTTTCCAGTAGTGCCACCTCGGCCGGCGTCGGCTCCGTGTTGTCGGTTGCCGCGCTGTCATTTCCCTTCCAAGTGCCGAAGATGAAGCGACCATCCTGGACTGGTGCGTAATGCGCGACGATGAAGCGATAGAGCAGAGGGTCGCGCAGCGCGAGTCCACCGCCGTCGTGGACGACGTTGTCTCCCTCGAACAGCGCCAGGCTGGGCGGATTGCTCATGATCATCCGGGCAGCGCGTAATTGCTGCGGGCCAGGCACCATATTGTAGGCCGCAGTGACGGGCAGGGGCGGCAGACGATTCAGGTAGAAGTACTGTGCATTGCGCGAGGTCAGGTCGAGATAGCGCTCGCCGGGCGCAATCCGCGCGTCGATACGCTCCCGCAGTTCGGTCAAGCGCTGCCATTGGTCGTCCTGGACAATCCCGGTACCGAGATTAGGCAGCCCCACCGATGCCCCGTCCCGAGGCGACCCTACCCAGATCCGCGACGGCGAGGCCGCGAACAGTGGCGTCACTGTGAGCGGGCCGAAGCCAAGGGCACTGCCAATGGCGGCTGCCAGCACAAGGACACCGCCCTGCAGACCGGGGCGACCTACGCGCCAGAGCAGGATCGGGAGCAGCACGGCGCAACTGAAAATGGCGACGCGGCCAGGCCGCGACAGATCGTTGGCGTCGATGCGTCCCATCGAGTAGGGAATAAGCAGCAGCACGAAGATCACCAGCACGATCGCGGGCGGGAGGATCTGCCAGCGCCGGGTGGCGTCGCTCCGGGCACTGAGCATTAGCCAGAGCCCGAACAAGGGTGTCAGCACCCAGGAGCCGCGCAGAAGCTCATACAATAGGCCAGAGCGCGGACCGCCGTTCCAGCTCGCCTGCCAGGGAATCCCATAGGCGACCTGGTTGATCGGGCCGTTCTCAAGGACATACCGGGCGGCGCCGAGCAGCATCGCCACCAGTGGCGTGGCGAGTGTCACGAGTCCGAGCAGGAGAAGTGCCGGTACCAGGTATTTCCATTCACGCTGCTCCGGAAGTTTCCAGCAGCGCCACATCGCAAATACCGCCAGTGGCGCCGATCCGGCAACTAGCAGACTGGCTTGCGGAGGGAGTCCAAGAATCGCAACCGGCACCGTCAGCAGCCAGCATGCCAGCCAGCGCGCCGGGCGGGCGAACAGCGTCGGGCTGCACCACAGGCAGATGAATGGCGTCAGAAACAACCATGGAAGGCGGTCGCCAATGATCAGCGTTGCAACAAACGCCAGCGGCAGGCTGCGCGAGAAACGCAGCATACACAGATAGGCGACGAGAGACAGCAAGGCGCAGGCCAGACGGCTGGCGTCGCCGATGGCTGCGGCGGTACCGTCGTAGAACAGCACCGCGACGATGCCGCGCAGATCGTCTTCCGCGATGCCGTGCGCCGGAATGTAATCGATATAGGGAACCGCGCCGCGAAGGTAGGACCACCATCCGAGCAGATACTCGCCGAAGTGATAGTCGTCGGCCGGCACAAACGGCGCTTGTGTCATGCCACTCTTGATCGCCACGAGCAATCCGAACAGAGCGACAGGTGACCAAAGCGCGCCGGGGTTTGCATCGAGGGACGTTCGCCACCGGACGGCGCGCACAACAGCATCCACCGCGCCCCATGCGACGAGCACGGCGACCAGGATATCGAGCCGGTGGTGCGTGTGGTAACCGCTCCCGGTTCCGTTTTCCGTGATCCAGCCTGCGGGAATCATCAGCACCATCAGCGTCGCCGTTCCCATCTGCGCGGCAAGCGCGGCAAACGGGAGGCACCGCTCCGCCCAACTGCGCCTGAGGCATGCGAGCGCGGCAGCTGCGACCAGACCTGCCCACATCAGCGCCTGGGAGAATTTCGTAAGCGAGGCAAGCCGGGCAGCGCTGGTTTCCGGTGTGAAGAATCGTCCATGGACGATCGCGCCGGCGAGCGGTAACGTAGCCAGCAGCATGGCCGCCAACAGCAGCGCACCGACAGTAGCCGGTGCAATTTGCGAAGTGCGTCCAGATCCGCAGCCGTATATTGTCGCAAGCGCGACCACGCCGCCGGCTGATATCCGTATCAGGTTGGGGTCTGCGGGAAAGCCGACGGCAAGGAGACCGACGGCAATGGCGAACGGAAGCGTCCACAGCAGGAACTGACCAGCGAGTGCTTCCGCGTGCGCCTGCCCGTGCCTGGATCCCTGGATGCGCAGCAGCGCGCCGGTGCTCCACAGCGTGGCGATGAATGCAAGGATCGCGATCGGGGGTGCCAACAGGTCCTGCAGCTTGGTGTTCGCGTGCCACGCGGTGTTGCCGACGATGAAGTCGGAGTAGACGGGCGCGTTCGTGAAGGTCAGGGCTGTTGACAGCGCCATGGCGGCGACGGCACAAGCCGACAGGATCGCCGCGGCCTTTTGTGGAAACGATGGCAGTGGGATCGACACGCTTGTCACTTACGAAACGGCCTTAGGGTTGTAGTGGCCCGTGCACGCACGGAACAGGACTTCGAGAAGCTTCAGATTGCCCCGCATGCCGCCGATCTTGGTCGGAACCTCCCCCTTGGGATAACGGCGCACCGTCGCGAGCTCCTGGCACCGATAGCCCAGTTTCGGTACGCGGTAAGAGAGGTAGGCGAGGAGCTCGTAGCCCGAAAAGACATCGCGAAACGGGGCCACGAGGGGATCGAGAAGCATACGGCTGCTGTAGGCCCGGAAGCCTTGCGTCGTGTCTGTCCAGTGAAAGCCTGAGCTCAGGCTGAGCGCGGGCGCGTGAATGAAGCGGATCGCCAGGTCTCGCGATTTCGGCGTGTTCTCGGCGAGGCCACCGACGAGGAAGCGCGACGCTTGCACGAAGTCGACACCGTTCTTCAACGCTTCCACGAAACGCGGAATTGCCTCGGGATCATCCTTGTCGTTGCCATCGATCGTCACAATGCCGTCATAGCCCTGATCGAGCGCGAACGCGTATGCGCAGCGCAGCTGGGCACTCAGCCTGCCGGCGCCGGTCTTGACGATAAGTCCCGCCACGTCCTGGCTGCGCAGGAATTCGTGCTGAAGCGAGCCATCTGTGCTTCCGCCGTCGACGATGACGATGTCCGCGATGTCCGCGATCCGCAGGGTCGACATCCGCGCGAGCAGGGTGCGGATGCGCTCGCCTTCGTTGATCACCGGAATGATCACGCACCAGGGGTGGTGTCGCCCCTCCCACATCGCGACGTTGTACGTCGGCACTTGCCAAGTTGCTCGCGTGTCGGAAGGGATTTCAGATTTCATCGTACGGGTCATGGTTAACAGTCAGGCCACCTTGGCGGTGATCAGGACGACGCCCGCGATGACAAGCAGGATGCCCGCGCCGGTAGTCCAGTGAAAAGGCTCGCGGAAGATGAGCACCGAAAGCGTGGCTACAGTCGCCACGGCTCCCGATGTCAGGACGGGGTGGGCGACGTTGAGCGGCAGCCGGGCAAGCGCCGCGGCATAGAGCAGAAAGGCTGCGCCATACAGGCCGAGGCCGACCCAGAATGGCCAGTTGGCGAAGGCGGCTAGCGGTTCACTTAGCGAGGGAAATCTGCGGGGCGGAATCATCGCCATCTTGACCAGTACGCTGGCCGATGCGTTGCTGGCGATGCCTAGAATCAGAATCAGCCATTTCATGCGAATTGGACTCCTGGTGCTTGCCGATACCACCGTTGGGCCGTCGCCAGCGCGCGCTGGATGGCTGGAAGGTGCGGCTCGTTCGCCGTCGCTACCATTTCAATGGAGACGACGTGTCCGGGCAGGTGCGTGGCCAGTTGTGCAGCCATGGCGGCGTGGTCGGTCCGGCCATCACCCAGCGGAACCAGCTCGGGCTCGCTGGCGTGGACATGACCGATCAGATCGGCGTTGTGCTCCAGCACGTCGGCGGGGTCTTCCCCATTGATGGCCAGCGATCCCGTGTCGAACTGCATGCGGATAGCCGGATGGGCGACCAGCCGCACCATGTTCGCGGTCTCTGCGCTGGTCGTCATAAAATTCGCGCCGTAGCACACCGGGTTGGGCTCGAGGCAGAATGTCACGCCGTTGCCATCTGCAATGTCGCCCAGCTCGCGAAAAAACGGCACGGCAATCTCTGCGACCTCACGATCGTCAAGGGCACCGCGATCCCGATTCTTTGGGGAGCCGAATACCAGTCGGGTCGCGCCCAGTTTGCCGCCGATCCGTGCTACAGCGGCGAGGCGATTCAGCATCGCCGAGCGCGCTGCCGACGAACCGAACATATTGAGTCCGGATGTGCCGAACAGCAGCGATTGCATGCCGGTCAGTTCAATCCCGTGTGCCTTCCACTGATCGCGCACCCGCGCGATGTCGGCATCGTGCGCATGTTCAGGATCCGGGAAGTATTTGCCAGGGGCTACGTCGATCGCGTCGACGCCAAACTTGTGCAGCAGCGCCGCCACAGACTCGTCTTCGGAGACATCCCAGGCGATGTTCGAGATAGCGATTCTCACGCTCCGCTCCCGGCCTTCAAGGTGCGCGGCTCGGACTGGGCGTATGCACGGACCGCCTGCAGCGTCGCACGCTGGTCATACTGGTATGCGCCCGAGGCGCCGAACACTGCCGCGTGGCGCGTGCGCAAGTCATAGCGGGCGGCATTGTCACCCACCACCTGCTCGAACGGCTTGCCGAAGCCCTGGGCCGACACGTCTGCGACACTGATTGGTGCGGCGGTCAGGTGAACTAGTTTCAGGCCCGCGCGCAACGCGACTTCAATGTCGTACCAGAGATTGACCATCGGGTAGAACTGGAAGATGCCGCGGCTGTCGATCGCGTGCAGGTTGTTGTCGTTCAAGAAGTCGAAGACAACGTTCTTGCGCAGGCTCGGACCGACCAGCCCAGGCAGGCGGACGATCAGATGGTTCGCGAAATGGCTGGCGACAAATTCCTCGAGCATTAGGCGGTTCAGGCCATAGGCATGCAATCCGCTTTTGTCCACCGGCGAGCTTTCGTCGACGCCGACCGGCGTCTTGAACACATCGACAGTGCTGATCAGGACAAACGTCTTGGATGAGACCGTGCGAAGGTGGGCGATGAGCGCTTCGATTTTCTCACGGTCTGCTGCCGGCTCGCGATTTGCGATCCATTTTTGAGCGGGCGCGCCGGCACAGACCACCGTGTCAAAGTCCTTGCCATCGATCTCGCCAATATTGGTCGAACGGTACAAGGCCTCGAAAGGGGCTTGCCTAAGAAGCGTCGTGCCAACGAAGCCCGTGAAGCCGATCAGTGCATTGTTCATATGTTGCTTTTGCTCAGTGAGGCGGGGGCCGGAGTGAGTGTTTCATCATCCAGTCTTTCAAGGACGTCGTAGATGTTGTCGATCTTGCCGCCGAGGATCGAATAACAGCCAGGCAGTTCCGCGTGCTTCTCGAAGAGGATGGGCCTGCCATCGTCCCCCTCGTTTTTACGCAGGACGGTTTTGATCTCGAACAGCGAATCGATATGACGCGCTTCGGCGACCAAAGGAACATAGCGCGAAACGTCGCGAATCATGCGGTCCACGCGTGAGGCCTTGTCATATGCCGCGAGTCGGTCGTAGGGACTGACACCACCACAGTCGTCCCAATGCAGATGCGGGGTATAGCGCACGTGCGAAAGTGTATGCAAGCCGCGCGCAGGAAAGGGCATCATCGAGAAGAATGGGCCGTCCATGACAGTGATGCCGATATCCTTCAGGCCGGCCGGCGCATCCACCAGCGCCATCTCCGTGATTTCCTGCTTCAGCTCCGTCCGGGTGCCCGGGAAGTCTCCGCCAAACTGGTTCAGTCCGCTGTACGTGCAATTGAAGACGTTGGCGCTCTTGACCACGCGTTCATTCCCCGCGCGGTCATGCATTTCAACGGCGCAGAGTCCGGGGTCGCTGCGCGAAATGGCGCTGACCACGGTCTCACAGCAGACTTCAACGTCGTGCTCCTCTAGTTCACGACGTGCCCATTCCGCGAGCCGTCTAGTGTCGAACGCGTACTCTTCGACAAGGAATACATCTTCGATCAGCCGCGGTGCGAACAGGTTGCGCAGCGTCGGACCGGCAGGCTCGATCCGGGCGCCGATTTCTTGGCAGAACCGCTGAAACTGGCGTGAGCTGACCTTGGAGTTGCGCCGGGCAATCGCATACAGTTTGGTGAAATCCTGCTTGACCGCCTGCGGCCAGTCACGGACGAAGCGTGGAAGGTTGATCCGGCTCCGGTAGGCCGTCGTGAAGCTGCGCGGATAGTGGTACCCGTTGTGGACGCGCGCCTGGTTGCTATAGGAGGCGCGAGATAGCAATGCCGGTTCGCGCTCGACGAGCAGGATCTGCTTCAGCCCGCGCTGCTGCGCGAGATAGACGGCAATGGCTGCGCCGTAAAACCCTCCGCCGATGATGACCGCATCGTAAATGGTGCGCACACTGGCCATCAGGTGATCTGCTGCGGCTTCGCAGTCCGGTTCTCGGACGGTACAGACGCTACCACCTCGATATTTAGCTTCTCGTTGCGCGTCATGCGCGCGCTCGTGAATTCCTGTCCCACGTGGTAGAGAGGTCCCTCGTTGGAGGCAGTCGCCATATCAAGGATGTACTCGCCAAGCACTAGCAGGACCAGCGAAATCAGGAAGAACATGCCTGACTGTTGCAGCGAAAGGCTGATCCATCCTGGCGCGACGTCGGGCTTGAAGAGCCAGATCACGACAACGTAGGCCGAATACAGAAGGTTGGCGACCGCGCCGAACAGCGACAAGACCGTCACCAGCCGCATCGGCGCGCGCGTCGTGGAGACCAGCAGTCGCATGCCCCGATCGATGCTGTTGCCCAGGCGCTTGCGAGGCGCTTGCCGGGGCGCGGCGCTGTACGCGAGGTTGGCGCGCGCAAAGCCTCCAGTGGCAGGCAGATGGCGATAGGTTAGCGCCGGCTGTCGGTGCTGAAGTATGAAGTTGATGACGCGCTTGCTAAGAAGTCGATATTGTGGTGCCTCACGAGCGAGGTCCACCCCGCTGAACCATCTGAACAGGCCGTTAAACACACCGAACGCCCCGCGGTACAGCAGGCCTTGCGCCGGTTTCTGCTTGTTCGTCGCGAAGACGACATCCGCGCCGCTTGCTGCTTTGTCGAGCATTTCGGGGAGGAAGGCAATGTCGTCCACAAACGGATCGACAACGGCGACGAAGTCCCCGAGGGCATTTTCCAGGCCCACCCATGCGGCCGTGTCTGTGTCGACCTCCTTGGTCAACGCGTAGATCTGCAGATTGGGAAGACCGCCTTCTCCCGAAAGGTTTTTCAGGGTCTGGACACTGTCATCGGTCGATGCGTTGTCGACGACGATCAGCTCATAGTCGCTCACAAGTGGCGCAATCGCCGCAGATGCTTCGGAGAGGATCTTTTCGTACTGCGCAGCTTCGTTGCGCACCACGAAGAGAACGGAAATAAATACGGGGAAATAGGGCAAAGTCCTGTTCTCTTGATCGCAGCGAGTCACGTGTCGACAGCCAAGGCCTGAAGAATCGCGATATTTTAATCGGTGTGCGGGGATATGGCTATCACCTCGGCGCCCCCAGGCCGCCGACTCCGCTACCAGTCTTGGAGTGGCTGCTGCTTGCAACAGCCTGTTAAGTGTATGTCGAACTGTAACCGGGCCCGTTGCCTTCACCTTTGGCCTGTGGGCACTTAATGGCCATGCAAAGCAGATATTGTGGGCGTTAATGCCATGGTTATGGGGAAGGCTCCGTGGCGGTTGTAGGCGATAGGAGGCCTAAGGCACGGCCGTGGAACACAGGATGCGGTGCGCATAGTATATAGTCCTGCACAATCGCGCCCAACTTCCGGCTAAGCTCGTGCCCTGCGACAATTCTTCACCTATCGCGGCAGCGAGCGAGGGTTGCAGTGAGCAGGGTAAGCTACAGGAAGAGCCTGCTGGAGGTATGCTCCGGGCGTGCTCTGCACGTGCCGGACAAACAGGCTGTGCAGGATCTATTCGGGTTTTCTAAATGTTTGATTTTTTTTGGGTTCCGCTATTCTCGCTGTTGGCCACGGTCATCGCTGTAGTCGCGTTGCGACCGGTGGCAATTGTAGGCGGGTTGGTCGATCGGCCCGACTCGCGCAAGCGTCACCATGGCGAAATACCCTTAGTGGGCGGAATTGCCATCACCATCGCTGTGTGGGCGGGTGCGATGCTGTTCATGCGCTCTCACGGGTACTATGTCGCCCTCTTGGGGGGCTTGACCCTCTTGGCAATTGTCGGGGTCATCGACGATATGAAGGGAATGTCGCCGGTGGCGAAGCTTGGAGCTCAGTTGCTGGCGGCCATTCTGATGACATCATGGGGTGGAATTTATCTTGGCACGCTTGGAGATATTTTTGGTCGCAGAGAAATTGAACTGGGTAATTGGGGAATTCCTCTGACACTCTTTGCAGCCGTCGCCGTAATTAATGCCATGAATATGTGTGACGGTCTGGACGGCTTGGCGGGAGGGCTAGCCGCCATTACATTTGCGTGGTTCGCATATTTGGCAGGGCAGATCGATAATGGTGCCGCTCAACGCATGTGCGTAATATTCTGCGGTGCCATTCTTGGTTTTCTCTTGTTCAATATGAAGAATCCGTTTCGGGGAGGAAAAAAGGTCTTCCTAGGGGATGCCGGTAGTTTGATGTTGGGGTTCAGTATAGTGTGGTTCGCGGTTCTTCTCTCGCAGCGTAGCTATAACGCGGATCGACAAATACCTCCTGTGGTGATGTTATGGGTACTTGGATTTGTCCTGATTGACCTCTTCACTGTGGTAGTGCGGCGGGTACTGAAGGGCAAGAACCCGCTGGCGGCGGATCGGACTCATCTTCATCACGTGCTGCTGAGACTAGGGTTAGGGCCTGACGCAATTGTCTGGGTCATCTTGGTCAGCAACGCTATATTTGGGTTTTGCGGCGTATATGGCTGGAAAGCAGGATATTCCGAACAAACACTATTTATTCTCTTTCTTGGGCTAGTCCTTGTTCACTTGATGATCATGCGCAATGCGTGGCGCTTAATACGGGTAGGCCGTCGTATTGTGGTTAGATTGACGCGCAAATCCTATTGATCCGACATTCCGCCGCCTATCCCTCCGTTCATTGCTGAATGGTGCTAGAGCGAGGCGGATGAGTTGTAGGGACCCCGCGCAAGTACGTGTTAGTTGCCGCTCCTTCAAGGAACCCAAGCAAATAGCGGGGGCGGCACAGGCCGGGCGGAGAATGAGATGACTCTAAGAGTCACTGGAGGCGACGCCAGGGGGCGCGCCACTTGCCAGCCAAGAAGCACTTCCGGACTGGCTTATGCCGATGCGATAGCAGTGGCAGGGCGCGTGCGAAGCACCAACGCTAACCCAAAAATCAATGCAACAGCATTAGCCATGGCATAACCCAGCACGGCCCCGCGTGCACCCAGACGCGGTACAGCAATCAGGTCGACAACTACCGTTGTTGCGAGCACCAGCGCCCACTTCACTGCCACCCACCGCGGCTTGCGCAGATACACCGGCAATAAACCCAATCCAACATCCGCAAAGATCAGCGTCGACGCCAGCGCCGCCAGCCGCAGCAGCACGACCGTCTCGCCGAACGCCTGCCCGTACAGCAACTGAACCACCCATTCAGCACAAAGTGCCAGGATGATTGCCCCGCAAAGCCCGATTGCGATCATGCCGCCAGTTACGCGCAGCACATTCCGTCGAGCCGCTCCCACCGATTGCTGACCGAACACATACATCGGCGCAACCCCGGCCGCCAGAATCGTAGCGATAGTCGAAAAATTATCCAGCACTTGCATCGTCGCTGCATATGCCCCCAGCTCAGCAAGTGGCACGAACGGCTTGAGAATCAGTTGGTCCGCGCGGCGAGCGCACACCATCAGCATGAAACTCACCCAGAACAGCGTCCCATCGCGTACCAGGTCTCGCGTCAGCGACGCGTCGCGGGTTGGTACGGTACGCGGCGCGCGTGACAGGTAGTACCAGGCTAGCAGCGCAGCGGCAATCAGCGGTTCGATGGCAAATGCTGTCGCATACGCCGGCACCAGACTGACGCCGGTAAAGAACAGTGCGCCGATCAGCCCCGCCTTCGCAGCCAGCGCAATGAGGTTGAAGACTACGTTCGGCCGATTATGCGTACGCGCCTGCATCCACGCGATGACTACGCCGAAGGGTTCGCGCAGCATGATGGCCGTGCCGAGGATGGCTGCGGGAATCCACGTGTCTGCCGGCTGTTGTGTGAATGCCAGGTAGGCGCACATCAGGGCATAGCCGGCAAGGCCTGCCGTCAGGCGGATCGCAAAGGCGTGGGCGAGCAGCGCGTGGCTGGCTTCCGGGGCCGGTCGGGCGACGAGCCGTGGTACCACGACTTCGGCAGAGCAGATCAATGGAATGGAAGCCGCGATAAACACCAGCGACTGCGCATACTGGAAATTCGCGAAGCCCTCAGTACCAAGCGCGCGCGCCAGCATGCCGACCACGGCGATCCCGACCGCGACCTGAAGCCCGCGGTCAGCGAGCATCCAAAGCAAGTTGCCGGCAACTTTGCGACGCATCAGCGGGCTTCCTTCAGTTGGTGGTATTGCGCCAGCCATTGCCGTGCGACGGCGGCCATGTCGAAGCTGTTGATCACCCGCTGTCGGCGTCGATGCTGTTGAGCTTGGGTGCCGGGCAGTTCCTCGATGGCGGCCGCGAGGCCCCTGGCCAGCGCGGCAGCGTCGCCAACCGGTGTGATCGTGGCGACATCGCCTGCCAGTTCGGCCACACCGGCCGCTGCGGTCGAGACTACCGGCAAACCGCTGGCCAAGGCTTCGCCAACGGCCAGCGGCATGCCCTCGATGCGCGATGACAGGACAAAGACATCGGCTGCGCGCAATAGCTCAGGGATGTCGTTCCTTGCGCCAGCCAGCAGCACGGCTTGATTCAACCCATAATCTGCGACCTGGCTTGCGAGTTTGGCGCGCAGCGGTCCGTCGCCGGCAATCATCAGCCTGGCCTTCGGAAGCCTGCGATACACCTCGCGGAATGCCTCGATCAACATGGCCTGGTCCTTCTCTGGCACCAGCCGGCCAACATTCAGCACCAGCACTTCTTCAGCATTGAGGCCAAGATCCTGGCGCATGCGCTCACGCGAGGCATCGTCCCGCCGGAAGCGATTGGTATCGATGCCGTTGGGCATCACGATCACGCGGCCGCTTGGCACAGCGCCACTCGCAATCATGGCCTGCCTGCCCGCTTCGCTGACATGGGTGGTGAGGTCGCACCAACGGTCCGTCGCGCGATAGGCGAGGGCGCTCAGCCTGCCGCCTTCGCGCGCGCTATGGGCGGAACAAATGACTGGCGGCATCGCGCATGTCCGTGCGAGCATCCGAGCAAACAGGTTGCCGTGGATCATGTGGGCGTGGATCACGTCCGGTTGCCACTGGCGAATAATGTGTCGTGCCTTGCGCAGCGCGGCGAGCATCGACGCCGGCATTTTGCGCATGCCAAGTTCGGTCACGGGGATGCCTGGCGGCAGGTCCACTTCCGTGCCGGCGGTCAGGTTCAGGATGGCAACGTCGTTTCCAAGGGCTATGAAGCTTCCGGCAAGCGCGGCGATTTGCTGCTCGGCCCCACCTAGCTTGAGCCCAGTGGTGATCACCAGGATGCGCAATGGCCGTTGTGAATCATGACTGCCTGCCTTCGCCATCAGCGGGCCCCGTAGCCTGTCAACAGCGTACGCATTGTCTTCACCGCGATCAGCATATCCAGTGCCAGCGAGCAGTGCTTGACGTAGTACAGGTCGTAGCTCAGCTTGGTCACGGTTTCTTCATGACTACCGGCGTATCCCTGTTGTACCTGCGCCCAGCCGGATAGCCCGGGACGAACCAGGTGACGGTAGGGGTAGTAAGCAATCGTTTCCGAGAACTGCTCGACCATCGGCACCTGCTCCGGCCGGGGTCCAATGAAACTCATTTGGCCGATCAGGACGTTCCAAAGTTGTGGAATCTCGTCGAGCCGGTATTTGCGGATGATGCGGCCCACACGCGTGACACGCGGATCGCGCCGCGCGGCGAACTGTGCCGGGGCGCTTTTGTCGACGCCCATGCTGCGGAACTTGAGCATGACAAACGGCTTGCCGAACAGACCCACGCGTGACTGGCGGAAGATGGCGCTGCCTGGCGTTTCCAGCCGGATCGCCAATGCCACGGCCAGGCCGACGGGCAGGGCGAATGGTGCCAGGCAAAGCACGCCAAGGATGTCGACGGCTCGCTTGAGATAACCGTAGAGGTAATGGGCCGCGTAGTCATCGAGGAAGTTCTCATCGATGTGGGACAGCCCAACTCTTCCGGTCAGCATTTCGCCAACGCGCTCCACCGAATACATCCGCACGTCGCTCATCTTGTACCGGGCGAGCTGCCGGGTGCGCTCCGGGTCTGCCGTGGCGCTTCGGTCGAGCATCAGCCCGTCACAATGCTCGGCGTCCTCCAGTGAGCGAATGAGTTCGAATCGCATGTGCGCAGCTCGTGCTGCACCGGGTATGGTCAGTATGGTGTCCAGTTGCTCTAGCGCATGGGGGTCCGTATAGCCGAACAGCGGAACGTAGTTCTGCACGAAACGGCGGTAGCCCAGCCACGTCCAACCCAGCGTGATGATGTAGGCGAGCAGCATCGCGCCGCGGGAGTATTCGATATGGAATGCAGCGAAGATGAATAGAAGCGCCACGAATGGCAGTGTGGCGGCCAGCCCGACAAGGCTGTTCCCTTCCATCGCCGGCAGGTGCAGTGAGCGATGCAGGAGCATGAAACCGGCCAGATACGGCACGATCGACCACAGCAGCGTGCGCGTGAACACGTGGGTCACGAACCCGGCCCGATGGGCCAGCTCCGCCAGCGCCGCGTTGACTGCAAACAAGGCCAGTCCCAGCGCCGCCCATGCCAGCATCCGGCTGATGCGGCGAATGGTTTCCGAGCCGGCGATGCGCCGGCGGACCGTATGGCGGGGCAGGGCGTCGGTCTTGGTCGAATGCATCATGTCGGCACTCGCGTCGCGCGCGGCAGGGTCGGGAGCGCGGCCTGGTAAATGGTCCATGTAGCGTCGGCCATCCTTTTCAGGCCGAAAAGTTGTTCCCAGCGTTGGCGGGCGGCGCGGCCAAGGCTGGCGCGGAGGGCGGGGTCGCCGGCAAGGCGCTCGAAGACTGCGGACAATGCGGATTCGTCATGGTGGTCGACCAGCAGGCCATGCTTGCCATCTTCCAGCTGTTCCCGGATTCCGGGCAGGTCAGAGGCGATGATCGGCAGCCCGGCTCGCATGGCTTCCAGCACGGAGAGGGGGAAGCCTTCATGGTCGGAGGCCAGCGTGAATGCCTGGGCCGTGGCCAATAGTCCGGCGATATCTGTAACGCTGCCTGGGAATGAGACCCGGCCGGGCGCGATGGCCTCGGCCAACTGCTGCATTGCCTCACGCTCCGGACCATCCCCTGCCAGAACGAGTTCGCAATCGGGCAGGCTGGATCTCGCAAACGCCCGGATCACCGCATCGGGCCGTTTCGGCGCCGCAAAGCGTGCCACCATTACGATCCGGCACATCGGATTCTCAAGCGTGGCCCGCTGAATGGTATCCGCTATCCCATTTGGAACGACAGCGATTCGATCAGCCGGCAAGGGCAGTGCCTGTGCCAGCCGCCGCTCCGCTTCCGCCACGCAGATTACGCGCGCCGTCAGCGGCGCCAACATCCACTCCGCCACGCGCGCAGCGATGCGCTGGCGCGCCGGAGCCTCGGGCTTGAACGCGAAGCCATGGACTGTGTAGATGACAGGTATGCCGAGCAGGAATCCGGCGATGCGGCCCAGCGCGCCGGCCTTGGCGCTATGCGCGTGGATCAGGTCGGGCGCGACCTGTTTCAGCGCCTTGACCATCTCGCGCAGGGCAGCGATCGCCCGCCACGGGGACAGCGCGTTGTCTAGCCGCTCCAGCCGGATGGACCGGGCGCCCGCCTGTTTTGCGATATCGAACAGGGGGCCGTCGCCGCCCGCCAGCAGGACGGTATCTGCCTTGCCCGCCATCGACTGCAACAGGTCGGCGACATGCGACTGCGCGCCGCCGATCTCCGAATTGGTGATCAGATAGGCGATGCGAGGGCGTGGCGAAGGCTGGGCAGTTGGTCTCAAGGTTCTGTAGTCTGTAGCCGGGTCGCGGCCGCCATATGTCACAGGGCAATGCAAGCTGTGAGGGAGGTTGCCGGGTGCCCGGGCAGATTGCTGCCGGCAACCATGGCGCCCCAAACGGGGAGCGGCCCAGGAGCGGCGGACAGGGCACCGCTCAATGTAGGACAGACTCCGAAAATTGTGTCCATCCGTGATAATGCGGCGATTATACCGCCCGGGGATGCCGCAATCCGGCAAAATAGCACCCTTTGGTGCGTCGCATTTTCTGTTTTTGGAAGTGCGGTGCGGCTGGAAAGCGATACAGGAAGCCACATGCAAATCGATCCCACCATTTTTAAAGCCTACGACATCCGCGGAATCGTGGGTAAGACTCTCACGCGCGACGTTGCGCGCCAGATCGGGCTGTCGTTCGGTTCGGCGGCTACGGAGATGGGCGAAAAAACCATCGCCGTAGGCCGCGACGGCCGCCTCTCTGGCCCCGACCTCATCTCCGGCCTGATCGAAGGCCTGCGCGCCGCCGGCCTGGACGTGATCGACATCGGCATGGTCGCCACCCCGATGGTCTACTTCGCCACCAACATCGAGATCGACGGCGTCCGCCCGACCTCCGGCATCATGGTCACCGGCAGCCACAACCCGCCGGACTACAACGGTTTCAAGATGGTGCTGGCCGGCAAGGCGATCTATGGCGAGCAGATCCAGGCGCTGCGCCAGAGGATCGAAGCCGGTCAGTTCAGCAGCGGTGCCGGCACCTACAAGCAAGTCGATGTGCGTCAAAAGTACCTCGACCGCATCATCAGCGACGTCAAGCTGGCCCGGCCGATGAAGATTGCCCTGGATGCCGGCAACGGCGTGGCCGGCGCTTTCGTGGGTGACTTATTCCGTGGCCTGGGCTGCGAAGTGACGGAGCTGTTCTGCGACGTGGACGGCAACTTCCCGAACCATCACCCTGATCCCGCACATATCGAGAATCTGCAGGATCTGATGAAGGCCCTGCGCGAGACGGACTGCGAGCTTGGCCTGGCTTTCGATGGCGATGGCGACCGCCTTGGCGTGGTGACCAAGGACGGTCAGGTGATTTTCCCGGACAGGCAGCTGATGCTGTTCGCTGAAGAGATCCTGTCGCGTAATCCGGGCGCCCAGGTTATTTACGACGTGAAATGCACCGGCAAGCTGGCCCCCTGGATTCGCGAGCATGGCGGTGAGCCACTGATGTGGAAGACCGGCCATTCGCTGGTGAAGGCGAAGCTGAAGGAAACGGGCGCGCCGATCGCGGGCGAGATGAGCGGCCACGTGTTCTTCAAGGACCGCTGGTATGGTTTTGACGATGGCCTGTACACGGGTGCGCGCCTGTTGGAGATCCTGTCGCGCCACGCGGATCCGAGCGCGGTGCTGAATGCGCTGCCGAATGCCAACAACACGCCGGAACTGCAGCTCAAGTGTGCCGAGGGTGAGCCGTTCACGCTGCTGGACCAGATCAAGGCGAACGCGAAGTTCGAAGGGGCGCGTGAGGTGATCACCATCGATGGCGTGCGCGTGGAGTATGCCGATGGCTTCGGCCTGGCGCGCCCGTCCAACACCACCCCGGTGGTGGTGATGCGTTTCGAGGCTGACAACGACGCCGCGCTGGCGCGCATCCAGGCGGAGTTCAAGCGCGTGATCCTGGCAGAGAAGCCGGATGCTCAGCTCCCGTTCTGAGCGCGCGACGGTGCCGGCGACATCGTCGGACGCGGCCGGTGTGGCGCAGCCCACGCCGGCCGCGGTGCCTTTCACACTGCCGGATCGGCCGCGCATCCTGCTGGTCAAGGTGTCGTCGCTCGGTGACGTGGTGCACAACATGCCGCTGGTGCATGATCTGCGCGCGCGCTGGCCGGGTGTCGAGATCGACTGGGTGGTGGAAGAGGGCTATGTCGAGCTTGTCCGGTTGTTGCCGGAGGTGCGCCGGGTGATCCCGTTTGCGCTGCGGCGCTGGCGCAAGCGCGTCCTGCAGGGCGGCACCTGGCGCGAGGTGGGCGAGGTGCGTGACGCGCTGCGGCAGGAGCGCTATGACGCGGTTATCGAGAGCCAGGGTTTGCTCAAGACCGCAGTGGTTGCGCGCGTGGCCGCGCGGGCGCCCGGTGCGCCGATTATCGGGCTGGGCAATGCCACGCAGGGCTCCGGCTATGAGCCGGCGGCGCGGCTGTTGTACACCGAGCCGGTGCGTGTGCCGCGCCAGACGCATTCGGTGCGGCGCTCACGCTTGCTCGGTGCTGCGCTGACCGGGCTTGCGCCGGCGGAGCCGCCGCAGTTTTTCGGGCCTGCCGCGCAGTCGCTGCATGTTGACGATCCGCTGTGGGGCGACCTGCCTGCGCGCTATGCCGTGTGCTTCCATGCGACCGCCGGCGCGCGCAAGAAATGGGCGGTGCAGAACTGGCATGTGCTGGGCAGGCGGCTGGCGGATGAGGGGCTGGTGATGTTGCTGCCGTGGGGCAATGACAAGGAACGCCAGGCTGCCGAAGAGATTGCTGCCGGTGTGCCGCAGGCGAGAGTGTTGCCGCGTTTCTCGGTGATGCAGGGCTTCGGGCTGATCAACCGGGCCGAGGTGGTGATCGGGGTCGATACGGGCCTGGTCCATATCGCCGCGGCATTGTGCCGGCCGACGGTAGAGATCTATACGGCCACGTGGCGCTGGAAGACTGAGGGCTACTGGTCCGGGCGCATCGCCAATGTCGGTGACGACGGCGTGGTGCCATCGGTCGATGAGGTCTACGACGCGGCTTGCCGCGTGCGCGGAGTGGCTGCCTGATGCTGCGTTTGCTCTATAGCATGTTGTGGGTGGTGGTGCTGCCGCTGGCGCTGCTGCGCCTGGCCTGGCGTGCGCGCAAGGAGCCGGGCTACTTGCAGCATGTTGGCGAACGCCTGGGTATATACGGCAGCCTGCCCCGGAAAGGTCCGTGGCTATGGGTCCACGCCGTGTCGGTGGGCGAGACCCGCGCCGCGCAGCCGCTGATCGAGGCGCTGCTCGGCGCCTATCCGCGCCACCGCCTGCTGCTGACGCACATGACGCCGACCGGCCGCCAGACCGGTGCGCAGCTGTTCGGCAAGGAGCCGCGCATCCTGCAGTGCTACCTGCCGTATGACCTGCCATGGCTGGTGGGGTGTTTCATGCGGTATTTCCGGCCGCAGGCGGGCATGCTGATGGAGACGGAGGTATGGCCCAACCTGGTGCGCGGCGCGCGCAAGGCCGGAGTGCCGCTGTTCCTGGTCAACGCGCGCCTGTCGCCGCGCAGCTTCCGGCGCACAGCGCGGTTTGGGCGTGCGGCGGCGGTCATGTATGGGGATTTTGCGGGCGTGCTGGCGCAGACGGCGGGTGATGCCGAGCGCTTTCAGGCGTTGGGCGTGCCGGCGGTGCAGATCACCGGCAACCTGAAGTTCGATATGCAGCCGGCGCCGGCAGGCGTTGCGCTGGGCGAGCAGTTGCGCAAGGTCTTTGGCACGCGTGCGGTGCTGGCCGCAGCCAGCACGCGTGAGGGAGAAGAGCCGATGTTGCTCGATGCCTTCTCCCGTTGGCAATCACTGGCGGGCAATGTCCCGCGTCCCGCTCTGCTGCTGATTCCCCGTCACCCGCAGCGCTTCGATGAAGTCGCCGCGATGGCGGCGCGTGCGGGGTTCTCGGTAGAGCGCCGGAGTGCACTGGATCTTGACGGCATCCAGTCGCCGCTGACTGCCGATATCGTGCTGGGCGATTCGATGGGCGAGATGGCAATGTACTTTGCTGCGTCGGATCTTGCCTTTATCGGTGGCAGCCTGTTGCCGTTGGGCGGGCAGAACCTGATCGAGGCCTGCGCGGTTGGCACGCCGGTACTGGTTGGCCCGCATACCTTCAACTTTGCGCAGGCGACGGAAGACGCGATTGCCGCGGGCGCTTGCCTGCGCGTCGACAATGCCGATGCGCTGATGCGCACCGCGGCAAGCGTGCTGGCCGATCCGGCCCGGCTGGCGGATATGCGCGCGCATGCGCAGACCTTTGCGGGCCTGCATCGGGGCGCCACCGTGCGTACCCTCGCTGCGCTGGCCCCGGCGCTGGAAGGCTGATCCGGCGCTTACCCTGGTGCCTTGACCAGGGCATCCCACTGCAGGGCAAGCCGCTCCAGCGTGAAATGGCTTGCCTTGTGGCGGCCACCGGCGCCAAGGCGGTTTGCCAGTTCCGGTTGGCGGATCACCGTCAGCAGCGCCTTGGCCAGCGCATCGGCATCGTCCGCGGCAACCACCAGCGCATCCTGCCCCGGGGTGAGCAGTTCGCGGGGTCCGGTCTCGCAATCGGTCGATACGATCGGCAGGCCAAAAGCCATCGCTTCGATCAGCACCAGCCCGAATCCCTCATAGCGCGAGCTCAGGCAGAAGACCGATGCACGCCCGTAGGCGTGCGCCGGATCCTGGCAGATACCCGGCAGGCTGGCCCGGCCTTGCAGTTGCAGCTGGCTGACCAGTGCAGTGAGGGCAGGGCGCGCTTCGCCTTCGCCGTGGATGACCAGATGCCATTCCGGTTCCGCTTGCGCCACCTTCTGCCAGGCGCGCAGCAAGACATCGAAACCTTTCGCCGGGACCAGCCGCCCCATGGCCAGCACGGTCTTCTGCATGCGTGGCGCGGGTTCGGCCGGCGTCGGAAATGGCAACGGATTCGGCAGGCAGACAACCTCGCTGCGCGGCCGCAGTGCCTCAAGCCAGCGGCGGCGGTCCCGTTCTGTCAGCACGACCACCTGCCGGCAGAACCGCGCGGCCAGTCGACGTGCCACCTTGCGTGCCGGCTTGCCGAGATCCTCGTCGAAGTGGCAATGCTCCCACGCGATATGGTGCAGGCCCAGGCCGAGGGTGGCAGGCAGCACGAAGAGTTCGAGCATGGTGTCGACCTGTACCAGCACATCGATGCGATGCGCGATGCAGTGCCTGCGGATGCCGGCGACCGTGGCGAAATAGGCGCGTTTGAAGGAGGGCCGTTGCGCGAACAGCGCTTCATGGCGCACGCGTGGATGCAACGGAAACTGGCTGGCAGCGTCCCAGAGGCTCAGGATCGTGACACGATGGCCAAGATCGGCCAGCGCATTGGCGATCGTTGCGGTCATCCGCTCCGCGCCGGCCATCGCATTCAAGGTACCGGTCAGGAAGCAGATATTGCGTCGTGAGTCCTGGCTCAACTGGCCGCCCGCGCGGGCAAGGCGTCCTTGCGCGCAACCACATAGGCAAAGCACACGGCCATGGTCAGGCTGTAGAAGGCATTGACCAGGGTCGTGGCGAACATGACCTCGGTCAGGCCGAACACCATGAAGCCGCAGCACAGGGCCAGGCCCATGGCGCTGGCGACCTGCGTGCCCCGGTCTGCATTGCCAAGATGGCGCAGGAAGAAGGCGGCCGGTACCAGATACAGGGCAAGGATTGCCAGTAGGCCCGGGATGCCGAGCGTGGCCGTAGCATGCAGGAGTTCATTGTGTGAATGCGGCATGGTGGCAGCCATTGGGGTGATTACATGCCGCGCCGCAAGCGTTTGCAGGGTCCACTCAAACTTCTCTGGCCCTACGCCGGTCCAGGGGTGAGCCTGTATCATTTCCAGTGAGGCCCGCCAGAGCTGTAGCCGTATCCCGGTTGGGGTGTCCAGGGTTACATGTTGAGCGAATTGAGACACTTCGGAAACAACGTCTGCCGTGCGCTGCTGCACGCGGGCGCTGCCGAGCCACGCGAGGCTCATGAGGCCAGCCAGCCCAAGCATGGCCGCCGCTTTGTGCATCCGCGTCAGCCTGTGTGATGCAGCTAGCGCAATGAGTGCCAGCACGGGGATGGCGATCCAGCCGCCGCGCGTGCCGCTCATGTATGAAGCGTACAGGCCGGCAAAGCCTGCCAGCAGCTTCAGGCCCGATTGCAGGTAGTCCCTGGGACGATCCCATCCAATTGAAATCAGGGCGAGTATTCCCATCAGCATGGAAAGATTGCTAAGGGGGATGATATTGGAGGACCCTACGTGAGCTGGGCGACCGGCAGCTGTCGCCTCGTGGATCCAGGCCGCGGAAAGGAGCGCACAGACCACGAAACCCCACTGCACATTCCGCATCCCACCCCTGCCAAGCCGTACCATCCCAAAAACCAACGGAATGAACAAAGCAAAGCGCAGGTAAAGGTAAGAAACATGCGGCTCCTCCGCCCCCGACAGCAGTTGCTGCAACAGCACTGCCAGCGGCAACGCCGCCATGGCCAGCATGAAGAACCAGTACCTGCGCAACAGCCCCCCACATTCCGCCCGGCCCTCGCGCCCGCCGGCAACGAGAGTGATGGCGCTCCAGCCGAGCAGGAGTCCGTAGCAGAGGTTGCTAACCGTCGGCTTGACAAACATCAGCGCAGGGAACGCTGCCAGAACGGCACAGGCGGCCAGGTACAGAGCTTTGTCGACCCCATACGATTGGGATCTCTGCAATCTCGTCATCAAGAGCATGGAGAGAGGTTTCCGGAGGAAGGGTTGTGCACTCGGGATGCGGGCCGATCCATCCTTCTTATTATTTTGTCGCCGCCTGTTGAGCAGCGGAGCCTGTCGGTCACATTGCTGCGCCGGGCGAGGCAATTATATCGGATGGTCAGGGTGGGATATCTTGATGTTCCGCATCCTAGCCCGCCGAACCCGTTGGGACGTTACAGAATGTATGTGATTTAATCGATGCTGGACCGGCGCTTTGGCGCAACCGCCTTGCTAAACTGATGTATCAGTGGGGTGCACTTTTCGGCATGCCCTTGGTCAGATCTGTCGATTGCACCATGCGGCCGTCTTGAGCGGCCCTGTTACAGGAGTCCTTCATGCACAGCCGTACCAGCCTGTTCCCCTTCTCCCTGGCTGCCCGCAGCGCGGCCGCCTTGCTGGTGGCAACCGCGCTAGGTGCCTGCACGACCGCGGCGGCGCCTGACCTCCCCTCCGCCGGTACCAACCTCAACCAGACCCAACCCTCCGGCCCCAGCCGCTGGGAACTGGTGCGCTGGCAGCAGCCCGACGGCGCGCTGCGCGATATCCCGCACGGCGACAACGGCCAGCCCATCATTTTTGAGTTCAATGAGGGCATCGATGCCGCGCAGGGCACGGTCAGCGGCACCAGTGGCTGCAACCGCTTTACCGGCAGCTATGGCAAGACCGACACCGGCATCCGCTTTGACCGCATCGCCGGCACGCGCATGGCTTGCCCGCCGCCGCGCATGGAACTGGAGTCGGCTTTGCTCAAGGCGATGCAGACGCCGTTTGCCACGGTCGGCACGCAGCCGTCGGCGGGCAGCACGGGCCGGCAGATCATCTGGAAGACTGCCGGCGGCGACTTGCTGCAGTTTGTAGAGCGCGAAGGCCTGGGCAAGCGCGGTGCGAGCGTGGAAGCCGGCGGCGTGGAGAAGGTGGTCTATATCGATTCGCAGCGCGTGGAGTGCTCGGGGGTGGGCAAGATGACGTGCTACCGCTGGCGCGAATCGCCGGAGGCGCCGTGGCAGCTCTGGTATGGCCCGATCGAGGGGCTGGATTTTGAGCCGGGCGTGGCCTACACGCTGCGCGTGCGCGAGTACCAGGTGCCGAATCCGCCGGCGGATGCGTCGTCGATCCGCTGGCAGCTGCTGAAGGTGGAGTCGCGTACGCGGGCGAAGTAAGGCGCGACGCCGTTCACGCAAACGGGCCGCAATTGCGGCCCGTTTTGCTTTGCGGCGTGCTGCGGAGGATCAGGTGCGCGGTGCGCCGGCGGGCGTGGCTTCGCGCCGCGTCCCGCGGCGTTCGACCGCGGCGCGCGGGTTTGCCGGCGCCTTGGCGCCGGCCTGTGCTGGCGCGGGCAGCTTGTACAGCGCGCCCGGCGACGTGGTCAGCAGGGTGTTGATCTGCACCACGTCGGCTTCCTGCAGCACGCCAGTGGAGGCCTTCAGCCGCAGGCCGTTCATGATGGTGTCGTAGCGGGCCTTGGCCAGGTCGCGCCGGGTGGAGAACAGTTGCGCTTCGGCGTTGAGCACGTCGATATTGATGCGCACGCCCACTTCATAGCCGAGCTGGTTGGATTCCACCGCGCTGGTGGCCGAGCGTTCGGCGGCTTCCAGGGCCTTGACCTGGGCCAGGCCGTTGGACACGCCGGAGTAGGTCTGCCGGGCCGTCTGCGCGGCGGTGCGGCGCGCGAATTCCAGGTCGCTGGCGGCCTTGTCGGCCAGGGCCAGGGTCTCGCGCACGCGCGACTGGATCTGGCCGCCGGCGAAGATCGGCATGGTCAGCTGCACGCCGATCTGCGAGGCGTTGTAATGGGTGGAGATGGCCTGCGTGGCGCTGCCGGTCTGGTTGGTGAAGCCGTACGAGGCCACCAGGTCGACCGAGGGCAGGTGGCCGGCCTTGGCCTTGTTGGTTTCGCGCTGGGCGGTTTCCAGGTTGTAGCTGGCCAGGTTCACCTGCAGGTTGCTGGTCTCTGCCTGCGCGGCCCAGGCGTTGACGTCGGGCGGCTGCGGGCCGGGGATGGGTGCTTCGGGGCGCAGGCCCAGCACTTCGTCGACCGGCTTGCCGGTGATCTGCTGCAGCGTGGCGCGCTTGATCTCAAGGTCGCTCTGCGCGGCGATTTCGGTCGAGGTGGCCAGGTCATAGCGGGCCTGGGCGTCGTTGGTGTCGGTGATGGTGGCGGTGCCGACTTCGAAATTGCGCTTGGCCTGCTCCAGCTGCTCGGAGATGGCCTTCTTCTGCGCGCGTGCCAGGTAGAGGTTGTCCTGTGCCGCCAGCACGTCGAAGTAGGCCTGCGCGCTGCGCGTGATCAGGTCGAGCTCGGCCTGGTGGAAGCTGACTTCACCAGCCAGCGACGCCAGTTCGCCCTGCTTGTAGGTTTCCCAGCGGTCCCAGCGGAACAGTGGCTGGCTCAGTTGCAGCTGCCAGTTGTTGTTGTTGAAGAAGCGCGTGCCGGAGGCACTGGCCCCGGCGCCGACCGGCAGCGAAGCGGTCTGGTCGAGCTTGGTGCGGTTGGCGCCCGCGGTGCCGACCACCTGCGGCAGTAGCCCGGCACGGCCCTGGGGCAGCCGCTCGCGCGTGGCCAGCAGCTGCGAGCGCGCGCTGGCAAACTGCGCGTCATTGGCTTGCGCATCGCGATAGACCTGCAGCAGGTCGGCCGCGCTTGCCGGTGCCGCCGGCATCATGGCCAGCAGCGGGGCAAGCAGGGAAACCGCGATCGCCAGGCGTGTCCGGATCACTCCGGCCAGGGCGTTGGGCGCAAACGTCATGAAAGCTCCAGGTTGCCGGGCGCGGGCCGCGGCTACAGTCGATTCTTCTTGGTGTTGCTGTGCTGGACTGCCGCTTCAGTACTTCGGCATGGCCGGGTCGACATCGCTGGCCCAGGCGTCGACGCCGCCGGTCAGGTTGTAGACCTTGCCATAGCCCTGGCGCTCCAGGTAGGCCGCCACCTGCATGCTGCGTGCGCCGTGGTGGCAGATGCAGACGATGTCGGCGTCTTCGTCGAGTTCGGCCGCGCGCGCGGGGATGTCCCGCATCGGGATGTGGGTGATGCCGGGCATGGCGCAGGTCTGCACCTCCCAGCCTTCACGCACGTCGAGCAGGACCGGTTTGGCGCGGCTGGCATCGGCCAGCCACTGGGCCAGTTCGGTCGCTTTGATGACCTGCATGGTGGATCCGTCCTCAGAACTGGAATTGCGACGGCCGGGCCGCGCCCTGCAGGGGCTTGACCGCGGTTTCGAACAGGTTGACGACCTGGTATTCGGTCTCGGACACGCGCGTGACCAGGCGCGCTTCCATCACCGGCAGCTCGCCGATGAAGGCGGCGATGCGGCCGCCCACCTTGACCTGCGACAGGATCGACTGCGGAATCGCCGGCAGCGAGCCCGAGATGCAGATCACGTCGTAGGGCGCGGCGGCGCTCCAGCCGTCGGCGGCGTTGCCTTCGGCCACGTCGACGTTGGTGACGCCGGCGTTGGCCAGGTTGGTGCGGGCCAGCTCGACCAGCTCGGGCACGATGTCCACGGTCAGCACGTGGCGCGCGCGGTTGGCCAGCAGGGCGGCCATGTAGCCGGAGCCGGCGCCGATTTCCAGCACGTTCTCATGCTTGCGCACGGCCAGGTCCTGCAGGATGCGGGCTTCCACGCGCGGCGCCAGCATGTTCTGCCCGGCGGGCAGCGGAATCTCCATGTCGACGAACGCCAGCGAGGCGTACGCGGCCGGGACGAACTGCTCCCGCTTGACCACCGCCAGCAGGTCCAGGATTTCCTGGTCCAGCACGTCCCACGGGCGGATTTGCTGTTCGATCATGTTGAATCGGGCTTTTTCGAGATCCATCTTGCCATTCCTTACCAATGCCAACCGCTGTCGGTCTGTGCGCCGGCCGCGCGGTGCCACGGCCGGACAGTCTTATCAAACCCTTTATTTTAACCTTGCAGACGCCGCCAGGCTCATTCCGCGCTGGCCTCCGCCGGTGCCGGCCGATCCGGTGCCGCTTGCCGGCCGGGCGCGGGCTGCGCGTGCGCTGCGGGCTCGCTGGCGGGCTTGCCTTGCCACAGCCGGCGCAGCCAGGCGCCGAAATCATCAAGATACGTATAGATCACCGGCACCACCACCAGCGTCAGGATCGACGAGGTAATGATTCCGCCGATCACGGTCTGGCCCATCGGCGCGCGCTGCTCGGCGCCTTCGCCCAGGCTGAAGGCCAGCGGCACCATGCCGAAGATCATCGCCAGCGTGGTCATCAGGATGGGGCGCAGCCGCACGCGCGCGGCCTCCACCAGCGCCGCCTCGCGTGACAGCGGCTGGCGGCCGTCGGCGCCGTCCACATGGCCCTGGCGTGCCTGGTTGGCGAAGTCCACCAGCAGGATCGCGTTCTTGGTCACCAGCCCCATCAGCATGATGAAGCCGATGATCGAGAACATGTTCAGCGTCGAGCGGAACAGCAGCAGCGCCGCGAACACGCCGACCAGCGTCAGCGGCAGCGAGGTCATGATGGCGATCGGCTGGAAGAAGCTGGCGAACTGCGAGGCCAGGATCATGTAGATGAAGATCACCGCCAGCGCCAGCGCTGACACGGCGTAGCCGAAGGACTCGTTCATCGACTTGGTCGAGCCGCCAAAGCGGTACTTGTAGCCGGCAGGCCAGCTCATGCCGTCCAGCGCGGCCTTGACATCGCGTGCGACTTCACCAGCCGAGCGCCCGGCCACGTTGGCGGTCAGCTCGACCTCGCGGTTCAAATCGCGCCGGCTGATCTGGTTGGCGCCGGTGGTCGGCACCAGCTCGGCGATTTGGCGCAGTGGCACCATTTTGGGCGAGCCGTCGGCGTTGGTCTGGCTGCTGGCAATCATCAGCGCGCTCAGGTCGGCCATGCCGGTGCGCGCGTCCCTGGGCAGGCGCACGCGCACGTCGTAGTTCTCGTCATCGGGCGCGCGCCATGAGCTGATGGCGTCGCCGGCCAGCAGCGGGCGCAGGGCATTGCCGATCTGCGCCACGCCCACGCCCAGGTCCGAGGCCAGCTCGCGCCGGATGCGCACCTCGATGGTGGGGCGGTCGTCCTTCATGCTCGAATCCAGGTCGGCCAGGCCGCGGATCGCCTTCATGCGCGTGCCGGCTTCCCTGGACAGGCGCCGCAGTTCGTCCAGGTCATCGCCCTGGATCGATACCTGGATCGCCTTCTGGCCGCCGGCGCCGTCGGGCATGCCCACCATGGTCAGCGTGATGCCGGCAATGCCCGCCAGGCGCTGCCGGATCAGCGGGTTGAGCTGCGCGGTGGACAGCTGGCGCGAGCGCCGCTCGGTCAGGCGCACCGACACCAGCGCATTGTTGCGGCCCGAGGCATTGCCCGAGTTGATGGTGGCGTAGGTGTAGGCCACTTCGGGGAACGATTTGAGCGCGGCTTCCACCTGCCTCACCTTGGCTTCGGTGACTTCGATCGAGGTGCCGACCGGCGTGGTGAAGCCGACCTGGGTCTCGCCCAGGTCGGCATTGGGCACGAATTCGGTGCCGATCAGCGGCACCAGCGCAAAGCTGCCGAAGAAGGTCACCGCGGCGATGATGGCGGTGGCCAGCCGGTGCTTCAGCGCCCAGCCCAGCATGCCGGCGTAGCCGTTGCCAAGCTTGTCCATCTTTGCCGAGAACCAGTCCAGCAACCGCCCCACCGTGCGCCCGTACCAGCTCTTCTTGTTGCCGGTGCCGTGCAGGTCCGGGTCGTGCCAGACCGACGACAGCATCGGGTCCAGCGTGAACGAGACGAACATCGAGATCAGCACCGCCGCGACCACGGTGATGCCGAACTGGTGGAAGAAGCGCCCGATGATGCCGCCCATGAAGCCCACCGGCAGGAACACCGCCACGATCGAGAAGGTGGTGGCCAGCACCGCCAGCCCGATCTCGTTGGTGCCGTCAAGCGCCGCACTGCGGTGGTCCTTGCCCATCAGGTTGTGGCGCACGATGTTCTCGCGCACCACGATGGCATCGTCGATCAGCAGGCCCACGCACAGCGACAGCGCCATCAGCGTGATCACGTTGAGCGTGAAGCCGCACATATACATCACGCCGAAGGTGCCGATCAGCGCGATCGGCAGCGTCAGGCCGGTGATCACCGTGCTGCGCCAGGAGCCCAGGAACAGGAATACGATTGCCACCGTCAGGAAGGCGCCTTCGAGCAGCGTCGATCGCACCTCCTTGACGCTGCTGCGGATGCCGCGCGCGGTGTCGTTGACCACGTTCAGCTGCACCCCGGCCGGCACCAGCTTGCGTGTTTCTTCGGTCATGCGCACCAGGCCGTCGACGGTATCGACGGTGTTCTGGCCCTGTGCCTTCACCACCGACAGGAACAGTGCGCGCTTGCCGTCCAGCAGCGCCAGGCTTTCCTGCTCTTCCTGGCCGTCGCGCACATCGGCAATCTCGCCCAGCGTGACCGGCTGGCCGGCGCGGCGCGCCACGATGATCTGGCGGAACGCGTCCGGGGTGGGCACGCGGCCCTTGATCTGCACCACCGTTTCCGTGGCCGAGGAACGCAGCTCGCCCGCGGGCAGTTCCTGGTTCTCGTTGCGGATGGCGCTCATCACCTGGTCCACGCCGATCCCCAGCGCCTCGAGCTGCGCCGGCCGGATGCGGATCTCGACCTCGCGCTTGGTGCCGCCCACGATATTGATGGCGCCCACACCGCGCACCGTCTCCAGCCGCTTGCGCACGATCTGGTCGGCGATGGTGGTCAGCTCGCGCTGGCTGCGGGTGGCGCCCGGTGCGTTGGAGACCGAGAGATAGAAGATCGGCGCGTCGGACGGGTCATAGCGCAGCACGCGCGGCTCTTTCACCTCGTCGCGGAACTGCGGGCGGATCAGCGCGATCTTGTCGCGCACGTCCTGCGCGGCCTGGCCGACGTCGACGCTCAGGTCGAACTTGATGACGACGACCGAAGTGCCCTGGTAGGAGTGCGAGAAGATCTCGTCGATGCCGGAGATGGTGTTGACGATCTCCTCGACCTTGCGCGTGACGTCGGACTCCACCGACTCCGGCGCGGCGCCGGGATATTCCGTCTGCACCACCACCACCGGGAAGGTGATGTCGGGGAACTGGTCGACCGGCAGCCGCTGGTAAGAGAACAGCCCCACCACGATGAAGGCCATCATCATCATGGTGGCCAGCACCGGGTTGCGGATCGACAGGCGGGTGAACCACATGGCGCGGGCCCTTACGCCTTGACGCGCTTGACCTGGCTGCCGCTGCGCAGCGTGCCGAGGTTGTTGCGGACGATCTCGGTGCCGGCGTCCAGCCCCGAGACGATTTCCACCATGCCGCTGGCCTCGTCGCGGATGCCAAGCTGCACCGGGCGCTCGGCCAGCGTGTCCTTGTCGATGGCATAGACGAAGGCGCGCTCGCCTTCGGTGCGCACCGCCGAGGCCGGCACCGCCACCACGCCGGCACGCTCGCCCAGCACCAGCGCGCCGCGCGCGAACATGCCGGCGCGCAGCGTCTGATCTGCATTCTCGACGCGGATATAGACCATGATGCTGCGCGTGCCCTGGCTGACTGCCGGGTTGATGCGCACCAGCTTGCCGGTGAAGCGGCCGGCGCCTTCCACGTCCAGTGCCACCGGCTGGCCGACCGCGGCGCGCGCCACGTCCGCCATCGGGATCGGCGCTTCCAGTTCCAGCACGCGCAGGTCGACCACGTCGACCAGGCGCGTATCCGGCGAGACCTTTTCGCCCGGCTGCACCGCGCGCGCGGCCACCATGCCATCGAGCGGTGCCTTGACCACGGTGTCGGCCAGCGCCTTCTGCGCCACGGCCAGGCCGCCCTGGGCCGCGTCTAGGTTGGCGCGGGCGACGTCCAGGTCGGCCTGGTACTTGTCGAACGCGGTCCTGGAGATAAAGCCCTTGCCGACCAGCTCGCGGTTGCGCTCCCAGGTCTGGCGCGAGTTCTCGAACTGCCCGCGCGTGGCCAGCATCTGGCCGCGCGCCTGCGCCACCTTGGCCTCGTACTCGGTGGCATCGATGCGAACGATCACCTGGCCGGCGCGCACCGGCTCGCCCTCACGTACCAGCACCGCCTTGACCTCGCCGGAGACCTTGGCCTTGACCGAGGCCTGGTTCAGCGCACGCAGGCTGCCCGACAGCGGCAGCGACACCCGCAGGTCCTGGCGCGCCACGCTGACCAGGTCGGTCTGCAGGAATTCCACCACGTTGACGGCGGCCTGGGCCGGCGCCTGCGGCTGGCGCGCACTAACGGCCTTGCGCACGGCGACCGTGGCGGTCAGCGCGATGGCGATGCAGGCGGCGGTGATCAGCAGGGTCTTGCGCTTCATGTTCAGGGGCCGGGTCGCGGCGCAGGGGGATCGGGCTCGGCGTCGGCGTCCATGGCGGCGGCGCGTTGCGCCAGCATGTCGTCGCGGATGCGTTCCCAGATATAGGGGCCGGTCTGCGGCGGCAGCGGGCGATTGCGGGCATCGCCGCTGGTGAGCCCGAACAGCAGCGTGTCCAGCAGGCCGTCCAGGAAGGCCTCGGGGTCGATGTCCTTCTCGGCGGTGGCGCGCAGCGCGCGCTGCCACAGCATCAGGAACACCAGCGGCGCACAGACCAGCGTCGTGGTGGGGTTGGCCGGCATCGCGCGGAATTCGCCGCGCGCCACGCCACGGGCCAGCACCTTGGCGAACAACTCGTCGCCCGGCATCATCACTTCCTGGTTATAGAAACGGGCGATGTCCGGGAAGTTGGCCGACTCGGCCATGATCAGCTTGGTCAGCCCCGCCACCGGCGTGGCGCCGATCAGGCCCCACCAGCCGCGCAGCAGCTCGCGCAACAGCTCGGGCGTGCTGCCGTCGTAGGCGTCGACCAGGTCCGAGCCGCGCGCCAGTGCCGGCACCAGGTTCTCGCGCACCACCGACTTGAACAGCTCTTCCTTGTTGGCGAAGTAAAGATAGACCGTGCCCTTGGACACGCCGGCCGCCGCGGCCACGTCTTCCAGCCGGGTGGCCGCATACCCGCGCTCAACGAAGAGGTCGAGCGCCGCGGCCACCAGCTCTTGCGGGCGGGCGGCCTTGCGCCGGCTCCAGCGCGGGGTGTCGGCGTCCTTGTGCGGATCGGCGGGCGTTTTCACGGATGTCTTGCGGGTACTGCGGGGCACGTGGGGGCGGGTCAGGAAGTTAATAACTTGTGGGTCAGTAATGTAGATGAGCGCCATGAGGGGGTCAAGCGCAGGCCGGGCGACCCTCGGGTACACACCGAGGCGGCACTGAGGCTGATTTGCTAAGTGTGGCTTGTTGTGCGCTTTTTCCGGCGACGCTCGGCCGCGGCTTACGGCGTTTTCCTTTTCTTACAGGACGACAGCGGCCCTTCGGGCACAATGTCCGTTTTGTGCCGGCCGCCTTGCGGCTGTCCATTGCCCATCCTGAACCATCGTCATGAGTTGCCGGTCAGACCTTTCCTGCCGCGCGGGCTGCGGCGCCTGCTGCATCGCCCCGTCGATCGCCTCGCCGCTGCCCGGCATGCCTGCCGGCAAGCCGGCGGGCGAGCCGTGCGCGCAGCTGCTGCCGGATATGCGCTGCGCGGTGTTCGGCAGGCCGGACCGGCCCGCGTTCTGCGGCGGCCTGAAGCCGTCGGCCGAGATGTGCGGCGATTCGCGCGAAGCCGCGCTGCACTGGCTGACCCGGCTGGAAATCCTGACCGCGCCGCAGGCCGGGCCCGGGCGGCCCGGTCCGCTCGCATGACGCCTGGTACGCGACCTGACTATCCCGCAATCGGAGGCAATATGATCCGGACTTCCCGACGGCGCTGGCTCGCCGCGGCTGCCGCGGCCACGCTGGCCGTGGGCCTGGCCGCCTGCGGCGCCTTCCGCAACGAATACACCTTCTCGCAAAGCCAGCTGCAGGCGGCGCTGGAGCGCAAGTTTCCGTTCAACAAGCGCTATATGGAGTTGTTCGACATCCAGCTGGCCAACCCGCAGCTGACGCTGGACCCGGCGCGCAACCGCGTCAACGTGCAGTTTGACGCCGTGGTCGACAACAAGCTGTTCTTCAGCCGGGCCCTGTCAGGGCGTTTTGCGCTGGACAGCGGCCTGCGCTATGACGAGCCCACGCGCTCGGTGGTGCTGCAGGACCCCGAGGTGCAGCGCTTCGACGTGCAGGGCATGCCCGCGCAGTTTTCGCGCCAGCTCAACGCGCTGGGTGGCATCCTGGCCGAGCAGCTGCTGCAGGACTATCCGCTCTATACCTTCCGCGAAGACCAGTTGCGCGTTGCCGGCATGAATGTGGCACCCGGTACAATCACCGTTTTGCCTGACGGCATCAACGTCAAGATCAACCGCCCCTGACCGGGGCGCTCATATAACAATCCAGGCGGTCCGGCGCGCATGCCGGGCAACGCCCATGACCACGTTTCTCCGTTCCGCATGGAAATCGCACTTGCCCTGAAAGCCGTGATACTCGGCATCGTCGAAGGACTGACCGAGTTTCTCCCCATCTCCAGCACCGGCCACCTGATCCTGGCCGGCCAGCTGCTCGACTTCAACGATGAGAAGGGCAAGATCTTCGAAATCGTGATCCAGTTCGGCGCGATCCTGGCAGTCTGCTGGGAATTCCGCGCGCGCATCGGCAACGTGGTGCGCGGCCTGCGCGCCGAGCCGCTGGCGCAACGCTTTGCCGCCAACGTGGTGATCGCCTCGGTGCCGGCCATCGTGCTGGCCTTTATTTTCGGCAAATGGATCAAGGCCCACCTGTTCAACCCGATCTCGGTGGCGCTGGCCTTTATCGTTGGCGGCGTGGTCATCCTGCTGGCCGAATGGCGCGACGCGCGCCGCGGCACGGTCTCGCATCCGCAGGGCAATGCGCTGCTGGAGGCCGCCAAGGCCGGCGCGCCGCGGATTGAATCGGTCGATGACCTGAACTGGCGCGATGCCCTCAAGGTCGGCCTGGCGCAATGCTTCGCGCTGGTGCCGGGCACCTCGCGCTCCGGTGCCACCATCATCGGCGGCATGCTGTTCGGGCTGTCGCGGCAGGTGGCCACCGAGTTCTCGTTCTTCCTGGCGATCCCGGTGATCTTCGGCGCCACCGTGTACGAGCTGTACAAGGCGCGCGCGCTGCTGAACGGGGACGACCTCGGCATCTTCGCGGTGGGCTTCGTCTTTGCCTTCCTGTCCGCCTTCCTGTGCGTGCGCTGGCTGCTGCGTTTCGTCGCCACGCATGATTTCAAGCCGTTTGCCTGGTACCGCATCGCCTTCGGCATCGTGGTGCTGTTGACCGCGTACTCCGGCCTGGTGTCCTGGCACGCCTGAGCGGGATTGCAGCAGGCAACAAAAAAGCGTGGCAGTTGCCACGCTTTTTTGTTTCTCCGTCGCCAGCGCTCAGGCGCGCTTGCGAAAGACCACGTCCCACACGCCATGCCCGAGGCGCACGCCGCGCCGCTCGAACTTGGTCACGGGCCGGTAATCGGGCCGCTCGGCAAATCCGTCCGCAGCGGTCGAGGTGTTCTCCAGCAACGGCTCGCCCGACAGCACTTCCACCATCTGGTGCGCATACTCTTCCCAGTCGGTCGCGCAGTGGATATAGCCGCCCGGCTTCAGCCGCGCGGCCAGCACCTTCACCAGCGGCGGCTGCACCAGCCGGCGCTTGTTGTGGCGCTTCTTGTGCCAGGGGTCCGGGAAGTAGATATGCACGCCGTCCAGGCAGTCATCGGTCAGCATATGCGCGATCACTTCCACCGCATCGTGCTGGAGGATCCGCACATTGGCCAGGCCGCGCTCGTCGATCAGCTTGAGCAGCGCGCCCACGCCGGGCTCATGCACCTCGCAGCCCAGGAAGTTGTCTTGCGGCCGCAGGCCGGCGATATGCGCGGTGGTCTCGCCCATGCCGAAGCCGATCTCAAGGATCGACGGCGCCTTGCGGCCAAATGTTGCCTCCCAGTCCAGTGGCTGCTGTGCGTACGGCACCATCATGCGCGGCCCGACTTCGTCGATGGCACGCTGCTGCCCGGTCGAGGTCCGCCCCGCGCGGCGCACGAACGAACGGATCCGGCGCGGATGCGCAACGCCTTCAGGATCGGCAGGAGAGGGAGCGGACGCTTGTCCGGCGCTGTCTACCGGCGCGGCGTCGTCAGCCGGCGTCGGTTCGGTGCTGGGGTCTTGGGGAAGCATGGCAACAAAAAAGCCGCCGGGCAGATCACCGTAATGGTGGCAAAGGCGGCTTGTCTCGACTGGAAGTGGAGCGGGCGATGGGAATCGAACCCACGTCTTTAGCTTGGGAAGCTAAGGTAATAGCCATTATACGACGCCCGCGAACCCGCGATTCTATGCGGATTTCTGGCGCGGACGCAAGCCGCCAGCTGCGGTGCGGGCAAAATAAGTGCCTGTGCCAGCACTAACGTCCTTATCCGCTACCACGTCGAAATCGCCTGCGGCGTAAACTCCGGCATCCCGATACCAGCCGCCGCATCCGTCAACGGCTCGATTTCCACCGCGGGCCGCTCCGACCTTACCTGGCCGAAGATGGCCGCAAACGGTATGTCCGCGGCATCCCGGCCGGTGCCGATGCGAAGCAGGCCGGTGGGGATCGAGATGCCCGAAGGGTCCAGCAGGTACCAGCGGTGCGACAGGTAGACCTCCACCACCGCGTGGAAATCCGGCGCGCCCGTGCCTGGGTCCGCGCCATAGTCGAGGCTGCTGGACATGCGTGCCGGGATGCTCAGCGCGCGGCACAGGGCGATCATCAGGTGGGCGAAATCCCTGCAGACGCCGGTGCGCTCCACGACGGTGTCGGCAGCCGAGGTGCGTTCGTTGGTGGAGCGCGACAGGAAGCGCACGTGATTGCGCACCCACTCGCGGATGGCGTAGACGCGCACATAGCCCCGCAGCATGCCGCCGAACTCGCGGCTGGCGAATTCCATCAGGCGGTCGGATTCGCAGTAGCGGCTTGGTGCCAGGTAGGGCAGGACATCGAAGGGCAGTTCGGCAACGGGCACTTCTGCCAGCCTGTCGCCGTCTTCCAGGTAGTGATCGATGTCGATGATCGCCTCATAGCGGATGCCGAGGCGGCCCCGGGGCGCGCGCAGCCTGAGCAGCCGGTTGGCCAGCACGGGATCGGTGTAGCGGGTGGTCTCGAGGCCGGGCGGCAGCGTCAGCTGCTCCGAGACGACGAACTGCCGGGGCGTGCGGGCGGCTTCGATATTGAGCAGGAAGTCCGCCATGGGATCCATGACCTCATAGGACAGGCTTACTGCGTACCTGAGGCGGTTCATCGGGTGATCAGCACTGGCTGGGGCCGGGGAAAGGCGGCCGGTTCCCTTGGGCCGGAAATGGCGGTGCATCCATTTCCAGTGTAGTGCGGCAGCCAGCCCGTGACCCGTCAGCGGCGCCGCGCGCGTGCCGGCGGTGCGCCGGTGTCCTGCCTTGTCACCGTTTCGAGGGCTTCGCGCAACCGGATCACGGCGGGCGGCGCCTCGATCTCCGCCGGGGTGATGAAGACCAGCCGGCCCGAGGCAAACGGTGTGCGCAGCCGCACTTCCCGCACCATCGACATGGCCTGGTAGTGGGCGAGCGCCGTGGCCGGCGCCACCGTCAGGAAGCCGCCGGCGGCGGTCATGGCCAGGTTGCTGTGGAACGAGGCCGATTCGATATGCGGAACGGGCGGCAGCTGGCCGGCGTCGAGGAAGGGCTGCTCGAACACGTCGCGCGTGTGGGTGCCGCGCGGCGGCAGGATCCAGGGGCCTTCATGCAGGTCCGCCAGCGCAACCTCGCGGCGCCGCGCCAACGCGTGGCCGGGGGCGCAGACCACGGCCAGGTATTCATCGCGCAGCGGGGTGATGTGGACTTTGGCCTTGAGCTGGTCGGTATCGTCTTTCTGCAGCCGGCCCACGATGCAGTCGAGTTCGCCTTCGCAAAGCATTGCGGTCAGGCCGCCGACGGTATGTTCGCGCACTGCCAGCCGCGGCAGCGCTTCCTGGGCCAGCAGCAGCGCGACCGCCTGCGGCAGCACGTCCACGCCCACCAGCGGCAGCATGCCCAGCCGGACCAGCGGTACCTCCGGGCGCGCCTGCAGCGCCTCGCCGGCGGCATCGATCGCGCCCAGCACCACGCGCAGCCGCTCCAGCGCGCGTTCGCCCGCGGGGCTCAGCCGCCCGCCGCGCGTGGAGCGTTCGATCAGCTTGCAGCCGAAGGCGTGCTCCAGCTCCTGCAGCATCTTGGTGACGGCGGGCTGGCTGATATGCAGCGCTTCGCCGGCCGCGGTCAGCGAGCCGCTGCGCGCCACCAGGTCGAGCAGGCGCAGGTGCCGGATGCGCAGCCGGTCGATCCGGTTGGGAGAAGGGGTGGCGGCGCTCGGGCGCGTAGGGGAGGCGGGACTCATAACAAAGCGTGATGGCTCCATCAAAACTGGATAATTGTTTCGAATGGCCCGGCGCCGGACAATCGGGGCAAACCATGGAGGAGACATGCGATGCATGCCAACGTCGGGCGCCGCTTGCTGCTGAAGTCCCTGCTGGCGCTGCCGGCCGCTGCCGCGCTGGGCAGGGCCGGTGCGGCCAGTCCCTATCCCAACCGGCCGATCCGGCTGGTGGTGCCCTACGCCGCCGGCGGCGGTCCGGATATCCAGACCCGCAAGCTGGCTGAGTTGCTTGCGCGCGCGCTCGGCCAGCCGGTGGTGGTCGAGAACAAGGTCGGTGCAGGCGGCATCCTGGCCGCGGAGTTTGTCGCGCAGCAGCCGGCGGATGGCTACACGCTGATGCTGGGTGCCTCGACCCATGTCACGCAGAAGCTGCTGCAGCCCGGCGCAAAGTTCGACCCGATGGCGTTCACCCACGTCATCCGCGTTGGCGTCAGCCCGGCGGTGCTGGTGGTCAGCGCCAGCTCGCCGTACCGGAACGTGGCCGACCTGGTCGCCGCGGCGCGCCGCGCGCCCGGCACGCTGAACTACGCCTCGGGCGGGATCGGCTCGGCCGCGCATGTGTCGGGTGCGGCGTTTGCGTCGGCCACCTGCATCGACGTGGTGCATGTGCCGTACAAGGGCTCGGTCGAGATCGTGCCAGCGCTGATCAAGGGCGACACGCAGTTCGGTTTCCCGGTGGCGGCGACGGCGATTCCGCAGATCGCCAGCGGCAAGGCGCGGGCCCTGGCGGTGACCTCGGCCAGCCGCGCCGCGGTGCTGCCGCAGGTGCCTACGCTGAATGAGGCGCTGGGCCGCAAGGATCTCGATCTCGATGCATGGAGCGGCATCTGGGCGCCGCCGCATCTGCCCGCGCCGATCGTGGCGCGGCTGCATGCCGCGGTGATGCAGGCGCTGGCTGATCCCGGCCTGCGCCGGCTCTATGCCGAGATGGGCGCGGTGCTTGCGCCGACGCCCACGCCTGAAGCCTTCTCGCGGCTGGTGGCCGACGAGACCACCCGCATCCGCCAGGTTATCGACAAGAACCGCATCACCATCGAATAGGCCATCCCATGACCCTCGCTCCACAACCGGACTTTGCCCCGCTGGCCGGCATCAGCGTGCTGGATTTCTCGCACGTGATCGCCGGGCCGTTTGCCACCTTCCTGCTGTCCCAGTTGGGCGCACAGGTCACCAAGGTCGAGAGCGCCGGCGGTGGCGACGTGATGCGCCGCGCGGGCAAGGGGCATGCCGCTTTTGTCGCTCTCAATGCGGGCAAGTCGTCGCTGGCGCTCGACCTGTCGGATGAGGCCGGGCGCGAACACGCGCTGGAACTGGCCGGCCGCTGCGACGTCTTCGTCGACAACCTGCGGCCGGGCGTGCTCGAGCGCTTCGGGCTGGGCTATGAAGCCGTGCGCGCGCGCAATCCGCGCGTGGTCTATTGCAGCATCTCGGGCTTTGGCCGCGGTGCGGCGCAGTGGCATGGCCGGCCTGCCTACGACCACGTGGTGCAGGCCGCCACCGGCATGGCCTGGATGGCCGGCACCGAGGGCGATCCGCCGATGAAGACCGGCTTCCCGGTGATCGACTCGGCCACCGGCATGCTGGCCGCCTTTGCCATCCTGGCCGGCGTGCGCGAGAGCGAACGCATGGGGCGGGGCATGCTGCTCGACGTATCGATGGCCACCGCCGGCCTGCAACTGATGTATCCGATGACATGCGATGCCATGACCACCGGCGGCGTGCCGGCGCGGCAGGGCAACCAGGGCTATTCGGGCAGCCCGTCGGCCGATTTCTTCCGCACGCAGGATGGCTGGCTGGCAATCGGCGCGAATACGCCGAAGCAGTTGCTGGCGCTGCTTGACGCACTCGGGCTGGGCGGGCTTGCGCAGGATCCAGCCTTGTTCGAGACGCCGCTGGATGCCGGCGCCTTGCCTGCCTTCGTGCGCTCGCTCGATCCGGCGGCGCTCAAGCGGGCGATTGCGGGCGCGGTGGCGGTGGGCACCGCGGAGCAGCTGGAATTGCGCCTCAGCGCGCTGGGGATCCCGGCGGCCCGCCTGCGCAATATTGCTGAGTTTGCGGGGGAGTCGATGGCCAATGGCAGCCTGCGGCCGGTGGCGCTGCAGGAAGGGGAGACCGCGGTGCTGTCGCCGGGGCTGGGCTTCCAGGTCTACCGCCCGGTATGACACCCGGCGGCGTATAGTTGCTGGCACGATGGCGCACGGTTGTGTGCCGCCATCGCTTCAACTCGCAACGTCAGGACGCCGCCACCTTGACCACCGATTTCTTCGCCCGCTTTGAAGCGGAATGCCTGCCGCGCATCGCCGCCGCGATTGGCCAGCATGACCGGCGCGTGCAACTCCAGTCCCTGCCCGCCGAAGCCCCCGGCCGGCCGCCGCGCCTGCGCGTGACCGGGGATGGCCCGCCGGACCTGCGGCGCCACCCTTATGCGCTGGATATCACGCTGGCGTGGGACGGGCTGGAGGTGCAACGGCTGTTTGCCGCAGGGGGCGAGACGCGCTTTGCCGGTTACCTGGCGGCGTTGCCGGCCAAGCTGCGCGCCTGGCAGGAGCCGCGCGGGATCGACTTCCGCTCGCTGTCGCAGGCTGACCCGGCGATCCTGATCGGCGGGCTGGATTTCGAGCACTGAGCCTGATGCACTGACTCAGCCAGCCACCCGCAGCCGGCATATCGCGCTTTCCGTTTGCCCCGGCTCGATCCAGCGCAGCCCCTGGCCGTGGTGGATCGCATCGGGCAGGCCTACCCACGGTTCCACGCAATAGAAGTCAGAGGTTTCGTTTTCGGCCCAGGTCGTCACGGCATGCCATGGCGCGCTGCCGGCGAGGTCGAGTTCGAACGTGACGCGGCGGTCCGGCATCGCCAGCGCGGCGGACGGGCTGTCGCGCAAGACGTGGAACGTGTCCTGCAGGCGTGCGTCGTCCAGCCGATAAGTCGTCTCGCCCGGCTCTGCGGGCCCGGGGCTGCCATCGGGTAGCTGGCGCATGCGTTCCGTGCCCGGCAATGCCAGCGACGCCGCGGCACGTTGCGCGTGCGGCAGCGCGAAATAGAAATGGTGGCCGGGATAGCAGGGCAGGCGTTGCGCGCCGGTATTGGTGGTGCGCAGCGTGACTTCGAGGCCGTCGGGCAGCAAGCGGTAGATGGCGTCGAAGACAAAGGCAAAGGGGTAGCCGGCGCGCGTTGCATCGCTGTCGCGCAGCGTCATCGTGATCGCGCCTTGCGTGTCGATGGCGCTGACGTCGAAGGGCAGGTCGCGCGCAAAGCCGTGCTGCGCCAGCGTGTGCACCGTCCCTTGTCCGTCACGCCACTGACCCGGATTGCCATCGGCAAAATGCCGGCCGATGAACGGAAACAGCAGCGGGTTGCCGCCGCGGACCTTGGCCGGGCGGGACCAGTCGGCAGCGTCCGGCCAGTAGAGGATGTCCTGGCCGCGGTGCACCCAGCGGACCAGCCGCCCGCCGTGTTGCGGGGCGAGCAGCAGGAACGTGTCGGCAGCGCCGACCCGGACCAGTGGCTGGCCCTGGAAGTCTTGTGTCGGAAGCAATGGCATGTTGATTGTTGGTGCCGCGCCGTTCGCGTGCCGCCTGGCGCAGCTGCCATGATAAGCCAGGCCAGCGCGCTGGCTGCGGCCGTCCTAACTGCTGGTGTAGATGGTGTTGCGCACCAGCGGGTACACCTGCGTTTCCCACCGCCTGCCATTGAACACCCCATAGTGCCCGACCCCGGTCTGCACATGATGCATGCGCATGTAGGGGCGCAGGCTGGCGCACAGGTCCTGCGCCGCCACGGTCTGGCCGATGGCGCAGATATCGTCGCGTTCGCCCTCCACGGTGAGCAGGGCGGTGCGGTGGATGGCGTGCGTGCGGACACGGCGTCCGCTCACGTCAAGCAGGCCCTGGGCCAGCAGGAAGCGCTGGAATACCAGGCTGACGGTTTCCAGGTAGAACTCCGCGGTCAGGTCCATGGTGGCGAAGTACTCGATGTAGAAGTCGCGGATGGCATCGGCCTTGTCGTGCTCGCCGCGCTCGCGCAGGGCGTAGAGCTCGCGCAGCGCCTGTTCGTGCCGCTCCGGGTTCATGCTCATGAAGGCCAGCAGCTGCACATGGCCCGGGTAGACGCGCCGCATCGCGCCGGCAAAGCGCAGCGGCACCATGCCGATCAGGGTGCGCTCGAACCATTCGAGGGATTGGCTCATGGCCAGCGCGTTGACCTTGGTCGGGTTGACGCGCGCGTCGATGGGGCCGGCCATCAGCGTCAGGCTGGGCGGCTGGGCGGGGTCCCCGTCCTCGGCCATGAGTGCCGCTGCCGCCAGCGCCGCCACGGTAGGCTGGCAAATCGCCACCAGATGCGTGCCGCCGCCCAGCGTCTGCAGGAAGCCGATCAGGTGCTGCACGAATTCGTCGAAACCGAAGCGCCCGGCCAGCAGCGGAATGTCGCGGGGGTTGTGCCAGTCGGTGAGATAGACGTCGTGGTCGGCCAGCATGGTCTGGACCGTGCCGCGCAGCAGCGTGGCGAAGTGGCCGGACATCGGCGCCACCAGCAGCACGCGCGGCTGGCCGACGATGCCGTGGCGGCGGAAGTGCAGCAGCGAGCAGAACGGCGTGCGCGCGACGACTTCCTCGGTGACCGGCACCGGCTGGCCGCCGACGGTAGCGTGGTCGATGCCGAAGGCCGGACGGTGGTGCGTGAGCCGCACCAGCGCGATGAGCTCGCAGGCGGCACGCAGGCGGGGCACCGCGTCGAAACCACCGGACCTGGGATTTGCCGCCAGCGTCGCGGCAGCCAGCTCCGCCAGCGTGCAGGCCGGCAGTATCATGTCCGCGTAGATCTGGTAGGCGTGGTACAGCATGGCTCGGTCCCCGCTATTCTGGCTCTTGCAAGCCGCAATATGCATGCCATCAGTTTATGCCTGGCACGCGCCTTGCGCTTTGTGCTGTGAGCGGGCGGACCATGCCGCGCAAGTAGCGAGGCATGCGCCTGGCGCATGGGCGTGGCGCCGCTTCGCGGGGCATTGCGCGCAGCGGCTTCAGACTGGTGCCTGCCGGATGCACTGCATAGGTGCGCGGCCACGGGCGGCAACAAGCAGTAAAGGAGGCGCGATGTCCAAGACCACACTCACCATCAGCAGCAAGACCTATTCCTCATGGTCGCTGCGCGGCTGGCTGCTGGCGCGCTTTGCCGGCCTGGAATTCGAAGAAGTGCTGGTGCCGCCGGACGACGCCGCGGCGCGAGCGGAAATCCTGCTGCTGTCCCCGTCGATCCTGGTGCCGTGCCTGCGCCACCACGGCGTGACGGTGTGGGACACGCTGGCGATCGCCGAATACCTGAATGAAATCCACCCCAAGGCCGGCCTGCTGCCGGAAGACCGCGCCGCGCGTGCCCACTGCCGCGCCATCTGCGGCGAGATGCATTCCGGGTTTGCCGCGATGCGTTCGGCGCTGCCGATGAACCTGAAGGGGCATTTCCCCGGGATGAAGGTATGGTCGCGTGCGCAGGCGGACATCGATCGCATCACGGCGATCTGGACCGAATGCCTGACGCGCTATGGCGGGCCGTACCTGTTCGGCACGCGCACCATGGCCGACGCCATGTACGCGCCGGTGGTGACGCGCTTTGTCACCTATGGCGTGATGCTCGATCCCGTGCCGGTTGCCTACTGCAAGCAGATCCTGTCGATGCCGGAACTGCAGGAGTGGATCGCGGCGGCGCGCGAGGAACCCGACGAAATCAGCGAGCTGGATGTGGAGTTCTGATGTCCTCGCTGGCAACCGCCGCGTCCGCCGGCGCTACGCCGTGGCGGAGTCGGCCTGCCGTGCTTTCAGGAAGCGTGCGGCGTAGTCGAAGTACCAGTCGAGCGTGTCCGGGTTGGCCATCGCATCGCGGTTGGCGATGCCCTGCGGCGCATGGCCGAGCAGCAGCTTCTTGATCGGCACTTCCATCTTCTTGCCCGACAGCGTGCGCGGCACGCCGGGCACCTGCACGATTTCGTTGGGCACGTGGCGCGAGGACAGCGCGTCGCGGATGCGCGCGCGCAGGGTGTCGCGCAGCGCATCATCCAGCACCAGGCCTTCGCGCAGCACCACGAACAGCGGCATATAGGATTCGCGGCCCAGGTATTCCAGGTCGACCACCATGCTGTCGAGCACCTCCGGCAGGTCTTCCACCACGCGGTACAGCTCGCTGGTGCCCATGCGGATGCCGTGGCGGTTGATGGTGGCGTCCGAGCGCCCGTAGATCACAGCGCCGCCGCGCTTTGTGATCTTGATCCAGTCGCCATGCCGCCAGACGCCGGGATAGGTGTCGAAATAGCTGTCGCGATAGCGCTTGCCGTCGGTGTCGCCCCACAGGTAGAGCGGCATCGACGGCATCGGCTCGGTGCACACCAGTTCGCCCACCGCGTCGAGCAGCGGCTGGCCGTGGTCGTCGAAGGCCTCCACCCTGGCGCCCAGGCAGCGGCACTGCATCTCGCCGGAATAGACCGGCAGCAGCGGGCAGCCGGCGACGAACGAGCCGGCAAAGTCGGTGCCGCCCGACATCGGCACCAGCCAGATGTCTTCGCGCACATGGCGGTAGATCCAGTCGTAGGCCTCGACCGGCAGCGGCGAGCCGGTCGAGCCGAGCCCGCGCAGGCGCGACACGTCGGCGATGCGCGCCGGCTCGATGCCGGCCTTCATGCAGTTGGTGAAGAAGGCCGCGCCGGCGCCGAACATGGTCACGCCGGCATCGTCGACGAAGCGCCACAGCACGCCGGCATCCGGAAAAGCCGGGTTGCCGTCATACAGCGCGATGGTGGTGCCCAGCAGCAGCCCGGCCACCTGCGCGTTCCACATGATCCAGCCGCTGCTGCTGTACCAGTGGAAGACATCGTCCGGGCCCAGGTTGTTATGGAAGGCCATCAGCTTGAGCTGCTCGATGACGATGCCGCCATGACCATGCACGATCGGCTTGGGCATGCCGGTGGTGCCGGACGAATAGACGATCCAGAGCGGGTGGTCGAACGGCACCGGCTCGATCGCCAGCGGCACGTCGTGCGCCAGCACCTCCTGCCAGGCATGGGTGCGCACGCCAGCGGGCGGCGCCGCATTGCTGCCGACCTGTGGCACGAGCACGAGATCGGTCAGCGAGGGCAGGGTGGCGACCAGGTCTGCCACCACCGGGGCCCGGTCGTAGACCTTGCCGCCATAGCGGTAGCCATCGACGGCTATCAGCACCTTGGGCTCGATCTGGCGGAAGCGGTCGATCACTGCCACCTGGCCCATGTCGGGCGCGCAGCCCGACCACACCGCGCCGAGGCTGGCGGTGGCGAGGAAGGCGACGATGGTGGCGGGGATATTGGGCAGGTAGCCGGCGACACGGTCACCGCGCTGCACACCCATCTGGCGCAGCGCATGCGCCAGCGACGCGACCTGGGCTTCGAGGGTGGCCCAGCTCACTTCGGCCAGCGGCTGCGCTTCGCCGGCATAACGGATCGCGGCGCGCTGGCGGGCGCTGCCGGTGCCGGCATGGCGGAATACCTGCTGCACGTAGTTCAGCGTCGCGCCTTCGAACCAGCGCGCGCCCGGCATAGTGTGGCGGTCCAGCACCTGCGTGGCGGGCGTGTCGAAATGCACGTCGAAATACGCGCGCACGGCATCCCAGAAGGCTTCCAGCTCGGTGACCGACCACTGCCACAGGCTGTCGTAGTCGTCAAAGGCCAGGCTGCGCTCGGCGCGCAGCCAGCCCATGAAGGCGGCGATCTGGCTGCTGTCGCGGAACGCCTCGGACGGCGTCCACATCAGGTTGCCTTCGGTGAGCGGGGCGGCGGTCGTCATGTCTCCTCCTTGCGCCCGTCTGTCGCGGGCATGGGATGGTCCGATGGTCGTTCCGGGGGCGCTTGGGGCGACACCCGGCATCAGCCTGACATGATAACGGGGGACGGGCGCGGTTGCCCGTCAGCGGTTCATCAGCGGTTGGCGGGGCGCTCGAACAGCGTTTCCCACATGGTGTCGACCTTTGCCTTGACGGCCGCATCCATTGAGATCGGCGTGCCCCATTCCCGCGTGGTCTCGCCCGGCCACTTGTCGGTCGCGTCGATGCCCATCTTGGAGCCCAGGCCCGACACCGGCGAGGCGAAGTCCAGGTAATCGATCGGCGTGTTGTCGACCAGCACCGTGTCGCGGCTGGGGTCGACCCGGGTGGTGATGGCCCAGATCACTTCCTTCCAGTCGCGCACGTCGACATCGTCATCGACCACCACGATGAACTTCGTATACATGAACTGCCGCAGGAAGCTCCACACGCCGAACATCACGCGCTTGGCATGGCCGGCGTACTGCTTCTTCATGCGCACCAGCGCCATGCGGTAGCTGCAGCCCTCGGGCGGCAGGTAGAAGTCGGTGATCTCCGGGAACTGCTTCTGCAGCAGCGGCACGAACACCTCGTTCAGCGCCACGCCCAGCACGGCGGGCTCGTCGGGCGGCTTGCCGGTGTAGGTGGAGTGGTAGATCGGGTCGCGCCGCATGGTGATGCGGTCGATGGTGAACACCGGGAACCAGTCCTGCTCGTTGTAATAGCCGGTGTGGTCGCCGAACGGGCCTTCCAGCGCATGCTGGTAGCCGGACGGGTGGTTCGGGTCGGGCTGGATATGGCCTTCGAGCACGATCTCGGCAGAAGCCGGCACGCTCAGCTCGGACAGCGTCGGCGTGAGGCAGCCGGCCAGCGCGGTGCGGCTGCCGCGCAGCAGGCCGGCGAACTGGTACTCGGACAGCGTATCGGGCACCGGCGTCACCGCGCCCAGGATGGTGGCGGGGTCGGCGCCCAGCGCCACCGCGATCGGGAAGGGCTTGCCGGGATTGGCCAGCGCATGCTCGCGGAAATCCAGCGCGCCGCCGCGGTGCGCGAGCCAGCGCATGATGACCTGGTTGCGGCCGATCACCTGCTGGCGGTAGATGCCCAGGTTCTGGCGCTTCTTGTGCGGGCCCTTGGTCACCACCAGGCCCCAGGTGATCAGCGGCGCGGCGTCGCCCGGCCAGCAGGTCTGGATCGGCAGGCGCGCCAGGTCGACGTCGTTGCCTTCCCACACCACCTCCTGGCAGGCCGGGCTGCTGACGCGCTTTGGTGCCATGTCCCACACAGATTTGGCCAGCGTGAACAGCTTGCCGGCCTCGCGCAGGCCGCGCGGCGGTTCCGGTTCCTTCAGTGCCGACAAGACCCGGCCGATGTCGCGCAGGTCCTCCATCGATTCGGCGCCCATGCCAAGTGCGACTCTGTGTGTCGTGCCGAACAGATTGGCCAGCACGGGGACGCTATAGATACCTCCATCGGTGCTGGCTCCGGAAGGTTTCTCAAAAAGGACCGCGGGGCCTCCGGCGCGCAGCAGCCGGTCGCAGACTTCGGTCATTTCCAGGTTGGGCGCGACCGGCCGGGCGATGCGCCGCAGCTCGCCCATGCCTTCGAGTTGGCCGATGAAGTCGCGCAAGTCTTTGTATTGCATAGTGAATTCTGTTGTGGTGCGGGGCTGGGGGAAAGCCTCTGCAAGGCGGCGTCGAAGTCGGTGACGATACACATTCACCGGCGCCGCGGCAAAAAAATCATCAAAATCAAGCCACGCAAATTGTAAGTTTTTTGTCGCTGACAGCGTACTTTTCCGGGCGACCAGCCAAGGCCACGCCTGCGTTTGCGGGCAATCGGGTGATCCGATGGCGACATGGCAACCATTGTTACAAATAACTGTAAGTAGTAGAAATCGAAATTATTATTCTTGACGGGATATAACACCGTTCCTACAATCCGGTCTTGCTCCATGGAGTGTTGCGTCGCAACATGGATTTTCCCCCTGTGTCAAGGGGTGCACATAAAGAAAATGTGCCAGAAAGTCCCTCCAGCAAGGACCGATGTATGGACCCGAAGCAAAGCGGGCCGACCGGTCGCCTCCGGCGACTTGCCGGAGCGTAGTGAGTTTAGTCGTGGCAGGGTGCGCTCCCCCAGAGCGTAGCCTGTTTCCAGTTGGGCGCACGGGGAGCGCCTGCCAACAGATGCTTGGTCGTCACTGCTGGACGGCGCGGCATCCTTACTTGAGTACGTTGAGATCGGGCGCGTGCCGCAGTCGGGCGCGCGAAGCGGGCAACGGATGGAGGTAAGCATGAGCGGTTGGAAAACCCTTCATCTTCCCGGCATCGGGCGGGCCTTGCAGGTCCGTCTCCGACAGCCGGTACCCGGAGTGAGTCGGGCATTGCAGGTCCGTCTTGCGCATCCGGTCGCGGGCCGCGCGTTGCGCGGTGGCCGCACAACGCTGAAGTACGCCCTGAACAGCCTGGGCGTGGTCGCGGTCGTTTCGGCCGTGTCGCTGTCGCTGAGCCAGGAATGGCGCACCACGCTGGCCGCGCTGCTGGCGGGTGACGAAGCGCCCGCGGTGCTGGTTGGCGCCGCCATGCCGGCCGCGCCTGCCGTGGCCAGCACTGCCGTGCCGCCGCATTCGGCGGACGTCGCCGCGGCCAAGCTTGCCTTTGGCAAGGCCGGCCTGCCGACGGTGTCGGGCGTGGACGAATGGAGCCTGGCGGCATCCGCCAAGGTGCCGTCGGTCGCGCACCTCGCCGCGCGGATCCCGGTCACGCGCGTGGCGCAAGACGCCCGCAGCACCGCCACGCTGGGCAGCGCGCGCGAGCAGGCGGCCGTGGCCGACTATATCGCCCGCAAGTACCGCGTGGCGGCGCAGGCCACCGCGCAGCTGGTGAAGGCGGCCTACCTGACCGGCCGCGAGGTCGGCATCGACCCGCTGCTGATCCTGGGCGTGATCGCGATCGAGTCCAGCTTCAACCCGTACGCTGAAAGCGGCGTGGGAGCGCAGGGCCTGATGCAGGTCATGACCAAGGTCCACCAGGACAAGTACGAGGCCGTAGGCGGCGTTGCCGCGGCACTGAACCCGTACGCCAATATCAAGATCGGCGCGCTGGTGCTCAAGGACTGCATCGCCCGCGCCGGCTCGATCGAAGGCGGCCTGAAGTATTACGTCGGTGCCACCACGGCTACCGATGGCGGCTACGGCGCCAAGGTGCTGGCCGAGCGTGCCCGCCTGCGCCAGCTGCTGGGCGTGCGCAACGCGCCCGCCAACGCCGACAAGCCGGTCGAGGTCAAGGCCCCGGCCGAGCAGCTGGCCCCGACCGAGAAGCTGGAAGCGAACAACGGTCCGCACAACGCCTGAGCTCGGAACGGTACCGCCAATCAGAAAAGCACCCCGCGGGGTGCTTTTCTTTTGCCTGCTTCAGCCGCGGCAGAGGCCGGTCAGCGGAACAGCTTGCCGAGGCGCGCCATCGCCTCCTCGATATTCTCGCGCGAGGTCGCGTACGAGATCCGGATGTAGTCCTTCGCCGTATGCGGGCCGAAATCCTGCCCCGGCACCATGACCACGCCCGCATCGTGCAGCATTGCCTGCGTCAGCCGGTCGGCATCGCCGGCGGCGGGGTGGTTGACGCCGCGGCAGTCCGCGTAGACATAGAAGGCGCCGTCCGGGCGCACCGGCACGCGCAGGCCAAGGGCCTCCAGCGCTGGCACGATCAGGTCGCGGCGGCGGCGGAACTCGGCCTTGCGTTCGTCGTAGATCGCCAGGGCCTCGGGGGTAAAGCAGGCCAGCGCAGCGTACTGCGCCACGGCCGACGCGCAGATGAACAGGTTCTGCGCGACCTTCTCGAAGGCTTCCACCAGCGCCTCCGGCACCACCAGCCAGCCCAGGCGCCAGCCCGTCATGTTGAAGTACTTGGAGAAGCTGTTCACCGTGACCACGTTCTCGTCCAGGCTCAGTGCCGAGACCGGCGGCGCGTCATAGGACAGGCCCTGGTAGATCTCGTCGAGGATGGCAAAGCCGTTGCGCGCGCGCACGGCCTGCAGGATGCGGGCGAGCTCGTCGGGCAGGATCGAGGTGCCGGTGGGGTTGGAGGGCGATGCCAGCAGCACGCCGCGGGTCTGCTCGCCCCAGTTGGCCTCGACCTGCGCGGCGGTCAGCTGGAAGCGCTCGGCCGGGCCGCTCGGGATCATGCGCGCGGCGCCGTCGAAGGCGGCGACGAAGTGCCGGTTACAGGGGTAGCTGGGGTCGGGCATCAGCACCTCGGCGCCGATCTCGACCAGCACCGCGCACGCCAGCAGCAGTGCGCCCGAGGCGCCGGCCGTGACGATCACGCGCCGGGCCGGGATATCCAGCCCGTAGGCCGTCTTGTAATAGCCCGCGATGGCCTCGCGCAGCGGATGGATGCCGAGCGCACCGGTGTACTGCGTCACGCCGCGGCGCATGGCGGCTTCGGCTGCGCGCACCACCGGCTCGGCGGCGGTGAAATCCGGCTCGCCGATGCCCATGTGCACAATGTGGCGTCCGGCGCGCTCCAGCGCGGCGGCCTGCTTGGCCAGCTCCATCACGTGGAAGGCGTCGATATTGGCGAGGCGGGAGGCGGTGGCCAGGCGCTGCATGTCCATGGTGGTCCGGGAAGGGCCTGGGGCCCGTTCAGCAAGAGGGTAGGTAGGAATGAAAACACCCGCCGGGGCGGGTGCCGTCCTCATCACTGCCGGCGCAAGCCAGCCGTGATGGCGTGGGCCGGCCCGCGGGCGGCTCAGTTGGCAACTCAGCGGCGCGCCGCGACCTCGGCCGCGCGCACCTGGGCGGCAAGCTTGTCCAGCACGCCGTTGACGTACTTGTAGCCTTCGACGCCGCCAAAGGTCTTGGTCAGCTCGACGGCTTCGTTGATCACGACCTTGTACGGGATGTCGAGGCAGTGCACCAGCTCATAGCTGCCGACCAGCAGGGCGGCACGCTCCACCGGCGACAGTTCTTCGACCTTGCGGTCCAGGAACGGCTCGAAGGCGGCGGTCAGGCGGGCTTCCTCGCGTACGGCGCCGTTGAGGAGCGCGTCGAAGTGCTCGCGGTCGGCCTTGTTGAAGCCTTGCGCATCATGCAGGTGAGCCTGGATCGCCCCGATGTCATTGCGGTTCAGCAGCCACTGGTACAGCCCTTGCAGCGCCAGTTCGCGCGAGCGGCGGCGCGCGCTCTTGGGCGGTGCCTTGGCCTCGGTGCGGGCTGCGGCGGGCTTGCCGCCGGCTGCCTTGACGCCGTCGTTGTCGGGGGTGTTCGACGTATCACTCATCGTCGTCCTCGTCTTCATCTTCCTGGCCGCGCAGCGAATCGAGCGCGGCGACCAGGTTGGCCATCTCCACCGCGGCGCGGGCGCAGTCGCGGCCCTTCTCGCGGGTGCGGGCGTGGGCCTGCTCGTCGGTATCCACGGTCAGGATGCCATTGGCGATCGGCACATTGAAGTCCAGGCCGACGCGGGTGATGCCGGCGCCCGACTCGTTCGAGACCAGCTCGAAGTGGTAGGTCTCGCCGCGCACCACGGCGCCCAGGGCGACCAGGGCGTCGAACTGGCCGCTCTCGCACATCTTCTGCAGCGCCAGCGGGATTTCCAGCGCGCCGGGGACGGTCACCACCAGGGTGTCTTCGCCCTCGACGCCGAGCTTTTCCAGCTCGGCCACGCAGGCTTCGAGCAGTTCGGCGCAGACCGGCTCGTTGAAGCGGGCCTGCACGATGCCGATACGCAGGCCTTCACCGTCGAGGTTGCTGGGGTAGAAGCCGTGATCCATTGTTCAGTTCTCCAGTTTTCGGGGGCGGCAACGGCGCTGGTGCGCGCTGCCGGGGTGTCCGGGTGGCGCAGGCTCAGTCGGCCTGGCCGTTCATGGGTTGGTAGCCGGTGACTTCAAGGTCGAACCCGGTCATGCTGGGCATGCGCTGCGGCGACGCCAGCACGCGCATCCTGCCCACGCCCACGTCCTTCAGGATCTGCGCGCCCATGCCGTAGGTGCGCAGGTCCGGCTTGCGGCGCGGGCGCGACTGCGGCGCGTCCAGCGCGCTGAACTGCGTGAACAGCTGGTCGGCCGAGTCGCCACAGTTAAGCAGCACGATCACGCCGCTGTCGGCCTCGGCGATGGCTTTCATTGCCGCCGGAATGCTCCAGGAATGCGTGGTGCACTTCACTTCCAGCAGGTCCAGCACCGAGAAGGGCTCATGCACGCGCACCAGCGTTTCCTGGTCCGGCGCGGGCGAACCCTTGACCAGCGCCAGGTGCGCCTGGCCGGTGGGCTTGTCGCGGTAGGCGATGCTGTGGAAGGTGCCGTAGGGGGTCTGCATGGCGCGCTCGCCCACACGCTCGATAATGCTCTCGGTGCGGCTGCGGTAGTGGATCAGGTCGGCAATGGTGCCGATCTTCAGGTCATGTTCCTGCGCGAACTCGATCAGGTCCGGCAGGCGCGCCATGGTGCCGTCGTCCTTCATGATCTCGCAGATCACAGCCGCCGGCGTCAGGCCTGCCAGCGCGCCCAGGTCGCAGCCGGCCTCGGTATGGCCGGCGCGGATCAGCACGCCGCCGGGCTGGGCCGTCAACGGGAAGATATGGCCGGGCTGGACCAGGTCGGCCGGCCTGGCGTCGCGGGCGACGGCTGCCTGCACGGTGCGTGCGCGGTCGGCGGCGGAAATGCCGGTGGTCACGCCCTCGGCAGCCTCGATCGACACGGTGAAGTTGGTGCCGTGCTGGGTGCCGTTGCGGCTGACCATCGGGTGCAGGTCCAGCTGGCGGCAGCGCTCGGCGGTCAGGGTCAGGCAGATCAGCCCGCGGCCGTGCTTGGCCATGAAGTTGATCGCTTCCGGTGTGACGAAATCGGCAGCCAGCACCAGGTCGCCTTCATTTTCGCGGTCTTCCTCATCGACGAGGATGACCATGCGGCCGGCGCGGATGTCGGCAATGATGTCTTCGGTACGGGCGATTTTCATGGCGTGCTGAACGGCAAATTGGGGCGAATCGAGCGAAAAACCGGCGAATAGCTGGGGCAGGAAACATGGCCGCGGTTGAAAGCGGCCGGACTGAGGCGGGGCGTCGGGCCGGGCCGGCCAGGCCATATACGCCCGGCAGGTTGCCCAGTCAAGCCGGGTATTGTACGCCAAGGCAGGCAAGGCGTGAGGCGACGGCGCCGGAAAGTACGGCGCCTGCCTGAAGCGGGTGGGGAGCGCGGTGCTGCATGGGCCGCCCCGTTGCCGGCAGGGTGCCGGCGCCTGGCCCGGCCGGGGCTATGCGGCGGCGGCCAGCGCGGTGCGGTCGTGGCCTGCGGCACGCAGCCGCGAGGTCCTGGCGATGCGCGCCCTGGCCGCGCGGGTCGCGTCAGCCAGCGCGAGCTCGCGCGTGAGGAAGCCGGCGTTGGGTTTGGTGAACCTGGCATGCGCATCCAGCGCATAGGTCCATTCCCACTTGCCGAAAGTGACCTCGGCCAGTGTCACGACAACGTGGCAATGCTGATAGAAAAAACTCTCGCTCATGCTTGTTTCCTGTGTGGGACAGCGCGCTGGCCATGGCCTGCAAGCCATGCGGGCCAGTGGCGGTCTGTCAGCCAGCCGCGCAGGGGCAGCCGGCCATCCTGTGGGTCGATGGCGGCGGCGCCGGCATCCTGGGCGATCTCGCAGAGCCGCCCCTTTGCGTGCGGGTCGCATGCGCAGATCATCATCAGCTGGCCTGCGGTCATTTGTCGCTTCTGCCGCCTCAGGCCGGCGCGCATGATGCCGGCGCCGATCACGCTGCCCAGCCACCGGCCGACCACGGCGCCCAGCGCCATGCCGCCGAGGTAGGCCATGAAGCCCGTGGCCGCGTTGACCGGCGTGCCGTAGCGGAACACGATCCAGGCCACCAGCAGCGCGCCGGCGGCCATGCCGGCCGCCGCGACTTCATTGCGATAGGTGATCTGCGCCGCGTCGGGCGCGGGCAGGCCTTCGGCCGGCTGGTTGTCGCGCTGGAAGAACCATGGCCCGTCGATGCGTGCGGGAGTCGCGGCCAGCTCGCCAAGCTGCGCGTGCGCGTGCCTTGCCGCGGCAATGTCGTTCAGCCGGAAATACAACAGGGTGAGCATGGTCATGCCTCGCTTGGTGTCAGGTCCATTTGCCGCTGGACCACGGAAAGCCTGCGAAGCGCCGGGCGCCTGGGCGCCGGAATGTCTTCGCCAGGGGGGAGGACGGCGGCTGCAGCCGCGGCCATCCGTTGCCCACGGCCTGGTCCCAGTCGATCAGCAGCGTGGCGGCACGGTGCAGGTGGGTCGCGGCCAGGCGCACAAAGCCCAGGCGCGCGCGCATCGGCGCAGTGGGATGCCGGTCACGCAGCAGGCGCGTGGCCGGAAGTCGCTGATACAGGATTCTGGCGGTGGGATCGGGCACAGTGAGTTCCTTCATGGGTGCCGGGCAGCAATCCGGCCGGCAGTTGAAAGCAACGGCGGGAGCGCCAGCTCGCGGACGAGCGCGCGGCGCGGCGGGCAGGGGAGCATGAAGGTCCAGGTGGTCCCCGTGAGTGACTTCAGCAGTCACCGGTGCTAGACGTTGTCGAGGGGGGAGGCCCGGGAACGAGTGGCGAGCGCCTGTGGGCATACATGGACTGCAAGCGCTGCTCAACCATTCTAGGCTTCGGGCGCTGCAGGCACCAGCTGACTTACAACAAAGCTGCCAGGCCCCGCGCGGCGCACCTCCCAGGGGGCCGGCGGTGCAAGCAAATTGCCACAGGAGGGGTTTGTCAGCGTATGCTCGCGACCAAAGGGGGGCACGCCCCGCCCTGAATGCCGCCGCGCTGGCAAGCGGCGGCCCGGACTTCAAATCAGGGCGCCGGCCCGATCGCGCCCGCGGACTTTGCACTACAAAGGGAGACAACCATGTCGAGGCAGATCAAGCACAAGGCCGAACTGCGTGCCCTGGTACGCGCCGAGCAATCGAAGTTCGCCGCTTGCGAGGGCGCCTGCTTTGGCGACGTGGTCTGGCACGCGCCGGACGCCGGCGGCTGCAACTGGAGCCTGTCCACGATGGAAGGCGGCAACAGCAGCGCCTGCGTGGAAGCGCTGCGCCCCTTCACCGACAAGCTGCGCGAGGCCTATAACGTGCCCGACGAGGGCAGGTAGCCCGCGCTATTACGCGGGGGCCTGCGCGGTCGACAGCATCCGCTCCACATAGCGGGCGATCAGGTCGATCTCCAGGTTCACGCGCGCGCCCGGCTTCAGTTCCTGCAGCGTGGTGACTTCCACGGTGTGGGGGATCAGGTTGATGGAGAACACGCAGCCGTCGGCTTCGTCATTGACGCGGTTGACGGTCAGCGACACGCCGTTGACCACGACCGAGCCCTTGTAGGCCAGGTAGCGCGCCAGCTCGCGCGGGGCGCGGATGCGCAGTTCATGCGATTCGCCCACCGGCGCGAAGTGCACGACTTCGCCCAGGCCGTCGACGTGCCCGGACACCAGGTGGCCGCCCAGGCGGTCGGCCAGGCGCAGTGCCTTTTCCAGGTTGACGCGGCCGGTGCTCTCCAGCCCCACGGTCTTGTCCAGCGACTCGCGCGAGACCTCGACGTCGAAACTGTCGGGCGCCATGGCGATCACGGTCATGCAGGCGCCCTGGATGGCAATGCTGTCGCCGATGATGACGTCCGACAGGTCCAGCCCGCCCGCGGCGATATGCAGGCGCACGCCGGCATCGGCGGCGCCCAGCGGGGTTACGGAATCAATGCGGCCGACTGCCGCGACAATGCCTGTAAACATGGTGGTGTCTTCTGCTTTGGGTATTTGGAATCTGGATACGCGGTGCCGGTGGGTGGCGCGCTACGCGTCGTTGCGCCGGGCAATCAGGCGCAGGTCGTCGCCGATCTGCCGGATCTCATGCCAGCGGAACTGCGCGGCGTCCTGCAGCCGCGCCAGCGGCGGCAGGTTGAACATGCCCTGGGCATCGCCCAGCAGCTTGGGTGCGAGGTAGATCAGCAGCTCGTCGGCGCAATGCTCGCGCACCAGCGAACCGTTGAGCTTGAAGCCGGCTTCCACGTGCAGCTCATTGATGCCGCGCCGGCCGAGTTCTTCCAGCATGCGGCGCAACTCGACCTTGCCGTGCGGGTTGGGCAGGACCACGACTTCGGCGCCGCGGCCTTCCAGTGCGCGCTGGCGTTCCCGGTCCTCCACCGCGCAGAACACCAGCACCGGCTTGGCGAACTCGCCGGTGTCCGGCGTCAGGATCTGCGCGTCCAGCGGGACCTCCAGCCGCGAATCGACCAGCACCCGCTGGGGCTGGCGCGGCGTGGCGATGGCCCGCACCGTCAGCGCGGGGTTGTCGTCGCGCACGGTGCCGATCCCGGTCAGGATCGCGCACGCACGTGCGCGCCAGGCATGGCCGTCGTCGCGCGCGGCCTGGCCGGTGATCCACTGGCTGGTGCCGTCATGCAGCGCGGTGCCGCCATCCATCGATGCCGCCACCTTGACGCGCACCCACGGCAGCCCGCGCGTCATGCGCGAGACGAAGCCGATATTCAGGTCGCGCGCTTCCTTCTCCAGCAGGCCGCAGCGCACGTCGACGCCGGCCTCGCGCAACCGCTGCAGGCCGCGCCCGGATACCGACGGGTTGGGATCTTCCATGGCCGCCACCACGCGCGCCACGCCCGCGCGCACCAGCGCTTCGGCGCACGGCGGCGTGCGTCCGAAATGGCTGCACGGCTCCAGCGTGACATAGGCGGTGGAGCCGGCCGGGTCCAGCCCGCGCGCCAGCGCGTCCTTCATCGCCTGGATCTCGGCATGGTCCTGCCCGGCCGGCTGGGTGAACCCCTGGCCGATGACCTGGCCATCCTTGACGAGCACGCAGCCGACGCGCGGGTTGGGCGTGGTGATGAACATGCCCCGCGCGGCGAGCGCGAGGGCCTGTTCCATGGCGGCGTGGTCGGTATCGGAAAACATTCGGCGGTTGCGTTTGCCTTGGCGCAGCGATCTGGAATACAGGGCTGCCGGGTTATGGTGGTCCGGAGGACTCCGTCGCATCGCAGTCAGCGTCGCGGCCGGGGGTGCAGAGTCGGATACGTCCCTGCGCGCCCAGCCTGACTTGCCGCTGCTCGCCACGGCAGCCGAGCGTGAAAGTGGCGGCCTGGAAACCGCCCTGCTCAGAACGAGAGTATCCCACAGGCAGGAATTTCAGCACATTCGTGCCGCGGGCGGTCTGGCGCAGCGTCACCCACAGGCAGGGCATGGCCGGTTCGACCACGGCCAGCACCGCGCGGCGCTCCGGGTCGCCGTCTGCCGCGACCAGTTGCCAGCCAGGGCCCAGCGTGGCCTCGCCCGGCAGCGGCTGCAGCGTCACCTCGAGGCGGCGCGCCAGTGCGGTGGCCCGCGCCAGCGCCAGCGATGCCGCCAGCCGGTCGGCCGCCAGTGTGACCTGCTGCCGGGCGAGCAGGCCGCTGAACACCGGATAGGATGCCGCCGCCAGCAGTGCCAGGATGGCCAGGCCGGCGAGCAGTTCGGCCAGGGTCAGGCCATGGTTGCGGCGGGGTGCGTGGCTGTTCATCGCGCCTTCAGCAATGGGACGGAAGCGGCCGTGGCACGGCTTCACCTTCGGGCAGCGTCAGCCACTGTCCGGTGCTGCGCAGGATCAGCACGCCGCACTCCGGATCGGGCCGCTGCGGCACGGCACGCAATTCAACACAGGTATCCAGGCCGGCCTGGGGGCATGCCGCAGCTGTCACGACATGACGCACGGTTCCGGTGTCCGGTACGGGAAGTGGCCATTCCCCGGCGGCCACTCCGGCACCGGGTTCGGCGGCAAACGTCATGGCGCCGACGGCATGGCGTTCCAGTTGCAGCATTCCCTCGGTCAGCGCGGTACGCGCCTGCGCCCGCCATCCCCGCATCAGGTGGCCGTGCCAAGCGGGCACGGCGACGGCCGCGAGGATGGCGAGGACGGCCAGCGCAACCGCAAGCTCGACCAGGCTGAACCCGGCCCGGGGCCGGGAGGCAGGCGCCGCGGCAGTCATGGCAAATCCTCCCGTGCCGGTCCGACGAGCTCGCGCCAGCGCAGGCGCCCGGTGCGCCGGCTGGCCATGGTTTGCGACACCCGCGTGACCGAGTTGCCATCGACAGCCCACAGCGACAGCTCATAAGCCTGGTGCGCGGTGCGGCCCGGCTGCACCGGTGCGGCGGGCAATTCGGCAGCGGTCACGAACACGCTGGCGCCTGGAGGCAGCAACTGGCCGGTGGCCACGTGCAGGCGTTCGCCGGTTCCGCTCTGGCTGACCGATTCCCCGGTTGCCGCCAGCACCAGGTAGCTGCGTTGCGCGCCATCGGGCGTGCGCGTCACGAACAGCAGATGGCCGGGGAAGACCGGCTGGACCTCCACCACCTGTTCGCCGGCATGGGGCAGGGTCAGATGCCAGCCGGCATCACCGGCGCCGGCAGGCTGCGCGCGCAGGATGTGCCCGCCATCTGCGGCCTGCGCCGCGACTTCCACCAACGGGCCCGCCGTGGCGGCGCGCGTGGACGACAGGTCGGGCACCGCTGCAAGTTCGTTGCCCGCGCCATAGACCACGACCGGCGCAGTCGGCGATCCGAGCAGCACGGGCGCTTCGGGCATGAGCGGTTGCGCCGACGCCTGCATCCGGTGGAGGCATGACACCGCGGGCGCACCGCCCGGCTGGGGCGCCTCCGTGAGGGGGAAGCGCCATAGCTGGCCGGCATCGTCCGTCGCATAGGCAGCGCGTGCCGTGCCTGTCATGTCAGACAGCACGCTGGCCGCCACCAGGTTGCCGGTTGCCGGCCGGCCCAGGCAGTCGTGCTCCGGCAATGGCAAGGTGCGGACGGCGTACTGCCCGGCCCATGCCGCGCCGGCAGGCTTGTCCAATGGCAGCAGCGCAAGGCCGGAGCGGGCTGCCTCCGACTTGTCATGGGTCGCGGCAGCCAGCGTCACGACTGCGTACCAGCGCAATCCGTCCTGGCCGGGAATGCCGGCGGCACGCACCGGGCCGCGCGCTGATAGTGGCAATGTGTCCGCGGCGGCGATCTCCCACAGCAATGCAAAGGGCATCGGACCGTCGGGATCCGAGATGTCTAGCGCGAATGCCGCAGCGGGGTTGCCGGTCCTGGCGCTGCCAGGGATGCCGCACAGCAAGACCGTGCGCCACTCGCCATGGATCGTCACATCCTGCGCTTCGGGGCGAGGGCAGGGCGCGGGCGCCAGCGGCGCGTCGTTCGCCGGCGTGGCGGCGGCATGGGGCAACAGCACGCCGGGCAGATAGGCGGCGCGCTCCTCGCCGGTCACGGCGTCGAACCCGTGCAGCAGGCCGTCGTTGGTGCCCAGCCAGACGACATGCGGGCGCAGGCTGTAGCGCGTGCGAAAGCCGGCGTGCCCGGGTTTGCCAGGCGCCCAGGCCGGAGGCGCCACCACCCGCACGCGCGCGCCTGCGGCATTGCCGAGTCGCGTGTCGCGCTGGCGCAGGGCCGCCTCGGTGCGGTCGCCGCGCAGCCATTCGAGGTGAGCGCGGTCAAGGCGGCCAAGCATGTCGGCGCTATCCGTATTCCGGAAGGCGGCATCGATGGCATCCCATTGCAGCGCGATGACGCGCTGCGGCGGCGCTGACGACGTGAATATGCGACGCGATCCGACAGGCCGATGGTCGAGGCTTGCGCCGGCCTCCCATAGATAAGGCGACAGCACTGGCGCCGGTCCTTGCCAGCCGACAGCGAGCAAGCGCCCGGTCCATGGATATGCGCCGGCCGCGGTCCGGTAAGCCAGGGGCAGCCGGCCTGTTTCGGATCCGGTGGCGGCGGACGCTGGTGCAATGGCGATGGCCAGGCAGGCGAGGGCAAAGGCAACGAGGCGATTCACGGCTGGATCACGCTCTGTACCACGGCACGTGTCGCACGGCTGCGGCCGAAGCCGATGGCCGTGATCCGGATCCGTGGTGCCGGTGTGGTAGCGGAAGGGACATCCGGAGCGCTGTAGCCGGACGGTGGCTCTTCCAGGATCTCGGCGACATACCGCGGCAGTTCGCGCGTACCGGCGGCACCCGCGGGCAGCACCGGCAGCGTCGCACCGGTGAAGCGGCCGAATGGCACGCCGACGGTGTCCGCGCTGGTGTCGGCCAGCAGCCAGGGCTGCCACACGGGCGGGCCGGTCACCGCTGGCCGGCACACGCCAGCCTGTTGGCCGCTGCCGCAGTGTCCCGGTGCCGGCCAGATGCCAAGCCGGCCCATCATGTCTTGCGATATGGCGGCCGCAAGCAGGTCCGACTCGGCATCAAGCAACGCGACCTCGGCGGCCCGGAATGCGATTTCGCGTTCGAGCTGCATGACGGCAAGTTGCCGCGCGGACAGCAGCATGTGCAGCGTGCCGGCAGCGGTCAGCACTATCAGCAGCAGCATCGTGGCGCAGAGCAGCAGCGTGACGGCGCCTGCATTGTGGCGACGTGGAAGGCGGCGGGCTAGCACAGCGTCTCCTGGCAGCGTGGCGCATTGCGCAGCCGCACCGTGGTGGCGAAGACGCGGCGGGCGGTGCTGGCCTGCGACGGCGGCACCGGCGCCAGATCGCCGGCGGCGGTGCCGGGTGCTGGCAACGGGTCGTCGCCTTTGCCCGGGCTTGCCGCCGCCGCCGAACCCGGGCGTTCGCCGCGCACGGCAATGGCAATCTGCACGGCCACCACGCGATGCCAGGCGGATTCATCCAGCGAGTGGATCGCGGATGCCGTCTCGAAGCGGTCGGCCCGGCCGTCGCGGTCCGTATCCAGGCCGTAGCGCACTTGCAGTGATTCAACGCCGCGGACCAGCGCGCCGGAGGTCCAGCCAGTGCCGTCGATCACGCCACCGCGGCGTGCCGGGTAGCGGCACAGCAGTTGCGGCACGCCATCGCTGCCCGCCGCGACATAGATCAGGTTGGCTGCGACGTAGCCACTGCGCGCGTCAGCACTGGCCACGCGCGCGGCGACGGCGTAGCCGCTGCAGTCGGTCATGGTTTCATCGGGCTGCGACGGCGCCGCCGGCAGGCCGCTGCCGCTGAAGCGGACCAGCAGCGCATCGCTGCGGCCGACGCCGGCCCTGCCGCAGGACGGCACCGCACCGATGGCAGGCTGGCCGCAGTCGTCGGCGCCGCTGACGGCCGATGGCGCAGGGTAGGAGGTGGCGGAAAGGGGCTCGCCCGGCCAGCCGGACTGGCGCAGCAGCGCGGCGATGATCGTCAGGGCGCGCTGGCCGCGTTCTTCGAGCAGGATGCGGTCGGTGGCGGTGAGGTAGGCGGTACGAGTGGCATGGAATGCCGCAACGGCTGCCGCGGTGACGATCAGGCCGAGTATCAGTCCGACCAGCAGCTCGACCAGCGAGAATGCCCTGGATGCGTCCCGCCTCATGGCTGCCTCCACAAGGCGATCGCGGGTATGCCGGCCTGCCCGCCAAGCCATCCTGCCATGATCAGTGGCGAATCTTCCGGGCACGGAAACGCCGGGTTGTTCCCGCACCGGCTCGACCAGAGGTCTGGTCGCCCGCTTTGCAGTGCCGGCTGCGCTGTATCCAGCTCAGCTATCTCCACGGCAAGGCGGGCGGACCGGGCCAGCGCGTCGAGTTCGCGCAGCTGGGCCAGCGCCTTCGGCGCCAGCCCCATCATTGGCATCAGCCCGGCACCAAGGACGATCAGCGCGCACAGCGTTTCATACAGCGCGAATCCCGCGGGGCGGCCGGCGCAGCGCGGTCTGCGGCGCGGGCGGGCAGGTTGATGTGCTGGCTTGCGAAGATCCGGCATGGGCGGTCACCGAGACTGGCAGGGACCGTCAGACTAGCTGTCGCGAGCAGGCGAATACGTGCCTAAGCGTGGAGGATTTGCAGAATGTTGTTTCGGTCTTCCTGGGAACAGCTACCAGGCAGCCTCGCTTACTGGCACACCGTGGCTTGTGTCGGCACGGGCGCGCATACGCGGACCCTGCCCAACTGGCTGATATCGATGAGTTTCTGGTTGCCGGTGCCCAGTCCCATCAGCACCTGGGCAGACTGCATCGCATCTGCCAGCGTGCGTGTATAGCCTACGGGCGAGTAGGAGAGGACCCCCGACTGCGGCGTGCTGGAGAATGCTACGGTCAATCCCTGGGCGGAGGGTACATGCTGAACCAGCACGGTTTGGCCCGTGCAGTCCGCGCTTCGATTTGGGTTCAGGCAGACAGTCCAGCCGTTGCGCCAGTCATTACTGACCGGCGCCACGGTAACCCAGCTATTGCGCGATAGCGCATTGGCCCGTGCCAGGGAAAGCGACGAAGCCAGCGCGTCTGCTTCAGTGGCAAGCGTGTTGCGCTGAATGAAGGAGGTGTAGGCGGGTGCCGCCATGCCGGCGAGGATGACCAGCACGACCAGCGTGACCAGCAGTTCGATCAGCGTGAACCCGGTCTGGGGTCGGGGGGCTTGGGCGCGCATCACCAGCACTCCTGGGGCAGGTTCGCGAAGGCGGCGACATTGTTGATCAGCACGCCGCGCTCGCCGGTGCTGCGCAGCAGCAGCGTGCCGCACCGGTTGTCGGCGATGGCGGGCGTGGCGCTGACCTGCACGCATTCGTTGAATGCCAGGCCTGCGCACGCGCCGGATGCGATCGTGTAGTTGCCGCTTTCCGAGGCTTGCGGGAAGCCGCGCCAGGCGCGCGTGCTGTCGGCGGGGTCGACATAGGAGTTGGCCTGTGCATAACGACGCTCCAGTGCCTGCATGGCCGTCATCAATGCGGCCTTGGCTTCGGCGCGGCGCCCGCGGGCAACATGTTCGGCGTAGCTGGGATAGGCAATGCCGGCGAGGATGCCAAGGATGGCGATGGCAATCAGCACCTCCATCAGCGTGAAGCCGCTGGCGTGGCGACGCCGGTCACGGTGGCAGAGCGTCATTTTGCGGCTCCGAAATTACGAATCTCGCGCCAGCCAAGGCGCCCGGTGGCGGGGTGCCCCCCGTCGGTGGCTGTGTTGCCGGACACAAGCGGCCTGCTGGACAACGACGCGCCTCCGCTGCGGCCGCCACCCGATGCACCGAACGAAAACACGTCGATGAACTTCAGCGTGGTGATCTGGCCGACTGCATTGCGCTGTGGATCCACCGTGGTCTTGGTCTGGATCAGCACCGGCGCTCCCAGGATGCCGAAGGTGGAGAGATCGCCGGTCGATGTCCCCGTGGCGGGCATGCCGGTCAGCGCATTGATCTGGTAGCGGCCGCTGTTGCTGGAGGCACCGCAAAGGTCATCGCCGGTCATCAGCGAGTTGAACCAGATCTTTCCGTAGGCTGGCACGAGCGCGGTGACCTGGCGTTCTCCGTTGCCCGGGAAATCAAAGTACCACCCCGCTTTCTGCCCAGTCTTTGAGCCGAGGCTATAGCTGCGTGACGAATATTCGTAAGCGCCCTTGCTGTTGCGGGTCAGGGTGACCGGGTTCAGCATGCTGCGGTCTGCGATCGACTGGGAGCCCCCCGCATCGTAGATGCCGTACATGGCGTTCCGGGTCAGCGTGCCGGTGGTGATGGTGTCGGCAGGCTCCAGGTACTTCCCGGTGCCGAACACCACCATGTAGCCGCCGGGCGCGTAGACCCACTTGGGCTGGACCGTGATCGGCTGCGGTTTTCCGCTGGCATCGCGAGCCTGGAACAGCGGCCGGCCGTAGTTGCCGCCGCCGTAGTAGGGCAGGGCCCCGGCAGCGTTCCAGGTGGATGGGCCGCCATTGAGGATGAACTTCCAGAGGCGGCCCTGGAGGTCGCCGGCGTAGGCGGCGACGGTCTGTCCGTCGGTAAGCCGCACCAGCGCCGGCGAGCTCAGCCCGTTGGCAATGCCTGCGGTGGCGTCCGCCGCCATCGAGATCTTCCAGTAATTGACGCCCAGTTGCCACGGCGTCCCGGCCGGCTTGTCCAGTGCCACGATGAACAGCACCGAAGGCGCGGCCGGATTGCTCGCGCCATCCGCATCGTTGGCATTCAGGCCGTTGCCCGTCATGGCAAACCACTTGTACACAGGCTTGTTGTCGGAGTCCTTGCCGGCAAACAGCTTGACGATCTGGGGCGGCGACATGACGTTGCCCATGTCGGCATCATCCTTGTCCGTGAACTCCCACAAGACATTGCCGCTTCCGACGCTGGCGGGATCGCTGACATTCAGCGCAAAGAGGCCTTGCGCGCCGCCACCCATGCCAGAAACCAGCACGGTCTGCCAGGCGTTGCCGACCCGGGCTTCCGCCACGGCAGGCGTGGCGTCCACGTACGGACGATGGATATAGCTCGGCGAGGTCAGCTGGGCCAGGCTGGCGAACACCGCGTTTGGCACGTAGGCAAACAGTTCAGAGCCATTGGCGGCATTGAATGCGTGGAGCATTCCATCGTTGGCGCCGATATAAACGGCGGCGGTACGCTGGCTGTGGGCCTTGTAGAAGGCGGTGTAGTCGCGTTCGGCGATGGTGCTGGACGGGGCCGCCATGTAGACGGGGCCCGAGTTGACGATGTCGCCCAGCAGTGAGTCGCGCAAGCGCATGGTCCCCGTGCTGCCGGTGGATTGCTCCTGGCTGCGTTCGCCGCGCAAATAGCTGAGCCGGCCCTGGGCCACGGTGTCAGTCTCTGTCGGCGCGAGCTTCAGTGCGGCCTTCTGCGCGGCGTTGAGGGATTTCCACTCGAAGGTGGCGCCCGCACCCGCGCCGGTTCCCGCATTGTCGGCCGTGCCCGACGGGACCCAGGTCAGCAGATTGCGGGCAGCGGTGCGGGCAGTCAGCACCTTGCCGGCCTCCCAGGTTTCGGTATTGGAGATCTGAACGCCGGTATTGGGATCATTGATCACCGCCAGTGCCGACAGGCGCCCGTTCCATCGCTGGTCGAATCCGGGAGTGAACAAGAGGGTGTCGCTCGCCACCTGGGAAGAGGTCAGTGCCACGCCAGACAATGTGCCGGCCGCGTTGACGATTTGCGCGAAGACCCTCTTGATGGAAGCGATCATGGCGGCCGGCTGCCCGGCCAGGAACCAGTTGGCGGGGACGTTGGATCCGCCCGACGATTCCCATTCGGCATTGCTGGTGACGGTGGCGCCGCTGGCCCCCTTGGTGCGGAACGGATTGCCATCACCGTTCTGGTCGTCAAAGCCGCCGTACTTTGCCGCCAGGTACATCTGGCTGCGGCGCTGTTCGTCGCCGACGCTGCCGTTCCCGTTCTCATTGACGTCGATGCTGAACGTGGTGACGCGCAATTCCGGCATATCCGGGCGGAAGCCGTAGGTATGCGCCCAATACGCGACGCCGGCCATATAGTAGGTGCCGTGGCCGCCGGAGCCGGTGTCGGCGCCAGCCAGGTTGGCGAGCGAGCTGTCGGGGCGGCTGTTGCCGGATGTTCCCGAACTCTCGAGATCGGCCACCGCCTGCGTCCAGGTCCTGACATCGAAGCTGTACTTGCTGTATTTCGATATCGCGTCCGCCGGCCGGGCCGAATCGTTGGCAGAGACCGGCTTGCCACCGGAGAGGTAGGTCGTCCTGATGTTGCCTGGGATGTATCGGTCCCAGTGCGTATTGATATCGGCAATGGCAAGGACGTAGTTCTTCTGGCAGCTGGCAAGGATGGGGTCTGTCCATTGCGTGTAGACCGGGAATCCATCCTTGTAGGCGCTGGCATTGTCGATGGCTTCGGGCGTTGGTTGCCGGCCTTGCAGGTAGCGGATGCTCTCGTAGTAGAGTTCGCCGACCGGATCCAATGACTTGTAGGCGCCGGAACGCCCGAACTGATTCAGGTAATTGATGACGCCGCTGATATTCTCTGACGCGCTCTCGGGGTTCTGGATGAATACGCCGTCGTCATCCCATTCCCGGCGCAGGTTGCTGGCTTGGTTGAAATTGCTGTCGACGGTGTTCGGCCCCACATACTTCAGGGGCGCCCGCAAGACACCGCCATAACGGGTATTGGCGCTGTCGTTCAGGTAGCCAAACGCGCCAAAGCGGACCTTGTCGGCATTGCGCTGCATTTCGCCAACCGGCTTGTACCCGGTGCGATACAGCTTGCAGAGATCGGTGCGGGACCTGGCTTCGCTTGCATCGCAGACTTGCACCCGTACCAGGTAGGTGCCCTGGTTCCTGTACTTGCCGGGGCTCGAGCAGCTGGCGCCGGATTCGGTGCTGTCCCCAAAGAACAGCTTGTTGCCACATGAGGTGATGTACAAGGTCCTGCTGCTGAAAGGCGTGACCGAGGACGCCTTGTCGTAGGTCTTGCGGGGGAAGTAGGAGTTGCTGTTGAAAAAACTCTCCTGCAGCACAGCACGTTGCAGGATGGTCTGCGTGGCGGTGTCAACGACGCGGTCGCCCCCGGTCAGCGCGTAGCGCAGCATATCGATGGCCGAGGCCGTGGCCCAGTTCATGAAGTTGCCGCTGAACTGGCCCGCGCATGTGTGATCGGCCGTGTTGGCGTCGCCGGCAATGACAAAATAGCCATTGCTGGCGCTTCCGCTGTAGTTGTAGCACTTGAGCGGATTGAAGTAGCCAATGTATTCGGTGGTCGGCGAATACGAGCCGGAGCGATAGGCTGCCCCAACCGTGGGGAACTCCACCGAGAGCGTCAGCAGCAGGTTGGGATGGATATTCTGGTTGCGGCCGTACAGCGGCGCCTGCGCGATCTTGACGGTCGCGAGGCTGCTCTGTTCCGTTGCGGCAAGCAGCGGGCCCGCGGGCAGGCTGAGAAGCGCAGCCATTGCCGCGAAAATGAATTTCCGGATGCGGCTCATTTGCCGTGCTCCGCGACAGGCATGGACGTTGCCATTCATTCCCCCTTCCGGTAGTACGACTGCAACATGACCCGGGTCGCCGGGTTAGCGCCAAAGCCGACGGCCGTGACGCGGAAGATGTATGCGCCCTCGCTCGCGCCTGGCGACATGTCGCTGATCGGCTCGATGATGTAGCGCGGCAAGGCCGCAGGCAGCAGCCCGCCTGTCGCGGTCGGGAACCTGCGGCCGGTGAAGGTGCCATAGGCGGTGGTGCGTGCGTTGGCGCCCGTCTGGCTGAAGTCAACGGCAAGCCAGTTCGGCGTGCCGTCGAGCACCGGGTCGCACAATCCCTGGAAGGGTGAGGCGCCGGTCACGCCCGTATTGCAGCCCGCCATGAACGGCAGCACATTCATCGTGGTGCCGGAGAAGATGGCCGACCGGCTGGTTGGGGCGGAAACACCCTGGATGTCGATTTCTGCGTCCAGCAAGGCTGCCTCGGCCGCTTGCTGAGCCAGGTCCCGGTCGCGCTGGTTCGATGCCATGCGCTTGCTGCCAATGGCCAGCCGGGCACCGGCGATGGCGATGACGCTGATGATCAGCAGCATCACCAGGGCGGTGATCAGCGCGATGCCACGTGGGCTGGGGTGCGCGGTGCGGACGTTCATGTCGGCGAGCAGGTGGTGCAGGTGGCCATGTTCCGGAGCTGTACGGTGACGGTGTACAGGCGCCGCATCCGCTGCAGTTGCGTGGCCGGCGTGAAGGACGTGTCGTTGCCCGGTGAGCCCGGGAACAAGCGCCCGAACAGGCGAAAGGTTGGTGGATCCCGAGGCGATGCGCTGGCGGTATCGCCCATCAGCACCATGGCCATCTTTATGGCGACGACGTTCTGCCAGGTGGTGGGCAGGGCCAGCACCTCGGTGGCCGACAGGAAGCGGTCCGGGGTCTGGTCGAAATTCGTATCCACGCCGTAGAGCACCTGGAAGACTTCGACGCCTGAGATCAGCGAAACAGCCTGATATGCCGTGCCGGCCGTGAGGATTTCCTTGTTGGCGGCGTCCCGTGGACGATAGCCACACATCAGCTGAGGCATGCCGCTGGCATCGTTGCTGACATAGAAGACCGCCATGCCGCGCGCGAGGTCTGCGTCTTCCCAGGCCTGCGGCTCGGCGACGCCATTGCCGGAGCAGTCGATCATGCTGTTGTCCGGAACGGTGCGGTCCTGCTGTGTGCCGGAGCCGAAGAAGCGGACCTGCAGCACGTCGCTCTTGTTCACGGCGCCCGCCTGGGCTGGACACGCGAGGTTTTGCGCCGGATTGCCGAGGTCTTGCGTGGGGGCGCCGCAGCTGTCGAGCCCACTGATGGTCGGCGACAGGCTCGTGGTGGTGAGCATGACGCCTCCAGGGCTGGGCGCCGGTGGCCCGCTGGCGCCGGGCGAGGCCGCGGCGTTGTTGCCCGCATAGTTGCTCCAGGCGGCCTGGCGCACGATCCGCACCACGGTATCCACCGCAAAGCGGCCTTTCTCATCCAGCGCAGTGGTGTCGTCGATGCTGTTGTAGTTGGCTCGCCCGGTCAGGTAGAGCGCCGCGGCAGCCATGATCAGGAGCAGGCTCAGCGTCATCGCCACCATCAGCTCCACCAGCGACAGCCCCAGTTGACGATGCCGACCGGCGTTGGGATACGTCCTGGCGTTGCGCATGTCAGTTCACCGTACCCTGCGTGGCCACGATGACCACCTGGGGGCGCGTGCCCATATCGGACATGTCGACCCGTGCCGCGACCGTTTTGGCTGCAAGCCGGGAGATCCAGCCGATCTTGATGACTATCGGGGCGTCGTCCGCGCGGCCAGTGGCCGAGGGCGTGCATCCCCATGAGAAGCCGGTGGCCTGGTCGTAGGCGACCATGTCCCGGCAAATCACGGCGCGTCCGCCAGGCAGGCCTGTGCTGACACGTTCCCAGAACTCGGCGACATCGAAATCCGCCAGTTGCTGCGCGCACCCGGCCGCCGTGCCCGGGCAGGCGACAGCGTACGGGCTGTTTGCCGCCGTGAGCGCAGGCGGCTGCCCGCTGGCCGTGTCGATGAAGTAGCGGTTCGGGGTGATGGCTTCCGCCGCCGCGCCGGTTTGCGAGACGGCCGGATTGGCACGCATGCGCTCGGCCATCTCGGTGGCCAGCTGCATGGCAGTGGTGTCGTAGGAAGCTTGTTGCGTGAAGCGGGATGAATTCAGCAGCAGGCTGGCGACGCCGAGCACGCCAACCGCCAGAACGACAATTGCCACCAATGCTTCGAGCATGGCAAAGCCGGCTGCCCCGCGGCAGCGTTGACCCATTCTGACCCCCGTCAAAAGACGTCCGACTTCGTTAACTTCTTTTTTTTGGTCTGCAATCCCGGGCCCTTTTAATATGCGACAGCGGGCCTTGCGGAAATGCAACGGGGATTAAACAACGATTTTGTTACTTTTGCTACCCCTTCCGAGGGGTGGACGCCGCAAACTCATCCAGCACGTCGCGGAATTCCGACACGTCCTCAAAGCTCCGGTACACCGAAGCAAAGCGGATATACGCGATCTTGTCGAGCTTGCGCAATTCGCGCATCACCAGTTCGCCGACCTGGCTGCTTGGGATTTCTTTCTCTCCCAGTGCCAGCAGCTTTTCTTCGATGCGGGTGATGGCTTCGTCGATGGCTTCGGCCGAGACCGGGCGCTTGCGCAGCGCCAGGCGCATGGAGTCCTTCAGCTTGGCGCGGGTGTAGTCCACGCGCGAGCCGTTTTTCTTGACGATGGCGGGGAAGAACAGCTCGATCCGCTCATAGGTGGTGAAGCGGCGGTCGCAGGCTTCGCAGCGGCGGCGCCGGCGCACGGCATCGCCGTCTTCCGACATGCGCGTGTCGAGTACCTGGGTATTGGAATGACCGCAAAAGGGGCATTTCATGCCGGACCACCTTCAGTTGAACCCCGTCGCCTTGTCCGTGTTGTCGTTCTGCGGAGGCGGGGCGGGTTGGCGAGGCCCGCAGGCCGGTGCCCGAGGACGCCGGCTTGCGGAGCTGCCGGCCGCTCATGCGAAATCCGCATGGGCGGCCTCGATGCATCAGCCGTAGACCGGGAAACGCTTGGTCAGGGCTGCCGCCTGCTCGCGCACGCTGGCGATATTGGCGGCGTCGTGCGGGTTGTCCAGCACGTCGGCGATCAGGTTGCCGACGATGCGGGCTTCTTCTTCCTTGAAGCCGCGCGTGGTCATGGCCGGCGAGCCCAGGCGGATGCCCGAGGTCACGAACGGCTTTTCCGGATCGTTGGGGATGGCGTTCTTGTTGACGGTGATATGCGCCTCGCCCAGGATGCGCTCGGCTTCCTTGCCGGTGATGTTCTTGGCGCGCAGGTCGACCAGCATCACGTGGCTTTCGGTGCGGCCCGAGACGATGCGCAGGCCGCGCGCGATCAGGGTCTCGGCCAGCACGGCGGCGTTCTTCACCACTTGCTGCTGGTATTCCTTGAACTCGGGCGTCAGCGCTTCCTTGAAGGCGACGGCTTTGCCGGCGATCACGTGCATCAGCGGGCCGCCCTGGATGCCGGGGAAGATGGCCGAGTTGATGGCCTTCTCGTGCTCGGCCTTCATCAGGATCACGCCGCCGCGCGGGCCGCGCAGGCTCTTGTGCGTGGTGGTGGTGACGAAGTCGGCGTGCGGCACCGGGTTCGGGTAGACGCCCGCGGCGATCAGGCCGGCGTAGTGGGCCATGTCGACCATGAAGTAAGCGCCGATCGACTTGGCAACCTTGCTGATGCGCTCGAAGTCGATGCGCAGCGCGAAGGCCGAGGCGCCGGCGATGATCAGCTTGGGCTTCTTCTCCTGGGCCAGCTTTTCCAGCGCGTCGTAGTCGATGTCTTCCTGGGCGTTCAGGCCGTAGCTGACCACGTTGAACCACTTGCCGCTCATGTTCAGGGCCATGCCGTGGGTCAGGTGGCCGCCTTCGGCCAGGCTCATGCCCATGATGGTGTCGCCCGGCTTGAGCACGGCGAAGTACACGCCCTGGTTGGCCTGCGAGCCCGAGTTGGGCTGCACGTTGGCGGCTTCGGCGCCGAACAGCTGCTTGACGCGGTCAATGGCCAGCTGCTCGACGACGTCGACGTACTCGCAACCGCCGTAGTAGCGCTTGCCGGGGTAGCCCTCGGCGTACTTGTTGGTCAGCTGCGAACCCTGGGCGGCCATCACGGCCGGCGAGGTGTAGTTCTCGGAGGCGATCAGCTCGATGTGGTCTTCCTGGCGCTGGTTCTCCTGCTGGATGGCGGCAAAGACCTCGGGGTCGATCTGGTCGATCGTAAAACGGCTGCGTTCGAACATGGCGAAACTCGTCTGAAAAATAGGGAATCCGATTCACGCATCGGGGATAGGGCGCGCGGGGAAGGCTAGCGGCGACCAGCACCGGCGGCTCGTTGTAACCGTCGGTGCAGGGCGCACCCTGCTTCCCATTCGCTGCCCAGGCGAGCGGCAGGCGCAAGCAACTTCACGCCTAGGCGTGCTGAACGTTACGCGAACGCGCAATGAACGTCACGCCAGAGAACTTGCGCTTCCTCGTGGTAGTGCCCACTGACTTCGCCAGTCGCGCAAGATGGAATGGTTGCGCGCAGTGTAGCGCGAGGCGGGCGCCCGCCGCAAGCCGTCGGCCCCGCCAGGCAAGCACTGGCAAGGGCTGGCCAGCAACTTGCTGTTGCAAAGTCGTCATGCGGGTTTACACGAAACCGCTATCGCTCTCCGTTACAATCGCGGCCATGACAAACTTTGTCTGGACCCTGCGGGTGTACTGGGAAGACACCGACGCGGGCGGCGTAGTGTTCTACGCCAACTACCTGAAGTTCTTCGAGCGCGCCCGCACCGAGTGGCTGCGTGCGCTCGGCATCGAGCAGCAATCGCTCGCCGACGAGGCGGGCGTGGTCTTTATCGTCCGCAGCACGGCGGTGGACTACAATGCGCCCGCCCGGCTGGATGACCAGCTCGAAATCCGCACGCGCATCGACCGGGTCGGCCCGGCGTCGGTCCAGTTCACCCAGGAAGCCTGGCGTGGCGAGCTGATGCTGGCCTCTGGCGCGATCCGTGTTGGGTGTGTCGATCGAAGCACTTTCCGTCCCGCCCCGATTCCCGACCCCGTTCTAGCTACCATCAAGTCCGCACGATGAATCCCGTGACCGTCACGCAAGACATGTCGATCGTAACGCTGGTGCTCCACGCCAGCCTGCTGGCACAGGCCGTCATGGCGCTGTTGCTCGTCATGTCGCTGTTTTCGTGGACCTATATCTTCCGCAAGCACCTGGCGCTGCGCTCGGCGCGCACCCAGACCGAGGGGTTCGAACGCGACTTCTGGGCCGGCGGCGACCTGCAGGCGCTATATAACAGTGCCGTCAACAACCGCCACAACACCGGCGCGCTGGAGCGGATCTTTGAATCCGGCATGGGCGAGTTCCTGAAGGCGCGCGAGCGCGGCAACGAAGCCGGCGCGCTGCTCGATGCGGCCCGGCGCGCGATGCGCGCGGCCTACCAGCGCGAGATGGATGTGCTGGAATCGCACCTGCCGTTCCTGGCGTCGGTGGGTTCGGTGAGCCCATATATCGGCCTGTTCGGCACGGTCTGGGGGATCATGAACGCTTTCCGCGGCCTGTCGAATGTGCAGCAGGCGACGCTCGCATCGGTGGCCCCCGGGATTGCCGAGGCGCTGGTGGCGACTGCGATCGGCCTGTTCGCTGCCATTCCTGCCGTGATCGCCTACAACCGCTATGCCACGGAGATCGACCGCCTGGCGATCCGGTTCGAGAGCTTCATGGAGGAGTTCCTGAACATCCTGCAACGGCAGGCGCGTTAACCGCACACGTATCGAATCTAATCCAGACGGTCCGGGCGCAAGCCCGGGCCGGCGTTTCCAGGAGTCCTGCAATGGCAGCCATTCAGCGCCGTGGCGGCTCGCGCCGCCGGGCCAGCGCCGACATCAATGTCGTGCCGTACATCGACGTCATGCTCGTGCTGCTGGTCATCTTCATGGTGGCGGCGCCGATCGTGAGCCCCGCCACCGTCGACCTGCCCACCGTGGCCAACGCCACGCCGCAGCAGAAGGCGCCGCCGATCGTGGTCACCGTGCACGAGAGCGGCCAGCTGACCGCGCGCGGCAAGGACAGCGCCGGCAATGCCTTCGAGCGCAAGCTCGACAAGCAGGGCCTGCTCGACTTCGTGCACCAGCGCCAGAACGAGAATCCCGACCAGCCGGTGGTGATTGCCGCCGACCGCGCGGTCAAGTACGAGGCGGTGCTGGACGTGATGTCGATCCTGAAAGCCGATGGCGTCAAGCGCGTCGGCCTGATGGTCAAGTCCAAGACCTCCTGACGCATTGAAGCGCCTATCTGATTGCCGTTGCGCCTGATGAAGACCGTCGCCGCCTATCCCTACCAGCCGGTCAAGGAGCGGGGAACCCTGCGTTCCTTCCTGTTCGCGCTCTTCATGCACATGCTGCTGGCTGTCGTGCTGTACTACGGCGTGCGCTTGCAGAGCAGCACCCCCGTCGGCGCCGAGGCCGAGCTGTGGGAAGAGATTCCGGCCGCCACCGCGCCCCCGCCGCCGCCGCCGGAGCCGGTGGTGCAGCCGCGCCCGGCCCCGCCGCTGCCCGAGGTGAAGAGCAAGGTCGAGGACGACGCCGACATCGCGCTGGAGCGCCAGAAGCGCCGCGCCGAGGCGGCGGCGCGCGAAGAGGCCGAGCGCAAGCAGGCGGCTGCCCGCAAGGAAGCCGAGCGTAAAGAAGCGGAACGCAAGGAAGCTGCGCGCAAGGAAGCGAAGCAGCGCGAGGCCGAGCGCAAGGAAGCCCAGCGCAAGGACGACGCGAAGAAGAAGGCAGCGCAGCAGGAACAGCAGCGCAAGGAACAGGTCGAGCGCAAGGAAGCAGAACGCAAGGAAGCGGACGCCAGGGCCAAGGCCCAGGCGGACGCCAAGGCCAAGGCTGACGCCGAGAACAAGGCCAAGGCCAAGGCGGATGCCGACGCCAAGGCCAAGCGCGAGGCTGCGGCCAATGCCCAGCGCAAGAGCGAGCTGGCGCGCCTGCAGGCGCTGGCCGGCGGCTCCGGCGCGGGCGGCGGCGGCGTGGGCAGTACGGCCGGCGCGGGTGCCGGCGGCGGTGGCAAGGCGTCGCCGGGCTATGCCGACCGCGTGCGCCGCCGCGTCAAGCCGAATATCGTCTTTGGCGAGGACGTGCCGGGCAACCCGACCGCGGTGGTGTCGGTGCAGCTGGCGCCGGATGGTTCGCTGCTGTCGGCGCGGCTGTCCAAGTCCAGCGGCAACTCGGGCTGGGATAATGCCGTGCTGCGCGCGGTGGAACGTTCCGACCCGCTGCCGCGTGATGAGAACGGCAAGGCGCCGGCCAGCTTCACCATTACCTTCCGGCCGAAGGACTGAGTGGCCTGGGCGGCATGATTTGCAACATAATGCAACCTTCATCGCCGGGTCTTGGTCCCAGCGCTAGCATGACAGGTTGCCTGACGCGGCCGGCAGTGTGCGATACGCACGCAGACGGGGCATGCGCCACGCGCTGCAATGCCCATTTGCCCGTGTTGCCGATTGCCTGCCGTGCCCGACGAAACTTGAAATCGACTGAGGAGCAGCATGCGAAAGCTTTGGGCCCCCAACTGGCTGTCCGCGAGGCGGCACAACGCAACCCAACCCGAATCCCAACGCGCCATCGGCCGGCATCCGCTGGCCGGCCGCCGCGCGCTGATGGCCTGGCTGGCCGCGGCGATGACGATGGCAGCCGGCGCCGCGCACGCGCAACTCAACGTTGAGATCTCCGGGGTCGGGTCCAGCCAGATCCCGGTTGCGACCGCCAACTTCCAGGGCGAGGCCCAGTCCCCGCAGAACCTGACCGCGATCATCCGCGCCGACCTGGCGCGCAGCGGGCGCTTGCGCAATGTCGATCCGGGCGGCGCCACGGTGGCGGAATCCGCCAATGTCGACCTGGGCAGCTGGAAGTCGCGCGGCGCCGATGCCTTCGTCGCCGGCAGCGTGACTCCGGCCGCCGGCGGCAAGTATGAGGTCCGCTTCCGCCTGTACGACACCGTCAAGGGCCAGAGCCTGGGCGGGCTGGCCTTTACCGTCAACCAGTCCCAGCTGCGCGTGACCGCGCACAAGATCGCCGACTACATCTATGAAAAGCTGCTCGGCGAGCGCGGCGTGTTTGCCACGCGCCTGTCCTACGTGTCGAAGGTCGGCGGCCGCTACCAGCTGCTGATTTCCGATTCCGATGGCCAGAACGCGCAGGTGGCCCTGACCAGCAACGAGCCGATCATTTCGCCGTCGTGGTCGCCGGACGGCGCGCGCGTGGCCTATGTCTCGTTCGAGGCCAAGAAGCCGGTGGTGTACGTGCACGACCTCGCCAGCGGCAAGCGCACCCTGGTATCGAACCAGAAGGGCAACAACAGCGCGCCGTCGTGGTCGCCTGATGGCCGGCACCTGGCGCTGGCGCTGTCGCGAGACGGCAATACCCAGGTCTACCAGGTCAATGCCGACGGCTCCGGCATCCGCCGCCTGTCGCGCAGCAGCGCCATCGACACCGAGCCGCAGTATTCTCCGGACGGCAAGAGCATCTACTTCACCAGCGACCGCGGCGGTGCGCCGCAGGTCTACCGCATGCCCGCTTCCGGCGAGGAAGGTGGCGGTGCGCAGCGTGTCACCTTCAAGGGCAGCTACAACGTCAGCCCGCGGGTTTCGCCAGACGGCAAGTACCTGGCGTACATCTCGCGCGCGGGCGGCTTCAAGCTGCAGCTGCAGGACCTGAGCAACGGCGACGTGACGTCGCTGACCGATACGGCCAACGACGAAGCGCCCAGCTTTGCCGCCAACGGCAAGTACATCCTCTATGCCACCCGCGTGGGCGGTCGCGCGGTGCTGGCGGCGGTTTCCACTGACGGGCGTACCCGGCAGGTTCTGTCCCTCCAGTCCGGCGATGTTCGCGAGCCGTCCTGGGGTCCTTTCATGCAATAACAGGAGTCATTCACCATGCCCCAACTGATGAGCAAAACCCTTGCCGTTGCCGCACTGCTGGCCCTTGGCGCCTGCAGCTCCGGCGTCAAGCTGGACGACACCGCCAAAGCCGGTGCCGGCGCGGGCACCGGTGCCGATCCGCGCGCAGTGACCCCGGTCACGGCCGCCGATCCGCTCAACGATCCGAACAGCCCGCTGGCCAAGCGCAGCGTGTACTTCGACTTCGACAGCTACTCGGTCAAGTCCGACTACCAGGGCATGCTGGGCGAGCACGCCAAGTACCTGGGCTCGAACAAGGGTCGCAAGATCCTGATCCAGGGCAACACCGACGAACGCGGCACCAGCGAGTACAACCTGGCGCTGGGCCAGAAGCGCGCCGAAGCCGTGCGCCGCTCGCTGGCTTCGATGGGCGTGCCCGACGGCCAGATGGAAGCCGTCAGCCTGGGCAAGGAAAAGCCCAAGGCCACCGGCCATGATGAAGCCTCGTGGGCCGAAAACCGCCGCGCGGACATCAACTACTGATCTCTGGACTGCCTTTCATGAAAGCACGCGTTTCCACCCTGTTGTGGCTCGCCGCCGTCGCCGGCGGCGGCATGCTGCCGCTGTCGCAGGCGCATGCCGGAGTGTTCGATGATGACGAGGCGCGCAAGGCGGTCATCAGCCTGCGCGACCAGTTCAACGGTTTCCAGGCAACCGCGACGCAGCGCATCGAGCAGAACAGCCGTACCACGCTCGACATGCAGAACCAGCTCGAGGGCCTGCGCCAGGAAGTGGCGCGGCTGCGCGGCCAGAACGAAGTGCTGCAGAACACGGTGGACACGCTGCAGAAGCAGCAGAAGGACTACTACGCCGACCTGGATGCGCGCCTGAAGAAATTCGAGCCGCAGCAGGTCACCGTCGAAGGCCGCGAAGGCCTGTCGCAGCCGGGCGAAAAGCCCGAATACGATGCCGCGCTCAAGCAGTTCCAGGCGGGCGACTTCAAGAGCGCCGGGAGTTCGTTCTCGGCGTTCGTCAAGAAGTACCCCCAGAGCCCGTACGTGCCGCTGGCGCAGTACTGGCTCGGCAACTCGCTGTATGCGCAGCGCGACTACAAGGGCTCCACCTCGGTGCTGCAGACCATGATCAATAACAACCCGACGCATCCCAAGGTGCCGGATGCGATGATCGCGGTCGCCAACAACCAGCTCGAGTCCGGCCAGAAGGCGGCCGCGCGCAAGACACTGGAGCAGGTGGTGGCCAAGTATCCGGGCACCGAAGGCGCGCAGGCGGCCAGCAACCGGCTGAAGACGTTGAAATAACACCGGAAGCGGCCGGTACGCCCGGTCCTGTCTGCAAGGCCCGCTTCGGCGGGCCTTTTTCTTGGGTCGCGCTAAAATACGCGATTCGCCTGAATCTTTTGCGCGCCGAGGCGGCGCGCTTCCCATCATGACCAAACGCGCCATCGTCCTGCTGTCCGGCGGACTAGACTCTGCCACCGTACTCGCCATGGCCCGCGCCCAGGGCTTCGAGACCTATGCGCTGTCGATGCGCTATGGCCAGCGCCACTCCTCTGAGCTGGAAGCTGCCAAGCGCGTGGCGGCCGCGCTGGGCGCCACCCGCCACGAGATCATCGACCTGGACCTGCGCCGCTTCGGCGGCTCGGCGCTGACCGACGACGCGCTGGCGGTGCCGACCGACGGCGCTTCCGACGGCATCCCGGTCACCTACGTGCCGGCGCGCAACACCATCATGCTGTCGCTGGCGCTCGGCTGGGCCGAGGCCGTCGGCGGGCGCGACCTGTTCTTCGGCGCCAATGCGGTCGACTACTCCGGTTACCCGGACTGCCGCCCGGAATACGTCGCGGCCTATGAAACGCTGGCCAACCTCGCCACCAAGGCCGGGGTCGAGGGCGACCGCTTCCGCGTGCATGCGCCCATCATCGACATGACCAAGGGCGAGATCATCCGCGCCGGCATCGCGCTGGGGGTGGACTACAGCCTGACGGTGTCGTGCTACCAGGCCGACGACGACGGCCGCGCCTGCGGCGTGTGCGATTCGTGCCGCATCCGCCGGGCCGGCTTTGAAGCCGCCGGTGTGCCCGATCCGACCCGCTACCAGGCCGCTGCCTGATCACAAGCCGACGTCCACGCCCCTACATGCCTGAAATCGACCTCGCCGCGCTCTCGCGCACCGTGCTGCTGAGCACGTTCGTCCTGACCTTCCTGTTTGGCGCCGTGCTGCAGCGCACGCACTTCTGCACCATGGGCGCGGTCTCCGACATCGTCAACATGGGCGACTGGAGCCGCATGCGCATGTGGGTGCTGGCGATCGGCGTGGCCATGATCGGCACCGGCGTGCTGGCCTGGACCGGCGCGATCGACCCTACCAAGACCATCTACACCGCCAGCAAGCTGGGCTGGCTGTCGGCGCTGGCCGGCGGGCTGATGTTCGGCTTCGGCATGGTGCTGGCGTCGGGCTGCGGCAGCAAGACGCTGGTGCGCATCGGCGCGGGCAACCTGAAGTCGCTGGTGGTCTTTGTCTTCCTGGGCCTGTCGGCCTACATGACGCTGCGCGGGCTGTTCGGCGTGGTGCGAGTGAATACCGTCGATGCGGTGGCGCTGACGCTGCCCACCACGCAAGACCTGCCGTCCATGCTGGCGCAGGGCACGGGGCTCGCGCGCGGCGCGCTGCAGCTGGGCCTGGGCCTGGCGCTGGGCGGCGTGCTGGTGGTGTGGGCGCTGGCGGGCCGCGGCTTCCGCTCGTTCGACAACCTGCTTGGCGGCATCGGCGTCGGGCTGATCATCGTGGCAATGTGGTATGTCTCGGGCCACCTCGGCTATGTAGCCGAAGACCCCAATACGCTTGAGGAACTGTTCGTCTCGACCAACAGCGGCCGCATGGAAAGCCTGAGCTTTGTCGCCCCCTATGCCTACACGCTCGACTGGCTGATGATGTTCAGCGACAAGAGCAAGGTGGTGACGGTCGGCATCGTCAGCGTGTTCGGCGTGATCGCCGGCGCGGCGGCCTATGCCCTGGCCACGCGCACATTCCGCTGGGAAGGCTTCGGCAATGCCGAGGACGTCGCCAACCATATGGTCGGCGGCATCCTGATGGGTGCGGGCGGCGTGACCGCGCTGGGCTGCACGGTCGGGCAGGGGCTGTCGGGCGTGTCGACCCTGGCGCTTGGCTCGTTTATCGCGCTGGCGGGTATCCTGGCCGGTGCAGTGCTGGCATTCCGCTACCAGATATGGCGTCTGGAGCGCATGGCCTGAGGAGCGTGCTTGACACATCGAGAACCGCATCCCTATAATCGCGGTTCTGTTTTTTCGGGTCGTTAGCTCAGTCGGTAGAGCAGCGGACTTTTAATCCGTTGGTCGCGTGTTCGAGTCACGCACGACCCACCAGTATTACGAAGGGCCTGTGGCGCAAGCCACAGGCCCTTTTTGCGTCTGGCATGCCCCGCTAACGGGGGGGTGCTTTAACTAGTTCGAGGTAGAGACTTAGGACTGCCTGCGCAGCACAATGGATCAGCCGCGGCGTGTTGACCGCGGTCCATCAGGATGGCCGCGAGACACGGCCCACCAACAAGACCCTATGCGGCAAGCAGGCGTTTCCTTGCCGGCCAGCGGGCACGTGCTGCGCATTATCTGGCCGTTCGTACCGGTGGTCGTTGCGCTGGCGTTGTTCTGCATCGCCAGCCTGGACCTGTTGTCGGCCGCGCGCGCCTTTGTCGCGGGCGAGAGCCAGTGGTCCAAAGGCCAGAAGAACGCCGTGCTGCACCTGCTGCGCTACGGCGAGGATCGTGATCCGGCGGATTTCGAGGCATACCTGGAGTCGATCGCGATCCCGCTGGGCGACCACCGCGCGCGCCTGGAGCTCGACCGCGACGAGCCTGACCTGGAGCGCATCCATGAAGGGCTGCTTGCCGGCGGCAACCATCCCGAAGACATTCCGCGGATGGTGCGGCTCTACCGGAATTTCCGCCATATCCAGGAGGTCGATGCCGCGATTCGCGTGTGGGCCGCGGGCGACATCGAGATCTTTGCGCTGCACGAACAGGCGCTGACCCTGCGCCGGCTGACCAGCCAGCCCGGCTGCGGCGATGAGTGCGTGGCGCCGGTGCTGCGCAACATTGCGCGGATCGACGCCAGGCTGACGCCGCTGGAGCGGGCCTTTTCGGGCCATCTGGGCCAGGCCTCGCGCCGCGTGACGCGGCTGCTGACCAACGGCAGCGCGGTGATGGCGGCCGCGCTGCTGATGTCGGCGATCCTGCTGTCGGTGGGGCCGCTGCGGCGCGAGCGCCGGCTGCGCGAGGCGCTGGCGCAGCGCGAAGAGCAGCTGCAGCTGGCGGTGGAGGGCAGCAACGACGGCCTGTGGGACTGGCATCTCGGCCGCGGCGAGCTGTACTTCTCGCCGCGCTGCGCGCAGATGCTGGGCTACCAGGACACCGAGCTGCCGCATGCGCGCGAAACCGTGCTGGGCCTGCTGCATCCTTCCGAGCTGGCTGCCTTCGAGGCCAAGCTGGCGCACCATCTGCGCAGCGGCGAGCCCTACGATGCCGAATTCCGCCTGCGCAACCGTGCCGGCGATTACCTGTGGGTGCGCGCCCGCGGCCGGCTGGTGCGCGGGGCGGGGCGTCGGCGCGCGCGCATGGCGGGGTCGCTCACGGATATTTCCGACCACAAGCGCTACGAGACCCAGCTCTTTGCCGAGAAGGAGCGCGCCCAGGTCACGCTGCAGGCCATCGGCGACGCGGTGGTGACGGCCGATGTGTGGGGGCGCGTGGAATCGCTCAACCCCGCGGCCGAGGCCCTGACCGGCTGGCGCGAAGCCGACGCCCGCGGCCTGCCGCTGAGCAGCGTGTGCGTGCTGCGCGACGAGGAAAGCCTGGCGCCGCTGCCCGATATTGTCACGCTGGCGTTGCGGCAGCGCTGGCGCAGCCGGTCGGCGCAGCTGGTGCAGCGCGATGTGTCCGGGCTGCCCGGACAGGCGCTGGCGGTCAAGCCATCGGTAGCGCTGATCCGCGACCGTGCCGCGCAGGCCATCGGCGTGGTGGTGGTGCTGCACGATATCAGCCAGGAACGCGCCCATGCGGCGCGGCTGGCGTACGAGGCCAGCCACGATGCGCTGACCGGCCTGGTCAACCGCGCCGAGTTCGAGCGCCGGCTGGACGCGGCGATCACGCGGGCACGGGTGCAGGGCACCACCCATACGCTGATGTACCTGGACCTGGATCAGTTCAAGGTGGTCAACGACACCTGCGGCCATGCCGCCGGCGACGAGCTGATCCGGCAGATGGCTGAGGTCATGCGCAGCCAGCTGCGCCGCAGCGACACGCTGGCCCGGTTGGGCGGCGACGAGTTCGGCGTGCTGCTGGAGCAATGCGGCCACGCCGACGGCGAACGCGTGGCCGAGGCCTTGCGCCACGCCATTGCCTGTTTCCGCTTTGCGCATCGCCAGCGCACCTTCACGCTGGGTGTCAGCATTGGCCTGGTGACGCTGGACCGCCAGACCGTCAACGTCGCCGAGGCGCTGAGCGCGGCCGACGCGGCCTGCTACGTGGCCAAGGAGGGCGGGCGCAACCGCGTGCAGGTCTACCATCCGCTGGACAGCGTGGTGCAGGCGCGCCACGGCGAGATGGAGTGGGTCAGCCGCGTGCATGCGGCGCTGGCGGCTGGCCGCTTCTGCCTGTACTCGCAGGAGATCGTGCCGGCGCACGATGGCGCGCTGCCGCAGACGGGCCGCCATGTGGAACTGCTGCTGCGCATGGTCGATGAACGTGGCCGGCTGGTGCCGCCGATGGCCTTCTTGCCGGCCTGCGAGCGCTACAACCTGATGCCGATGATCGACCGCTGGGTGGTCGAGACCGCGTTTCGCACCCTGGCGGGACGGCAGGCGGAGATTGCCACCTGCGCGATCAACCTGTCAGGCTCGTCGCTGGCGGACCTCCAGTTTCCCGACTTCGTGCGCGAGCAGGCGCAGCGCTTCGGCATTGCGCTGGACGGCATTTGCTTCGAGATCACGGAAACCGCAGCGATCTCCAACCTGGCGCAGGCCGGCGCGTTCATCCTGCAGCTGCAGCAGCTGGGCTGCAAGTTTGCGCTGGATGACTTCGGCGCGGGCATGTCTTCGTTCACCTACCTGAAGCACCTGCCGGCGGCCTACCTGAAGATCGACGGCAGCTTCGTGCGCGACATGCTGGCCGACCCGGTCAACCTGGTGATGGTGGAGGTGATCCAGCGCATCGGCCACGCCATGGGCAAGCAGACCATTGCGGAATTCGTTGAGAGCGAGGCCATGCTCGAACGGCTGCGCGAGCTGGGCGTAGACCTGGTGCAGGGCTACCACATTGCGCAGCCGGTGCCGTTTGCCCCGGCGGATCCCAACGCCGGCGACCGGGCGGCGCTGGCGCTGGCGGGCTGAGCCGCCAGGCCCGGCGGCGGGTCAGGGAACGAGCGGGTCGCGGAAGCCGGTATCGGCGCCGGGCGGGGTGCCGGCCGGCGCGGGCGTCGGCGCGGTTGCGGGCGGCACGGCCTGGTGCCTGGCTTCGCGCCAGGTGTTGTACACCCAGTAGGCGGCGCCGGCTGCCAGGCCGACCTTGGACAGCTTCCAGGTCCAGCGCAGCACCGGCGTGCGCTTGACCAGCGGCAGCGCCAGCGTCATTACGGTGCTCAGCAGCGGGTAGTCCTTGGTCATGCCGACCACTTTCATCCACGACCCCGGACGGGCGATGCGCGGCAGCCAGTGGCCGATAGTGCCCAGGCGGTGCGCGCCAGCCCGCACCTCATGCAGGGCCTGCAGGCAGTCGTAGCGTTCCAGCGCGGCGCGGGTCAGCAGCAGTTCCTTGCGCACCGCCAGCGGCAGGCGCACCTCTTGCGTGAACCGGGCCCGCCGCGGGTGTTCGCGGCGGTCGTGTCCGGCAGCGCTGTCGTCGGGTTCCAGGGGGCTCATCGGCGCAGGATCTCCCGGTCTTTGTCGATTTCGGCGAGCGTGGCCTCCAGCATCGGCGGGGCGTTGCGCACCAGGTTGCGTGCGTACGCCAGGCAAATCGCGCACAGCACCAGGTAAAGGACCGTCAGTGCGCCCAGTGCCTGCCAGCGGTAGGTGTCCCAGAACAGGATGGCGATCAGCCCGGTCAGCGTGACCAGCCCGATGCCAAAGAACACCAGGCCGAAGCAGGCCAGCAGCGCGACCTTCATCAGGCGCGTGCGTTCCTCGGCAAGCTCCACGCTGGCGAGTTCGAGGCGGGTCTGGACCATGGCCACCAGCGAGCCGGCCAGGTTGCGCACGGATTCGAGGAGCTTGGGGGAAGGGGGGGATTCGCTCATGCGGCTCCGGCGTGAAAGAGCGGCGCGACGGCGTGGGCCGTACGCGCCTTTCCAGCAGGCGGGCCGGGTGTGGCGGCTGTTGTGTCGCCAGCCCCGGCCACTGGCAACCCGATGACCGGGTTGCCGCTCAGGCGCGGCACACCAGCACGCCGCGCCGGGTTGGAATCGCTTACTTGCGGTTCAGCAGCAGACCGATCAGCAGGCCTACGCCGGCCGCCACGCCCACGGCGCGCCACGGGTGGTCATGCACGTAGTCGTCGGTGGCGCGTGCCGCGGCCTTGCTCTTGGTCACGACGGCGTCTTGCAGGTCCTGGGCCTTTTCCTTGGCTTGCTTGAGCAGGCCCATGCCACGCTCGCGCAGTTCGGCGGCCTTTTCCCCGGTGGTCGAGGCGGCTTGCTTCAGCAGTTCCTCGGCGTCGGACAGAACGGTCTTGACATCGCTCATCAGTTTCTCCTGTTTGCGGGCGGTTGGTTCGGTTTGTGCGGATTCTGACATTTTCTACGCTCCGAGGCTAACGGCAATTGTCGGTCTGATACTTAGCATATGTGGCGGGCGGCCGTGGTTTCAAGGCTGCAAGCCAGTGCGCGTGCCGCTTCGCTGCCTAGTATCGTCAGCATGCCGGAAAGCAAGCGTGATGAATGTCAGAAAATGTCTATATGACTTCGAGTGATTTTGTAGTGACTTTATATTCGTTTGGGTTGGATATCAATCCGGATACTCTGGTTCCACCCCGAAATCAGGAGAACAGAACATGGCTTTACGTCTTGGCGATATCGCCCCGGACTTCGAGCAGGATTCGAGCGAAGGCCGCATTGGCTTCCATGCGTGGCTTGGCGACAGTTGGGGCGTGCTGTTCTCGCACCCGGCCGACTACACCCCCGTGTGCACCACCGAGCTGGGCCTGACCGCGAAGCTGAAGGATGAATTCGCACGCCGCGGCGTCAGGGCGATCGCGTTGTCGGTGGACAACGTGGACTCGCACCGCGGCTGGATCCAGGATATCAACGAGACCCAGTCGACCACGGTCAACTTCCCGATCCTGGCCGATGGCGACCGCAAGGTGTCGCAACTCTACGACATGATCCACCCGAACGCGAACGAGACCCTGACGGTGCGCTCGCTGTTCATCATCGACCCGAAGAAGAAGGTGCGCCTGATCATCACCTATCCGGCCAGCACCGGGCGCAATTTCAACGAGATCCTGCGCGTGATCGACTCGCTGCAGCTGACCGACAACCACAGCGTGGCCACGCCGGGCAACTGGCAGGACGGCGACGACGTGGTGATCGTGCCCTCGCTGAAGGACGAGGCGGTGATCCGCGAGAAATTCCCCAAGGGCTACCAGGCGGTGCGGCCGTACCTGCGCCTGACGCCCCAACCCAACAAATGAACGCGGCCCCGCGTGAAGGCGGGGCCGGCGTGCAGGACAGGCGTTTTATCGACGGGGGCAGCCTCGTCGTCTCCTTGGTAGTGTGCTTGGCCCGGCTTTGCAGCCGGGCTTTTTTATTGCGGAGAGCTGTCCGTTGGTCGCGGATGCGATCAGAAGAAGGCCTGGAGGCCGGTCTGGGCACGGCCCAGGATCAGCGCGTGGATGTCGTGGGTGCCTTCATAGGTGTTGACCACCTCCAGGTTCACCACGTGGCGGATCACGCCGAACTCATCCGAGATGCCGTTGCCGCCCAGCATGTCGCGCGCCACGCGGGCGATGTCGAGCGACTTGCCGCACGAGTTGCGCTTCATGATCGAGGTGATTTCCACTGCGGCGGTGCCTTCGTCCTTCATGCGGCCCAGGCGCAGGCAGCCTTGCAGGCCGAGCGTGATCTCGGTCTGCATGTCGGCCAGCTTCTTCTGCACCAGCTGCGTGGCGGCCAGCGGGCGGCCGAACTGCTTGCGGTCCAGGGTGTACTGGCGCGCGGTGTGCCAGCAGAATTCGGCGGCGCCCAGCGCGCCCCAGGCGATGCCGTAGCGGGCCGAGTTCAGGCACGTGAACGGGCCCTTCAGGCCGCTCACGCCCGGCATGATGTTCTCTTCCGGCACGAACACCTGGTCCAGCACGATTTCGCCGGTGATCGAGGTGCGCAGGCCGACCTTGCCGTGGATGGCAGGTGCCGACAGGCCCTTCCAGCCTTTTTCGAGGATAAAGCCGCGGATCGCTTCCTTGCCGTCGTCGCCTTGCAGCTTGGCCCAGACCACGAACACGTCGGCGATCGGCGAGTTGGTGATCCACATCTTGGCGCCGGTCAGCTCATAGCCGCCGTCGACCTTCTTGGCGCGGGTGACCATCGAGCCCGGGTCGGAGCCGTGGTTCGGCTCGGTCAGGCCGAAGCAGCCGATCCATTCGCCGGTGGCCAGCTTGGGCAGGTACTTCTGCTTCTGCGCTTCGGTGCCGAATTCAAAGATCGGCACCATCACCAGCGACGACTGCACGCTCATCATCGAGCGGTAGCCCGAATCGACGCGCTCGACTTCACGGGCGATCAGGCCGTAGCTGACGTAGTTCAGGCCCGGGCCGCCGTATTGCTCCGGGATGGTGGGGCCGAGCAGGCCCAGTTCGCCCATCTCGCGGAAGATCTCCACGTCGGTCTTCTCGTTGCGGAACGACTGCAGCACGCGCGGCATCAGCTTGTCCTGGCAGTACGCCGCGGCGGCGTCGCGCACCATGCGTTCGTCGGCGGTCAGTTGCTGGTCCAGCAGCAGGGGGTCGGCCCAGTGGAATTCGGCGTTGGCAGCCATGCAGGTCTCCTTCGGTAGCGCGGGGGGAAGCGTCGGGGGCGGGGCGAATGGTCGCTTGCCGCACCGGCGCTTCCGGGAATCATGACGGGTTCGGTGATCTTCGCGGAGGGTTATTTGTTGTTCCGCATTGCGGAACTGTGTTCCGTTGAATTAGTATATCGCAATGGCTTTGCCGTGCAACAGGCAAAACCCCCGACACCCATGCCTTTGTGCGATGAGCGGACAACCGCCGACCTGAGAGGAGCCGCCTTGACCAGTCCGTCACTTTCTCCCGATGCCACGCCGCCCGCGCCGGTGCGCGACAGCGATCCCAACTTCGTTACCGCGCTGGCGCGCGGGCTGGAGCTGATGCGCTGCTTCCGCACCGGCGAGGCAATGCTCGGCAACCAGGACTTCGTGCGCCGCACTGGCTTCCCCAAGGCCACGGTGAGCCGGCTGGCCGGCACGCTGGTGCAGCTCGGTTACCTGCGCTATGACGAAAGCCTGGGCAAGTACGCGCTGGATGCCGGCGTGCTGGCGCTGGGCTATGCCTACCTGTCGGCGTCGGACGTGGTGTCGCTGGCGCGGCCGCATATGCTGGCGTTCGCGCAGTCGTACGGGGTCTCGGTCTCGCTGGGCAAGCGCGAGCGCATGGAAGTGATCTACCTGGAATCGATCCGCAACGATGCGGGCGTGATGCTGGGGCTGGGCGTGGGCTCGCGGCTGTCGCTGGTGTCCAGTTCGATGGGGCGGGCATACCTGGCCGCGCTGCCGGCGGCGCGGCGCGAGCGGGTCATGGCTGAGTTCAGCCAGGCGTTCCCGGAACAGTGGAAGCAGCAGGAGACGGCCACGCGCGCCGCCCTGGCCGAGGCGCAGCAGCGCGGCTATGCGGCGTCGTTCCGCGACTGGCATCCGGCCATCCATGCCTGTGCGGTGGCGTTCCGGCCGGTGGGGGAGAAGGAGCTGCACATGCTGAGTTGCAGTGCTTCCTATGGGGCGGTGGATGAATCGGTGTTCCACCAGACGCTGGCGCCGGCGTTGCGGGCGCTCGCGGCAAGGTTGTCGGACCCGGCGGGGTGACGGCCAGGTCCGACGCGCAAGGCGTTACAGGTCGGTGCGCAGCTTCCACAGTTCCGGGAACAGCACCACATCCAGCATCTTGCGCAGGTAGCTGACGCCCTCGGTGCCGCCGGTGCCGCGCTTGAAGCCGATCACGCGTTCGACCGTGGTCACATGGCGGAAGCGCCACTGGCGGAACGAATCCTCCAGGTCCACGAACTTCTCGCCCAGCTCGTACAGCTCCCAGTGCGCCGACGGATTGCGATAGACCTCCAGCCACGCCGCCTCGACCGAGGCGTTGTACGCAGTCGGCTGGGTCCAGTCCCGCTCCACGCAATCCGCATCGACCGCAAAACCACGTCGTGCCATCAGCCGGATCGCCTCGTCATAAAGCGACGGCGTCTTCAGCGCGGTCTCCACCAAGGCCAGGTGCTCCGGCCGGTGCGCATGCGGTTTCAGCATGGCCGCGTTCTTGTTGCCGAGAATGAACTCGATCTCGCGATACTGGAACGACTGGAAGCCCGACGACATCCCCAGGTAAGGCCGCATCGCGGAATACTCCGGCGGCGTCATCGTCGCCAGCACGTTCCACGCCTGCACCAGCTGGTCCATGATGCGCGACACCCGCGTCAGCATCTTGAACGCAGGCGGCAGGCTGTCGGCCTTGACCGACTCGCGCGCGGCGCGCAGCTCGTGCAGCATCAGCTTCATCCACAGCTCGGTGGTCTGGTGCTGCACGATAAACAGCATCTCGTTGTGGTCCGGCGACAGCGGGTGCTGCGCATTCAGGATCTGGTCCAGGCCGAGATAGTCGCCATAGCTCATGTCCTTGGCGAAATCCATCTGCGCGCCGTGCCAGCCGTCGCCCTGTGCTTTCGTGCCTGCCTCGCTGGCCGCGGCGGAGAAGGGGCATCCCTTGAATTCACTCATGATGCGCTCCCGATCAGGTCACCTGGCCGCGCGTCTGGAAGCGCGCGTCGCGATAGGCGCCGCTGTCCAGCACGTCGCGCAGGATTTCCACAGCATCCCACACCTCGGCGAAGCTGGTGTACAGCGGCGTGAAGCCGAAGCGGGCGATGCGCGGCTCGCGGTAGTCGCCGATCACGCCCCGCTCGATCAGGGCCTGCACCAGCGCATAGCCGTCCGGGTGCTCCAGGCTGACCTGGCTGCCGCGGCGCGCGTGCTCGCGCGGCGTGACCAGCGTCAGCGGGTGGTGGCCGCAACGCGCCTCCACCAGTTCGATGAACAGGTCGGTCAGCAGCAGTGACTTGGCGCGCAGCACCTGCATATTGGTCTGGGCGAAGATGTCCAGGCCGCATTCGACCATCGCCAGCGAGGTCACAGGCTGCGTGCCGCACAGGAAGCGGCGCACGCCTTCCACCGGGCGATACTGCGGATCCATCGCGAACGGCGCGGCATGGCCCCACCAGCCCGACAGCGGCTGCCAGAAGGCATCGCGCAGCGCCGGCGCGACCCACACGAAGGCGGGCGAACCCGGGCCGCCGTTCAGGTACTTGTAGGTGCAGCCGATGGCGTAGTCGGCCCCGGCCGCCTTCAGGTTGACCGGCACCGCGCCGGCGGAGTGGCACAGGTCCCACACCGTGAGCGCGCCGCGGGCGTGGGCGAGTTCGGTCAGCGAGGCCATGTCGAGCATCTCGCCGGTCTTGTAGTTGACGTGCGTGAGCATCAGCACGGCGGTGTCGGCGCCCACGGCGGCGTCGATCTCGGCCGGCGAATTGACCAGGCGCAGCGAATAGCCCTGCTGCAGCAGATCGGCCAGGCCTTGCGCGATGTACAGGTCAGTGGGGAAGTTGCTGGCCTCCGACACGATCACCTTGCGCGCCGGGTCACGCGACTGCTGCACGCGCAGCGCCGCGGCCAGCACCTTGAACAGGTTGATCGAAGTGGTGTCGGTCACCACCACCTCATCCTGGCCGGCGCCGACCAGCGGGGCCAGCTTGTTGCCCAGCCGCTGCGGCAGCTCGAACCAGCCGGCGGTGTTCCAGCTGCGGATCAGGCCCTCGCCCCATTCCTCGGCCACCACCTGGGCGGCGCGCGCGGCGGCGGCGCGCGGGCGCGCGCCCAGCGAGTTGCCGTCGAGGTAGATCACGCCCTCGGGCAGCGCGAACTGGTCGCGCAGCGGGCGCAGCGGGTCTTGCTGGTCGAGCCGGATACAGTGCTCGCGGTCAAATGTCGTCATGTCGTGGGATTGGCCAGGGGTTGTTCGGGAATGGTTCAGTCGAGGCTGCGCAGCACCGCGCGCACCGGGCTGGCATCGAGCCCGGCAAAGCGCAGCGGCAGCGCGATCAGTTCGTAGTCGCCGGCATCGACCTCATCCAGCACGATGCCTTCCAGGATGGCCAGCCCGTGCCGGCGCACGGCGTTGTGCGCATCCATGGTCTTGGATTCCTGCGGGTCCAGCGACGGTGTGTCGATGCCCACCAGTTGCACGCCGTGCGCGGCCAGCAGCGCGATGGTCTCGGCCGCGACCGCGCAGAAATGCGGGTCCCACTGCGCCAGCGGCGCCTGCCGGTAGGTGCGCAGCAGCACGCGCGGCGGCAGGCCGGCCAGCGCGTGTTCAATATGGCGCGGCTCGACCACGGGCGAGGCGCCGATGCAATGGATCACGCGGCAGGTGCCGAGGTAGGGCGTGAGCGGCACGGCGCCGATCGGCGCGCCGTCGGCAGCGTAGTGCAGCGGGGCGTCGGCGTGCGCGCCGGTATGCGGGGATAGCGTGATGCGGCCGACATTCACCGGGCAGTGCTCGTCTATCTGCCAGGCCGGCTGCTGCTGGAACGGCGTGTCGCCGGGCCAGACCGGGGTGGCGGGGGAGAGCGGCGGGCTGATGTCCCAGAGCCGGCGCGGGTCTTGATTGGGGGCGGTCATAAGGGTGCGCGGCGCCTTTGCAAGGCGCCGTCGTTGTCTGCCTCGATGACGGAAATCATAGTCAAAATTGCCGGCAAGAGGCTTGCTAAATGAACCGCCGATGCCATCATCTTTCGCATAAAATGCGAAGAATTGATGATTAGTCGAAGGAAATTCGAATGAACCTCGATCCCACCGACCTGCGCATCCTGACCTGCCTGCAGGAGAACGGCCGCATCAGCAACCAGGACCTGGCCGACCGCGTGGCGCTGTCGCCTTCGGCATGCCTGCGGCGGGTGCGGCTGCTGGAAGAATCAGGAGTGATCGGCGGCTACCGCGCCTGGTTCGACGCCGAGCAGCTCGGGCTGGAACTTGAGGCGATCGTGCAGGTGTCGATGCGCCATGACGTGGAAGGCTGGCACGACACCTTTATCGCCGCGGTTCAGTCATGGCCGGAAGTGCTGTCGGCGTACATCATCACTGGCGACAGCAACTACATCCTGCGGGTGCAGGCGCGCAACCTGAAGCACTACTCGGACTTCATCGTGAACCGGCTGTACCGCACCAAGGGCGTGATGGATATCCGCTCGAACATCGTGTTGCAGCGGATCAAGGTGGACAGTTCGCCGCTGGCGATCCTGAAGGCGGCGGAGGGCGCCTAGCGCTGCGTATGCAGCGCGATCAGCTGCCGCAGGGTTTCTTTCAGCAGCGCGCCCTGGCGCGGGCCAAAGTCGTCCAGCACTGCGCGCTCGTGCTGGGCGGCGCGCGCCAGCAGCGGCTGGGCCAGCGCGAGGCCGCGCGGGGTGATCGAGATCAGCGCCTGGCGGCGGTCGGCCTGGCCGGCGCGGCGCGTCACCAGCCCGTCGGCGGCCATGCGGTCGACCAGCTTGGTCAGCGTCGGCTGCTTGGTCAGCGTGATTTCGGCGAGCGTGCCGATGGTGCAGTCGGGGCGGTCGGCCAGCGTGGCCAGCACGCGCCATTCCTGCACGGACAGGCCGCTGGCCTCCACTTCGCGGTGGAATTCGCCCGAGATCAGGTGGCTCGCGCGGGCCAGCAGGTAGGCCAGGTAGCCATCGACAAAGGGCAGGGGGGAGTGCGCGGGCAGGTCCGCCATGATGGGCCCGGTGCGGTCAGGGGACGAGGGGGGCGGTGGTGGTGAACTGGCCGCCCTGGAATACCAGCGGGCCGTCGCTGCCATCGAGCACGCCGCAGCGCTCGACCTCGCCCACGAAGATGATGTGGTCGCCCTCGTCGTAGCGGCTGCGGTTGTGGCATTCGAACCAGGCCAGGGCATTGGACAGGATCGGCAGGCCGGTGGCCGAGAGCCGGTAGTCGACGCCGGCGAAGCGGTCGCCCTTGAGGGTGGCGAAGCGCTGGCACAGCTCCAGCTGCGAGGCCGACAGCACGTTGATGATGTAGTGGGTGCCGTCGCGGAACATCGGCAGGCTGTTGGCGCGCGTGGCCATGCTCCACAGCACCAGCGGCGGATCCAGCGACACCGAATTGAACGAACTGGCGGTGATGCCGATGAACGGCGCCGCGCCGGCGGCGACCGACGCGGCGCTGGCGCGCGTAGTGATCACCGTCACCCCGGTTGCGAACTGCGACAGGGTGCGGCGGAAGTGCTGCGCATCGAAATCTGGTGCGGCGGCGCTGGTGATCTGTGGCTGGGCCTCAGGCATGCCCATGGGGGCTCCGCTGGAGTTCATGAAATTTCATATATATTATTCGCGCCATGGGCATCGAGTACAAGCCCGGCGACCACCAATCCGCGATGCGGGCGTTGGCTGGCGCACAAAACCAGGCGAGCCCTGCCGCCAGACAAGAACAACCGGAGACAAGTCATGCTCATCGAGCAGATCGAACACCGCTGGCTGGCGGCGTTCCGGCGCACGCTGGAACTCTGTGCCCTGCAGGGTGCGGAAGTCGTTGGAATTGTAACGGAGTCGCAATCCCGCCCTGTCAACGTGGCCTTGGCCGAACTGGCCGTGCAGTCGCTGGGCGCCACCCCGGTGCGGATCCAGGTGTCGACACCGGCACTTAGCGCGCCCGCGCCGGTGCGCTCCACCGGCGCCAGCGATGCCTTGCAGGGTCTCGCGCCGGTGGTGGCGGCCTTGTCACGCTGTCACCTGGTGCTGGACTGCACGGTGGAGGGCCTGCTGCACGCGCCGGAACTGCCGCTGATCCTGCGCGGTGCCGACGGCATCGTGCCGCGCATGCTGATGGTCAGCAACGAACATCCCGAGATCCTGGAACGCTGCCAGCCCGACCCGGCGCTGGAAGGCACCGTGCGCGCCGCCATGAAGCGCCTGCGCGGCGCGCGCGAGATGCGCGTGCATTCGCCGGCCGGCACCGAGCTGCGCATCGGCCTGGCCGACGCCCGCGTCGGCGGGGTCTGGGGCTTCTGCAACAAGCCCGGCCAGGTCTCGCACTGGCCCGGCGGGCTGTGCCTGGCGTTCCCGGCCAGCCGCCAGGTCAACGGCACGCTGGTGCTGGCGCCGGGCGACGTCAACCTGACCTTCAAGACCTACCTGCGCGATACCGTGGTCTGCCATATCGAGGACGACTACATCGTCGGCGTCGAGGGGCAGGGCGTCGACGCCGACATGATGCGCGGCTACTACCAGGCCTGGGCCGACCGCGAGGGCACGCGCGATGCGTATGCCGTCTCGCACGTGGGCTGGGGTCTGAACCGGCTGGCACGCTGGGACGCGATGACTTTCTACGACAAGCGCGACTGCAACGGCACCGAGCTGCGCGCGTTTGCCGGCAACTTCCTGTTCTCGACCGGCGCCAACGAGGTCGCCGGACGGCATACGCTGGGCCATTTCGACCTGCCGCTGCGCAACTGCACGGTGTCGCTGGATGGCCGCAACGAGTTGGAAGCGGGCACGCTGGTGGAGGTGGCGGCATGAGCGCGAGCGCGACGATGCAACGCCACGCCAACGGCATCGCCACGCTGGCCTGGGGCGATGGCCCGGTGGCGGTGGTGATGCTGCACGGCATCGGCGGCGGCAAGGCCGCCTGGCCCGCGCAGGGCGAGGCGCTGGCGCAGGCCGGCTACCGCGCCGTGGCCTGGGACATGCCCGGCTACGGCGACAGCGCCCTGATCGATCCCTATGACTTCGACGGGCTGGCGCAAGCGCTGGCGCCGCTGCTGCAGGCCGAGCGCGACGCCGGCCGGCGCGTGGTGCTGCTGGGCCACAGCATGGGCGGGATGGTGGCGCAGCAGGCCTGCGCGGCCGCGCCCGCGCTGATCGACGGCATGGTGCTGTCCGGCACCTCGCCCGCCTTTGGCAAGGGCGACGGGCCCTGGCAGCGCGACTTCATCGCCGCGCGCACCGCGCCGCTGGACGCCGGCAGGACCATGGCCGAGATGGCCGCCGGGCTGGTGCGCACCATGGTCGCGCCCGATGCCGAGCCACAAGCCGTGGCCTTTGCCACGGCGGTGATGGCGGCAGTGCCGGCGCCCACCTACCGCGCGGCGCTGGGTGCGCTGGTGCGCTTCAACCAGCGCGACGCGCTGCCGCGCATCGCGGTGCCGGTGCTGGCGCTGGCCGGGCAGCACGACACCAATGCCGCGCCCGAGGTGATGGAGCGCATGGCGCAGCGCACTCCCGGCGCCGAGTACCGCTGCCTGCCGGATGTCGGCCACCTGGCCTGCATGGAGCGGCCGGCGCTGTTCAACGAGGCAGTGCTGGATTTCCTGCACCGGCACTTCCCCGTGCACTGAACCACGCCGCTTCCCGGCAACGCAACACAAGAACCGCCGCCGCGCCGCCACTGCATCCGGCGCGAGCAGGAAAACAGGAGACCGCGACATGCCATCCGGCCAGCTCGACTTCATTCCCGCCATCGGTACGGCGGACTTCACCCCGCAACAAGCGCGCCTGCTGGCGCTGGCCAACCGCCTCGGCCGCGAGCGCTTCGCGGCGCGCGCAGCCACCTGGGACCGCGAGGCCAGCTTCCCCTTCGCCAACTATGCCGACCTGCGCGAGGCCGGCCTGCTGGCCCTGTGCGTGCCGCAGGCGTTCGGCGGCGAGGGCGCGGACTTTGCCACCTACTGCATGGTTGGCGCCGAGATCGGCCGCTTCTGCGGAGCCACGGCGCTGACGTACAACATGCATATCTGCTCGACCATGTGGACCGGCGTGCTGTCCGACGGCATCGACATGACGCCTGAGCAGCGCGCCGAGCACGAAGCCCGGCGCGAGCTGCATTTCTCGCGCGTGGTGCGCGACGGCGCGGTCTATGCGCAGCCGTTCTCCGAAGGCTCCGCTGCTGCCGCGGGCAAGGCGCCGTTCGGCACCACCGCGCGCAAGGTCGAGGGCGGCTGGGTGCTGAACGGGCGCAAGATCTTCGCCTCGCTGTCGGGCGCGGCCGACTACTACGGCATCCTATGCACCGAGGCCCGCGGCGACCAGCATCCCGACATGCGCGACACGCTCTATATCGCCGTGCCCGGCAATGCGGAAGGGCTGACCGTGACCGGCGAGTGGGACCCGATGGGCATGCGCGGGACGGTATCGCGCACGCTGCTGCTCAAGGACGTGTTCGTGCCCGACCATGAGCAACTGATGCCGCGCGGCGTCTACTATCGTGCTGCGCAGACCTGGCCGGCAATGTTCTTCACGCTGTCGCCGACCTACCTGGGCGTAGCCCAGGCCGCCTACGACTTCACCGTGCAGTACCTGCGCGGCGAGGTGCCGGGCCAGCCGCCGGTCAGGCGCCGCATGTACCCGACCAAGCAGATCGCGGTGGCGCAGATGCGCATCCAGCTGGAAACCATGCGCTCGCTCTTCTGGCGCGTGATCCATGAGGCCAGGCCCAATCCAACCAAGGACGAGCGCCTGCGCCTGTACGCCGCGCACTACACCGTGATGGAAGGCGCCAACGACATCGCCCGGCTGGCGATCCGCACCTGCGGCGGGCAGTCGATGCTCAAGGACCTGCCGCTGGAGCGGCTCTACCGCGACTCGCGCTGCGGCGCGCTGATGCTGCCCTGGACCGCCGAGCTGATCCTGGACCGCATGGGGCGCGAGACCCTGTACGAATCCGGCGAGCGCGACGAATGAGCGCCGCCAGCCGCGCCATGCGCGCGGGCGCCGCCGGGCTGGGCGCGCTGCCGGCCATGCTGCATGGCCATGCCGCCGCGGCGCCGGGGCGGCCGGCGTTGCACTACCTGGGCCGCACCTTCACCTACGGCAAGCTGTGGCGGCGCGTCGAGCGTGCCAGCGCCCACCTGGCAGCGACGTGGGGCATCCGCGCGGGCGACCGCGTCGGCACGCTGTGCCTGAACCACGAGCTGCAGCTGGTGCTGCTGTTCGCCTGCGCGCGTATCGGGGCGATGTTCGTGCCGCTGAACTACCGGCTGGCGCCGGCGGAGCTGCGTACCATCGCCGCCCACGCGCAACTGGCCGCGCTGTTCCACGACGAGCGCCATGCAGGGCTGGCGCGGGAGGCTGGCGGCGGCTGCCAGGCCGCGCATCTCGACCGGCTGATCGACCATCCCGCGCCGTTCGGCTTGGCCCATGCGCCGGTGCCGGACGATGCGCCGCTGCTGCTCGCCTACACCTCCGGCACCACCGGCAAGCCCAAGGGCGCGGTGCATACGCAGGCCGGGCTGCTGGCCAATGCGCGCGCCAGCTGGTGGGCGCACGGCATGACCGCGGACGACCACGTGCTGTCGGTGCTGCCGATGTTCCATGTCGGCGGGCTGTGCATCCAGACGCTGCCGGCGCTGCTGGCCGGGGCGCAGGTCACGCTGCACGACCGCTTTGCGCCGGATGCCTGGCTCGGCGCGGTTGCGCAGGCGCGGCCGAGCCTGTCGCTGATGGTGCCGGCCACGCTGCGCGCGGTGCTTGAGCATCCCGGCTGGCCCGGGGCCGACCTGTCGGCGCTGCGCGGCGTGATGGCAGGTTCGTCGACCATCCCGCTGTCGTATATCGAGGCCTTCCATGCGCGCGGCGTGCCGCTGGGGCAGGTCTATGGCGCGACCGAGACCGGTCCGGTGTCGGTGGTGCTGAAGCTGCAGGATGCGGTGGCCCGGCCTGGCTATGCCGGCTGGCCGCAGCCGGAAGCGCAAGTCCGGCTGGCCGGCCCGGACGGTGCCGAGGTGGCGCAGGGCGCAGTCGGTGAACTGTGGGTGCGCGGCGCCAACGTGATGGCTGGCTACTGGAACCAGCCTGATAACGGCCTGGCCGACGGCTGGTTCCATTCCGGCGACCTCGCGCACCGCGATGCCGGCGGCTGCATCGAAGTCGTCGGCCGCAGCAAGGACATGATCATCTCGGGTGGCGAGAACATCTATCCCGCCGAGATCGAGAACGTGCTGGTCGGCCTGCCCGGGGTGCAGGAGTGCGCGGTGGTCGGCGTGGCCGATGCGCGCTGGGGCGAGGTGCCGGTGGCGGTGATCGTGCCCGCGCCGGGCGCGCCGCGCGACGCGCTGGGGGCGGAGCCGCTGCGCGAACTGCTGGCCACGCGCATTGCCCGCTTCAAGCTGCCGCGCGAGGTGGTGCTGCTGGACGACCTGCCGCGCAGCGCGCTGGGCAAGGTGCTCAAGCCGCAACTGCGCGCGATGCTGGAGGCGCGGCGCCAGCCTGGCTGAATCTGCTGCAAGGGCGCCAATCTGCGCTTATGCTTGAGGCCGTGACACCACAGACGACAACGCAAGGGGGCGGCGCAAATGGAACATGGACTTGAAACGGCCACGCTGGGGGGCGGGTGCTTCTGGTGCCTGGAAGCGGTCTACCAGCAGGTCGATGGCGTGGTGGCGGTGGAGTCCGGTTATACCGGCGGGCACGTGGATCACCCGACTTACCAGCAGGTTTGCGAGGGGGATACCGGGCACGTCGAGGTGGTCCGTGTCACCTTCGATCCGTCGGTGATCAACTTTCGCCAGATCCTGGAGATCTTCTTCGCCATCCATGACCCGACCACGCCGGACCGGCAGGGCAACGACGTGGGGCCGCAGTACCGGTCGGCGATCTTTACGCATTCGGAGGCGCAGCGGGCCACGGCGGAATACGTGATGCGGGAGTTGGCTGCCGCCAAGGTCTTTGATGCGCCGATTGTGACGCAGGTCGAGCCGGAGCAGCCGTACTGGCGCGCCGAGGCAAGTCACCAGAACTACTATCAGGACCATCCGAGCCAGGGGTACTGTGCCTTTGTGATCTCGCCGAAACTGGCCAAGTTTCGAAAGCAGTTTGGAGGGAAGTTGAGGAAGTAGGGACCGGGCGCCCGGGTCGGCGCCAAAAGCCGACCCTAGTTTCCCTGCGCAAACATCGCGCCGACAATCGCCCCCATCTCATGCCGCCGCGCCGCCGGCATCCGCGAGGCGGTCGACATGATGCTGATGGCGGCCTCGGCGCCCATTTCCAGGGGCAGTGCATAGCCCACGCCTGCCACCCCCTCCGCGCCGGCAAGCGCATAGCCCAGCTTGCGGGCGCGCTCTACGCCGCGCAACAGCCTGAGCAGGCTCAGGCCACCGGCCGCGTACTCGGCGCGGTGCCGCTCGTAATGCGCGCGCACCGCCTCGTTGTCCATCGTCGCCAGCAAGGCCATGCTGCCGGTGCCCTGGCCCAGCAGGCGGGAGGTGCCGGTCAGCAAGTGGAAGGTCTTGATGCGGTGGCTGCCTTCCTCGGTATGCAGGCAGTGCCCGTGGTCGCCGATGCGCACGGTCAGGAACACCGCATCGCCCGTGAGCCGGGCCAGCGCCTTCATCTTGCTCACCAGCACGCTGTTGGGCGGCGGCCGGTTCATCGCACGCAGGCCCAGCGCCATGGCGGCAGTGCCCAGGTGATAACGCTTGCCCGCCGACTCGCGCTCGATATACCCCGCGGATTCCAGGAAGCGCGCCATCCGGTGCGCGGTGGTACGGTCAATCTCCGCTATCGCGGCGAGTTCCGGCAGGGTCAGTCCCGCCTCGTGATGCTCGGCAAGCAGCCGGAGCAGGGCGAAGGCACGGGACAGGCTCTGCACGCCGCCGGGCGAGGGGGTCTTGGTTGGCATGGAAAGGTGCGTCGGGGAACGCTTTGGGGGTGGCGGATGCCGCGCCCCGCGTCCTGGGTTTCTGGCTTGTGCACATTATGCACAGACTGAGCGATTGCGGTTGTCCCGGGCGGCGTGGTGGTTTGCAATCCATGCATCACGGAACCTCACGCAAGCGCCATGATTCCCATCGACTCACGCATCGACTCATCTTCCGACGCCTTCGCCAGCCAGCGCGCCGGCATGCAGGCCCTGATCGACCGCCTCCATGGCCTCGAACAGCGTGCCGTGGCCGCCTCGGAGCGCGCCCGGCCCACCTTTGCCAAACGCGGGGCACTGCTGCCGCGCGAGCGCATCGGCCGCCTGCTGGACGCAGGCGCGCCGTTCCTGCCGATTGCCACGCTGGCCGGCTTCGGCATGGACGACCCCGACCCCGAGACCTCCATCCCCGGCGGTTCGCTGGTGGCCGGCATCGGTTTCGTCTGCGGCGTGCGCTGCATGGTGCTGGCCACGGATTCCGGCATCGACGCCGGTGCCATGACCGAGGCCGGCAACATGAAGCTGATGCGCTGCCAGGAAATCGCGCTGGAAAACCGGCTGCCATTCATCCACCTGGTGGAATCGGCCGGCGCCAACCTGCGCAAGTACCGCGTTGACAAGTTCGTGCGCGGCGGCGCGCTGTTCTACAACCTGGCTCGCCTGTCCGCGGCCGGGCTGCCGGTGATCACGGTCGTGCATGGCTCGTCCACGGCGGGCGGCGCCTACATGCCGGGGCTGTCCGACTACGTGGTGATGGTGCGCAATCGCGCGCGCGCCTTCCTGGCGGGGCCGCCGCTGCTGAAGGCCGCCACCGGCGAGATCGCCACGGACGAGGAACTGGGCGGCGCCGACCTGCACGCCACGCTCAGCGGCCTGGCCGAATACCTGGCCGAGGACGACGAGCACGCGCTTGCCACCGCGCGCGATATTGTCGCCAGCCTGGACTGGCCGACCGTCGCGGCAGGGCCCGCGCAGCCCGCGCGCCCGCCGCGGCTCGACCCGTCGGAGCTGGATGGCGTGATGACGCTCGACATGAAGCGCCCGGTGGACATGCGCGAGGTGATCGCGCGCATCGTCGACGACTCCGCCTGGCTGCCGTTCAAGCCCGACTATGGCCCCGGCACGGTGTGCGGCCACGCCCGCATCGAAGGCAATACGGTCGGCTTCATCACCAACAACGGTCCCATCGACCCGGCCGGCGCCACCAAGGCCGCGCAGTTCATCCAGCTATGCAACCAGTCGGACACGCCGATCGTGTTCCTGCAGAACACCACCGGCTTTATCGTCGGCCGCGCCTCGGAAGAGGCCGGCATGATCAAGCATGGCGCCAAGATGATCCAGGCGCTGTCGAACTCGACGGTGCCGCAGGTCACGCTGTACTGCGGGGCCTCGTTCGGGGCGGGCAACTTCGGCATGTGCGGGCGGGGCTTCCGGCCGCGCTTCTGCTTCTCGTGGCCGAACGCGCGCACCGCCGTGATGGGCGGCGAGCAGGCCGCCATGACGCTTGAGATCGTGGCGCGCCAGCAGGCCGCGCGCAAGGGCGTGCCGGTCGATGAGGCGCAGCTGGCCAGCCAGACCGCCGATATCGTTGCCAACTTCGAGCGCCAGGCCAGCGCCTTCATCACCAGCGGGCTGCTGCTGGACGACGGCGTGATCGACCCGCGCGACACGCGCGCCGTGCTGGCCTTCGTGCTGGCCACCGCGCGCGAGGCCAGCCTGCGCAAGCCGCATGCGATCCAGTTTGGCGTCGGGCGCTTCTGAGCGCCGGCGCCATCCAGACACGTCCCAAACGAACAAGACACCAGGAGACCACCATGCTTTACACGGAAGACCACCGCAACATCATGGACAGCATCCGCCGCTTCGTCTCGGCGGAGATCGATCCCTTCGTCGACGAGTGGGAAGCCGCCGAGATTTTCCCGGCGCATGCGCTGTTCAAGAAGATGGGCGACCTCGGCTTCCTCGGCATCACCAAGCCGATCGAATACGGCGGCATGGGACTCGACTTCTCCTACGCCGTTGCCGCCGCCGAGGCGCTGGGCTATGCCCGCGCACAGGGCGTGGGCATGGGCGTGGGGGTGCAGACCGACATGGCGACGCCGGCGCTGACCGCGTTCGGCTCGGACGAGCTCAAGCGCAACTACCTGGCCCCTGCCATCGCCGGCGACATGGTGTGCTCCATCGGCGTGTCCGAAGCCGGCGCCGGTTCCGACGTGGCCTCGCTCAAGACCCGTGCGGTGCGTGATGGCGACGACTATGTCATCTCCGGCTCCAAGATGTGGATCACCAACGGCACCCAGGCCGACTGGATCTGCCTGCTGTGCAATACTTCCGACGGTCCGGTCCACAAGAACAAGTCGCTGATCGTGGTGCCTCTCAGGGAAGACGGCAAGCGCGTGCGCGGCGTGGAAGTGCAGAAGATCAGGAAGTTCGGCATGTGGTCGTCCGACACTGCGCAGATCTTCTTTGACGAAGTGCGCGTGCCGGTGCGCAACCGCATCGGCGACGAGGGCATGGGCTTTATCTACCAGATGAAGCAGTTCCAGGAAGAGCGGCTGAACGGCGCGGCGCGCCGGCTGGCCTGCAACGCGCTGATCGAGGAGACCGCCGACTACCTGCGCCAGCGCGTCGCCTTCGGCAAGCCGCTGCTCGACAACCAGTTCATCCAGTTCAAGCTGGCCGAGCTCAAGACCGAGATGGAGGCGCTGCGCGCGCTGGTCTACATGGCCACGCAGACCTATATCGATGGGGGCGATGTGATTGAACTGGCGTCGATGGCCAAGCTCAAGGCCGGGCGGCTGTCGCGCGAGGTGGCCGACTGGTGCATGCAGTTCCAGGGCGGCATGGGCTACACCTGGGACAACCACGCGTCGCGCGCCTATCGCGATTTCCGGCTGGGCTCGATCGGCGGCGGGGCGGACGAGGTCATGCTCCAGGTCATTGCCAAGCAGATGGGCCTGATGTCGCGCGGCTGACGCGATCCTGAACCAACTACCAGCCAGGATCGCCATGCCTGACAGCTCATGCAACGATGCCGTGATCGTGCGCCGCGCCGGCGGCGTACTGTTCGCCACCCTCAACATTCCTGCCACCCGCAATGCGCTGGCGCCCGAAGTGGTGGCCGCGCTGGCCGCCGTCGTGGCGCAGGCCGAAGCCGACCCGGAAGTCCGCGCGCTGGTGCTGCGCGGCGCCGGCGGCAGCTTCAGCGCAGGCGGCAACGTGGGCAGCTTCCAGTCCCGGCTCGATGCCGACACCAGCCAGGAAGACCCGGTCGCCACGCGCAACCGCCAGTTCGGCTACTTCATGGAGCGGCTGAGCGTGCTGCCGGTGCCGGTGATCGCCGCGGTTGAGGGCGCGGCCATGGGCGGCGGCATGGGCCTGGCCTGCGCGGCCGACATCGTGCTGGCTACGCGCGATGCGCGCTTTGCGTTGTCGGAGACCACGCTGGGCATCGTCGCCGCGCAGATCGCCCCCTTTGTGGTGCAAAGGCTGGGCGCTGCCGCCACGCGCCGCCTGGGCCTGACCGGCGAGCGCGTCAGTGGCGAGGCAGCGGCAGCCATCGGCCTGGTCGACCAGCTCGCGGCCGACAGCGCGGAGCTGGACGCCCTGATTGCCGAGTGGCTGACGCGCATCGGCCGTTGCGCCCCCAACGCCAATCGCGTGTTCAAGGCACTGGTCGGCCGCTGCGGCCACGAGCCGCTGGGCCCGCTGCTGGATCAGGCCTCGCGCCAGTTTGCGCAATGCATGCGGCGCGAGGGCGCCGAAGGCGTGGCGGCATTCCGCGACAAGCGCGATGCCGCCTGGACCGTTCGCTTCGATGCCGACACGGTGCGCGCCGCGCAGTCGACCGGCTGACCGCGCCGGCCGCATCTTCCAAGAGATTCACAGGATTTCCCATGTCTGCTACCCGCCGATCCTTCCATACGCTGCTCGTCGCCAATCGCGGCGAGATCGCGGTGCGCATCATGCGCACCGCCCGCCGCCTCGGGCTGGCCACCGTGGCCGTATATTCCGAAGCCGACCGCCACAGCCCGCACCTTGCCTGCGCCGACCGTGCCGTGTGCATCGGCGCGGCCGCGCCGCGCGAGTCGTACCTGAACCTTGCCGCCATCATCGAAGCTGCCCGCGCCAGCGGTGCGGATGCGGTCCACCCCGGCTATGGCTTCCTGGCCGAGAACGCCGCCTTTGCCGAGGCGGTCAGCGCCGCCGGCCTGGTCTTCGTCGGCCCGCCCGCCGCGGCGATCCGCGCCATGGGCAACAAGGCCGAAGCCAAGCGGCTGATGCTGGCTGCCGACATGCCGTGCGTGCCCGGCTACCAGGGGGCCGCGCAGGATGACGCCACGCTGCTGGCCGAGGCCGGGTCCATCGGCTTCCCCCTGATGGTCAAGGCCGCGGCGGGCGGCGGCGGGCGCGGCATGCGGCTGGTGCGCGACGCGGCGGCGCTGCCCGCGGCGCTGTCGAGCGCACGCTCCGAGGCGGCGGCTGCCTTCGGCTGCGACGAGCTGATCCTCGAGCGCGCCGTGATCGCGCCGCGCCACGTCGAGATCCAGGTCTTTGCCGATACTCACGGCAATGTCATCCATCTCGGCGAGCGCGACTGCTCCGTGCAGCGCCGCCACCAGAAGGTCATCGAGGAAGCACCGTCGCCCGCGGTCGGCCCGGTGCTGCGCGCGCGCATGGGCGAGGCCGCCGTGCGCGCGGCCAAGGCCATCGGCTACGTCGGCGCCGGCACCATGGAGTTCCTGCTCGATGCCGAGGGCAGCTTCTACTTCATGGAGATGAACACCCGGCTGCAGGTCGAACACGCCGTGACCGAGGCCATCACCGGCTTCGACCTGGTCGAATGGCAACTGCGCGTGGCGGCAGGCGAGCCGCTGCCGGTCACGCAGGACCAGGTCCGGCTCAACGGCCATGCCATCGAAGTGCGACTCACCGCCGAGGACGTGCCGGCCGGCTTCCTGCCGCAGGGTGGGCCGCTGCTGCGCTGGCGCCCGCCTGCCGCCGGCCGCGACGTGCGTGTGGACCATGCGCTGGAAGAGGGCGGTGCCATCCCCACCCACTATGACTCGATGGTTGCCAAGCTGGTCGCGCATGGCGCCGACCGCGAAGAGGCGCGCCGCAAGCTGCTGCGCGCGGTGCAGGACTGCACGCTGCTGGGCGTGCCGACCAACCAGGGGTTCCTGGCCGCGTGCCTGGCGCACCCGGCATTCGCCGGCAATGACGTGCATACGGGCTTTGTCGACACCCATATGCAGGCGGCGCTGCAGGCCCCGGTGCCTCCGGTGCATGTGACGGCAAGCGCCGCGCTGGCCGCGTCGGGGCTGCTGGGCGGCAACGGCAAGCCGGCCACGCTTGCGCGTGCGGCCTCCAGCGTGGTGCTGAATGCGGCCGGCAAGGACTGGGAAGCGTTCCTGCGCGTGTGCGCCGACGGCTGGCGCGTGAGCCTGTGCCAGCGCGGTGAAGACCACCCGCCGGTGGAATGCAGGCTGCGCGTGCTGCGCGCCGATGCCGCCAGCGGCACGGCCCTGGTCGAATGCGACGGCGTGGCCTATCCGCTGGTGTTCGCCGCCGAAAAGCACGCCCTGCACCTGTTCCAGTCCGGCCGCGCCTGGCACTTCCCGCTGCACGATCCGCGCCGCCGCCGCGATGCCGGCGACGCCGACGGCGTGCTGCAGGCGCCGCTGACGGCCCGCATCGTCGCGGTCAATGTGGCCGAGGGCGACCACGTGCAAGCGGGCCAGGCGCTGGTGGTGCTGGAGGCCATGAAGATGGAGCACGCCATCGTGGCGCCGTTTGCCGGCGTGGTGGCGGAACTGCCGGCGCGCGCCGGCGGGCAGGCCAGTGCCGGGTCGTTGCTGGCACGGGTGGAGGCCGATGTGGCCGCAAAGGAGGAAGCATGAGCGAATCCGTGCAAGGCGAAGCGCGCGCCGGCAAGACTGTGCGCATCGGTGGCGCTTCCGGCTTCTGGGGCGATTCCGCCATCGCCACGCCGCAACTGCTGGCAGTGCCCGGCCTGCAATACCTGGTCTATGACTACCTGGCCGAGACCACCATGTCGATCCTGGCACGCGCCCGCGCCAAGGATCCGGCGCAGGGATACGCCACCGACTTCGTGCACGCGGCGATGGGGCCGAACCTCGGTGAAATCCTGCGGCGGGGCATCCGTGTCGTTGCCAATGCCGGCGGCCTCAATCCGCACGGCTGCCGCGACGCACTGCTCAAGGTGGCGGCGCAGCAGGGACTGTCGCCGCGCATCGCGGTGGTCAGCGGCGACGACGTGCAGCCGCGCTTCGCGCAGTGGTGCGCCGAGGGTCTGACTGACCTTGCCGGCAATCCGGTGCCAACCACCGAGCCCTGGTCGGCCAACGCCTACACCGGCGCGCAAGGCATTGCCCGCGCGCTGGCGCTGGGCGCGGATATCGTCATTGCCGGGCGCTGCGTCGATAGCGCCGTCGTGGTGGGCGCGCTGGCCCACGAGTTCGGCTGGAACTGGACCGACTGGGACCGCCTCGCCGCCGGCACGCTGGCGGGCCACGTGATCGAGTGCGGCGCCCAGGCCACGGGCGGGCTGTTTACCGACTGGCAGCGCGTGCCCGGGTGGGAGCGCATGGGGTATCCCGTGATCGACTGCGCGCACGACGGCAGCTTCGTGCTGAGCAAGCCAGAGGGCACTGGGGGACTGGTCGACCCGGCCGCGGTCGCGGAACAGGTGCTGTACGAGGTCGGCGATCCCGCCAACTACCTGATGCCGGACGTGACCTGCGACTTCCGCATGGTGCGCACCGAACTGGTCGAGGCCGGGCGCGTACGCGTGCATGGCGCGCGTGGCCGGGCACCTGGCACGCACTACAAGGGCAATGCCACCTGGCAGGACGGCTACCAGATCAGCCTGATGATGGCGATCCGCGGCATCGATGCCCCCGCCAAGGCGCGCCGCACTGCGGAGGCGCTGCTGGCGCGCACCCGTGCCATGCTGGCAGAACGCCAGATGCCGGACTACACCGAGACCGTGGTCGAGCTGCTCGGCTGCGAATCGCAATATGGCCCGCATGCGCGCGCATTGCCGACGCGGGAAGTGGTGCTGCGCATCGGCGCGCGCCATCCGCTCGCCAGGGGGCTGAGCTTCCTGCAGCGCGAATGCTCTTCTGCGGGGACGTCCATGGCGGCGGGCACGCGCTCTTCCTTCGCGGGTCGGGTCGACATCCAGCCCGTGGTGAAGGTGTTCTCCTTCCTGGTGCCCAAGCCGGAGGTGCCGATGCGCGTGGAGTTCGAGGCTGGCGAGATCCTGCTGCCCAACGCGGCAGTGAGCGCGCCGCAGGCGATGCCGCCGCTCGCGCTCGAGGCGCCGGCATCGCCTGCGCTTCCCCGCGAGCCGCGCGTCGAGCGGCCACTGGTCACGCTCGCCTATGCGCGCAGCGGCGACAAGGGCGATGACGAGAACATCGGCGTGATCGCCCGCAAGCCTGAGTACCTGGCACTGCTGCGCGAGCAGCTCACCCCGCAAGCCGTGCGCGCGTACTTTGCCCACCTGGTGCAGGGCGAGGTCGAGCGCTTCGACGTGCCTGGCCTGCACGCGCTGAACTTCCTGATGCACGGCGCGTTGGGCGGTGGCGGCGTGGCGAGCCTGCGCTCGGACCCGCTGGGCAAGAGCTACGCGCAGATGCTGCTGGACTTTCCGCTATCCGTACCCCGCAGCTGGGCATAGACCCGGCCAGAGACCTTGCGCGCCGGCACTGGCGCGCGCAACCAGGAGGAGACATGACCCGACCCAAGCCCGACACGCGCATCCGGCGCCAGCTATGCCTGGGCCTGTTCGCAGGACTGGCGGCAGGCAGCCTCGCCGGCCCCATGCCCGCCATGGCGCAGGGCGACGCCTATCCCAACCGCCCGATCCGCGTGGTCGTGCCGTACACGCCCGGTGGTGTGTCGGACGCCGTGACGCGGCTGGTGATGCAGAAGCTGGCGGAACGCATCGGCCAGCCGGTGGTGGTGGAGAACCGCCCCGGCGCCAACGGCATGATCGGCTCGGAGAACGTCGCCAGGTCCGCGCCGGACGGCTACTCGCTGCTGGTGGTGGTGGCCGGGCACGCCATCAACCCGAGCCTGTATCCGAAGATGAGCTATGACCCGCTCAAGGACCTCACCGGCGTCAGCATGATCGGGCGGATTCCGCTGCTGCTGGTCTCCAGCGCGCAGCTGCCGCCGACCACGGTGAAAGAGCTGGTGGGCTGGGGCAAGGCCAATCCCGCGAAGATGACCTTTGCCTCCAGCGGCAATGGCTCCGGCGCGCACCTGGCGGGCGAGCTGTTCGCGCAGTCGGTCGGCATGAAGATGACGCACGTGCCTTACAAGGGCATTGCGCCGGCGCTGCCTGATTTGTTCTCGGGGCAGGTCGCCATCATCTTCGATTCGGTGCAGACCATGATGCCGCAGGTGAAGGCGGGCAAGGTGCGCGCGCTGGCGATCTCCAGCCCGACGCGCTGGCCGGCCGCGCCGGAGGTGCCGACCATGGCCGAAGCCGGTTATCCGGGCGTCACGGCAGGCAGCTGGATCGGCCTGATCGCACCGGCGATGACGCCGCCGGCGGTGCAGGCAAGGCTGGCCCGGGAAATGGAAGCGGTGCTGCAGCAGCCTGACGTACGGTCAAGGCTGATCGACTATGGGATTGATCCGGTCGGCGGCAAGCCGGAGCAGTTCCAGGCGTTCATCAAGGCCGAAGCGGTGCGATGGGGTGAAGTGGTGAAGAAAAGCGGAGTGCGGCTGGAGTAAGAGGAAGGCGGCTGCGGACGGCACCTGGCGACGCCGTCCGCAGCCTGCTACAGGCTCAGTTGCTTCGCTGCCAGGTCCTTCATGATTTCCTCGGCGCCGCCGCCGATCATCATCACCTTGACCTCGCGATACAGGCGCTCCACCCGGCTGCCGCGCATATAGCCCATCCCGCCCAGCAACTGCACCGCGCGGTCCGCGCAGAACTGGAAAGTGCGCGTGGCCATGTTCTTGGCCATCGCGATCTGCGCCACCGGCGCGGCGCCGTCGTCCAGGCGCGCGGCCAGGTCGTCCAGCAGGGCGCGCGTGGATTCGATGCGCGTGGCCATGTCCACCAGCTGGTGGCGCACCACCTGGTGGTCGGCCAGCCGCTTGCCGAAGGTGCGCCGTCCGCGCGCCCACGCCAGCGCGTCATGGAAGCAGACCTGCGCATAGCCGCAAGCGGCTGCGGCCAGCGCCAGCCGCTCGTGGTTGAAATTCTTCGTGATGGCGGCAAAGCCCTTGCCTTCCTCGCCGATCAGGTTCTCCACCGGAACGCGGCACCCGTCGAAGAACAGCTGCGCGGTGTCGGATGCCCACCAGCCCATCTTCTTCAGCGGCGTGCGCGCCAGGCCCGGCGTATCGCCCTCGATCAGCAGCAGCGACACGCCGCCGGAACCCGGGCCGCCGGTGCGCACTGCCACGGTGAAGTAGTCGGCGCGCATGCCTGAGGTGCTGTAGAGCTTGGTGCCGTTGACCACGTAGTGGCCGCCCTCGCGCCGCGCGCTGGCGGAAAGCTGCGCCACGTCGGAGCCGGCGTCGGGCTCGGTGATGGCGAGCGCGGAGATCTTCTCGCCGGCAAGGATCTGCGGCAGCACGCGCGCCTTCAGCGCTTCGCTGCCCACCGCGGCGATCGGCGGCGCGCCGATGGTGTGCGAGAACAGCCCCGAGGCGATTCCGCCCGAGCCGCCCCAGGCGCGCTCTTCGAACAGGATCATGCGATAGAAGGCATCGCATGGGGCGCCACCGTATGCTTCCGGAAAGCCCGGCTGCAGCAGGCCGGAGACTTCGGCTTCGGTGCCGAGGCGCTGCAGCGCCACCTTGCGTGCCAGTTGGCGGATCATGGATTGGCCGTCAGGCCGAGGACCAGGGCATCGAGGGCGACGGCGCCGCGTCCGGCAGCGCGCACCAGCAGGGGATTCACTTCCATTTCGGCGAGGCTGTCGCCCAGCGACATGGTGGCGTCGGAGAGCGCGGCGATCGCGTCGGCCGCCGCGTCGATGTCGGCCGCGGGCTTGCCGCGGAAGCCGGTCATCAGCCGGTAGCCGCGCAGGCTGGCCAGCATGTCGCGCGCCATGGCGCGGTCCACCGGCAGCAGCCGGTGCGCGACGTCGTGGAAGATCTCGGTGAAGATCCCGCCCATGCCTACCGTCATGGCCGGGCCGAAGACCGGATCGCGCGTTACGCCGACGATCAGCTCGCACACGCCGCTCGCCATTTGCTGCACCAGCACGCCGCGCTGTCGTGCCTGCGGCAGGGCTTGCGCGGCGGCGGCAGCGACCTCGGCCGCCGCCTCGCGCACCTGTTGCGCGTTGGCCAGTCCCAGCCGGACGCCGCCGACCTCGGTCTTGTGCACGATGTCCGGGCTCAGCACTTTCACTGCGACCGGGAAGCCGATGGCTTCGGCGGCGCGCGCGGCGTCGTCGGGCGTGGCCGCGGCCGCCTCCGCGCCGACCGGCACGCCGAAGCCCGCCAGCCACTGCTTGGCCTGGTGCTCGTCCATGGCGGCGGAAGGCGCACGGGCGGCCGCGTCGGCGCCGGCCCGCGCGCGCAGCGTCATCCAGTGCGCGGTCGGCGCCGCCGTGCCGAGCCAGCCCACGTATGTGCCCAGGGCCCGCGCCGCGCGTGCGCAATCCGGGAACAGCGCCACACCGGCTTCGGCCAGCCGTGCGCGGCTGGCCGGCTCGCCCGTGGTGGCGACCACGATCAGGCGATCGGTCTTGCCCGCCACCTCGATCAGCTCGTCGGCCACGCGATCGAGCAGGTAGGCGGTGGCGTAGAGGAAGATGACGTCGATGCCGTCAGTGGCGGCAAGCTTGTCGAGCACGGCGTAGGCCAGGCCGCTGCGGTTGAACAGCTGGCCGGTCAGATCGACGGGGTTCGCCACTGCGCCGAGCTCCGGCACGCCCGCCAGCAGGCGCTGCTGGACCGCCTCGGGCAGGCGCGGCACGTCGAGTCCGGCCGCGCTGAGCAGGTCAGCCGACAGCGCACCCATCGCGCCCGACACGGAAGCCACCACCACCCGGCGCCCCGCGCTGCGCTGGCGGAAGCCGGCCAGGTATGCCAGGTCGGTCAGGTGGGTCGGATCACTCGCCTGCATCGCGCCGACCTGGGCGAAGGCGGCGCGGTAGATGGCCTGGTTGCCGGCCAGTACAGCGGTATGGGATTGCGTAGCCGCCGATCCCGCCTCGCTCTCGCCGGCCTTCAGCAGGATCAGCGGCTTGTCTGCCGCGCGCAGGCGCGCCGCGGCTTCGATGAAGCCACTGCCGTTGCGCAGGCCCTCAACGTAACCGACCACAGCCGCGGTTTGCGCATCGTCCGCGAGGTAGTCGAGGTAATCCGCATAGTCCAGGCAGGCTTCGTTGCCGGTATTGATGAACTGGTGGAAGCCCACGTCCATCTGCCTTCCGGTGGCGTAGACGATGGCGCAGACGTTGCCGCTCTGGGTCAGCAGGCTCACGGCACCCGGGCCGTCCTGCGGCGGGAACGCGCGGAAGGTGGTGGCAAATGCGGTGATGGCGCGCGTGGTCAGGTTGGCCAGCCCCATGCAGTTGGGTCCGGCGATCGCCATGCCGCTGTCGCGGGCGAAGGCCGCAAGTGCGGCCTGGCGCCCGGCACCCGCTGCGCCGGCCTCGGCAAAGCCCGAGGCGTAGACGATGGCGGCACGGATGCCGCGGGCATGGCAGCGCTGCAGCTGCGGCAGCACCTCGTCCGCGCCGAGCGCCAGCACCGCCACGTCAGGCACCTGCGGCACGGATTCGATATCGGGATAGCACGCCAGGCCGGCGATCTCGCCATAGCGAGGATTGACCGGATACACCTGGCCCTGGTATCCAAGGCGCTGCAGGTGGTCCAACGCCACGCCGCCGATGCGGCTGGTATCGCGCGAGGCGCCGATCACGGCTATCGAGGCAGGATCAAGCAGCTGCGGCAGGGCGGCGCGGCCCGGTGTGCGCGCCGTAGTGGGAAGGGGCATCGTCGTCTCCATCCTTCCTCGGTCGGAAGGTGCCCCGATTCAAGCCGATCGCGTGGGTGGCGACAAGCGCATGGCCTCCAGCTGTGCACATTATGCACAAGTCTTCAGGCAGTGATGGCCGTTGCCCGCGGGAGCGTCCTATCGGCCACTGTGCACCGGTCGCCAGCCATTCACCGCGCCAGCCTCGCAATGATCGCCTCGGCCAGGCGCACGCAACTCAGCGGCGCGCAGCCCTCAGCGTTGTTGCTGACAATGACGATGGCAGGCTGCCCCGCGCGCAGCGTGCGCGCCACTACATCGGCGATGGCATGGCGGGTGTCGGGGTCGTCGTCGACGATGCGGTCGAAGGGTGCGTAGAGCTTTTCCGCGTAGGCGTAGGGCCGGCCCCCATGCAGCATCCAGCGCAGCACCAGCGGGCCTGGCGCTTCCTCGTCCATCAGCGCCTGCGCCGCGGCCTGGCGCGGCACCGGCGGCAGGCGGTCGCGTGCCGACAGGCAGAAGCGCACCCCGTGGCGGCGCAGCAGCCGGATATAGCGTGGCGTCAGCAATGCCGGGTCGCGCAGCTCTACCGTGTAGCACGCATGCGGGGTGATCGACGGATCGAGTGCCGGCAGCGCGCCCAGGAAGGCATCGAGCCGTTCCAGGAACACGGCGCTGTCGGCCAGCGGACCCATCGGCGACAGCTGGAACAGCAGCGGCCCGCATTTGCTGCCCAGCCCGCTGGTGGCGGGCACGATGAAGTCGCGCACCGCGATCTCGGCATCGAGGAAGGCGGCGTTGGCCAGCCGGCCGGCGCCGTCGGAGCCGCGCAGCCAGGCATCGCAGACGCTGGCGGGCGCCTTGACCAGGAAGCGGAAGCCGTCGGGGACCTGCGCGGCATAGGACAGGTAGTCCGCCAGCGGGATCGGCCCGTAGAAGCCGCGGTCGATGCCGGCGGCGCGCAGCAGCGGATGGCGCGAATACGCGGAAAGGCCCTTGCGCGACAGCAGGCTGTCGCCGTACTCGCCGTCATAGACCAGCCCGTTCCAGCCGGGGTAGGCCCAGGAGGACGTGCCGAAGTACAGGTTCGATGGCAGCTGCGCAGCGAGCGCGCGCAGGGTTTCGTCCGCCTGTGCGGGTTGCACGCTCTTGCCACGCGCAGGTTTGCCGGAGGGGGCGGGCGGGACGGCCGCGCCCGGGTGGGAAGCGGGCCGTTCCGGAGGGGCAGTTGGGGCGGGCAGGGGCAGCCCGCCAAAGAGGTCTTCAGTCAAACGTCAGCGTTGCCTTCAGTCGTTGCGGCCAATTGGTTGGTCGTAGATATAGCGGCGGGACCACGGCAGCGTATCGGCCGGCAGCCCGGCCTTGTGGCAGAGCACCTGGTAGATCGACATCTTCTCGGTCTCGAAGGCATGTGCGCAGCCGGCCAGGTAGACCCGCCAGATGCGGTATTTCTTCTCGCCGACCAGGCTGCGGATGGTGTCGCCGCGGGCCTCGAAGTTGTCGGCCCAGTAGTGCAGCGTCTGCGCGTAGTGGCGGCGCAGCAGTTCGACGTCGAAGGCTTCCAGCCCGCCTTGCTGCAGCGTGCGCAGCACCAGCCCGATATGCGGCAGCTCGCCCTGCGGGAACACATAGCGGTCCATGAACTCGGCGCCGTCCATCGGCGTCGCGCCGTTGTCGGGGTCGGGCGAGGTGATGCCGTGGTTCATCACATAGCCGTCGTCGGCCAGCAGTTCGCGGATGCGGCTGAAGTAGCCGGGCAGGTTGTCCTTGCCCACATGCTCGAACATGCCGACGCTGGTGATGCGGTCGAAGGTGCCGGCGGTGTCGCGGTAGTCCTGCAGCCGGATCTCGATGCGGTCGGACAGGCCCGCGGCCCTGACGCGCTCGGTGGCCAGGTCGAACTGGTTCTGCGACAGCGTGATGCCCACGCAGCGCGCACCGAACTTCTGCGCGGCGCGCAGCACCAGTGCGCCCCAGCCGCAGCCGATGTCGAGCAGCGTCTGGTCCGGCTGCAGCCGGATCTTGGTCAGGATGTGGTCGATCTTCTTGATTTGCGCCGTGGCCAGGTCTTCGTCGCCGTGCTCGAAGTAGGCGCAGGAGTAGACCATGTTGGGGTCGAGCCAGAGCTGGTAGAAGTCGTTGGAGACGTCGTAGTGGTACTGGATCGAGTTCTTGTCTTCCTGCTTGGTATGCGTGAAGTGCTGCGCCACCTTGAACAGCGCGCCGCCGGCGCGGTGCGTGGCCGCGGCCGAGAAGCCGTAGGCGACCTTGATGATGTCCGTCAGCCTGCCCTCGAAGTCGATTTTCTCCTGCACATACGCTTCGCCCAGGTTGTCCAGGCTCGGCGTCAGCAGCAGCGGCAGGGCCGCGGCTTCGCGTACGGTCAGCGTGACAGCCGGCTTGTCGAAGTGCCCGAGCGGGTATTCGGTGCCATTCCACAGCCGCAAGCTGACCGGCAGATTGGCATTCTCTCGCAGGTCGGCGATCCAGTTGTCGAGTTGCTTTTCCAGGGCTTGCTTGAAGAACATGCGCTTTACCTCCCGATGGTTGCGGCACACACTGCGGCCGACGCATCAGACAAGGTTGGTACTGAGCTGGAACCTTGCCCAATCCGTCTCGAGCGCTGCAAGAAAAGAGTAACCAAGCGACGCCGGTCTCACTTTAGTCCAATTCCGCAGCTTGTGCAGCGCACCGTCCGGAAGACCCCACTACCGACCCGTTCGGCGCAGTTGGCGCATGTTCAGGCGCGTGCCAACCGTTTCAGGGCGACAGCCGCACGATCTGCCAGTCGCCGCCGGGTTGCAGGCGGAAGGCAATGCGGTCGTGCAGCCGCGACGGGCGGCCCTGCCAGAACTCGAGCGCGGTCGGCACCAGGCGGTAGCCGCCCCAGTGCGGCGGGCGCGGCGGGTTTTCGCCGAACTTGCTGCGGTATTCCTGCTCGCGCTGCTCCAGCACGTCGCGGCCGGGCACCTCGCGGCTTTGCGCAGAGGCCCAGGCGCCCACGCGCGAGCCCAGCGGGCGCGTGGCGAAATAGGCGTCGCTCTCGTCGTCCGAGACTTTTTCGACGTGCCCTTCGACGCGTACCTGGCGCTCCAGCTGCACCCAGTGGAACAGCAGCGCCGCGCGCGGGTTTGCCGCCAGGTCCAGGCCCTTGCGGCTTTCATAATTGGTGAAGAAGGTGAAGCCGCGGTCGTCGATGCCCTTGAGCAGCACGATGCGCGCGGATGGCTGGCCGTCGGCGTCGACCGTGGCCAGGGTCATGGCATTGGGTTCGGGCAGCTTGGCCGTGACCGCCTCGTCGAACCAGCGTTTGAACTGGCTCAACGGGTCGGGCGCCACGTCGGTTTCGGACAGAGAGCCCAGCACATAGGTACGGCGAAGGTCGGCAAGTTGAGTCATGTCGCAATCATCAGGATATCGGTCGGGATGCGCGGTGCGCCCGGGGGCGGGGCCGCAGGTCCGGCTGATTCGAGTATAGCGAATGCATCGGGGATCGCATTTGCGTGGCGACAAGCGTATCGGCAGCGCCACCTGCCGCGGGGCTAAACCGGCGGTGGCAGCACCTTGCGCCCCTGGCGCCGCGAGTAGTAACCGGCCGCGCCCATCGCGCCCGCCATCGACAGGAAGATCGGCAGCATGCCCAGCGCCGTGCCGACCACGCCAAACGTGAGCGGCCACACCACCTGGCTGGTATTGAGCACCGCCGAGCGCAGCCCCAGTGCCTCGCCGGCGCGCCCGTGCGGCGACGCCGTGTGCAGGATGTTCATGACATTGGGCTGGGCGCTGCCCAGCGCAAGGCCCAGCACGAAGGCCAGCCCGCACATCAGCCAGAACTGCGTGACGAAGGGGTAGGCCAGGTAGGCCAGCGCACCCACCAGCAGCGCGCTGCGGATGATCTTCCATTCCGAGAGCCGGCGCGACAGCGCCGGCATCGCCACGCGGATGGCAAAGGTGGCAATGGCGAAAGCGCCCAGCACCCAGCCGATCGACGACGGCGACAGGCCGATGCGCGAGCCCTGGATCGGGATCAGGAAGGCGTGCAGGTCCCATGCGGCGGACAGCACCGCGCTGGCGATGAAGACCGCGCGCAGCTCGGGTTGCTGCAGCAGGTCCAGCGTGGAGCGGCGGCTGCCGTCCTCGATGGCGATGCGCCCGGCATTGCCGCCGTGCGCCGGCAGGCGCGGACGCAGCCATTGCAGGCCGGCCTGGCCGACCAGTGCCACCGCCACCAGCACCATGAAGGCGGGGCGGAAGCCCGCATGCTCGATCACGTAGCCCATCGTCACCGGCCCGAGCGTGCCGGACACCGACAGCCCCAGCGCATGCCAGGTGTAGTTGCGCAGCCGGGTCTCATTGGTGGAGACCTGGCCGATCAGCAGCTGCATCGCCACCTGCACCAGCATGAAGCCCACGCCGATCAGCGCGCATGACAGGTACAGCGCGCCGAGGTCGTGCCAGAGCGCCGGCAGCAGCGTGCCCGCCACCACCATCAGCGAGCCCGCGGTCATCGGCTTGCGCGGCCCGATCTCGTCGATGCGCTTGCCGGCGCGGATTGCCAGCAGCATCGGCAGCAGCGCATACAGCGACATCAGCACGCCGAGCGTGACGGTGGAGGCTTTGAGGGAGATCGCGAACAGCGACACCACCACGCGGCTGGCGTTGAAGGCCACGTGGTTGCACACCGTCAGCGCGATCAGCCAGGTGATCGGCGGGACGGCGGCGTGCGGCAGCGACATGGGAACGGGGGCTCGCGGTGGCCGCGCTCATGGCGGCCGGCGGCCGTGCCGAGGCGGGAAACAAAGAGGAAACAAAGGGCGGCCGCAGCCGCGCCTTCAGAAGGATGCAGCGGGCGAACCCGCACCGCACCCGATGCTTGCCATGCTTAAACTTCTTGTAAATGGCCGTTTAATTATGCGCCCGGCGTGGGCGCGGCACAACGGCTGCGTGCGGCAGGATGTCGCAGCGTGGCAAAGTGTTGCGATTTTGCTTCAGACAATGGCGGACATGTGGCCGCCAGGCGACGCGCCAGTGCACTGGTTGCGCGCACCTCAACCGCCCTTGTGCAGGGCGTCGCTGTCCGGGCGCGCCGGCGCTGGCGCCGGCTTGCGCACCTCGCGCTCGCTGGGGCGTGCCGGCTCGCGGGTCTGGGCGTCAGCCTGCGCGGCGGTGCCCGGCGTTTCCTTCGGGATCGGCTTGCCGGCGGTCATGCCGGCAGTCTTGCCGGTGCTGGGATCCTTGTAGGTCTTGCCCGGCGGCGGCGCGACCGGGCGCTTGCGCAGGTCGGCCAGCAGCGTTGCGCACAGGTTGTCTTCGCCGCCCGGCGACAGGTCCACCAGCGGCAGCACCGCCGTCGCCACCGGTGCCAGCAGCGCCAGCGACAGCGCGCCGCCGGCGCGCAGCGCCAGCACCCCGATATCGGGGCTGACGGACGGCTTCTTCATGGTGCCGCCCACGTACAGCGGCGAGCGCAGCGAGAACACGCGCAGGCCCTTGGAGTCCGGGTGGATGGTCAGCGCCAGCCTTTCATTGCGCAGGTCGATGCCGCCGGTGGTCTCGATTACCGCATCTTCCGTATCGAGCACGAAGGTGCGCGCGCGCGCGATGCCGTCGGTGAAGGCAAAGTCGCTGACGCCGCAGTTGATCCGCACCGGCCTGTCGCCGAACAGCTTGCGGATCACCACGCTGCCCACGTTCAGCCCCATCGCTTCAAGCAGGAACTTGCTGACCGTGCCGTTCTCGACCAGCAGCTTGGCTTCGCCGTTGGAAGAGGCCATCAGCGCCGCCACTGAATTGCCTGTGGCCGAGAGCTTGGCGCTGCCGTTGAGTTCGCCGATGCTGGTGCGCATCAGGTCAAAGGTGGGGAACAGCTGCTTGAGCTTCATGTGCCGCGCGGTCATGTCGACCGTGGCCCCCATCGGCTCGCGCTTGCCGTCCAGGCGCATGGTCGACACCAGGTTGCCGCCAGCCACGCCGAAATTCAGCGGGTCCAGCAGCAGCACGCCGTCCTGCAGCTTCAGGTGCGTGACCAGGTCGGTGATCGGCAGGTCGGCATCGCGGATGATGCGCTTGCCGGTAAAGCGCACGTCGGCGTCGATCTCGTCCCAGCGCTCGGTGCGGAATGGCGCCACCGGCAGGGCCTTGTCGGTCGGCTGAGCCACCGGGCTGTCCTTGGCGGGGCGGCCGGGCTTGGCATCGGCGCCGATCAGCGGGGCCAGGTCGACGAAGCGCAGCTGGTTGGACACCAGGGTGCCGGCCAGCAGCGGACGCGGCTCGCGCTTGGTGAAGGTCAGCGTGCCAGACAGGTCGCTGCCACCGACACGGCCGGTGAACTTCTGGTATTCGTAGATCGAGCCTTGCTTGCGCAGCGTCGCCATCAGCCGGCCGCGGGTCTGGTAGGGGGGCGTGGACGGCAGCACCACCCCGGTCAGCGCATAGAGCTTGGCCATGCTGTCGCCGGTCAGGGTCAGGTGCACGTCCAGCGCGGCCAGGTGGGCCGGGTTGGTCACGGTGCCTTCGATCACGGCGCGGGTGGTGCCCACGCGCACATCGGCCAGGAGCGGGAACGGCACGTCGGTGTTGCGCAGGCTCAGCACCGTGCCGGCCTTGCCGCTGGCGTTGATGGTGGCCTCGTTGTAGCGGCCGGTGGCTTTCCAGCGCACGCCGTAGCGGTCGTCGGGACCCTTGGCCGTGGCCGGCGAGGCGGAAGCGCCCGGCGCCGAAGCCGCTGGCGCGGAGGCTGCCCTGGCCGCGCCGGGTGCACTGGCCGGGGGCCCTGGCGGCACCGCAGAGGCCTCGGGCGCCACCAGCGCGCCGTCGCGGGCCTTGTCATAGAGCGGGCTGCCGCCGATGGTGTCGAGCTCCGCCTGCAGCTCGATCTTCTTGAACTGGTCGGCCAGCGCCAGGTTGCCGCGCGCCAGCACCACCTCGCCGATATCCAGCTCCCATTCGGACGGGCCCTTCTTGGGGCCGAACTCGAGGGTCCAGTTGTTGCGGGCGTCCGGCAGGCGCTCCAGCCACACCGCCGGGCTGTCGACGACGATGGTCGGCACCGCGATCTGGTGCGCCAGCAGCGGTATCGGACGCAGCACGAAGATCAGTTCGCGCACGGTCGCCAGATGAGGCTGTTTGGCCCAGTCGGTATTGCCGATGGTGATGTCGCGCGCCGACAGGCGCGGCCATGGCACCAGCGTATGCCAGCCTTTCTCGCCCTCGCCGCGGCGCCAGGTCACGGTCAGGTCGCCGTTGATGGCAAAGGGGCGGCCGATGGCCTCGGTGACGCGGTCGTTGAGCCAGGGCTTGAGGCGGTTCCAGTCGAAGGTCAGGATCACGACCACCAGCAGCGCGATCAGCGCAACCGGTGTCAGCACACTCCACAGAACAACCTTGCGGCGCACGGGCATGAGGCGGGCTCTCCTGTCTGGCGGGGGGCAGGGCCGGGGCCGCCCACGCCAGCGCGGGGCGGCGAACGGACCACTGCATGTCTATTGTATAGTTGCGCGCTTCCTGTCTTTGTCGGGGATTGGCTGACATCGCCGCCGGAAAATGCCGGATTCTTGCCCCGGCGCAGCCAGGCGCCGACCCAGCCGCTCTCCATTGACCCGATTCCTCCAGCATGAACGATGCCGCACACGACCTGGCCGGCCTGCCCGAGCCGCTGACCCACGAAAGCCCGGCCGAGGATGACTACCACCGCCGCTTCGGCGGCGTGGCAAGGCTCTACGGCGCCGCCGGCCTGGCCCGCCTGGAGGCGGCCAGCGTGTGCGTGGTCGGCATTGGCGGCGTCGGCAGCTGGGCGGCCGAGGCGCTGGCGCGCAATGCGGTCGGGCGCATCACGCTGATCGACCTGGACCATATCGCGCTGTCCAACACCAACCGCCAGATCCATGCGCTGGGCGATGCCTACGGGCGCGCCAAGGTCGAGGCCATGGCCGAGCGCATCGTGGCCATCAACCCGCGCTGCCAGGTGACGCAGGTCGATGATTTCGTCACGCCGGACAACGTGCCCGGGCTGCTCGGCGCCGGCTATGACTACGTCATCGACGCCATCGATGCGGTGCGCGTCAAGACCGGGATGCTCGGCTGGGCCCGGCGCCAGGGCGTGCCGGTGATCACCTGCGGCGGCGCGGGCGGCCAGCTCGACCCCACGCGAGTGCGCATCGACGACCTGGCGCGTACGATCCAGGACCCGCTGCTGTCCAAGGTGCGCGCCGGCCTGCGCAAGCAATGGGGCTTTACGCGCGACCCGAAGAAGAAGTTCGGCATCGCCGCGGTCTATTCGGACGAGCCGCTGCAATACCCCGAGCCCGAGCAGCAGGCCTGCGAGATCGACGAGGCGCCGCCGCTGGACCGGCAGCCGGGCCAGCCAGCCATGCGCGGCCCGCAGGGGCTGGCGTGCGCGGGCTTTGGCTCGTCGGTGGCGGTGACGGCGGTATTCGGCTTTGTCGCGGCGTCGGCGGTGATCGGCGAGATCGCGCGCGGCTGAAGCCGCCCGGGCCGCTTGTATGTTCAAACCAGACCAGTGCGGTAAAGTCTGAGCGTCGTTTAGACGGCCAGACCGGCCCGTGTAGTTTGACAGCCGCTAGGGTGATCGAGCCCGCGCCTGAGTACAGAACGCACGGTCGCCGTGCTGGTCTTCCTGAAGCCCGAACGGTTACGCGCGCCGTTGGTGAGCGCGCATGCACAAGCAAGGGATCTGAAGACCATGTCTGTTATCTCAGTTGTTGGTATTGACGTTGCCAAGGCACACGTCGATGTCTGTGTACTGGGCGCCAGTCGCGATACCCAGCAGTTTGCCAACGATGCCGAGGGCCATTCGGCACTGGCCGCGACCTTGCAGCCGTTGGGGGTTGGCCTGGTGGTGATGGAGGCCACCGGCGGCTACGAGGCGGCCCTGGTCTGTGCGCTGCAGGCGGCAGGCCAACCTGTGGCGGTGATCAACCCGCGCCAGGCCCGCGATTTCGCTAAGTCCATGGGGCGCCTCGCAAAGACTGACACCATCGATGCGCGCATGCTCGCCGAACTGGCGTCGGTACTGGTGCAACGCGATGACCTGGCGCGCTTCCTGCGCCCGCTGGCCGACGCCCAGCAGCAGTGGCTGGCGGCCCTGGTTACGCGCCGGCGCCAGCTGCTGACCATGTTGCACGCCGAACGCCAGCGCCTGCAGATCACGCCGGCCGGGCTGCACCCGAGCATCGAGGCCATCGTGGCGGCCATCAAGGCCCAACTGGACGACGTGGAGGCGCAGATGGTGGGTCATATGCGTGAGCACTTTGGGGAACTGGATCGGCTGTTGCAGTCGGCCAGCGGCATCGGCCCGGTGGCCAGCGCCACGCTGGTTGCCGAGTTGCCTGAGCTCGGGCGGCTCAACCGGCGCGAGATCGCGGCCCTGGTAGGGGTGGCGCCCATGGCCAATGACTCGGGTAGCAGCAGGGGGCGGCGCCGGATTCTGGGAGGGCGCTTCGAGATCCGGCGAGTGCTGTACATGGCCACGCTCACCGCAACCCGGCACAACCCCGCCATCAAAGCCTTCTACCAGCGCCTGACAGCCGCCGGCAAGCTGCCCAAGGTAGCGTTAGTGGCCTGCATGCGCAAGTTGCTGACCGTGCTCAACGCCATGGTCAGAACCAGCACTCCTTGGGACAAATCGCTTCACCGAACTTGACTTTGAAGACGGTTACTCAGGCGCTCAGCGCGCGCAGCAGCCCGTCTACCTCGGCGTCGCCCGGTGCCTGGTTGTCGAAGAAGATCAGTTCCGGATAGTCCGCGGGCGCCGGCATGAAGCGCCGGGTGCGGTAGGCCTCCCAGTGGCTCAGCTTGTAGGCGTCGTTGGGATTGCCGCGCCGGATGATGCGCGCATGGGCCTCGTCTTCCGGCAGATGGACCCAGACCGTGCGCACCGTGGTGCCGGCGGGCACGTGCAGCCAGCCGGGGTCATGCAGCAGGTGGGCCTTGACCTCGCGCGACAGCGGGCCGATCACGATCACGCTGATGCCCAGGGCCAGGTTCTCTCGCGCGGTGTCGAGCAGGCCCTGGTATTCCGGGTCGCGCAGGTTGTCCAGGTAGGCCGGGCTGTCGCGGTCATTGGGGTCGCCGGTGATCGCGGCCATGGCCGCGGCGCTGTAGCGGCCGTACAGGGTGTCCTTGTCGAGCAGGCAGAAGGGCTCGCCGGTGGCCTGCATCAGCGGGCCGATCAGGCGGTGGGCGAGGGTGGTCTTGCCGGTGCCGGCATGGCCGCAGAAGAAGATCAGTCTTGGCATGAGGGATAGGTGTAGCGGACAGGGCGCATCGCCCACAGCATACCCCTGGCTTGCGCCAGATCAGGCCCGGGCCGCGCCGATTCGGTATCCTTGCCGTTTTCTCCCACGATTGCCGTCGATCCCATGGACGCCAAAGACCAGCTTTCCTCCGCCGGCCTGCCGGACCACCTCCATCTGGGCGAACCGGTCACCGACGCCACCCATGCCGAGTTCGTGCAGCTGCTGGCCGCGGTGGCCGGCGCCGACGATGCCGGCTTCCTGGCCGCGATGGACGCATGGATCGACCATACCCGCCATCATTTCGCCCAGGAAGAGCAGTGGATGGAGGCGATGGGCTTCGGCCCGCGCCATTGCCACGCGGGCGAGCACCAGCAGGTGCTGGCCGTGGCCGTCGCGGTGCGCGACAAGGTGCACACCGATGCCGAGTTCCAGCTTGGCCGCCGCCTGGTGGCCGAGCTCTCGGGCTGGTTCGACCATCACGTCAAGTCGATGGACGCGATGATGGTGGAGCATATGCGCGAGCACGGCTTCACGCTGGTCGAAGGCCCGGTCACGGCGGCCTGAGCGCAGTCAGGCCGGGTGGGCGGCGTCGCGGTCGATCACCACGAAATACTTGCGCACCGGTGCCAGCACCTCGAACAGCCCGGTAAAGCCGGCCGGGATCACGCAGGCGTCGCCGGGGCCGAAGTCGCTGGCCTGGCCGGCATCGTCGCTGATGCGGATGCGGCCGCTGATGATATGGAAGAACTCTTCCTTGCCGGCCGGAAAGGCGATGCGCCAGGCCCCGGGCTCGCATGCCCAGATGCCGCAGTCGAAATCGCCGTGCTGCGCGCTGTAGTGCGTCCAGGTGGTGCGGTCGGGGTTGCCTGACACCAGCCGGTCCGGGCGCGGGCGGTCGTGGCTGGGGGCGGGCTCGGTCTTGAAGTCGATCAGGCGGGGCGCTGGCATGGCGGATGGCAGGAAAAATGGCGGAACTGAGTCCGCCAGTTTACCGCGCCGGGGCCGCGGCCCGGCCGTTCAGTTCAGCGCGGTGCTCAGCTGGCGGCGCCAGTGCGACACCACTTCGGGCCGGTCGGCCAGCATCTCGAACACCGACAGCATGGTCTTGCGGCCGATATCGTCCTCGAAGGTGCGGTCGGCGCGCACGATTTCCAGCAACTGCTCCAGTGCCGGCTCGTACTGCTGGCGCGCGATCAGCAGCCTGGCCAGGTCCCGACGCGCCGCCAGGTCGCGCGGGTCGGCGGCAATGCGCGCGCTCAGGGTGGGCTCGTCCGGCAGGCCGGACAGGCCCTCCATCGCGTCCATGCGCGTGCGCAGCGCGGCATGGGCGTCCTGCTGCGCGGCCTGCGGCGACAGGGCCTCGAACTGCGACCTGGCCTCGGCGATGGCATTGCCGTCCAGCAGGAAACCGATATAGGCCAGCCGGGCGGCGTCGGTCTCGAGGTCGAGCGCAATGGCTTCGTCGAACTTCGCCTCGGCGCCGGCCCGGTCGCCCTCGGCGGCCAGTTGCAGCGCGTCATGCAGGGCCGTCTGCGCGGGCTTGGGCATCAGTCGCCCGAGGAATTCACGCAGGCCGGACTCGGGCAGCACGCCGATGAACTGGTCCACCGCCTGGCCGTCGGCAATCGCCACCACATGCGGGATGCTGCGCACGCCGAAGTGCGCGGCCAGGTCCTGGTTCTCGTCGACATTGACCTTGACCAGCTTCCACTGGCCGCCGGCCTCGGATTCCAGCCGTTCCAGCATCGGACCCAGCGTGCGGCAGGGGCCGCACCACGGCGCCCAGAAGTCGACCAGCACGGGCGCCTGGCGCGAGGCCTCGATCACTTCGGTTTCGAAATTCTGCAGGGTCACGTCGCTCATGGGAAATCCTGGATCGGGGAGAGGCGGGAGCGGCCAGCCCGGGCGGGCCGCCCGAAGGGGCAAGGCAATCTATACCCCTATTGTGAGGGCGAAGGCGCCGAATGCAACGCCCTGTGCCAATACCGTGCCCGCAGGGTTCGGGAAAGTCTGCGGTTGAAAATAGAACGATCGTTCGGTTATAGTCCTTGATCATACCAAAAGACCCGGTCCGCGAGACCGCACAGGAGACCTTGCATGCAGACCCCAGCTCGCCCGCATTTCCAGTTCTGGCCGAAGCGCCTGCCGACCGCCATCGTGCTGCCGGAGACCTCGCTCTGGGCCAACCTGGAAGTCTCGGCGCTCCGCTATGCCGACAAGGCCGCGATCCGCTACTTCGGCAATGCCATCACCTTCCGTGAGCTGGAGGCGCAGGCCACCGCGCTGGCCGGCTGGCTGCAGCAGAAGGCGGGCGTGAAGAAGGGCGACCGGGTGCTGCTGTACATGCAGAACTGCCCGCAGTTCATCGTCAGCTACTACGCCATCCTGCGCGCCGACGCGGTGGTGGTGCCGGTCAACCCGATGAACCGCGCCGAGGAATTCAAGCATTACGTGACCGACGCGCAGGCGCGCGTGGCGATCTTCACCGCCGACCTGGCCGCCGGGGTCGAGCAGGCGCAGGCGGAGCTGGCGCCGGCCGAGCGCCTGCAGCATATGCTGGTGACCCAGTATGCCGACGCGCTGCCGCCCGCGCACGAACATCCGGAAGACGCGCCGCCGGCCTGGCTGACCACGCCGCATCCGCTGCCCGCGGGCGCCACCGCGTGGCCCGAGGCATTGGGCGCCGGCCTGCAGCCCGGCCCGCACACCGCCGGCCCGGACGACATGGCGGTGATGCCCTACACCTCGGGCACCACCGGCTTCCCCAAGGGCTGCATCCATACGCACCGCTCGGTGATGCACAACATCGTCGGCGGCTCGACCTGGTCGGGCTCGGGCGCCGAATCGGTGATCCTGTCGGTGCTGCCGCTGTTCCACGTCACCGGCATGCAGTACGGCATGAACGGCCCGATCTACAGCGGTGCCACCGTGGTGATGCTGCCGCGCTGGGACCGCGAGGTGGCCGGCCGCCTGATCTCGCGCTACCAGGTCACGCACTGGACCAATATCCCGACCATGGTGATCGACTTCCTGGCCAGCCCCAACCTGGCCCAGTTCGACCTGGCCAGCCTGCGCTATATCGGCGGCGGCGGCGCGGCCATGCCGCAGGCCGTGGCCGAGCGCCTGCGCGAGCAGTTCGGGCTGAACTACCTGGAAGGCTACGGCCTGTCCGAGACCATGGCGCCGACGCACAGCAACCCGTCGGACCGGCCCAAGCTGCAGTGCCTGGGCGTGCCGACCTTCAACACCGACGCGCGCGTGGTCGACCCGGTCACGCTCAAGGAACTGCCGCCCAACGAGATCGGCGAGATCATCGTCAGCGGCCCGCAGGTGTTCAAGGGCTACTGGGGCAAGGAGGACGCCACCCGCGACGCCTTTATCGAGTTCGAGGGCAAGGCCTTCTTCCGCACCGGCGACCTGGGCCGCATGGACGAAGAGGGCTACTTCTTCATCACCGACCGCCTCAAGCGCATGATCAATGCGTCGGGCTTCAAGGTGTGGCCGGCCGAGGTGGAGAACCTGCTGTACAAGCATCCGGACGTGCAGGAGGCCTGCATCATCGGCACGCGCGACCCGTACCGCGGCGAGACCGTCAAGGCGGTGGTGGTGCTGCGCGCCCATGCCAGGGGCAAGACCACGCCGGAGCAGATCATCGAATGGGCCAAGGAGAACATGGCCGCCTACAAGTACCCGCGCGTGGTGGAGTTCGTTGAGGCGCTGCCGAAGTCGGGCACCGGCAAGGTGATGTGGCGCCATCTGCAGGAAAGCGAGAATGCGCGCAACACCGGCGCGGAGGAGAGGCCCGCGGCCTGAGGCAGCCGGGTAGCCAATGAAAAAGGCTGGTCGGCCGGCCAGCCTTTTTTATTTACGCGGTGCCGGCCCTCAATGCCCCCGCACCCGCATCAGCATCTTCACCATCGTCTTGTAGCCCCGCTCGCGCGCATGGCGCGTGGGGCTCACGCCTTCACGGTCGGCGAGGTTGGCGTCAGCGCCGGCATCCAGCAGCAGCTGCACCGTTTCCTCGTAGCGGGTGCTGCCATCGCCCAGGATCACCGCTTCCAGCAGCGCGGTCCAGCCGAGGTCGTTGACATGGTCCACGGCAACGCCGGCCTTCAGCAGCAGCTTCACCACCTCGACATGGCCATGCTGGCTGGCGGCGATCAGCGCGGTGCCGTCATAGCGGTCGGTGCTGGCCAGGTCGGCGCCGTGCGCCAGCGCCAGGCGCACCATGTCGGCCTGGCCGGTGGCGGCTGCCAGCAGGAAGGGGCTGTTGGCCTCGGTGTCCTTCAGGTTCACATCGGCGCCGGCCAGCAGCAGCGTGCGCGCGACTTCGGTGTGCCGGTTCTGCACCGCCGCCAGCAGGGCGCTGCGCCCGCGCTCGTCGGCCGCGCGCGCCGAGGCGCCGGCGGCCAGCAGGCGCGCCACCAGGTCCTGGTCGCCGGCGCTGGCGGCGGTGATCAGGTTGCGGTCGAGCGTGCCGATGGCGTCGCGGCGTGGCGGCGGCTGCATGGCCGCGCTGCGCGGCGCTCGGGCGGCTGGCTGGCTGGCCGCGCCGCCGGCGGGCCGTGCCGCCAGGGTCTGCCCGCCCTGGGCCGCCAGCAGGCCGCCCCCCATCAGCAATCCCATCAGGCCCAGCAGCTCGTTGAGTGCCTGTCTGCGGGTGCGTGCGGCGGGGCGCGTCATGGCGGCAGCTCCTTGGCTCAGACGGTTTCGTGGGGGCTGGCCGGCAGGGGCGCTGCGTCATCGCGGGCGGCGTGCGCAGCGCGCTCGGCGTCGGCGGCATCGTCGGCCTGCAGCTGGCGCCAGAGCCGGCCCAGGTAGGGATCGTCGACGCCGTTGGTGGCCAGGCCCAGCAAGGTCTGCTGCAGGTATTCGCGCGCGGGGCCGTACAGTCCGGCAGCGTGGCGCAGGCGCTCGACCACGCTGGGATCCGGCAGCCGGCCGGCGTAGGCCTCGTGCGAGCGGTTCATGACGAAGGCGAGGGCGCGCTGCTCAGGCGCGCCGGCATCCCCGGTGCGGATGCGCAGCCAGCGCGGATGGTAGGCCCCGGTCAGCATCTCGCGGCGCCACAGCACGCGGAATTCCTGCTCGACCACATGGCTGGGGATGCGGAACACCATGCCGTGGCAGCAGCCGCCCCGGTCCAGGCCCAGCACCAGGCCCGGGTTGTCCCAGGTGCCCCGGTTGATGCGGGAATAGAGGTAGAAGCCACGGTGGTAGCCGTGTACGGTGGCACGCTGGCGCTCGGTGTGCACCACCATCGGGTTCCAGATCAGCGAACCATAGCCGAACAGCCAGACATCGCCGCCAAGCGCGGGATCTTCCGGGCGGCGCGCCAGCGTGTCGGAAAGGGACTGCTCGAGCACGGCTTCCGGCAGCAGCGAGGACGCGACCGGAGTACTGCACAGCGAGGTGCGCAGACGGTCGGATTCGAGGTCCTGTCGCGTGATGGCCATGGTGGAAGCATAAATCAAAGCGGCGCCACGGGAAGGTGGGGGAAATGACATAAGTGCCAGTTTTTCTCAGAATTGCCTGAGCAACCGGCACGGGTGTGGGCGCCTGACAACGTTTGGCGCGGCGTGCCGCCGCTGTCACTCGCCGCGGACGCGTGCTGCCGCACCATTGTCCGCGATCAGGCGCACGTGAATTGCTGGCCGGCGCGGCTGCCATGTCCTTACAATGGTGGCCTCAATTCACAGGGGGAACCCGCGATGGCACGCACGCTTACGGTGGTGTTCGGCAGTGGCAAGGAATATGACTTCACGATCGGCACGGACGAGCTGGCCGCGGTCACCGAGGACGCCGCGTGGCGCTGGTTCGACCGGGAATATACCGAGCTGGACTGCCAGGCGTCGAGCCCGGTCGGCAAGGTGCTGGTGATCGACAAGATCCTGAATGTCGCCAAGTTTTCCGGAGAGGCGCGCTTCTCCGGCGATCCTGCCTGGGCGCAGGACTATGCCCGCCATGCGGCGCGGCTGCTGGACCGGGACAAGGTCCGCGTCGATGTCGGCAACGCCGCGATCGGGTTCTGAGGCGCGGGAGCGCCAGCAAGACGGGTAGTTGCCGCGGTTGTCGCCCCTGCCTGTGCAGGCGCGACAACCTTGCTGCCGGGTTAGACCGCCAGCAGTTCCACTTCAAACAGCAGGGTAGCGTTCGGCGGGATCACGCCGCCGGCGCCGCGGGCACCGTAGCCGAGGTCGGCCGGGATCACCAGGCGGCGCACGCCGCCCACCTTCATGCCCTGCACGCCTTCGTCCCAGCCGCGGATCACATGGCCGGCACCCAGCGGGAACACGAACGGGTCGTTGCGGTCCTTGCTCGAATCAAACTTGCGGCCAGCCTGGCCGTTCTCGTACAGCCAGCCGGTGTAGTGCACGGTGACGTGCTTGCCGGCGGTGGCTTCGGCGCCGGCGCCGACGGTGGTGTCTTCGTATTGCAGGCCAGAGGGCGTGGTTTGCATGGCGTATTTCCTTCCGATGGGAACAGACGTGGTGAGAGGAGAACGCAGCGCGGCTGCGTTCAGGCTTGGGCGCGCTGGAGCACATCCAGCGTCAGTTGCACATTGCGGTCGTCGTCGGCCACCCAGATGTCGCCGTCCTGGATCGTCACCGACAGGCGCATGGCGCGCTGCGCCAGCGCGGCCAGGGCTTCGACCGCTTCCGCCGGGACATTGTAGACGGTGACGTTGCGCAGCTTGCCGGCCTTGCCCGCCATGCCCTTCCACCATTCGCGCGCGCTGGCCGCATTGTAGGTATAGACGGTCACGCGCTCGGCCCGCGCGGCGGCGCGCTTCAGGCGCGCTTCGTCGGGCTGGCCCAGTTCGACCCAGTGGGCGATGTCGCCGGTCAGGCGCTTGTCCCACAGGTCGGGTTCGTCGGGTTCGTCCAGGCCGCGCGTGAAGGCCAGCGTTTCGGTGGCTTCGCAGGCAAAGGCCAGCAGGCGCACCATCATGCGCGCGTCATTCTCGGACGGGTGCTGGGCGATGGTCAGGCTGTGGCTGCCGTAGTAGGGCCGGTCCATGTCGGAGACCGACAGGTCAGCTTTGAAGATGGTGGATTTGAGCGCCATGAGGTGAAGTGAGCGGCAGGCGCCCCGGCTGGGGTGCGGGAGACGCAAAAGGCCGCATCATACGCCATTTGCCGGACACCGCCTGCGGGCACGGCATACTGGCGCAGTGGCTCAGCGCTTGCGGTATTCCTTGAGGTAGAAGCGCAGCAGCGCCGACAGCAGCAGCGTGCCCAGGAAGCCGGCGGCAACGATCAGCGCCTGCCCGGCGGTGGTGTCGATCTGGCCGGCCACCCCGAGCCGGAACAGCCAGGTGCCGACCATCATCGCCAGGAACGGCATCAGCAGCGCGCCGCGGCCGTAGGTTTGCACTGCCCACAGCGGGAAGCGGCGCAGGAAGTCGCCCGGAATGCTGCAGGCCAGGCAAGCACCGGCAGCTGCCAGTGCGGCGGCCACGATGTCGCCGGAATGGATATCGAACATGGTCTCGGTCTCGCGCGCCCCCATCAGGCACATGCAGGCGAGCGTGCCGGGAATTGGGCAAAGCGCTGATTCTACAAGAGAAATTTGCGCCGGAGGTGACGAATAGGGTTAGCGCGGGGTGCTGCCCGCGGGCGATGCCTCGACCGCTACTTGCAGCGTCACGGTGTCGCCTACCTCGGGCAGGAAGCGGGTCATGCCAAAGGCACTGCGCGGCACCTCGGCACGGAAGTCCCCGCCGCAGACCTGCCGGCTCACGCCGAACAGGGTGACCTCGCCGCAGCGGAAGCGCTCGGCCTGCAGGCGCAGCGGCTGCGTGACGCCGTGCAGCGTCAGCTCGCCTTCGACCGCCGCCAGCCGGCCGCCTTCCATCAGGAAGCGGTCCGCACGCAGCCGCGCCACCGGGTGCTGGGCGGCATCGAAGAATTGTGCCGAGCGCAGCACGCCGTCCAGGGTGCGGTTGCCGGTATCGACCGAGGCCAGGTCCACGATCATGTCGAGTGCGCCGGCGCCGCTGTCCGCGTCATAGACCAGGCGCCCGTCGATCTTGCCAAAGCGCCCGCGCACCGAACTGCGCTCGAAATGGCTGGCGGAGAAATAGACGGTGGTGTGCGCCGGATCGATGGTGTATTCAAGCGGCGCCGCCTGCGCGGCGGCGATGCCCAGGGCGGCAGCAAGTGCCAGCGCGCGTGCGGCCATGGCTCAGTCGGCGTTCAGTGGACGAACACGGGCAGCAGGAACATCCCCACCACCGACAGGTAGCCGACGGTCCAGCACAGCGTGCGCAGCGTGGCGCGGTCGGTCACGTAGCACACGGTGTAGAGCACGCGGGCCACGATGAAGACCACGGCCAGCTCGTCGATGCGGGCCTGCGGCGCCTGCAGGTGGCTGGCGGCCAGCACGGCGGCGGCAAAGAAGGGGAAGGCCTCGAAGTGGTTGCGGTGCGCCATGTCGGCGCGGCGCGCGCGGCCGGACTGCTGCTCCAGCCAGCCGCGCGGGTCATGGTTGTCATAGCCAGGCGCGCTGGCCTTGGCGATGGCCACCGTCACCAGCGGCAGGATGCCGGCCAGCAGCACGCACCAGAAAGCGATCGGCATAGTCCAGTCCTTTCGGTTGCAATGCCGGCGCCGCCGTCACTGGCGCCGCCGGCCTGGCCCGCGCGGTCAGGCGGCGACCACGCGGATCTCGATGCCCGCCAGGCCCACCACCTGCCCGGCGCGGATCTTGGCAGTCTTGCGCGATTCGGGCGCGCCGTCCACCGAGACTTCGCCGGCGGCGACCAGCGCCTTGCCGGCGCCGCCGCTGTCGCACACGCCCGCCAGCTTGAGCAGGTCATTGAGCGCGATGAACTCGCCCTCGAGCGGGAAGGTGATGGTTTGCACGGCTGCCTTGCCAGGTTTGGCCATCACTTGCCCCAGCTGTCTTTCAGACCGACGATGCGGTTGAAGACCGGCTTGCCCGGCTGCGAATCGGTGCGGTCGGCGACGAAGTAGCCATGGCGCTCGAACTGGAAGCGGTCTTCGGGCTGGGCCTCGCGCAGGCCCGGCTCCAGGTAGGCGGTGATCACCTGCTTGGAATCCGGGTTGAGCGCATCCAGGAAGTTCTTGCCGCCGGCATCCGGGTTGGGGTCGTTGAACAGGCGGTCGTACAGGCGCACTTCGGCCTCGTACGCGTGCGCCGCGCTGACCCAGTGGATCACGCCCTTGACCTTGACGCTGTCGGCGCCCGGCGTGCCGCTCTTGGTTTCGGGCAGGTAGCTGGCGTGCACGGCGATCACGTTGCCGTCGGCATCCTTGTCCACGCCGGTGCACTCGATCACGTAGCCGTACTTCAGCCGCACCTTGTTGCCCGGGAACAGGCGGAAGTAGCCCTTGGGCGGGGTCTCGTTGAAGTCCTCGCGCTCGATCCACAGCTCGCGCGACAGCGGGAACACGCGGCGGCCCAGTTCGGGCTTTTTCGGGTGCACCGGTGCCGAGCATTCTTCGCTCTGGCCTTCGGGGTAGTTGTCGATCACCAGGCGCAGCGGGTCCAGCACGGCCACGCCGCGCGCGGCACGGCCGTCCAGGTCGTCGCGCACCGCGCCTTCGAGGGTGCTCATGTCGATCCAGCTGTCGGCCTTGGCCACGCCCACGCGGTCGCAGAACAGCTGGATCGATTCCGGGGTGTAACCGCGCCGGCGCACGCCCACCAGCGTGGGCATGCGCGGATCGTCCCAGCCGTCCACGCGCTTTTCATCGACCAGCTGCTTGAGCTTGCGCTTGCTGGTGATGGCGTAGGTCAGGTTCAGGCGCGCGAACTCATACTGGTGCGGCAGCGGGTCGCGGAACACGCCGCTGTCGCGCAGGTGCTCAAGCACCCAGTCGTACAGCGGGCGGTTGTTCTCGAACTCCAGCGTGCACAGCGAATGCGTGATGTTCTCGAGCGCGTCCGAGATGCAATGCGTGAAGTCGTACATCGGGTAGATGCACCACTTGTCGCCCGTGCGGTGGTGATGGGCATGGCGGATGCGGTAGAGCACCGGGTCGCGCATCACGATATTGGGCGCGCTCATGTCGATCTTCGCGCGCAGCACGTGCTCGCCGTCGCCGTACTTGCCGGCGCGCATGTCGCGGAACAGCTGCAGGTTCTCTTCGACGCTGCGCTCGCGGTAGGGCGAGGGCTTGCCCGGCTCGGAGAAATTGCCGCGGCTGGCGGCGATCTGCTCGGCGGTCTGGCTGTCGATATAGGCGGCGCCGCGCTCGATCAGGGTCTCGGCAAAGGCGTAGAGCTGGTCGAAGTAGTCGCTGGCGTAGTACAGGTGCGGCTGTCTGGTGCCGTCCTTGCCCTCGCTGTCCCAGGAAAAGCCGAGCCAGTGCACCGCGTCGATGATCGAATCGACGTATTCGGTGTCTTCCTTGACCGGGTTGGTGTCGTCAAAGCGCAGGTGGCAGCGGCCGCCATAGTCGCGCGCCAGCCCGAAGTTCAGGCAGATGCTCTTGGCGTGGCCGATATGCAGGTAGCCGTTGGGCTCCGGCGGGAAGCGGGTGATGACGGTCGGCAGCGGTTCGCCGGCCTTGTCCTGGCGGCCGGCATAGGTGCTGGCGGCGAGATCCTGGTCGATGATGCTGCGCAGGAAGTTGGAGGCGGCGGGGGTGCTGTCGGTAGGCTTGTTGTCGTGGCTCATGATGGCGCCGGTTGGCCGGCCTGATGCGTCTGGGTGCTTGGGGCCGGGTCGTCAGATTGCGTGGCGGAATGCCAATAACGGGATTTTACCGTGCCGGAGCCGCCGCACGCCGCGAGCCGCCGCGGATTTCCGCCCTTGTCCCGGATTTGCGTCCGCGCGGATGCGCCTGGCTGCGACGAAAGTGATGTGTCGGAGTAGCATGGGAGCGTGCCGGCCCGTGGTGGCCGGCTTTGGTCCATCGCTGCAGGAATGCCCATGAACGCCCAACCCGATGCGGCGCCAGTGCCGCTTGAGCCCTCTGAAGTCGTTGCCGCGCTGTGGCGCGATGCCGGCCTGCCCGCCGAGGCGCTGGCGCACCTGAAGCTGGACGGCGCCGAGCCGGTGCTGCCGTCGAGCTTTGCTGTGGGCACCGCCGCCCAGGCCAGCCTTGGCGCGGCGGCGCTGGCAGCCGCCGCGCTGTGGCACAGCCGCACCGGCCGCTGGCAGGACGTCAGCGTCGACATGCGCCACGCCATCACCGAATTCCGCAGCGAACGCTACCTGCGCGTCGATGGTGGCCCCGCGCCCGAGCTGTGGGACAGGCTGGCCGGCATCTACCGCTGCGGCGACGGCCGCTGGGTGCGCCTGCATACCAATTTCCCGCACCACCGCGACGGCGTGGTGCGCTTGCTGGGCTGCGCCAATGACAAGGCGGCCGTGCAGGCCGCACTGGAAAAGCGGGACGCCGAAGCCTTCGAGACCGCGGCGTCCGACGCGGGCCTGGTGGTTGCGGCATTGCGCAGCTTCGAGGAATGGGACCGCCATCCGCAGGCGGCCGCCTTGTGCGGCCTGCCGCCGGTGACGCTGGAGCGCATCGGCGACGCCCCGCCGCAACCGTTGCCGGCGCCCGCATCCGCGGACGCGCAGCCGCTGTCGGGCGTGCGCGTGCTCGATTTCACCCGCATCATCGCCGGCCCGGTGGCGGGCCGCACGCTGGCCGCGCATGGCGCCGACGTGCTGCTGGTCACCGCCTCGCACCTGCCGTCGATCCCGCCGCTGGTGATCGACACCGGCCGCGGCAAGCGCAGCTGCCAGCTGGACCTGCGCGATCCCGATGACAAGCGCACGCTGCACAAGCTGCTGCACGGTGCCGACGTGATGGTGCAGGGCTACCGCCCCGGCGGCCTGGCCGAGCTGGGCGTGGGGCCGGAGGCCGCGGCGCGCGCGCGTCCGGGCATCGTCTATGTGTCGCTGAGCGCCTATGGCCATGTGGGGCCGTGGTCGCACAAGCGCGGCTTCGATTCGCTGGTGCAGAGCGCCACCGGCTTCAACGATGCCGAAGCGCAGGCGGCCGGCAGCGACACGCCGCGCCCGTTGCCGGCGCAGGTGCTGGACCACGCCGCGGGCTACCTGCTGGCCTTCGGCGCGATGGCCGCGCTGCACCGGCGCGCGCTGGAGGGCGGCAGCTGGCATGTGCGGGTGTCGCTGGCGCAGGTGGGGCAGTGGCTGCGCGGCCTGGGGCGCGTGCCGGGCGGGCTCAAGGCGCCCGAGCAGAAGATCGACGACGTGGCCGACCTGCTCGAGGCGGTGCCGTCGGGCTTCGGCATGCTGACGGTGGTGCGCCATGCGGCGCATCTGTCGGAAACGCCGGCGCGCTGGACCTTGCCGTCCGAGCCGCTCGGCACGCACGCGCCGCAGTGGCTGCCGCGCGGTTAGGCTAATAGAGCGTGGTGCGCTGCCGCTCGGGCAGTTCGCGGTCGTAGGCGGCGCCGTCGATGGCGTTGTCGGTCAGCGTGGCCAGGATCTCGCCGTTGCTCGGCAGCGACTGGCGCGCCACCTGCGCATCCGCTGCCCACAGCCGCGAGCGGATCAGCGCGCGGGCGCACTGGAAGAACACTGACTGCACCGTGACTACCAGCACCGTGGTCGGGGCCTTGCCGTCGACCACGCAGCGCGCGACCAGCGCCGGGTCGACGCTGATCTGCGCGCTGCCGTTGACGCGGATGGTCTCGTTGATGCCGGGGATCACGAACAGCAGCCCCACGCGCGGATCGGCAACGATATTGCGCAGGCTGTCGATGCGGTTGTTGCCGCGCCGGTCGGGCAGCAGCAGCGTGCGTTCGTCCAGCACCTGCACAAAGCCCGGCGCATCGCCGCGCGGCGAGCATTCGGCCCAGTCCTCGCCCACCGTCGACAGCAGGCAGAAGGGCGCTGCCTCGATAAAGGCGCGGTAGTGCGGGTGCAGGTAGTCGACTTCCTTGGACAGCGACGGGGCCGCCGGTTGCGCGTAGAGCGCTTCCAGTTCGGCCAGCGTGGTGATGGCGTGCGAGGTCATGGCAGGCGGGGCGTGGGTCGGCGGGGCGTGGGTCGGCGGGGGGCGAAACCGTCAATGTAGCGCAGATGCCGTTACACGGTCACGGTACCCCGGCCGATCTCCAGCACGCGGCCGCCCACGCGGATGGCGCCTTCGGCATCGGCCTTCAGGCGCAGCCGGCAGGGGCGGCCAACGGCCTCGCCCTGGTCGATCGCATACTCGGCCGGCAGCGCGTGGCCGGTGGCCAGCAGCCAGCCGCCCAGGTTGGCGCAGGCCGAGCCCGTGCCCGGGTCCTCGGCCACGCCGCCGCCCTGCTTGGTGAAGAAGTAGCGCGACCGCACGCGGCCGGGCTGCTCCGGGTCGAAGGCAAAGACGTAGGCGGTCTTGCGGCCCAGGCTGCTCTGCGGCCAGATCTGCAGTCGCGCGCTGTCGGGGTTGGCGCGGCGCACGGCATCGGTGCTGCGCACTGCCACCAGCAGCTGGTCGGCGCCGGTGTCGACCCACATCGGCGACACCAGCAGGTCGTGTTCCCGCAGGCCGAGCAGGCTGGCGATGTCGGCATCGGACAGGCCCACCGGCGCAGTCTTCGGCTTGCCGCTGTGGGGGGCGGTGAAGGTCCAGACATCGCCCTGCGCGGTCACCGGCACCACGCCCGCCGCGAACTCCAGCGTCAGCGCGTCGCCGGTTCCGGCCAGGTTGCGCACAACGTGCGCGGTGCCCAGCGTCGGATGGCCGGCGAAGCGCATCTCATAGCCCGGCGTGAAGATGCGCACCCGCGCGCTGGCACGTTCCGACGGCAGGATAAAGGTGGTTTCCGACAGGTTGAACTGCAGCGCCAGCGCCTGCATGGTGGCCTCGTCCATGCCGCGCGCATCGTCGAACACGCATAGCGGATTGCCACCGAAGGTGGCTTCGGCAAAGACGTTGAGCAGGCGGAAGGCGTAGGTGGTCATGGCGCGGGGGCTCCGGGTATCTTCCGTCAAAGTGTACGTAGACCGGGCCAGCGGGCCATGGACAGTTGGCGGGTTTGTGGGCGGGCCAGTTCGGAAGGCGGAGTTGTTCGCGGCGCCGCTTGCAGGAGGCTCCCCTCGCCCGCTTGCGGGAGAGGGCGAACACCTTGCTTAGGCTAGTTCCGGCGGCTTTGGTGCACCCAAAACCGCGCTCCCTTCTTGCGCTTCAGAACCCCACCGCCTGCCCATCGCGCCGGCTGTCGCTGGCGGCGACATAGCCGTGCTCGGCATCTTCCGACAGGCGCCAGATGAACTGGCCCGAGCCGAAGTCCATGTACGGATCGTCCACTGACTTGAGCTGGTGGCCGCGCGCCTTCAGGCCCTCGACCGTGGCCGGGTCCATGGTGCTTTCCACGTCCAGCGTGAAGTCGCGGTTGACCTTCCAGCGCGGCGCGCAGCACGCGGCCTGCGGCTGCTGGTTGTAGTCCAGCATGCGCACCACGGTCTGCAGGTGGCCCTGCGGCTGCATGTCGCCGCCCATCACGCCGAAGCTCATCACCGGCTGGCCGTCCTTGGTCAGGAAGGCCGGGATGATGGTGTGGAACGGACGCTTGCCGCCCGCGACCACGTTGGCCGACTTCGGGTCCATCGAGAAGCCCACGCCGCGGTTCTGCAGGCTGATGCCGGTGCCCGGCACCACCACGCCCGAGCCGAAGCCCATGTAGTTGGACTGGATGAACGAGATCATCATGCCGTTCTCGTCGGCGGCGGTCAGGTAGATGGTGCCGCCCACCTTCGGCATGCCGAAGTCGAAATGCGTGGCGCGCTGCATGTCGATCAGCTTCGCGCGCGACTTCAGGTACGCGTCATCGAGCATTGCCTCCGGCGTGACTTCCATGCTGCGCGGGTCGGCTACGTAGCGGTAGAGGTCGGCAAAGGCCAGCTTCATTGCCTCGATCTGCAGGTGCTGAGAATCGACCGAGTCCACCGGGATCGAAGCCATGTCGAACTGGTCCAGGATGCCCAGCGCGATCAGCGCGGCGATGCCCTGGCCGTTGGGCGGGATCTCGTGCAGCTCGTAGCCGCGGTAGGACTTGCTGATCGGCTTGACCCAGTCGGGGCGGTAGTTGCGCAGGTCATCGAGCGTCATGGCGCCGCCGCACTGCTGGCTGAAGGCGGCAATCTGCTCGGCGATCTCGCCTTCATAGTAGGCGCGGCCACGGGTCGCGCCGATCTTGCGCAGGGTTTCGGCGGCAGCCTTCATGGTGAACTTCTCGCCCACCGCGGGGGCGCGGCCATTGGGCATGAAGGTCTCGGCATAGCCGGGCTGGTCCTTCAGTTCAGGCACCGCGGCGGCCCACTTGTGCGCCACCACCGGCGGCACGGCATAGCCGCGCTCGGCGATCTCGATTGCCGGCTCCATCAGGTCGGCGAACGGCAGCTTGCCGAAGCGCTCATGCAGCGCGGCCCAGCCGGCGACCACGCCGGGCACGGTGACCGAGTCCCAGCCGCGGATCGGGCGGTTGGCCAGGCCGTTGGCATCGGTGCCGTACTTGTTCTTGAAGTATTCCGGGCTCCAGGCCGCCGGGGCCACGCCCGACGAGTTCAGGCCGTGCAGTTCCTTGCCGTCCCACAGGATGGCAAAGGCATCGCTGCCCAGGCCGCACGACACCGGCTCGACGATGGTGATGGCGGCGGCCGCGGCGATGGCGGCATCGACCGCATTGCCCCCCTTGAGCAGCATGCGCAGGCCGGCCTGCGCAGCCAGCGGGTGCGAGGTGGAAACCACGTTGCGCGCAAACAGCGGGATGCGCACGGAGGGGTAGGGGTTGGTCCAGTTGAAGTTCTGCATGCTTGTCTGTGTCCTTGTGCTCGGTGCGCCTGTAGCGCAAATTCTGCGGCCCTTATTCTGCCGTGATCTTGCGATCCCTGATCAGCTTGCCCCAGCGCGCGCTGTCCTTCTTCACCATCGCGGCGAACTGCGCCGGCGTGCCGCCGACCGGCTCGGCGCCCAGCTTGCCCAGGCGTTCCTTGACCTCGGGCGACTGGATGGCCTTGTTGAACTCGGCATTCAGGCGGTTGACGATATCGGCCGGCAGGCCCTTGGGGCCATAGATGCCGAACCAGGTATCGGACTCGAAGCCGGGCAGGCCCGACTCACTCGCGGTGGGGATTTCCGGTGCCAGCGGCGAGCGCTTGGCGCTGGTCACTGCCAGTGCCTTGAGCTTGCCGTCCTTCACATGCGGCAGGCCCGACACGATGCTGTCGAACAGCACCTGCACCTTGCCCGAGATCAGGTCCGGCACGGCCAGCGCGGTGCCGCGGTAGGGGATGTGGGTGATGAACACGCCCGCCTGCGCCTTGAAGGCCTCGGCGGTCAGGTGCACCACGGTGCCGTTGCCGCTGGAGGCGTAGTTCAGCTCGCCGGGATGCTTCTTAGCGTAGTCGATCAGCTCGCGCACGTTCTTCGCCGGCAGGCCGTTCGGCACCACCAGCAGGTTGGTGGCGATCGCCACCTGGCTGACCGGGGTGAAGTCGGTCTCGGTGTTGTATGGCAGGCGGGTGTTGATATACGGCCCGATCGAATGCGTGCTGGTGGTGGCGATCAGCAGCGTATAGCCGTCGGGCGCTGCCTTGGCGGCCATGTCCGAGCCGATCGCGCCGCCGGCGCCGGGGCGGTTGTCGACCACGATCTGCTGGCCCAGGTTGGCGCCCACCTTCTGCGCGATGGCGCGTGCCAGCAGGTCGGTTGCGCCGCTGGCCGGGAAGGGCACGATCAGGCGGATCGGCTTGCTGGGATAGGTATCGGCCAGTGCGGGCGTGGCGGCCAGGCAAAGCCCGCAGCCAAGGCCGATGCCGAAGCGGCGCAGCCAGGATTTCATTCTTGTCTCCGGTGTCAGGCGATTGGCCCCGATTCATGAGCCTGCCTTCATTATTCCGTGCTGTCGGTCACAAAGAAAGCTAATATTTCTTTCCAATGTCACAAGGAAATCTTAAGGATCGCGCCTTGCCGGCATATGCCTGACTCTTCCCTTGCGTGCACCGATGAGCACTGTCCGCTTCCTCCGTACCTTCGTTGCCGTGGCCGAGCACGGCTCCTTTGCCGCCGCTGCCGGCCAGGTGGCGCTGACCCAGGCCGCCGTCAGCCTGCAGATGCGCGCGCTTGAGACCGAGTTGCGCCGCGAGCTGTTCGACCGCAACGGCCGCGTGGCCGTGCTCAATGCCGACGGCCGCGCGCTGCTGCCGCTGGCGCGACGCATGCTGGCGCTGTATGAAGAGATGCGCCTGCCGCTGGCCTCGGACGAAGCCATGGCGGGTGCGGTGGCAGTGGGTGCGGTAGTGTCGGTGATGGGCGGGCTGTCACATGCGGTGGCGCATATGAAGCGCACTTATCCTGCGCTCGACGTGCGCCTGGTCGGCGCCAAGTCGATCGAACTGGCGGCACAGGTCGAGGCCGGCGAGCTGGATGCCGCCATCCTGGTGGAGGGCGCCGCGCGCGTGCCCGGCACGCTGCGCTGGACGCCGCTGTACCAGGAGCCGCTGGTGGCGATCGCGGCACGCGGCAGCCCGGGCCGCGACGCGCGCGAGGCGCTCGCCACCAATCCCTACCTGCGCTTCGACCGCAGCCAGCGCACCGGCGTGCTGGTCGAGCGCGCGCTGCGCCGCGCGCACCTGAAGGTCAACGAGTTCCTGGAGCTGAACGCGATCGAGGCGCTGGTGGAACTGGTGCGGCAGGAGGTCGGCGTGACCGTGGTGCCGCTGCTGCGCCGCGCGCGCTGGCGCGACGACGAGGCGCTGCGCATCCTGCCGCTGCTGGTCAACGGCGAGCCGGTGATGCGTCACATCGGCATGCTGGAACGGCGCGACCACGGGCGCGGGCAGGTGACCGCGGCGGTGCGGGCGGCCTGCAGCGAGCTGTTTGGCGCCTAGCGCGGGTTGCGTCCACGCCATAACCAGGGTCTATCGGGAGGATAGTCAGAAACGCATTCTCCTGGCGCTCAGCTGTGCATATATTGGGGTTGCGGACTGCCGCTGACGCGGCCGCATTGCCATGGGGCGGCGCCCGACCTACCGCGTCGGAGCATGCCCAGCGCACCGGCAGAAGTCAGCCGGCATGCTTTTGAAGGAGATTCCCGGCGTGGATTCGCAAGCTCCGCCGGAACGGGATCGCTGATGCAACAGCGACCCCCAAGCCATCGCTGCAGGCGTGTTCAGTACGTCCCACAAGGAGAGAACGCATGTCTAACGAAGCAAAGTGTCCCGTCACTCATGCCGCCGGCGGCGGTACCACGAATCGCGACTGGTGGCCAAAGCAATTGCGCCTGGACCTGCTCAGCCAGCATTCCAGCAAGTCCAACCCGCTCGGCGCGGACTTCAACTACGCGGAAGCCTTCAAGAGCCTCGACCTGGCGGCGGTGAAGAAGGACCTGGCGGCGCTGATGACGCAATCGCAGGACTGGTGGCCGGCGGACTTCGGCCACTATGGTCCGCTGCTCATCCGCATGGCCTGGCACAGTGCCGGCACGTACCGCATTGGCGATGGCCGCGGGGGCGGTGGGCGCGGCCAGCAGCGTTTCGCGCCGATCAACAGCTGGCCGGACAACGTCAGCCTGGACAAGGCGCGCCGCCTGCTATGGCCGATCAAGCAAAAGTACGGCCAGAAGATCTCCTGGGCCGACCTGATGATCCTGAGCGGCAACGTCGCGCTCGAGACCATGGGCTTCAAGACCTTCGGCTTCGGCGGTGGCCGCGAAGATACCTGGGAGCCGGACCTGGATGTGTACTGGGGCAATGAAAAGACCTGGCTGGGCGGTGACTTTCGCTACGGCAAGGGTGCCGCCGGCAAGTACGACGACGAGGGCGTGATCATCGCCGACGAGGAATTGCATGGCGCCGAGGCCAGCCGCACCGACCAGGAACGCAACCTGGAGAACCCGCTGGCCGCCGTGCAGATGGGCCTGATCTATGTGAACCCGGAAGGCCCGGAAGGCAACCCGGACCCGCTCGCGGCGGCACACGACATCCGTGAAACGTTCGCGCGCATGGCCATGGACGACGAGGAGACCGTCGCGCTGATTGCCGGCGGGCATGCCTTCGGCAAGACGCACGGTGCCGGTCCCGCCGGGGACAACATCGGGGCCGAGCCCGAGGGCGCCGACCTTGAACTCCAGGGCCTGGGATGGTCAAGCGCCTTTGGCACCGGCAAGGGCGCCGACACCATCACCAGCGGGCTGGAGGTGACCTGGAGCAATACGCCGACGAAGTGGGGCAACAGCTATCTGGAGAACCTGTTCGGCCACGAATGGGAACCGACCAAGAGTCCCGCTGGTGCCAACCAGTGGGTGGCCAAGGATGGCGGGGAAACCATCCCGCACGCTTACGATCCCTCGAAGAAGCTGCGGCCAATGATGCTGACCACGGACCTGTCGCTGCGTTTCGATCCGGTCTACGAGAAGATCTCGCGGCGCTTCCTGGAGAATCCTGACCAGCTCGCCGATGCCTTTGCCCGCGCCTGGTTCAAGCTGACCCACCGCGACATGGGCCCGCGCGCGCGCTACCTCGGCCCGGAAGTGCCGGCCGAAGAGCTGATCTGGCAGGATCCCATTCCGGCGGTCGACCATCCGCTGGTCAACGAGCAGGACGTCGCCGCGCTCAAGCAGAAGATCCTGGCGTCGGGGCTGCCGGTCTCGCAACTGGTGCAGACCGCCTGGGCCTCGGCCTCCACCTTCCGCGGTTCGGACAAGCGTGGTGGCGCCAATGGGGCGCGCATCCGACTGGCGCCGCAGAAGGACTGGGCAGCCAACGAACCCGAGCGGCTGGCCAAGGTGCTGAAGGTGCTCGAAGGAATCCAGGCTGAGTTCAACGGCGCGCAGTCCGGCGGCAAGAAGATTTCGCTCGCCGACCTGATCGTGCTGGCCGGTAGTGCCGGGATCGAGCAGGCCGCGCAGAAGGCCGGACATCAAGTGACCGTGCCGTTCACGCCGGGCCGCATGGATGCCTCGCAGGAACAGACCGACGTGCAGTCGGTCGGCGCGCTCGAGCCGAAGGCGGACGGCTTCCGCAACTTCCTCAAGCAGAAGTACAGCATCCCGGCGGAGGCGCTGCTGATCGACAAGGCGCAATTGCTGACCCTGACCGCGCCCGAGATGACGGTGCTGATCGGCGGGCTGCGCGTGCTGAACGTCCATACCGGGCAGGATGCGCACGGCGTCTTCACCGACCGGCCGGAAACGCTGACCAATGACTTCTTCCGCAACCTGCTCGACATGAGCACGGAATGGAAGCCGCTGTCGGAAGCCCGGGAAGTGTTCGAGGGGCTTGACCGCAAGACCGGTGCGAAGAAGTGGACCGGTACCCGGGTCGACCTGGTGTTCGGTTCGCATGCCCAGTTGCGGGCGCTTTGCGAGGTCTATGCAAGCGAGGACGCGCAGGAGAAATTCGTCCGGGACTTCGTCGCCGCCTGGGTCAAGGTGATGAACCTCGACCGGTTCGACGTCGCCTGAGCGGTCGCCGGGTCCCGTCAGGGCTGTCATTCCCCTGACGGGGCCGGGTCCGTGAGGTGAAAGAAGATCCTTCGCCGGTCACCGTGGCCGGCGACGGCAGCTTTTTGCCATGCGCGCGCGAGCGGCCTGGTGAAGCGATCGCCAACGCGAAAGAAAAGCGGCCGGCAAGCGCCGGCCGCGTGGCCTGCCAGGGCAGGACCCTACATCATCCTGTGCGCAAAATGCCCGCGCCGCGCATCGGCCATCAGGTCGAGGAACTGCCCGGTGCTCATGTGCACCAGTTCCTGGTGGTCGCCCGCCTCGAAGTAGACGTCGGGGTGCGTCAGCAGGCTGTCGTCGAGCCAGGTCTGCGTGCCGTAGGCCATGCCGACCGGCGGGAGCGCGCCGTGGTCGCAGTCGCGGAACACTTCGCGCACGCCATCCTCATGCGCCAGCGACAGCTTGCGGCCGGTCTGCTCGCAGAGCTCCGACAGTTTCAGGTGGTGAGTCGAAGGAATCACGGCAGTGACGTAGCCGCTGCCGTCTTCCAGCAGGACGGTCTTGGCCAGGCGGTCTCCGGGAATGTGTGCGGCCTGCGCAGTGGCCATGCTGCCGAGGCTGTAGGGGTGCCGGACGGTGTCGAACTGGCTCTGCTTCTTGCTCAGGCATCTCGCCAGCGTGGTAGACATGGTCATGATTTCAACCTCCGACGCGCGCAGCGCGACCGTTGTCCGAGTCCTACCAATATAGGTCGTCGGGGGTCGGGTGGCGGTGGGGCCGAGCCAAAACGTAGCCGGCAAGCGCAAAAAAAAAAGGGCACCTTGCGGTGCCCTTAGTGTGTTGTGCCGCCGGCCCCGGGGCCGGCGATATTCCCTGCTTATTCTTCCTGGAACGCTTCCTCGCGCTTGGCCTTGATCGACGGCATCGCCACGATCAGCACCAGCACGGCAGCGGCGATCAGCAGGCCCAGCGACAGCGGGCGCGTCACGAACACGCTGAAGTCACCACGCGACAGCAGCAGCGAGCGGCGGAAGTTCTCTTCCATCATCGGCCCCAGCACGAAGCCGAGCAGCAGCGGCGCGGGTTCGCACTTGAGCTTGATGAACAGGTAGCCCACCACGCCGAAGGCCGCGGTCTGGAACACGTCGAAGGTGGTGTTCTGGACCGAGTACACGCCGATGCAGCAGAACGTCAGGATGGCCGGGTACAGGTAGCGGTAAGGCACCTTCAGCAGCTTCACCCAGATACCGATCAGCGGCAGGTTCAGCACGATCAGCATCAGGTTGCCGATCCACATCGAGGCGATCAGGCCCCAGAACAGCGCCGGGTTGCTGGTCATCACCTGCGGGCCGGGCTGGATGTTGTGGATGGTCATCGCACCCACCATCAGCGCCATCACCGCGTTGGGCGGAATGCCCAGCGTCAGCAGCGGGATGAAGGAGGTCTGCGAAGCCGCGTTGTTGGCCGATTCCGGTCCCGCCACGCCTTCGATCGCACCCTTGCCGAATTCCTGCGGATACTTGGAGGTCTTCTTCTCCAGCGAGTAGGCAGCAAACGAAGCCAGCGATGCACCGCCGCCCGGCAGGATGCCCAGTGCCGAGCCCAGCAGGGTGCCACGCAGCACCGCCGGGATCATGCGCTTGAAGTCTTCCTTGGTCGGGAACAGGTTGGTGATGTGGTCGGTGAAGGTCTCGCGGTGTTCCTTCTGCTCCAGGTTGGCGATGATTTCAGCAAAGCCGAAGATACCCATTGCCACCGAGACGAAGTTCAGGCCGTCGGTCAGTTCCGGCACGTCGAACGAGAAGCGCGCCGCGCCCGAGTTCACGTCGGTGCCGACCAGGCCCAGCAGCAGGCCCAGCACGATCATGGCGATGGCCTTGACCAGCGAACCCGAAGCCAGCACCACGGCGCCGATCAGGCCCAGCACCATCAGCGAGAAGTATTCGGCGGGGCCGAACTTGAACGCCAGTTCCGACAGCGGCGCGGCAAAGGCGGCCAGGATCATGGTGGCGACGCAGCCGGCGAAGAACGAGCCCAGCCCGGCTGTGGCCAGCGCCACCCCCGCTCGTCCTCGCCTTGCCATCTGGTAGCCGTCGATGGTTGTTACCACCGAGGACGATTCACCAGGCAGGTTCACCAGGATGGCGGTGGTCGAGCCGCCGTACTGGGCGCCGTAGTAGATACCGGCCAGCATGATCAGCGCGGCCACCGGGGGCAGCGTGTAGGTCACCGGCAGCAGCATGGCGATGGTGGCCAGCGGCCCCAGGCCCGGCAGCACGCCGATCAGGGTGCCCAGCACGCAGCCCAGGAAGGCGTACGCGAGGTTCTGGAAGGTCAGGGCGGTGGAGAAGCCCAGACCCAGGTTGGTTAGAAGTTCCATGTTGGCGGCCTCCTTAGCTTGCCAGGAAAGCCGGCCACACCGGCATCTGCAGGTTGATGCCGTAGACGAACGCGCCCAGGCTGATCAGCACCAGGATGATGGCGTTGAGGATGGCACCCTTCCAGCTGAATTCATGGCTGGCCATCGACGACACCAGCACCAGCACCAGCACCGACAGCACCATGCCCAGCGGCTTGAGCAGCAGGCCGAACAGCACCACCGAACCGAGGATCCACAAGAGCGTCTTGATGTCCCAGCGGGCCAAGTTGTCTTCTTCCGACTTGGAAGACAACGAGCCCCACAGCACCAGCACGCCCAGCAGGGCGAGCACGATGCCGAGCCAGAACGGGAAGTATCCCGGTCCCATTTTTGCGGCGGTTCCCATGGAATAACCGCGCGCGACCCAGGAAAAGCCGAATCCGACCAGGATGAACATCAGGCCGGAGGCGAAGTCCTTTTGGCTACGTATGCGCAAAGTGAATCTCCTCGATAAGACTGCTTGAAATCTCAGGAGGGTTCCCTTCCGCTGCCTTTGTTGCATTGCATCAATGCGGCAGTTTGCGGGCGCCCTCCTACGGGCAGGGTGGAAGTTAAGGGGGCGACCTTTCAGCTACCTTTCAGATGTCTGCAAACAGGGTCATGCTGAGGGTATCCCCTAGTGAAAGAGCGCTTAAAAGTGCCGCCAAGCCAAGCTGGGAGCGGCCTGGCGGGCAGAAGCCCCAGTCGCTGCGCTATTATCCGGGGCGGTCTTGCGCCGCGCGGCGCTACCCGCCGCTGAAAGGTTTGAAAGGTTCCGCAAGGAACCACTACGCAACGCGAGGAGCGGTTTGGAGAGCATTGACCACATCATTCTGATCGGCGCCGTCGTGATGTCGCTGGGCATCGTGCTGGGGGCTTTCTCGGCACGCCTGGGCGTGCCGTTCCTGCTGGTCTTCCTGGCCGTGGGCATGCTGGCCGGCGTGGACGGGCCGGGCGGCATCCGTTTCTCCGATACCTGGCTCAGCTTCCTGGTCGGCAACCTGGCGCTGGCGGTGATCCTGCTCGATGGCGGGCTGCGCACGCGCTTTGCCACCTTCCGGGTGGCGCTGAAACCTTCGCTGTCGCTGGCGACCGTGGGGGTGCTGGTGACGGCAGCGCTGGTCGGCGTGTTCGCCGCGTGGCTGCTGGGCATCGACTGGCGGCTCGGGCTGCTGCTTGGCGCCATCGTCGGCTCGACCGACGCCGCCGCGGTGTTCTCGATGCTCAATAGCAGCGGCATCCGGCTGAAGGAGCGGGTGGCGAGCGTGCTCGAGATCGAGTCCGGCATCAACGACCCGATGGCGATCTTCCTGACCCTGACGCTGATCGAATGGCTGACCGCGCCTGACGGCCTGACGCCGCTGGGCCTGGTCACGCGGCTGCTGGTGCAGTTCGGCGTGGGCGGCGTGCTCGGCCTGGCGCTCGGCTATTGCCTGGCCCGCGTGCTGGAGCGCATCCGCGTGGCCGAAGGGCTGCAGGCGATCCTGCTGTGCTCGGGCGGCGCCATGGTGTTCGCGCTGGTGCAGAGCGCCGGCGGCAGCGGTTTCCTGGCGGTGTACCTGACCGGCATGCTGATCGGTAACCGCGAGCGCGCGGTGACGTCGGACACCATGCGCGCCATGGACGGCATGGCCTGGCTGGCGCAGTCGGCCATGTTCCTGCTGCTGGGCCTGCTGGTGTCGCCGCACCGGATCTGGGAGGTGGCCGGCCCGGCGGTGGCGGTGGCGGCCTTCCTGATGCTGGTGGCGCGGCCGGTGGCGGTGTGGCTGGCGCTGCTGCCGTTCCGCTTCAATGCGCGCGAGACTGGCTTTATCGCCTGGATGGGCCTGCGCGGTGCGGTGCCGATCGTGCTGGCGCTGTTTCCGCTGCTGCGCGAGGTGCCGCAAGCGGGGCTGCTGTTCCGCATCGCCTTTGCCGTGGTGCTGGCCAGCCTGCTGTTCCAGGGCACCACGGTGTCGGTGGCCGCGCGCCTGGCGCGTGTGCGGCGCCCCGGCTACCCCGAGCCGCTGGCGCGGTCGCGCCTGCGCGGCACGCGCGCGCCGATCCTGGAGGTGATGCAGTTCGAAGTAGGACCCAACGCGCCAGTGGAGAACGTGCGCGCCGACCAGCTGGAGCTGCCGCCGCGCTGCCGGCTGCTGACGGTGGCGCGCGACGATGCGCTGGCGGCGCTGGAACAGACCGTGCTGCGCGCCGGCGACAGCGTCTCGGTGCTGGCGCCGGTGACGACCCTGCCGATGCTGTCCGCGCTGTTCCAGGCGCTGGGCCGCGCGCCCACCTGGGAGCAGGCCTCGCATGATTTCCTGTTGTCGGGCGATGCGCTGCTGCGCGACGTCGCGGCGCTGTACGGCACGCGCGCGCTGACCCCGGAAGAGGAGCCGCTGACGCTGGAAACTGCGATGCAGCGTGCCTTCACCTCGCCGCCGGTGGAGGGCGACAGCGTCGCGATCGCTGGCCTGCCGCTGACGGTGACGCGCATGGAAGGCGCGCAGATCCTGCAGGTGGGGTTGCTGCTGCCGCGGCTGGACGGGGATTCGGGCGGGCGGCTATGGCCGCGCCGGCGCAAGGACGGGGCAGAGCGGAGCGGGGAGGGTGCCGAGGCGGAGTAATGACAAAAAAGGCGGCCATGGCCGCCTTGTCTTCAATCCACCTTCGCCCCGGATACCTTCACGATCTGCGCGTATTTCTTCAGCTCGCGCTGGATCAGCGCCGCGAACTGCTCGGGCGTGGTCGGTGCCGGCTGTGCGCCGATGCGGGCCAGGCGTGCCTTCATCTCGTCGGTCTTCAGGATTGCCACGATCTCATGGTTAAGCCGCTCGACGATCTCGCGCGGGGTGTTGGCCGGCGCGAACACGCCGAACCACGTCGAGATGTCGAAGCCTTCCAGGCCCAGCCCCTTGCCGGCTTCCGCAATGGTCGGCAGTTCCGGGAAGGCCGCGGCGCGGCTGGCGGTGGTGACCGCAAAGGCCTTCAGCTTGCCCGCCTTGATATTGGCCGAGGCCGAAGCCAGGTTGTCGAAGATCAGGTCGGTCTGGCCCGACAGCACCGACAGCTGCGCCGGTGCGGCGCCGTTGTAGGGGATATGGACCATGCTGACCTTCGCCATGCTCTTGAACAGCTCGCCCGACAGGTGGCCGGCGCTGCCGTTGCCGCCCGAGGCGTAGTCCAGCTTGCCCGGATTCTTGCGCGCGTACGCGACCAGGTCGCGCACGTTGTTGATGTGCAGGTCGGCGGCCTTGCCCGGGTGCATCACCAGCACGTTGGGGACGTCGGCCACCAGCGTGATCGGCGCGAAGTCTTTCACCGGGTCGTACGGCATCTTGCTGAACAGCGTCGGGTTGATGGCGTGCGTGGCCACCGCGCCCATGACGATGGTGTAGCCGTCGGCCGGCTGCTTGGCGACGTAGTCCGCGCCCAGGTTGCCGCCGGCGCCGGGCTTGTTCTCGACCACCACCGGCTGGCCCAGGCTGTCGCGCAGCTTCTCGCCGATGGCGCGCGCGACGGTGTCGAGCGGGCCGCCGGCGGGGTAGGGCACCACGAAGCGGACCGGCTTGGTCGGGTAGGCATTGGTGGCCGCCACGGCGGCGGCGGGCAGCAGGGCCGCGGTCAGCGCGGCGGCAAGCAGTTTCTTCAGCATGTCTCGGACTTCAGGGGATTGGGATTCTTATCTGGCGCCGATGCCCCGCGCCATCATGACCGCGCACAGCGGCAGCAGGATCACCAGGTGGGCTTCGATCATCACCCAGCGGCGGGCGGCTTTCAACTCGGACGGCGGCGGCACGTAATCCGGCAGCCGGCGCGCCTGCTTGCGCCAGCGCGCAATGGCGAAGGTCGGCGGCAGCGAGCACAGCGCGATCAGCACGAACACGCCCACCTTGGCATGGAACCACGGGTTGTGCAGGTAGAAGTCGGCGCCCTTGGCACCGTAGAACAGGCGCAGCAGGCCGGTGCCCAGCACCACCATCGCCGACAGGAAATAGAACAGGTCGTACAGCGACAGGCGCCGCACCGCGGCCGGCGTGATTTCCGGGCGCAGCACCACGGCCTCGGCGGCCATCAGGGTGATCAGGACGAAGATCGCAAGGAAATGCAGGAAGGACAGTATGGCGTCGGTCAGCATGGATTCTCCTTTGCCTTTGCTTCAGTGGGACTGAATTGCTTCGGGAAGGCACCGGCGGGGGCACCAGGGCCGCCCGCCGGCAGGAGGAGAATCTTACAGCACACCCTTTGCACGCAGTGCTTCGATCTGCTCAGGGCTGTAGCCCAGCGTGTCAGCCAGCACCGTGTCGGTGTGCTCGCCCAGCAGCGGCGGGTGGCGCAGCGCCTGCGGCGGCGTGGCGCTCATCTTGATCGGGCTGCCCACCAGCTTGACCTCGCCGGCGCTGGGGTGGGGCAGGTCCACGCGCAGGCCGCGCGCCTTGACCTGGTCGTCCTCGAACACGTCGTCGAGGGTGTTGATCGGGCCGCACGGCACGCCGGCGGCCTCCAGGTCGCGGATCCACTGGGCGCGGGTGCGCGGGCGCACCATCTCGGCCAGGATCGGCACCAGCACGTCGCGGTTGGCCACGCGCTGCGGGTTGGTGGCAAAGCGCGGGTCGTCGGCCAACTCGGGCTTGCCGCCGTCGGTGACGAACTTGCGGAACTGCCCGTCGTTGCCCACCGCCACGATGATCCAGCCATCGGCGGCCTGGAAGGTCTGGTAGGGGACGATATTGGGGTGCGCATTGCCCCAGCGGCGCGGCGCCTGGCCGCTGGCCAGGTAGTTGGTGTTCATGTTGGCCAGCATCGCCACCTGCACGTCCAGCAGTGCCATGTCGATGTACTGGCCCTCGCCGGTGCGGTCGCGGTGCGCCAGCGCCGCCAGCACGGCGATGGTGGCGTACTGGCCGGTCATCAGGTCGGAAATGGCCACGCCGGCCTTCTGCGGGCCGCCGCCGGGCAGGTCGTCGCGCTCGCCGGTCAGGCTCATGAAGCCGCCCATGCCCTGGATGATGAAGTCATAGCCCGGGCGCGCGGCGTACGGGCCGGTCTGGCCGAAGCCGGTGACCGAGCAGTAGATCAGGTCGGGCTTGACCTGCCTGAGCGACTCATAGTCCAGGCCGTACTTCCTGAGCTGGCCGACCTTGTAGTTCTCCAGCACCACGTCGCTCTGCGCCGCCAGCTCGCGCACGATCTGCTGGCCTTGCGGCGTGCTGATGTCGCACGTCACCGAGCGCTTGTTGCGGTTGGCGGCCAGGTAGTAGGCGGCCTCGGCGGTGTCGCGGCCGTCCTCGTCCTTGAGCCAGGGCGGGCCCCAGGTGCGGGTATCGTCGCCGGCGCCGGGGCGCTCGATCTTGATCACGTCGGCGCCGAAATCGGCAAGGTTCTGGGCGCACCATGGCCCGGCAAGGACGCGGGTCAGGTCGAGGACGCGGAGATGGCTTAAAGCTCCCATGGCGGTAGTCAATGCAGTGGGTAAGGCGGGGGATCGGTCGCAACGGCGAGGGGGGGCGGGCGCGCCCCTGGAAACAGGGGCCGGCACGGGTTGCCTGCAATGTACCACCGGCAAATCGCCGGTGTGGCTTCGAGTGCCTTATAAGGCGCTTGTGGCGATGGGATTTGGGCGATAGCCGGCCGGCTCCCCGGCGCCATGCCTGACGTGCCCGGCAAGCTGCCTTGCCCGTATAATCAACGGTTTGCAAATCCAATACTGATTCGTCGCGCCCGGCCACGCCAGGGTAAGCGTCCGCCATCCCATGAAAGTCTCAGACATTCGCAGCAAGTTCCTGCAGTTCTTCGAATCGAAGGGCCATACCGTGGTCCGCTCGTCCAGCCTGGTGCCGGCGAACGACCCGACGCTGCTGTTCACCAACTCCGGCATGGTGCAGTTCAAGGACGTGTTCCTGGGCACCGACAAGCGCCCGTACACCCGCGCCACCTCGGCGCAGCGCTCGGTGCGCGCCGGCGGCAAGCACAATGACCTCGAGAACGTGGGCTACACCGCGCGCCACCATACGTTCTTCGAGATGCTGGGCAACTTCTCGTTTGGCGACTACTTCAAGCGCGATGCCATCCTGTACGCGTGGGAACTGCTGACCAAGACCTACCAGCTGCCGGCCGAGAAGCTGTGGGTGACGGTCTACGCGGAAGATGACGAGGCCTACGACATCTGGGCCAAGGAAGTGGGCGTGCCGGCCGAGCGCATCGTGCGCATCGGCGACAACAAGGGCGCGCGCTATGCGTCGGACAACTTCTGGCAGATGGCCGACACCGGCCCGTGCGGCCCGTGCTCGGAGATCTTCTACGACCACGGCCCGGACGTTTGGGGCGGCCCCCCGGGATCGCCCGAGGAAGACGGCGACCGCTACATCGAGGTGTGGAACCTGGTGTTCATGCAGTTCAACCGCGACGAGCAGGGCAATATGACGCCGCTGCCCAAGCCGTGCGTGGACACCGGCATGGGCCTGGAGCGCATTGCCGCGGTGCTGCAGCACGTGCACAGCAACTATGAGATCGACCTGTTCCAGGCGCTGATCAAGGCCGCCGCGCGTGAAACCCATATCGACAACCTGAACCAGAACTCGCTGAAGGTCATCGCCGACCATATCCGCGCGTGCTCGTTTCTGATCGTCGACGGCGTGATCCCCGGCAACGAAGGCCGCGGCTACGTGCTGCGCCGGATCATCCGCCGCGCCATCCGCCACGGCTACAAGCTGGGCCAGAAGACCCCGTTCTTCCACAAGATGGTGGCCGATCTGGTCGAGCAGATGGGCCAGGCTTATCCCGAACTGGCCGAAGCCCAGTCGCGCGTGACCGAAGTGCTGAAGGCCGAGGAAGAGCGCTTCTTCGAGACCATCGAGAACGGCATGTCGATCCTTGACGCCGCGCTGGCCGACCTGAAGCTCAAGGGCGGCAAGACGCTGGACGGCGAACTGGCGTTCAAGCTGCACGACACTTTCGGCTTCCCGCTGGACCTGACGCAGGACGTGTGCCGCGAGCAGGAAATCGGCGTGGACGAGGCCGCCTTCGACGCGGCCATGAACCGCCAGCGCGAGCAGGCCCGCGCCGCGGGCAAGTTCAAGATGGCCGCCGGCCTGGAGTACACCGGCGACAAGACCGTGTTCCACGGCTACGACAAGCTGGAACTGCCGCAGGCCAAGGTTACCGCCTTGTACGTGGACGGTGCCGCGGTCGACACCATGCAGCCGGGCCAGACTGGCGTGGTGGTGCTCGACAACACCCCGTTCTACGCCGAATCCGGCGGCCAGGCCGGCGACCAGGGCGTGCTGAAGGCAGGCAATGCCGTCTTCGCCGTGGCTGACACCACCAAGATCCAGGCCGACGTGTTCGGCCACCAGGGCACGCTGGAAGGCGGCGCGCTGAAGGTGGGCGATGCCGTGTCGGCCCAGGTCGACGCGCAGCGCCGTGCGCGCACCGTGCGCAACCACTCGGCCACCCACCTGATGCACAAGGCCCTGCGTGAAGTGCTGGGCAGCCACGTGCAGCAGAAGGGCTCGCTGGTGGATGCGGACAAGACCCGCTTCGACTTCTCGCACAACGCGGCGCTGACCGACGAGCAGATCCGCCGCGTGGAAGAGATCGTCAACGCCGAGATCCTGCGCAACGACGACACGCATGCCGAAATCATGCCGTTCGACGACGCCGTCAAGAGCGGCGCGATGGCACTGTTCGGCGAGAAGTACGCCGACGACGTGCGCGTGCTGTCGATCGGTACCTCGAAGGAACTGTGCGGCGGCACCCACGTGCACCGCACCGGCGACATCGGCCTGTTCAAGATCGTGGTGGAAGGCGGCGTTGCCGCCGGCATCCGCCGCGTGGAAGCCATTACCGGCGACAACGCGCTGCACTACCTCCAGGGCCTGGACGCCAGGCTGAACGAAGCCGCTGCCGTGCTGAAGGCCCAGCCGTCGGAGCTGGTGCCGCGCATCGGCCAGGTGCAGGACCAGGTGCGCGCGCTGGAGAAGGAGCTGGAACGCCTGAAGAGCAAGCTGGCCGCCTCGCAGGGCGACGAGCTGGCCGCGCAGGCGGTCGACATCAAGGGCCTGAAGGTGCTGGCCGCGCAACTGGACGGCGCCGACGTCAAGACCCTGCGCGAGACCATGGACAAGCTCAAGGACAAGCTGAAGAGCGCGGCCATCGTGCTGGGTGCGGTGTCCGACGGCAAGGTCAGCCTGATCGCCGGTGTCACCGCCGATGCCACGGGCAAGGTCAAGGCCGGCGAGCTGGTCAACTTTGTCGCGCAGCAGGTGGGCGGCAAGGGTGGTGGCCGTCCCGACATGGCCCAGGCTGGCGGCACCGAGCCGGCCAAGCTGCCGCAGGCGCTGGCTGGTGTCAGCGAGTGGGTGGCGGGCAAGGTGTGAGCGGCTGAGGGGGGCAACCCCCTCAGGCCCGGCAACTGCTAATGGCGCTTCCGCGCCATTTTCTATGGGCGCTCGTCGCCGGGCGGCTTGCCGGCGAGCCGGTTGAGAATGTCGATCGGCAGCGGGAAGACGATGGTGGAACTCTTGTCCCCTGCAATCTGTGTCAGCGTCTGCAGGTAGCGCAGTTGCATGGCCTGCGGCTCGCGCGCCAGCATCTGGGCCGCTTCCAGCAGCTTCACCGAAGCCTGCAGTTCGCCCTCGGCATGGATCACCTTGGCGCGCCGCTCGCGTTCGGCCTCGGCCTGCCGCGCAATCGCGCGGATCATGGTTTCGTTCAGGTCGACATGCTTGATCTCGACGTTCGACACCTTGATGCCCCAGCCGTCGGTCTGGGCGTCCAGCGCCTGCTGGATGTCGAGGTTGAGCTTCTCGCGCTCGGCCAGCATCTCGTCCAGCTCGTGCTTGCCCAGCACCGAGCGCAGCGTGGTCTGCGCCAGCTGGCTGGTGGCTTCCAGGAAGTTCGCCACCTGGATGATGGCGCGTTCCGGATCGACCACGCGGAAGTACACCACCGCATTGACCTTCACCGAGACGTTGTCGCGCGAAATCACGTCCTGCGGCGGCACGTCCATCACCACCGTGCGCAGGTCTACCCTGACCATCTGCTGCACGGCGGGGATCAGCAGCACCAGGCCCGGGCCCTTGACCCGCCAGAAGCGTCCGAGCATGAACACCACGCCGCGTTCGTATTCGCGCAGCACGCGGAACGAGGTGATCACCAGCAGTGCCAGCAGGAAGATCAAACCGCCGAAGCTGAATCCGTAGGCCATGGTCAGGCTCCCTTGTCTGGCGTCGGTTGGGGTGGAGTGGTCGGGACAAGCGGGGCGTTGCCGGCGGCGATCACCTCAAGCACCAGGCCCTTGCGCGCGGTGACGACCACCGGCGTGCCGCGCGGCAAGGAGCTGGCGCTGTGCACGCGCCAGGTCTCGCCGCGCACCGTGGCCCAGCCTTCCTCGCGCAGGTCGTCCAGCATTTCGCCGCGGGCGCCGACCAGGGTGTCGGCACCGCTGACCACCGGGCGCTTGCGCGAGCGCACCAGCATCGCCGACATGCCGAACACGAAAATCGCTGACAGCGCCGACATCGCCGCCACCATCGGCAGCGGCACGCCGAAGCCCGGCACGTCGGTGTCGATCAGCATCACCGCGCCAAAGGCGAAGGCGATGATGCCGCCCACGCCCAGCGCGCCGAAGGTCGGCAGGAACAGCTCCGCCACCATGCAGCCGATGCCCAGCGCCACCAGCGCCAGCCCGGCGTAGTTCACGGGCAGCATGTGCAGCGCGAACAGCGCCACCAGCAGGCAGATCGCGCCGGCAATGCCGGGCACCACCATGCCCGGCGTGGAGAATTCGAAGATCAGGCCGTAGATGCCGATCATCAGCAGCAGCAGCGCCACGCTGGGCTCGGTGATCACGGCCAGGAAGCGGTTGCGCCAGTCGGGTTCCAGCGTCACCACCGGCGCATTGGCGGTGTGCAGCACGCCGGCCTTGCCGCCGGCAGCGGTGATCGTGCGGCCTTCAACCTGGCGCAACAGCGCGGGCAGGTCGGGGGCGACCAGGTCGACCACGCGCTGGGCCAGCGCCTCGTCGGCCGACAGGCTGACCGACTCGCGCACCGCGCGTTCGGCCCACTCGGCATTGCGTCCGCGCAGTTGGGCCAGGCCGCGGATATAGGCCGAGGCATCGTGCATTTGCTTGCGTTCCATCGCGTCGGCCCGCGCTGGCTCGCTGGCGGGGGCGGAGGCGGGCTTGGCGCCGGGCAGGGCCTCTGGCTTCTGCGGCCCGCCGATGCCGACCTGCACCGGGGTGGCCGCGCCCAGGTTGGTGCCCGGCGCCATCGCCGCGATATGGCTGGCGTAGAGGATGTAGGTGCCGGCACTGGCCGCGCGCGCGCCGCCAGGATAGACGTAGCTGGCCACCGGTATCGGCGAGGCCAGGATGGCCTGGATGATCTCGCGCATCGACGCGTCCAGCCCGCCCGGGGTGTCCATTTCCAGCACCACCAGCTGGGCGCCGCCCTCGCGCGCGCGTTCCATGCTGCGCAGGATAAAGCTGGCGCTGGCGGGGCTGACCGCACCCTTGAGCGGAATCACGTAGACCGGCGCGGTTGCCGTGGTCGTGACGGTGGCGGCGGGCGCCGAGGCGCCGGAGGGCGGCGCCGCACGGGCAGCTGGGCCGGCGAGGGCAACGGCGCCGCACGCCAGCGCCAGGCCGGCCAGCAGCCGGCCGGACATCGGCCGAAGGGCCCGCAGCAGCGCGGTGGCAGGTTTCATGAGAGGGGCGGGGCACGCAAGGTGCCGTGATGGCGCCACTTCAAGTGTAGGCCACCGGGCACATCTTGCACGCGGGCTGCCTCGGGCCCGCGCGCCGGGCGCTCAGGCCGCCGCCAGGTCAGGCCTGGCCGAGGGGCCGGGTGAGTGGGCGGTGAGGGTGTCGATCAGCGCATGCAAGGCCGCGCTGGCCATGGACGGATGCCAGGCCAGCAGCGTGCGCACGCGGCCGGCCGCGCCCAGGCTGTGCTGGCGGATGGCGGGCAGGTCGCGGTACAGCCCCAGCACCGAGCGCGGCACGATCGCCGCACCGATGCCGGCCGCGACGCAGGCGACGATGGCATGGTACGAGCTCAGTTGCAGCACGCGCGGCGTCGGCGCATCGCCGATCACATACCAGTTCTCGAGCCGGGCGCGGTAGTTGCAGCCGGGCTCGAATGCCAGCAGCGTCGGCACCTCCAGGTCGGCCGCGGTGCGCACCGGGCGATGGCGCGCGCGCGTGATCACCACCAGCTCTTCCTCGAACACCGGGACGGCGCTCAGTGCCGGGTCGGTCAGCGGCTCGGCGACAAAGGCGCATTCGACTTCGAAGCGCGCCAGCGCATCCAGCGCCTGGCGCGTGGCCAGCGTCACCAGCTCCAGCTGCACAGAGGGCCAGGCCTGGTGGTACGCGGCCAGCACATTGGGCAGGCGGCTGGCGGCGGTGCTCTCCATCGAGGCAATGCGCAGCCGGCCGTGCGGCCGCGCCGGCAGCACCGCCTGGCGTGCCTCTTCGGTCATGCTGAGGATGCGGCAGGCATAGTCGAACAGGGTCTGACCGGATGGTGTCAGCACCATGCGCCGGCCGTCGCGCACGAACAGGTCGACCCCGAGCGACTGCTCCAGCTGGCGGATGCGCGTGGTGACATTGGACTGCACCCGGTGCAGCCGCTCGGCCGCACGGGTGATGCCGCCGGCTTCGACGACGGCGCGGAAGATCTCGAGGGCGGCAAGGTCCATGCGGAACTCCTGAGGCTATCCATCTCTTATCAAGATGCATGGCATCTTGATAATTCATTTTTGGGGATGCTGAAGCCAGCGTAGCATACAGGCATCGCAATGCAACCGCTGCTCCGCCAGCCCCAGCCATGCCGAACCCCCACAGCCTCGACCCTGAACACCCCGCCGCTGCGCGCGTGGCCACCCGGGCGTCGGCACGGCGCGAAACCGGCGCGGTGGCGGTGGCCATGGCCGGCCTGGTGTCGCTGGCGGTGGTGATGGGCATCGGCCGCTTTGCCTTTACGCCGCTGCTGCCGATGATGCTGCATGACGGCACCGTCACGCTGGATCAGGGCGGCTGGCTGGCCACGGTCAACTACATCGGCTACTTCGCCGGCGCCGCAGTGTGCATGTTCATCCGGCCCGACGCGGTGCGCATGGTGCGCTGGGGCCTGACCGCAACCGTGCTGCTGACGCTGGGCATGGCCCTGCCGGGCGGCATGCCGGCATGGTCGCTGTGGCGCGCCGCCGCGGGCGTGGCCAGCGCGGTGGTGATGGTCTACACCGCGGGCTGGTGCCTGCAGCGGCTGGCGGAACTGGGCAAGCCGGAACTCGCCGGGCTGATCTTCTGCGGGCCGGGGCTGGGCATCGTGGTCACCGGGCTGGGTGCATCCGGCATGGTCGGCGCGGGCTGGCATGCGGACTATGGCTGGCTCGCGTTCACGGCGCTGGCGGTGGCGCTGGTGGCGGCGGTCTGGCGGATCTTCGTCGCGCAGCCTGCCGTGCCGATGACGGCGACAGCATCCCCGGCGGCAGCCGACACCGGCGCCGCGCGGCTCGATGCCCAGACCTGGGCGCTGACCTTTGCCTACGGCCTGGCCGGCTTCGGCTACATCATCACCGCGACCTTCCTGCCGGTGATTGCGCGCGAGGCGCTGCCCGGCACGGTCTGGGCCGACCTGTTCTGGCCGATCTTCGGCGCGGGCGTGACGGTGGGCGCGTTCCTGGTCACGCGGGTCGGCATGGCGCACGACAACCGCAAGCTGCTGACGCTGCTGTACGGCATGCAGGCGCTGGGCGTGGCGATCGCGGTGGTGTTCCCGACCGTGGCCGGCTTTGCCCTCAGCAGCCTGCTGGCGGGGCTGCCGTTCACCGCGCTGGTAGCGTTTGCGATGCGCGAGGCGCGGCGTCTGTGGGGACCGCAAGCGGCGCGGCTGATGGGCCTGATGACGGCATCCTACGGCCTGGGCCAGATCGCCGGGCCGCCGCTGGCGACCGCGCTGGTCGCGCGCACCGGCGGCTTTGCCGGCTCGCTTGCGTGCGCGGCGGCGGCGCTGCTGCTCGGCGCGCTGGTGTTCGCCTGGATGTGCCGCGCCTGGCCGCTCGCGGCTGCCCGGAGCTGATCGGCAAGGTGCGCTAAAGTATTGCCTTTGCCGCCTGGCGCGCCACGCGAGCGGCTGCCGCGCCTTCTGTGCAGCCCGTGGCGCGGCACAGAAGGCCGGGGCTGTACCCGGCACGCGAGACCGGGCGGCGCAGGAGCGACCCCATGTCTTTTGCCTTGCAGCCCGCGCGCGCCGCGGGTGCCCCCATCCAGCCCGTTTCCGCCGAAGAACAGCGCGTGCGCGTCGACCTGGCCGCCGCCTACCGCCTGGCCGCGCGCGAGGGCTGGGACGACCTGATCTACACCCATATCTCCGCCACGGTGCCGGGCGAGCCCGATCACTTCCTGATCAACCCCTTCGGCTTTGCCTTCGACGAGATCCGCGCCAGCGACCTGGTCAAGATCAACGGCCGCGGCGAGGTCGTCGGCGCGACCGTGCATCCGGTCAATGTGACCGGCTTTGCGCTGCACGCCGCGGTGCATGCGGCGCGCGCCGACGCGATGTGCGTGATGCACCTGCATAACACCGCCGGCATTGCCGTATCGGCGCAGGCCGAGGGGCTGCTGCCGCTGTCGCAGCATGCGATGCGCTTCCACGGCCGCATGGCCTACCACGACTACGAAGGCCTGGCCTTCACCCCGGCCGAGGGCGCGCGGCTGACCGCATCGCTGGGTGCGCATCCGGCCATGCTGTTGCGCAACCACGGCACGCTGACGGTGGGCCGCACCGTGGCCGAGGCCTATGTGCTGATGGCGACGCTGATCAAGGCCTGCGAGATCCAGATTGCCGCGCAGGCGGGCGGTGCGCTGGTGCAGCCCGGCGCGGCCGTGGCGGACAAGACCTCGGAGCAGCTCTACGACAATGGCGCCGTCGAAGGCGTGATGGAGTGGCCCGCGCTGCTGCGCAAACTGGATAGAATCGATCCTTCATACCGGGACTGAGCGGGATCGATTTCCCGCCGCGACTCAACCACATACATCAAAGGAGCATTGCATGCCGACTTTCCACGTCGAAATGTTTGAAGGCCGTACCATCGAGCAGAAGCGCAAGTTTGTCGAAGAAGTGACCCGCGTCAGCTGCGAGACCCTGGGCTGCTCGGCCTCGGCCGTCGACATCATCATCACCGACATCAAGCGCGAGAACTGGGCCACCGGCGGCGAGCTGTGGGCCGACAAGAAGTAAGGCTCCATTCAGCCCCACACTGACCACCATGCAGCACTTCGCCTCTGACAACTACGCCGGCTTCTGCCCGGAATCGCTCAAGTATTTCCTGGAAGCCAACGCCAGCGGCCATGAGCAGGCCTACGGCGACGATACCTGGACGCAGAAGGTCTGCGACCGTATCCGCGACCTGTTCCAGACCGACTGCGAAGTGTTCTTCGTGTTCAACGGCACGGCGGCCAACTCGCTGGCGCTGTCGGCGCTGTGCCAGTCGTACCACTCGGTGATCTGCCACGAGCTGGCGCATATCGAGACCGACGAATGCGGCGGCCCGGAGTTCTTCTCCAACGGCTCCAAGCTGCTGACCGCGCCCGGCGCCGACGGCAAGCTCACGCCCGACGCGGTCGAGGCGCTGGTGACGCGCCGCTCCGATATCCATTACCCCAAGCCCAAGGTGGTGTCGCTGACGCAGTCGACCGAAGTCGGCACCGTCTACAGCGTGGAAGAGGTGCGCGCGATCGCTGCCATCGCCAAGCGCCGCCAGCTGCGCGTGCACATGGACGGCGCGCGCTTTGCCAACGCGGTGGCGTCGCTGGGCGTGCATCCGTCCGAGATCACCTGGCGCGCCGGCGTCGACGTGCTGTGCTTCGGCGGCACCAAGAACGGCCTGCCGGTGGGCGAGGCGGTGGTGTTCTTCGACCGCCGCCTGGCCGAGGACTTTGCCTACCGCGTCAAGCAGGCCGGGCAGCTGGCGTCGAAGATGCGCTTTATCTCCGCGCCGTGGCTGGGTTTGCTCGAGAACGACGTATGGCTCGCCAACGCGCGCCATGCCAATGCGATGGCGCAACTGCTGCAGCAGCGCATCAGCGATATTCCGGGCGTTCGCATCATGTTCCCGACGCAGTCCAACGCCGTGTTCGCCGAGCTGCCGCTGCCCGCGATCGAGGCGCTGCGCGCCAGGGGCTGGCGCTTCTATACCTTTATCGGCGCCGGCGGCTGCCGTTTCATGTGTTCATGGGACCTGCAGCCGCAGACGGTCGAGGCGCTGGCCGCCGACATGCGGGCGGCTTGCGGCGCCTGACCGGCACCCATACCTATAACGACGAGACCCTTCAGGAGCCCCCAAATGCAATACCGATTCTGCCCGCAGTGCGGCGCGCCGCTTGAGGTGCTGCCGCTGTCCGGGCGCGAACGCCACGCCTGCGTGCAGCAGGAATGCGGCTTCGTGCACTGGAACAACCCGCTGCCGGTGCTGGCGGCGGTGGTGGAGTACCAGGACAAGCTGCTGCTGGCGCGCAATGCCGCCTGGCCGGAGACCATGTTCGCGCTGGTGACGGGCTTCCTGGAGCGCGACGAGCCGCCCGAGCTGGGCGTGGCGCGCGAACTGAAGGAAGAGACCAACCTCGATACCGAGTCGGTGTCGCTGATCGGCGTCTACGAGTTCATGCGCAAGAACGAGCTGATCATCGCCTACCACGTCAAGGCGACCGGCACCGTGGCGCTGTCCGAGGAGCTGGCCGACTACAAGCTGGTGGCGCCGGAGGATGTGCGTGTCTGGTCGGCCGGCACCGGCTTCGCGGTGGCCGACTGGCTGGCCGCGCGCGGCTATCCGGTGCGCTTCTTCGACCGCCAGACCGGCGCCGACATTCCGGACCCGCGCCGCCCGCACGACTTCAGCCTGGTCGGGGGTTCGCTACAATACCGTTGGTGAGGCTGGCCTCCGGCCAGCCGCCCAGCCCCCAGAATCGAAGGAAGAGACGAATGGAGTTCCAGAAAGAAGTGGATGCGCGCGGCCTGAACTGCCCGCTGCCGATCCTGCGCACCAAGAAGGCCCTGGCCGACATGGCCAGCGGCGATGTGCTCAAGGTGCTGGCCACCGATCCCGGCGCCACGCGCGATTTCCAGGCCTTTGCCAAGCAGACCGGCAATGAGCTGCTGTCGCACTCGGAAGTGGACAAGGTGTTTGTGTTCTACATGCGCCGCCGCTGAAGCGCTCCCGCTCCCAAAGAAAAAAGCCGCGTAATTCTGATTACGCGGCTTTTTTCTTTGGGGATTCTGCATCGATGAATATCGCCACGATTTTCCAGGCGCGCGGCAATGCGAGATTGGCGCAAATCGCAAGTTGTGCATTATTCCTGGCGGGACCTCTCGCGAGGATTATCCCATTGCGTTTTCTGCCGGTTTGGGGCTGCATTATCGTCCCCATAATGCCGGCGCCGCGGCACGTGTGTTTACCCGGATTGGGCTGTCTTTTATGTATGCGCTAAATTACTACTGCGCCCTTGCCTGGTGCCGTGATGGTCACTGTGGGGGCGGAAGCTGATCAAGTGATTCAGGAGAGGCGATGCCAAGGGACGTCCGTATCCGAGCCGCTGGAATTGCCGATATTCAAGCTATTTCGGAAGTGCTGCAGCAATGTGGGTTGCCAGTTGAAAATGTGAAGCCGGCCGCATGTCTGTGCCATGTCGCTGAATTCGGGGAAATCGTAGCTGGTTGTGCCTGCGGGGAAATATTCGACCAGACCTTTGTCGTCAGGACCGTTGGCGTGCTTCCCGATTTTCGGGACCGAAGAATTGCCACCCATCTGGTTGCCGCCCTGTTGATGCGCGCCCGCGCTAATGGTTGCACCAAGGCCGTCCTGCTGACGACGGAGCATCCGGCCTTTTTTGCGCGCTATGGCTTCTCGCTGACATCCGTGGACGAGTTGCCGACCGAGCTGGAATTGTCCAGGGAATTTCAACGCCGCTTCGGCGCCTGGACGCACTGCATGTGCCGCCGCCTGGACTGAGGCGGGGCAAGACGGAGCGCGGCGGCCCGATGGGCCGCCGCGTCGCCGGCTGCGCGCCGGCGGGCTTCAGGTGATCGCGCTCAGCTGCCAGGGTACGAACTCGTTCTGCCCGTAGCCGTGCAGCTCGCTGCGTGAACGCTTGCCGGAGGCCGTGTCCAGCATCAGCCGGAACAGTTCCTCACCGAGCCCGCCAATGGTGGCGCTGCCGTCCAGCACGGCGCCGCAGTTCAGGTCCATGTCATCGGACTGGCGTTGCCACAGCGCGGTATTGGTCGCCAGCTTGACCGAGGGCGAGGGCGCACAGCCGTAGGCCGAGCCGCGCCCCGTGGTGAAGCAGATCAGGTTGGCACCCCCCGCGACCTGGCCAGTCGCGGAGATCGGGTCGTAGCCCGGCGTGTCCATGAACACCAGGCCGCGCGCGCGCACCGGCTGCGCGTACTCATAGACCTCGGCCAGGTTGGCCGAGCCGCCCTTGGCGATGCCGCCCAGGGATTTTTCCAGCACGGTGGTCAGCCCGCCCGCCTTGTTGCCTGCCGACGGGTTGTTGTCCATGCTGGCACCGTGGCGCGCGCAATAGTCCTCCCACCAGCGGATGCGCGCCACCAGCTTGCGGCCGATTTCCGGTGTCTGTGCGCGGCGCGTGAGCAGGTGCTCGGCGCCGTAGATTTCGGGCGTTTCGGAGAGGATGGCGGTGCCGCCGTGGCGCACGAGCAGGTCTACCGCCGCGCCCAGCACCGGGTTCGCCGAGATGCCCGAGTAGCCGTCGGAGCCGCCGCACTGCAGGCCCACCACCAGGTGGCTGGCAGGCACCGGCTGGCGCTGCACGGCATTCGCGGCGGGCAGCATCTCCTGGATCATGGCGATGCCGCGTGCGATGGTCCTGGTGGTGCCGCCGCTGTCCTGGATGGTGAAGGTCTGCAGGCGGTCGTCGTGGGCCAGCCCCTGGGTGGCAAGCAGCGCCGAAATCTGGTTGGTCTCGCAGCCCAGCCCGATCACCAGCACGCTGGCGAAGTTGGGATGGCAGGCATAGCCGCCCAGCGTGCGCTGCAGCAGCGCCAGCCCTTCCCCCTGCGGGTCCACCGCGCAACCGACGCCGTGCGTGAGCGCCACCACGCCGTCGACGTTGGGATAGGCGGCCAGCGCCTCGGGATGGATGTCGCGGCGGAAGTGGTCGGCAATGGCGCGCGCCACCGTGGCCGAGCAGTTCACCGAGGTCAGGATGCCGATGTAGTTGCGCGTGGCCACGCGGCCATCGGCCCGCACGATGCCCGCGAAGGTGGCCGGCGCTGCCACCGGCTCCGGCGCGCGCGCATCGGCGCCATAGGCATAGTCGCGCGTGAAGTCGCCCATGGCCAGGTTGTGGGTGTGCACGTGCTGGCCGGGACGGATGTCCTGGCTGGCGAAGCCGATGATCTGCCCGTAGCGGCGCACCGCCTCGCCGGCGCCGATGGCGCGCGTTGCCACCTTGTGGCCGGGCGGGACCAGGCCGAGCACAGTCACGTCTTCTGCGTCGAGCGTGGTGCCTGCCACGAGCTGGTCGCGGGCAATGACGACGTCGTCTTCCGGGTGCAGCCGGATCACGCGCAAGGCGGCGTGCGGCTGTGCTGCCTTGCCGGGGTTGGCAGGTGCGTTCATGCGATGGGCTCCCTCGTTCCTTATTTCAGCATCTCGGCCGGCAGCGACAGGCCGAAATGGCGCTTGTAGATGTCATTGATCCTGCCGTTCTTCAGGTTGGTCCTGACCCAGCCGTCCAGCCAGTCCTTGAGGGCGGTATCGCCCTTGCGCAGGCCGATCGCATAGGGAAAGGTCTGCATCACGAACTTGATCTCCAGGTCGCGCGACGGATTGCTGCGCCTGACCTCCGGGATCACGCTGATGGCCGCGGCCAGGTAGTCCTGCTGGCCGGTGGAGACCGCGGTATTGGTGGTCGCGTCATCCTCGTAGCGCACGATATTCACCGCGGCCACGGCCTCCTTGGCGCCCCGGCTCAGTTCCTGGTCGCTGGTGGTGCCGCGCGTGACCGCGACGGTCTTGCCCGACAGGTCGGCGAAGGACTTGACCTGGGCCTTGGTCGGGCCGCCCACCACCACGGGGATCACGCCATACGGCTCGGAGAAATCGATGACCTTCTTGCGCGCGTCCGTCACGGAAAAGGAGGCCAGCACCACGTCCGCCTTGCGGGTGAGGAGGAAGGGCACGCGGTTGGGGCCCGTGACCGGAACGATCTCAAGTTCGACGCCCAGGTCCTTGGCGAGCAGGCGCGCGGTCTCGATGTCGGAGCCGCTCTGCCTGGCTTGCGCATCCAGCATGCCGTAGGGCGGCGCGCTGATATCGACCGCCACCAGGATCTTCTTGCGCTGCTTGATGGTGTCGAGCGTGTCGGCCGAGGCGGCGGAGGTGCCGGCCAGCAGCAGGGCGGCGAGTGGGGCAAAGAGATAGCGGCGATAGTTCATGAGGTTGCCTCCGTATTGTTGGATATCGAATCGGGTTCTTGCTGCGCGGGCGCCGCCGCGCTTACAGGCCGTTGCTGACGAACTGGCGCAGTTCCGGCGTGGCAGGTTCGTCAAGCAGCCTGCCGCTGCCGCATTCCCAGACGATGCCCTGGTGCATGAACATGATCTGGTCTGCCACCGAGCGCGCGAACGACATCTCGTGCGTGACCAGCACCATGGTCATGCCGTCTTCGGCCAGTTTTTCAATGACCCGCAGCACCTCGCCGGTAAGCTCGGGATCGAGCGCGGAAGTGACTTCGTCGAACAGCATCAGGCGCGGCTGCATGGCCAGCGAGCGCGCGATGGCGACGCGCTGCTGCTGGCCGCCGGAGAGCTGTTCCGGGTAGTAGTCGGCGCGCTCTTCCATGCCGACTTGCCGCAGCACGTGGCGGGCCAGTTCGCCCGCTTCCTTGCGCCCCATGCCCTTGACCTTGCGCGGTGCCAGCATGACGTTCTCGGCCACGGTCAGGTGCGGGAACAGGTTGTAGCTCTGGAACACGATGCCGACTTCCTTGCGCAGCGCGCCCAGGTCAACAGCGTCCTCGTGCATGGCATGGCCGCACACATGCAGGGCCCCGCCGCTCACGCGCTCCAGTCCGTTGATGCAGCGCAGGGCCGTGCTCTTGCCCGAGCCGCTGCGGCCGATCAGGGCCACCACCTCGCCGCGGCGCACCGAGAAGCTCACGCCCTTGAGGATTTCCACTTGTCCGAAGGACTTGCTTACCTTGTCGAAGCGGACCACTTCGTCCACGCTTGTCTCCATGACGTTCCTTTGTTGTCGGGTTTTGGACGCTGTCAGGCTCAGGCGCGTGCCTTGTTGAAGCGGCGCTCCAGGCGGTACGAGAGCGTTGAGAGCGGATAGCAGATGGCGAAATACAGCGCCGCGGCGATGGTGAACACCAGGAAGGGCTTGAAGGTGGAGTTGTTGACCACGCGCGCCGAATAGGTCAGGTCGAAGAAGCCGATCACCACCGCGTACGACGAGTTCTTCACGATCTGCACCAGGAAGCTCACCGTGGGCGCAATGGCAATGCGGGCGGCCTGCGGCAGGATCACGTACACCGCCCGCTGCAGCGGCGTGAGCGCCAGGCATTCGGCGGCCTCCCACTGCGTGCGCGGCACGGCCTGGATGCAGCCCTTCCAGATCTCGCCGAGGTAGGCGCTGGAATACGCCGTCATCGCGATCCCCGCGGCGACCAGCGCCGGCAGCTCGAAGCCGCCCACGCTGATGCCGAAATACACCACGAACATGATCACCGGCAGCGGCACGCCCTGTACCAGCTGGACGTAGGCGCCCGTGAGCATGCGCAGCGCGCGCCCGCCGCGGCTGCGCGCCAGCGCCAGCGGTACGCCCACCAGCGCGCCGCCGGCAAAGCCCATGCCTGCCAGCAGCAAGGTCCAGCCGGCGCCGCGCAGGATGAACAACACTTGATCGAAAGAGATTCCGTGCATGAGGCGCGCTCCGGTTCAGAGAGGGGTTTGCAGGCGCCGGCGGCGCGTAAAGGCCAGGGCGCCGATGCCTGCCATCGACAGGCGCAGCAGCCAGGACAGCAGCAGGTAGACGAGCGCGATCACCAAGTAGATCTCGAAGCCGCGGAAGGTCTCCGACTGGATGCGGTAGCCCACCGCGGTGAGTTCCTCGGCCGAGATCTGCGACATGATCGAAGTGGCCAGCATCATCAGCACGAACTGGCTGATCAGCGCCGGATACATGCGCTCCACCGCTTGCGGCAACACCACCAGGCGCAGCATCTGCCAGCGCGACAGCCCCAGGCAGGAAGCGGCCTCGAGCTGGCCGCGCGGCACCGACTCGATGCCGGCGCGCACGATTTCGGTGGTATAGGCCGACACGTTCACGACCAGCGCCACCACCGCCGCCGCCATGGCCGGCACCCGCACCTGCACCGCCGCCAGCCCGAAGAAGAGCCAGAAGGCCTGGATCACCAGCGGCGTATTGCGGATCACGTCCACATACACCGTGACGCAGCGGCGCGCCCACGCGGGGCCTTGCGTGTGCACCACGGCCAGCGCCGTGCCCAGCACGAAGCCGAACACGATGGTGGCGACCGACATGCGCAAGGTCAGCCACACGCCGTCGAGCAAGTCCCGCCACCCCGTGGACAGGAAACTGAAATCAAACTGGTAGTCCATCGGCGCGGGTTTCTCCTTCTCGTGGCGCCGCCGCGGCCGGCGCGCGCCCTGTCTCTTGTTGTGGCTTCGTTGTCGTGCTTGCGGCGTGCGACACGCGCCGTGGTGGGACGAAATATATGACCATTGCCGGCAATGGTCAATATCAGTGGATACCCGTGTATGATGGAATGCGATGAGATGCCCTGGCGTGCCGCCATGGCTACACTGACCGACCGCCACGTTCTGGAGACAAAGTGCCGAGCCCATCGATGACGACACGAGACCAAAATCGCGTCGCCCCCCTTGCTGCCAGCCTGGAAGCGGAGGAAGCCAGCCGCCATGCGCCGATCTACGCGTTGATCCACCAGGTGCTGCGCAAGGCGATGCTGGACGGGACGCTGGAGCAGGGCACCGTGCTGCTGGAAGGGCCGGTCGCGGAGATCCTGCGCGCCACCCGCTCGCCGGTGCGGCAGGCCTTGCGCGAGCTGGAGGCCGAAGGCCTGGTCAGCCGCTTCGACGGGCGCGGCTATGTCGCCGGCCCGGCCGGCACCGAGCCCAGGCGCGTGCCGCTGGACGCGGCCATGCTGGGCGTGGACAGCGCGCCGGACGTGGCACGCAAGACGCTGGGCTGGGAGGTCATCTACGACGAGGTGGAGCGCAACCTGGTCCACCTGTCGGTGTTCGGGCGCTACCGTGTCAACGAAGTCGAACTGGCGCGCTATTTCAACGTGGGGCGCACCGTGGTGCGCGATGTGCTGCTGCGCCTGGAAAGCCTGGGCATCCTGGAGAAGGACGAGCGCCAGCGCTGGGTCATCATCCCGCTGGATGCGCAGCGCATCCACGATCTCTACGAGCTGCGCTCACTGGTGGAGCCGGCCGCGCTGCGCGGCGCCATCGTCAATGCGGACGCGGCCGAGCTGGCTGCCATGATGGAAGACCTGCACAAGGTGCAGCGTGTCTACCCGAAGGTGTCGCGCACCGCCATGGACAAGCTGGAGCATGACCTGCACGTGCGCCTGCTGTCGCTGTGCCCGAACAAGGAGCTGCTGGGCAGCCTGCAGCGCACGCGCTGCATCCTGACCCTGAGCAAGCATGTACTGGGAGCGTCGGCGCCGATGCCGCAGGAAGATCCCTTCCTCTCCGAGCACATGGCCGTGCTGCAGGCCGCCGCCGCAGGCGCGCCGCGCAAGGCCGCTGAGCTGTTGCGGGAACACCTGGAGCTGTCGTGCGCGAAGGTCACGCAGCGGGCGGTGCAGGTGCGCGAAACGTTCGCGCTGCCGACGGTGTCCTACATCGCCTGAGCGCAAATAAGGAGAGGCCGCAGGCCTCCCGGCATTTGCCGGAATGGTTGCGGCCTCTCACGGCTGCAGACGTCCAGGAACTTCCTTTCCGCAGGGCAGGGCGCGATCAGCTGCCGATGCCGGTCAGGTGCTCGCGCGATTCCAGGTAGGCGCTGAATTCAGTCCCGACTTCCGGGTGCTTCAAGGCAAATTCAACGGTTGCCTTCAGGTAGCCCAGCTTGCTGCCGCAGTCATAGCGGCGGCCCTGGTAGCGGTAGGCCAGCACCTGCTCCTGGCCCAGCAGCGACTGGATCGCGTCGGTCAGCTGCAGCTCGCCGCCGGCGCCCGGCTTCAGGTCGCGCAGGTGTTCGAAGATGCGCGGGGTCAGGATATAGCGGCCGACCACGCCCAGGTTGGACGGCGCGTCTTCCGGCGCCGGCTTCTCGATGATGCCCGAGACCTTGATCACGTCCGCATCCCATTCGCGGCCGTCGATCACGCCATAGGAGCGGCTTTGCTCCGGCGTGATCTCCTCGACCCCCAGCACCGAGCAATTGTAGTGGTTGAAGGTATCCACCATCTGCTTCATCACCGGCGGGTTGCCGTCGATCAGGTCATCGGCCAGCATCACCGCGAACGGCGTGTCGCCGACCAGCTTGGCCGCGCACAGCACCGCATGGCCCAAGCCCAGCGCTTCGGGCTGGCGCACGTAGAAGCACTCCACGTTGGCGGGCTTGATCGAGCGCACCACGTCCAGCAGCGCCTGCTTGTTCTTGGCCTCAAGCTCCACTTCCAGCTCGAAGGCCTTGTCGAAATGGTCCTCGATGGCGCGCTTGGAGCGGCCGGTGACAAAGATCATCTCGGTAATGCCGGCGGCCATGGCTTCTTCCACGGCGTACTGGATCAGCGGCTTGTCCACCACCGGAAGCATTTCCTTGGGGCTGGCCTTGGTGGCCGGCAGGAAGCGAGTGCCCAGGCCCGCAACCGGGAACACAGCCTTGGTGACGCGATTTTCCATATCAGGTGTACCTCTCAGATTCCAGTCCATAACCCTGCCAGCCATTGCGGGCGCCGTCTGTCCGATTCTGTCCGACGAAGCCGGACAGAACCCCCGGCAGGCAGGGGCGTGAATGCGGCCGCCGTGCCGTCAGGCCGGCAGCCGCTGCAGCTGGCCCTGCAGCTTGGCCAGCGTCTGCTCGAAATCGGCCAGGCGCTGCGTCTCTTGCGCCACCACGGCTGGCGGTGCCTTGGCGACAAAGCTCTCGTTGGAGAGCTTGGCGCGGCACTTGCCGATTTCGCCACCGATGCGCTCGACTTCCTTCGACAGGCGCGCGCGCTCGGCGCCGACATCGATCTCGATCTTCAGCAGCAGGTGGTTGCCCCCGGCAATGGCGACCGGCGCGCCGGCGCCTTCAGCCTGCAGGGCAGCTTCATCTTCGAAGACGCGTACCTCGGAAAGTTTCGCAAGTGCCTGGATATGTGCGCTCGCCGCCTTCAGGAAGGTGCTGTCACCCTCAGCATAGAGCGGGATGCGCTGGGCCGGCGAGATGTTCATCTCGCCGCGCAGGTTGCGGCAGGCATCGATCACTTCCTTCAGGCGCGCAACCCATTGCTCGGCTTGCTCGTCGATCTTGGCGACCGCCGGCAGCGGGTAGGGCTGCAGCGCGATGGTCTCGGAGCCGTCACCCTTGGCGCGGCCGGCCAGCGGGGCCACCTTCTGCCACAGCTCTTCGGTGATGAAGGGGATGATCGGATGCGCCAGGCGCAGCACGGTCTCGAGCACGCGCAGCAGCGTGCGCCGCGTGGCGCGCTGCTGGGCCTCGGTGCCGTTCTGGATCTGCACCTTGGCCAGTTCCAGGTACCAGTCGCAGTATTCGTCCCAGACGAACTTGTAGATGGCGTTGGCGATATTGTCGAAGCGGTATTCGGCAAAGCCCTTCTCGACCTCGGCTTCCACGCGCTGCAGCAGCGACACGATCCAGCGGTCGGCCTGCGAGAAATCCAGGTAGCCGTCCGGGCCGCAGTCGTTGTTGCACGGGCCCATGCCGCAGTCATGGCCTTCGGTGTTCATCAGCACGAAGCGGGTCGCGTTCCACAGCTTGTTGCAGAAGTTGCGGTAGCCCTCGCAGCGGCCGGTATCGAAGTTGACGTTGCGGCCCAGCGTGGCCAGCGACGCGAAGGTGAAGCGCAGCGCGTCGGCGCCGAAGGCGGGAATGCCCTCGGGGAATTCCTTTTTCGTCTTCTTTTCGATCTTGGGCGCGTCCTTGGGGCGGCGCAGGCCGGTGGTGCGCTTCTGCAGCAGCGTGTCGAGGTCGATGCCGTCGATCAGGTCCACCGGGTCCAGCGTGTTGCCCTCGGACTTGCTCATCTTCTTGCCTTCCGAATCGCGCACCAGGCCGTGCACGTAGACGGTATGGAAGGGCACCTTGCCGATGAAGTGCTTGGTCATCATGACCATGCGCGCCACCCAGAAGAAGATGATGTCGTAGCCGGTCACCAGCACCGACGACGGCAGGAAGTGATGCATCTCGGGCGTTTCTCCCGGCCAGCCCAGCGAGGAGAAGGGCACCAGCGCCGACGAGAACCAGGTGTCGAGCACGTCTTCCTCGCGGCGCAGGCTGCCGGTGCTGCCGGCGGCCTTTGCCTTGGCCAGCGCTTCTTCTTCGGTGCGGCCGACAAAGCAGTTGCCGGCATCGTCGTACCACGCCGGGATCTGGTGGCCCCACCACAGCTGGCGCGAGATGCACCAGTCCTGGATATTGCCCAGCCACTGGTTGTAGGTGCTGATCCAGTTTTCCGGCACCAGCTTGATCTCGCCGCTCTGCACGGCTTCCAGCGCCACCTCGGCGATCGAGCGGCCCGGGTAGAAGGTGCCTTCCGGCGCCGGCTTGCTCATGGCGACGAACCACTGGTCGGTCAGCATCGGCTCGATCGCGCTGCCGGTGCGCTCGCTGCGCGGGGTCATCAGCTTGTGCTTCTTGACCTCGGCCAGCAGGCCGCGCTTGTCCAGGTCCTCGACGATGGCGCGGCGCGCGTCGAAGCGGTCGAGGCCGGCGTAGGCGGCGGGGGCGTCGGCAACGATCTTCGCGTCCAGCGTCAGGATCGACAGCTGCGGCAGGTTGTGGCGCTGGCCCACCGCATAGTCGTTGAAGTCATGGCCCGGGGTCACCTTGACCACGCCGGTGCCGAACTCGCGGTCGACGTACTCGTCGGCAATCACCGGGATCTGGCGCTCGGTCAGCGGCAGCTGCACGAACTTGCCGATCAGGTGCGCATAGCGCTCGTCTTCCGGGTGGACCATCACGGCCACGTCGCCCAGCATGGTTTCGGGGCGGGTGGTGGCCACGGTCAGGTGGGTCAGGCCGCCCTTGGCGTCAGCCTCGACCAGCGGATAGTGGATATGCCACAGCGAGCCTTCTTCCTCGACGCTGTCGACTTCCAGGTCCGACACCGCGGTGCCCAGCACCGGGTCCCAGTTGACCAGGCGCTTGCCGCGATAGATCAGGCCCTGTTCGTGCAGGCGCACGAAAGCTTCGGTGACCGCCTTCGACATCTCGGGCGACATCGTGAAGTACTCGCGGCTCCAGTCGATCGAAGCGCCCATGCGCCGCACCTGGCGGGTGATGGTCGAGCCCGACTCTTCCTTCCAGGCCCACACCTTCTCGGTGAACTTCTCGCGGCCCAGGTCATGGCGCGACACGCCCTGCGACTCGAGCTGGCGCTCCACCACGATCTGGGTGGCGATGCCGGCGTGGTCGGTGCCCGGCACCCACAGCGTATTGGCGCCGCTCATGCGCGCATGGCGCGCCAAGCCGTCCATGATGGTCTGGTTGAACGCGTGGCCCATATGCAGCGTGCCGGTCACATTGGGCGGCGGCAGCTGGATCGCAAAGTCCGGGCGGGCAGGGTCGAAGGTCGGCTTGGCGATGCCGCGCTTCTCCCACTCTGGGCCCCATTTCGCCTCGATGGCGGTGGGTTCGAAGCTTTTGGCGAGGGACTGGTCTTGGGCGGTCATGCTGGGATGTCGATATTGGCGTCGGGGGTCGTCGCAGGGTGCTTCGGCCTGCGCCTGGCGAGGCGGCGGCCGTCGGCGGCCGGCATTGCGCCAGTAAAACGTTAAATTATACGGGGGGTGGCAGGCTGGTGCCTATTTCCCGGCCATCCGGCCCCGCCGGATGTGACTTGCAGGACAGGGCCCGCCGGTATAATCGCCGTCAATCCACAAGGCTCATCCGATGTCCGACCTGCTTGCCAACCTGAACGCCGAACAACTAGCCGCCGTCACCCTGCCTGACGAACCGGCGCTGATCCTGGCGGGCGCGGGCAGCGGCAAGACCCGCGTGCTGACCACGCGCATCGCCTGGCTGATCCAGAACGGCCGGGTCTCGCCGGCGGGCATCCTGGCGGTGACCTTTACCAACAAGGCCGCCAAGGAAATGCAGACGCGGCTGTCGTCGATGCTGCCGATCAACACCCGCGGCATGTGGATCGGCACCTTCCACGGCCTGTGCAACCGCATGCTGCGCGCGCATTTCCGCGACGCCGGGCTGCCCCAGACCTTTGCCATCCTGGACAGCCAGGACCAGCTCTCGGCGCTCAAGCGGCTGCTCAAGTCGCTCAACGTCGACGATGAGAAGTACCCGGCCAAGAACCTGCAGTACTTCATCAACAACGCCAAGGAGCAGGGCCTGCGCCCGGCCGACGTCGAGGCCAACGACGACTTCAACAAGCGCTTTGTCGACCTCTACGCCGCCTACGACCTGCAGTGCCAGCGCGAAGGCGTGGTCGACTTTGCCGAGCTGCTGCTGCGCTGCTACGAGCTGCTGCGCTACAACGACGCCATCCGCCAGCACTACCAGCACCGCTTCCGCCACGTGCTGGTCGACGAGTTCCAGGACACCAACGTGCTGCAGTACCAGTGGCTCAAGCTGCTGGCCGGCTACGGCACGCAGAACCCGGCCGCGGTCTTTGCCGTAGGCGACGACGACCAGAGCATCTATGCGTTCCGCGGCGCCAACGTCGGCAATATGCGCGACTTCGAGCACGAGTTCCGTGTGCGCCGGCTGATCAAGCTGGAGCAGAACTACCGCTCGCACGGGCATATCCTGGATTCGGCCAACCACCTGATCTCGCACAACGCGCGCCGCCTGGGCAAGAACCTGCGCACCGACGCCGGCCACGGCGAGCCGGTGCGGGTGTTCCAGGGCGGCTCGGACGGCCAGGAAGCCGCCTGGATCATCGAGGAGATCCGCGACCAGATCGCGCAGGGCGCCAGCCGCGCCGAGATTGCCATCCTGTACCGCAGCAACGCGCAGTCGCGCGTGATCGAGCATGCGCTGTTCTCGGCCGGCATCGCGTACCGCGTCTATGGCGGCCTGCGCTTCTTCGAGCGCGCCGAAATCAAGCACGCGCTGGCCTATATGCAGCTGCTGGAGAACCCGCGCAACGATGCCGCCTTTGGCCGCGTGGTCAACTTCCCGGCGCGCGGCATCGGCGCGCGCTCGCTGGAAGTGCTGCAGGACATGGCGCGCCAGTATGACTGCGCGCTGGCCGAGGCGGTGGCCTACGTGCCCGGCGCGGCCGGCAGCAAGCTGGCAGCGTTTGCGCGCCTGGTAGAGAAGATGCGCGAGGACACGCGCCGCATGACGCTGGCCGAGACCGTCGAGTACGTGATCAACCACAGCGGCCTGATCACCCACTACCAGGGCGAGAAGGAAGGCCAGGACCGCATCGAGAACTTGCAGGAACTGGTGACCGCAGCGCAGGCCTTCGTGGTCGAGGAAGGCTACGGCCTGGAGGCGCTGGCCGCGGTGATCCCGGTTGACCGCAGCCCCGCCGCCCCGGCACTGGCCGACGGCGACCAGGCCCAGCAGGTGCTGGATCCGGAAGCGCTGCCGGTGGTGATGACGCCGCTGGTCGCGTTCCTGACCCATGCTTCGCTGGAAGCCGGCGACAACCAGGCCCAGGCCGGCCAGGACGCGGTGCAGATGATGACCGTGCATGCGGCCAAGGGGCTGGAGTTCGACGTGGTCTTCATCACCGGGATGGAAGAGGGCCTGTTCCCGCACGAGAACAGCATGATGGACCCGGACGGCGTGGAGGAAGAGCGCCGCCTGATGTACGTGGCGATCACGCGCGCGCGCAAGCGGCTCTACATGTCGTTCGCGCAAAGCCGCATGCTGCACGGCCAGACCCGCTACCACGTGCGCTCACGCTTCTTCGAGGAACTGCCCGAGGCCTCGCTCAAGTGGCTGACGCCGCCGGCGCAGGGCTACGGCGGCGTGCGCCGCCAGGAGCGCGACAGCGCCTGGGGCCGCGACTGGTTCCGCAAGCCCGAGGACGTGCCTTATACCGGCACGCGCCCCACCGGCGGCATGGACAACGGCAACGGCTATGCCGATGCCAAGCGCGAGGCCGGCACCGGCTTCCGGGTGGGGCAGTCGGTGTTCCACAACAAGTTTGGCGAAGGCGTGATCACCGCGCTGGAAGGCGAGGGCACCGACGCACGCGCCAATATCAACTTCAAGCGCAACGGCGCCAAGTGGCTGGCGCTGTCGGTGGCGAAGCTGGACGCGATCGACTGAACGGGTCCGGCTTCGCTGCGCGCCATGCCGCGCCCCCGGGAGGCTCAGGGCAGGGCGTGGCGGACCTCGCCAGCCTTTTCGTCGGGGCTGTCCACCGTCAGCAGCGGATTGATGAACAGCGACGCCAGCGCGCCAACCCCGAGCAGCGCCCCCGAGATCATGAACGGCAGGTCATAGCTGCCGGTGCGCTCGATCAGGTAGCCGAACACCACCGGCGACACCATGCCGGCCACGCCGAAGCCGGTGTTCATCATGCCGCCCGCGGTGCCGGCGTACTTGCCGGCGATGTCCAGCGGCAGGCTCCACAGCACCGCGTTGGTCAGCTCCAGGAAGAAGAACGACAGCGACAGCAGGATCACCGCGTTGACGGCATCGGCCGTGAAGGTCATCGGCGCGATGAACATCAGCGAGCCGGCCAGCCCCACGAACAGGACCGCGCCGCGCGCCAGGCGCAGGTTGCCGGTGCGCTTGTAGATCCGGTCCGACAGCACGCCGCCGAGCGTATCGCCGACCACGCCGGCCATCAGCGGCAGCGCGGTGAACAGCGCCAGCTGCTTCAGGTCGAAGCCGCGTGCCTCCTTCAGGTACGAAGGCAGCCACGTCAGGTAGACCCACAGCGACCAGCCGTAGCAGAAGTCGACGAAGGTCACCAGCCACATGCGCCGGAACAGGCGCCGCCACGGCGTGGCCGCCTTGGCGGCCTGCCGGCTGTCGCCCTGCCGGTAGCCGATCTCCTGCAGTTCCTGCGCGGTCACGCGGCTGTGCTTGTCGGGCGAATCCTTGAAAAAGAAGGCGTACAGCAAGGTCCAGCCGAGGCTGACAGCGCCCAGCACGATAAAGGCTTCGCGCCAGCCGGCGGCGGCCACGATGACCAGCACGACCGGCGGCGTGATCGCGCCGCCCAGCCGCGCGAAGCTGTGGGTGATGCCCTGCGCGAAGCCGCGCTCCGCCACCGGCATCCAGTAGGTGAAGGCGCGCGTCGCGGTCGGGAACGCGCCGCCTTCGCCGATGCCCAGCACGAAGCGCAGCACCACCAGCATCAGCACGCTGCCCGCGAAGCCGGTCAGCACGGTGGCCACACCCCAGATCAGCGACAGCACGATCAGCACCTTCTTGGGCCCGAACTTGTCGGCCATCCAGCCGCCGAGGATCTGCATGGCGGCATAGGGGTAGGCAAAGGCCGAGAACACCAGCCCCAGCTGCGATGTGGTCAGCCCCATTTCCTCGCGGATCAGGGGGGCGGCGACCGAGATGTTGACGCGGTCGATATAGGCGATGAAATACATCAGGCACATGACGCCCAGGATCATGTGCCGGGTCTTGATACGTTGCTTCATAACCACCTCCTATGCGCGGCGCGCGCGTGGTGTTGACGGGGCGGCGGCCGGCGCACGGTCCGTAGCCATGCGCTTGCGGCGCGCCGGGGGCGCGGCGCCGGCCGCGCTGCCCCGTCCTTGAGCAATCTGTCTGCAGTCTTGAGTCGTGTCTCCTGGTCTGGTGGATTCCGGTCGGGCAGGCTCCTTGGCGAGGGTTGTGGAAGGGGGGAAGGTTCAGGCGTGGTCGAGCAGCTTCAGCCGCTGCACCTTGCCGGACGGGCCGCGCGGCAGCTCGGCGATAAAGCGGAACTCCTTCGGCGTCTTGTAGCGGCCCAGCTCGCGCAGGCAATGCGCGCGCAGCGCCGCGTCATCACAGCGCGCGGCCTCGCGCATGACCACGTAGGCAACGATCTCCTGCCCGTAGGCCGGGTCCGGCACGCCGACCGCCGCGGCTTCGAGCACGGCCGGATGGCGCAGCAGGGCCTCGTCGATCTCGCGCGGGGCGATGTTCTCGCCGCCCTTGATGATCAGTTCCTTGGCGCGCCCGCTGATGTAGAAGTAGCCGTCGGCGTCGCGGTAGCCGAGGTCGCCCGTGCGCAGCCAGCCATCGTGCGTAAAGGCCTCGCGCGTGATATCCGGCGCCTTGTAGTAGCCCGCCATCACGCTCTCGCCCTGCAGCACGATCTCGCCGACCTGTCCGTCAGGCACCGGCTTGCCGTCGCGCCCGAGTACGCGTGCGCGCGTGCCAGATGGCCTGCCGATGCTGCCGATGCGCCGCTGGCCCGGGTCGAGCGGATTGCTGAACGCCGGTGCGGCAGTCTCGGTCATGCCCATGGTCTCGATCACGCCGATGCCGAAGCGCGCCTCGAAGGCGCGGTGATGCTCGGGCGGCAGCGCGGCCGAGGCCGAGCGGCAGAAGCGCACGTCGGCCGGAGCCTGGCCGTGCGGATCGTTCAGCAGGTAGGCGATGATGGTCGGCACCACGTTCAGCCAGGTGCAGCCGTGGCGCGCGCTGTCCTGCCAGAACGCGCTGGCGGAAAAGCGCATCGGCATCACCACCGAGCCGCCGTGCACCAGCGGCGCGATCGCGGTCACGACCAGGCCGTTGATGTGATACAGCGGCAGCGTCGCCAGCACCCGGTCGGCCGGCCCGAGGCAGTGCTCGCGGCTGACGCTGGCGCCGTTGGCCATGAGGTTGCGCTGCGTCAGCAGCACGCCTTTGGGCGTGCCGGTGGTGCCGGACGTGTACATGAGCAGCGCGGGCGCGTCCGGCCGCGGCGGGGGCAGTGGCGACGCGGTTTTCTGCATGGCGGGCAGTGCCGGCAGGCTGCTGGCATCGGGCGCGGTGACGATCACCGGCAGGTCCAGCCCGGCCTCGCGCAGTGCCTCGCGGATGGCGCCTTCTCCGTCCGCCCAGGTGAAGACCAGCCGCGTATCCGAATGCGCGAGGATGTAGCGCAGCTGCGCCGGCTGGCACAGCAGGTTGATCGGGTTGACGACCAGCCCGCAGGCCATGGTGCCGAGCAGGAGCCGCGCGGTCTGCTCGCCGTTGGGCAGGTACACCGACACCGTCTGGCCGCTGCCCAGGCCGGCTGCCGCATAGCGGCGGCCGAGCGTGCCGGCGTCCGTCGCCAGCGCGCCGAACGTCAGCGCATGGCCGCTGTCCGGGGACACCAGGTAGGGCTTGTCGGGCCACTGCGCGGCGCGCACGGCTATCAGCGCTGCAAGCGTGTCGAACACCTCGGGTTCCGTGCGCGCGTTCATTTGCCGACCCTCGCGAAGTAATCGCCCAGCAGGTCCGCTTCATCGGGCACGTGCTCGGCGATGGGCACGGCGATGCGGGTGATGTTCAGGTATTGGCGCCAGCCGAGGTTGTCCGAGAAGTTGTTGCCGCCCCAGGTGCCGCAGCCCATCGACAACGAGAACGGCAGGCCGTTGTCGAAATTCCCGCCGGTGGCGAAGCAGTGCGCCTGGTTCACGATCACGCGCGCCACCGGCAGTTCCTGTCCGAGCTGCAGCGCATGGCGTGGGTTGGACGAATGCAGGCTGACCGAATGCCCGGCGCCCATATAGGCGTACAGGCTCGCCACGCGCTCGACCGCCGCCGCGAAGTCGGCCGCGCGGTAGAGCGTCAGCACGGGCGAGAGCTTCTCGCCGGAGAAGGGGTAGTCGCTGCCGACACCGGCTTCCTCCACCAGCAGCATCGCGGGCTGCAGCGCGCGCACGCGTTCCAGCCCGGCGAGCTCGGCAATGCGGGTCGCGCTCTGTCCCGTGAAGGTGCCGGCGAGCTTGCCGTCGCGCCACATCAGCGCCTGCAGCCGCGCTTTCTCCGAAGCCGTGAGCAGCACGCCGCCGACCGCCGCCAGGGCGTCGAGCATGGGTGTGTAGACCGCGTCGAGCACGACCAGGCTGTTCTCCGAAGAGCAACTGGTGGCATTGTCGAAGGTCTTGGAGCGCACCACCTTGGCCGCCGCGTCATCCAGCGTGGCGCTGGCGTCGATGATCGATGCCACATTGCCGGCGCCCACGCCGAAGGCCGGTGTGCCGCAGGTGTAGGCCATGCGCACGTTGGCCTGCGAGCCGGTCGCGACCACCAGGTCGGCCTGCCGCATGAGCTCCGCCGTCGCGGCCTTCGAGACCGGCGCGGGCAGCATCTGGACCAGGTCGGCGGGCAGGCCGGCGCGCGCAAACTCGGCGTGGATGAACGACAGCAGCAGCGCGCAGGTGTCCTGCCCCTTCGGCGACGGCGCCACGATCACGCTGTTGCCGCACTTGAGCGCGTTGATGATCTTGTTGGCCGGCGTGGCCGCGGGATTGGTCGAAGGCGTAATGGCCGCCACCACGCCCACGGGCCGCGCGATCTCTGTGATGCCGGCTGCCGCATCCTGCGCGATCACGCCCACCGTCCTGCGGCCATGCAGGTCGCGCAGCAGGCCCAGCGTCTTGCGGTGGTTCTTGCGGATCTTGTCGTCGACATTGCCCAGCCCGGTGTCGGCGACGGCACGCTCGGCCAGCTGGCGGTTGCGCGCGGGCTCCATGATGGCCCACGCGGCTGCGGCGACTGCCGTGTCGATGGTGGCCTGGTCGGCACGCGCGAACTCGCGCTGCGCCTGCCTGGCCCGGGCCACGACCGCAGCGACGGCTTCAGCCGCGGCTTGCGCTGGCTGCACGGGCAGCGATGCCGTCGCTAGGGGCAAATCGGAATTGTTGGACTGCCGGCAATGCAGTATTTGCACACTCATGGATTCGACTCCGCGGTTTGGACGGTTAGGCCGCCGCGCTTTGTCGTGCACTTCGCGGCACCGTCGGCGGCCCTGGATCGAATCTAGTGAAGCGGGGCAGACAGGCCGTCCCAATTTGTGCGCTTTCGCGAGCGGGCAGCCGGGGTGCGATCGAGAATTCAGTTTTCGGGACGGCCATGCGTCCCGGAATCCTTTAAATTTGATCCATGAGCAATCATTCGAATGCCGCCGCCGTGCGCGCCTTCCGCATTCTCGAGATCCTGTCCGCGGCCGACGGACCGCTGTCGCTGGCGGCCATCGTGCAGGCGATCGAGCTGCCGAAGCAGACCGTCCACCGCATCCTCAAGCAGCTGGAAAGCACGTGGCTGGTGTCGCGCACGGCCGGCAACCGCCACTACGAGTGCTCATCGCGCGTGCGGCAGCTGGCCGTCAATGTGCTGATGCAGGCAGGTCCGGCGGCGGCGCGCCATGCGATCCTGCAGCAGCTGGTCGACAAGATCGGTGAGACCTGCAACCTGACCATGCTGTCCGGCGACGACGTGGTCTACCTGGACCGCGTGGAAACGCAATGGCCGCTGCGCATGCACCTGCAGCCGGGCTCGCGGGTGCCGCTGCACTGCACCGCCAGCGGCAAGCTGTTGCTGGCGTTCCTGCCGAGCGCGCAGCGCCAGCGCCTGGTTGCCAGCCTGCCGCTGCGCGCGCACTCGGCGCACACCATTACCAATGCCGAGGCCTTGCACGCGGAACTGGCCGAGACACGGCAGCGTCGCCTGGGGGTCAACAATCAGGAAAACCTGGAAGGCATGATCGCGGTCGCGGTGCCGGTGATGCGCAACCGGAGCCGCGCCTGCGCGGCGATTGCCGTGCAGGTGCCGATGGCACGCATGACGATGGACCAGCTGATGGGATTCGTGCCGGACCTGCGCCTGGCAGCGGACGAGATGGTGAAGACGTTCTGCGATTAGCCCGTGAGGGCGGTGTGCTCCCTCTCCCGCAAGCGGGAGAGGGAGCACACAATCGCGTAGCGAGCGCCCGTTGTTCAGGCCCCGGGAGTTGCCGGCGCGGCCGGATCCACCCCCGGCGGCGTCACGTTGAAGCAGCCGCGGTACGTGGCATAGAACGAGCAGTACAGGATCGCCAGCATCAGCAGCGAATACGGCGTGACCAGGAACGACAGCACCGTTTCCGCGCCGAAGGCGCTGAACACCGCCTCCAGGAAGAACGGGATCGCCACCAGCAGCATCGCGAACAGCACCGCGTAGGTGAGGAATGCGCCGCGGTTGCGCCAGCACGCGGTCCAGCTGAAGAACAGTGCCTTGACCGGCGGCACGCCGTGCCAGGCTGCCAGCAGCGGCGCGAACCAGAACATCATCGCGATCGGCGTGTACAGCAGCGCGCCGATCAGCATGGCGTAGTACAGCTGGCGCACCGCTTCGGCGGTCGGCGCTTCTTCCTTCAGCACGATCGGCACCAGCGCGCTCATGTCGACCACCGAGCCGGCGATCAGCCCCAGCATGAACACCAGCCCGGCGTAGATGCCGCCCAGCACCAGCAGGTTGCGCGTGGCTTCCTTGCCGTTGGCGCGGAAGCCCGCCAGCAGCACGGTGGGCATCACCCGCTTGTTCTGGATCACGTCGCGGCATGCGGTCATCACGCCGACCGACAGGCCGGGGGTGACCACCAGCAGCGCGATAATGCCGATCAGCGGCACCACGATGGCCAGCTGCGCGGCGATCAGGTAGACGAACAGCAGCATCAGGAAGGTCAGCGGGTTCTTGCGGAACAGCCAGATGCCCTGGCGGAACCAGGTGTAGCCTTCCTTGGCAGGGACTTCCAGTAGTTGCATACGGATCAGATCCAGGGGAGCGGGGCGCTTGCAGGGTCCGCGCCGATGCGCCGGCGCAGGATGCGTTCGAAATGGGTCGGGTCGTGCGGTTGCAGCATGTCGGCCTCGCGCGGCAGGTAGAAGTCCCACAGTCGCGATACCCAGAAGCGCAGCGCACCCGCGCGCAGCATGTCCTGCCAGTGCGCGGCCTCGGTGGCGGTCAGCGGCCTCACGGCATGATAAGCCCGCAGCAAGGCCTGCGTGCGCGCGGGGTCGAGTTCGCCGCTGGCCAGGTCGATGCACCAGTCGTTGACGGTGACCGCCACATCGAACAGCCACTTGTCGTTGCCGGCGAAGTAGAAGTCGAAGAATCCGCCCAGGCGGTGGCGTCCGCTGCCGTCTTCCTCGAACAGCGCGTTGTCGCGGAACAGGTCGCAGTGGCACGGGCCCGAGCCCAGGCCGGCGTAGTCCGCGCTGGCGAAGAAGGCGGCCTGGTGGGCGATCTCCTGCTGCAGCAGCGCGCGCTGGCCGGCATCCAGGAAGGGCAGGATCTCAGGCTCGGTCTGCCGCCACCAGGGCAGGCTGCGCAGGTTGGGCTGCTGGCGCGGATAGTCCTGGCCGGCCAGGTGCATGCGTGCCAGCATGTCGCCCACTTCAGCGCAGTGCTGCGCGTCGGGCGCCAGTTGCGATGCTCCGGGCAGGCGCGTGACGATGGTGGCGGGCTTGCCCTTGAGCGGGCGCAGGATCTCGCCGTCGCGCGCCGGGATCGGCGCGGGCACGCGGATGCCGCGCTCGGCCAGGTGCGCCATCAGGTGCAGGTAGTACGGCAGCTGCGCGAACGTGAGCCGCTCGAAAATGGTCAGCACATACTGGCGCGTCTGGCCATCGTGCTCCGTGGTAAGGAAGAAATTGCTGTTCTCGATGCCCGAGGCGATGCCGCGCAGCTCGCGCACTTCGCCAAGGTTGAAATCCAGCAGCCAGCGGGCGATCTCGTCCTGCGAGACCGTGGTGAATACGGCCATACTCGTTGTGTGAAGCGAATCGGAAAGCGGCGGGCACCGGTTCCGGACAAAGTCCGGACCGCCGCCGCGGCATGACACTGCCGGAGGGCCGGCGCGGCCTGGGGCTTACGCCAGGCCGTGGGCAAGCGAACTCAGAACTTCAGGTTGACCGAAGGCACGCGGTTGACATCGTGCTCGCGGATCTTGGGCGAGCTGTCTTCCGGCTTGCTCATCTCGTATTTAGTGCCGAAACCCGACCTGACCTGGATATCGGTGGCCCGTCCCTTGTCGCGGTACTCGCGCACCTGGGTGCCATCGCGTTCATTGAGCTGGAAGCTCGGCTGGCGCGGCTGGTTCAGTTGCGACTTGGCCGCCGGGGCGATCGGCTGGTTGTTGATCTGGTTCAGCTCCTGCTGCGTCAGCGCATTGCTTTCCTGCGCGACGGCCCAGCCGGAAGCCAGCGCCAGCGCGGCGGCGGCCACGGCGGCGAGGCTGGACACGGACCGCCTGGCAGGCGATTCAGGCTCGCCGGCCACGGCGGAAGACCGCGTGGGCCGGACCGAGCGGGCGGTGGAGGGGGAGGTCATCAGGTGCTCCTGTGCGGGGCTGCGGCGCAGCTTGCGCGCAACCCCGCGGCATGCGGCGGTTGGACTGCAACCCGGCGGCGCCGGGCTTGGCAGACGGACAGGTTCCATTCTAGCAATTCCTGCCGTGCGCAGGCCGCTGCCGTGCCCCGGGGGGCACCTGCGCAACGGGCGCCGGGTGGCGGGTACGTGGCTTGGCGCCGCGCGCCCCGGCGTCCATGCCTTACAGGTAGAACATCTCTTCCTTGGGCGGAATCGGCTTGTCGCCGCCGCGCTGCTCGTAGTAGTCGTAGACCGCTTCCAGCACTTCGTGCGGTTCGTCGACGATCTTCATCAGGTCCAGGTCGTGCTCGGCGATCAGGCCCATCGGCAGCAGCGTGAAGCGGAACCAGTCCAGCAGGCCCTTCCAGAAACGGCTGCCGAACATGATCACCGGCACCGAGCGCGACTTGCCGGTCTGCACCAGCGTCAGCACCTCGGCCAGCTCGTCGAGCGTGCCGAAGCCGCCCGGCATCACGATGAAGGCGTCCGAATTCTTGACGAAGGTGACCTTGCGCGTGAAGAAGTGGCGAAAGCGCATGGCAATGTCCTGGTACGGATTGCCCTGCTGCTCGTGCGGCAGTTCGATGTTCAGGCCGACGCTGGCGGACTTGCCGGCATGCGCGCCCTTGTTGGCCGCTTCCATGATGCCGGGGCCGCCGCCGGAGATCACGGCAAAGCCGGCGTCCGAAAACAGCCGGGCGATCTCGATGGTGCGCTGGTAGTACGGCGAGTCCTCGCGCAGGCGCGCGCTGCCGTAGATCGACACGGCCGGGCGGATCTCGGAGAGGTACTCGGTGGCCTCGATGAACTCTGCCATAATCGTGAACATTTGCCACGAGGCGCGCGCCTTCTTTGCGGTAGCGCGGTCTTCGTCGGCCAGCGCACGCAGGCTGGGGATCATCTTGCGCGGATTGGCGCGCGCGGCCGCAGCAGCGGCCTTTTCAGCAGCAACTTCGGGCGGATTGCCCGCGGCAGCAGCATCGGCCGCCGCGGCGATGGCCGCGGCGTGCTCGGAAGCAGCCTCCGGCGGGGGTTGCACGGTATCGCCGGAAATGTCGGAAACATCCGGGTCAGCAAGGGGGGCGGTCGAGGCACCGCCTGCAGCGGCACCAGTCAATTTTGAGTCCATGGGAATGTCGGATAGTCCAAAAACACTCTTGCTCGTCGATGGATCGAGCTATCTGTATCGCGCTTATCACGCTCTGCCGGACCTGAGGAATGGGGAGGGTCTGCCCACAGGGGCAATCTACGGCATGATCAACATGCTGCGCAAGTTGCGCAACGACTACCCGGCAGAGTATAGCGCCTGCGTGTTCGACGCCAAGGGCAAGACCTTCCGCGACGACATGTATCCGGCCTACAAGGAACATCGCCCGTCGATGCCGGAAGACCTGGCGCGCCAGATCGAGCCGATCCATGAGGCCGTGCGCGCCATGGGCTGGCCGATCGTGGTGGTTGACGGCGTGGAGGCCGACGACGTGATCGGCACGCTGTCGCGCCAGGCCACGGAGCAGGGCGTGCGCACGGTGGTGTCCACCGGCGACAAGGACCTGGCGCAGCTGGTCAACGACCAGGTCACGCTGGTCAACACCATGAGCGGCGAGGTGCTCGATCCCCCTGGCGTGGTGGCCAAGTTCGGCGTGCCGCCCGAGCGCATCATCGACTACCTGTCGCTGATCGGTGATGCGGTCGACAACGTGCCGGGCGTGCCCAAGGTCGGCCCCAAGACCGCGGTCAAATGGCTGGCCGAGCATGGCTCGCTCGACGGCGTGATCGCCGCCGCCCCCGGCATCAAGGGCGTGGTGGGCGAGAACCTGCGCAATACGCTGGACTGGCTGCCGATGGCGCGCCAGCTGGTCACGGTCAAGACCGACTGCGACCTCTCCGCCGCGGTGGCGGACTTCCACGCGCTGCGCGAAATCGGCGAGGACAAGGACAAGCTGGTGGCGTTTTTCTCGCGCTACGGCTTCAAGACCTGGCTGCGCGAAGCGACCGGCGAAAGCCTGCCCGATGCCCGCGCCCAGGCCCGCGCCCGCGCGGCCCCCGCGCCGGCGCAAGGCGGCCTGTTCGATGTGCCGGCCGCGGCCGGCGCAGCCGAGGCACCGGCAGCGGACCAGGCCGCGCCGACCGAGATCAGCTACCAGACGGTCAGCACGGAAGCCCAGCTGGATGACTGGATGCGGCGCATCGAGGCCGCACCGCTGGTGGCGATCGACACCGAGACTACTTCGCTGGACCCGATGCAGGCGCAGCTGGTCGGCATCTCGCTGTCGGTCGAGCCGGGCGTGGCCTGCTATATCCCGGTGGCGCACCGTGGCCCGGACGTGGCCGGGCTGCCCGACCACGGCCAGCTGTCGCGCGAGTTCGTGCTGGGGCGCATGCGTGCATGGCTGGAAGATGCCGGCCGCCCGAAGCTGGGCCAGAACCTCAAGTACGACGTCCATGTCTTTGCCAACCATGGTGTGAAGCTGCGCGGCGTGGCGCACGACACCATGCTGCAGAGCTACGTGCTGGCCTCGCACCGCAACCATGGCATGGACAGCCTGGCCGAGCGCCTGCTGAGCCTGAAGACCATCACCTATGAAGAGGTGTGCGGCAAGGGCGCCAGCCAGATCGGCTTCGACCAGATCGACCTGGCGCGCGCCACCGAATACGCTGCCGAAGACGCCGACGTGACCCTGCGCCTGCACCGCAAGATGTTCCCGCAGGTGGAAGCCGCGGCGGGCCTGCGCCGCGTGTATGAAGAGATCGAGATGCCGGTCTCGGTGGTGCTGCAGAAGGTCGAGCGCAACGGCGTGCTGATCGATGCCAAACGCCTGGCCGCGCAGAGCGCCGAGCTGGGCCAGCGCATGCTGGCGCTGGAGCAGGCCGCCTACGAGGCCGCCGGCCAGCCCTTCAACCTGGGCTCGCCCAAGCAGATCGGCGAGATCCTGTTCAACCAGATGAAGCTGCCGGTGGTGAAGAAAACCGCCAGCGGCGCGCCCTCGACCGACGAAGAGGTGCTGCAGAAGCTGGCCGAGGACTACCCGCTGCCCAAGCTGCTGCTGGACTACCGCGGCCTGGCCAAGCTCAAGTCCACCTATACCGACAAGCTGCCCAAGATGGTCAACCCGCGGACCGGCCGCGTGCACACCAGCTACGGCCAGGCCACCGCGGTGACCGGCCGGCTGGCGTCGACCGAGCCCAACCTGCAGAACATCCCGGTGCGCACCGAGGAGGGCCGCCGCATCCGCGAAGCCTTTATCGCCGAGCCCGGCAGCGTGATCGTGTCGGCCGACTACTCGCAGATCGAGCTGCGCATCATGGCCCATATCTCGGGCGACGAGAACCTGCTGCGCGCCTTTGCCAACGGCGAGGACATCCACCGCGCCACCGCCGGCGAGATCTTCGGCGTGGAGCGCGAGGCCGTCAGCAGCGAGCAGCGCCGCTACGCCAAGGTGATCAACTTCGGCCTGATCTACGGCATGAGCGCGTTCGGCCTGGCCGGCAACCTGGGTATCGAGCGCGAGGCCGCCAAGCACTACATCGACCGTTATTTCATGCGCTACCCGGGCGTGGCCCACTACATGGAAGAGACCCGGCAGACCGCGCGCGAGCAAGGCTATGTCGAGACCGTGTTCGGCCGCCGGCTGTGGCTGCCCGACATCAACGGCGGCAGCGGCCCGCGCCGGCAGGCCGCCGAGCGCGCCGCCATCAACGCGCCGATGCAGGGCACCGCCGCCGACCTGATCAAGCTGTCGATGATCGCGGTGCAGGGCTGGCTGGAGCGCGACGGGCTGCAGACGCGCCAGATCATGCAGGTGCACGATGAACTGGTGCTGGAGGTGCCGGAGCATGAGCTGGAGCTGGTCAAGGTGCGGCTGCCGGAGCTGATGTGCTCGGTGGCGCAGCTGCGCGTGCCGCTGGTGGCCGAAGTGGGCAGCGGCGCCAACTGGGAAGAAGCGCACTGACGAGGCCGCCTGTCAGCCAGCCTGCGCCGCCCATGCGTTGTGGTATCGAATGAAGCGACTGCTGAGTCAGGCCCACCGGCTTGCCAGCCATGCTGCAATGCAGCAGACTGTGGCAAACGCCTCAGGCAAGAATTTACAAAAAACGCATCAGGTAGACCATGACAGAAACAAGGACGCCCCGCATCGTTGTCGTCGGTGGGGGAGCAGGGGGGCTGGAACTGGTAACGAAGCTGGGCGACAAGCTCGGCCGCAAGGGGCAGGCGCAGGTGGTGCTGGTGGACCGCCTGCCCACCCACATCTGGAAGCCGCTGCTGCATGAAGTGGCAGCCGGCAGCATGGACCCCAACACGCACCAGCTGGAATACGCGGCGCAGGCGCGCTGGCATCACTTCGAGTTCCAGCTGGGCGAGCTGACCGGCATCGACCGCACCCGCAAGACCATCTCGGTATCGGCCAGCTTCGACGAGGACGGCGCCGAACTGCTGCCGGCGCGCGAGCTGCCCTATGACACGCTGGTGCTGGCGATCGGCTGCGTCACGCATTTCTTCGGCGTGCCCGGCGCGGCCGAGAATGCCATCGCACTGGACGTCGTGGCGCAGGCCGAGCGCTTCCGCAAGCGGCTGATCGCGGCCTGCGTGCGGGCCCAGAACGGGCGCGGGCGCGTGGGCGAGGACGGCCGGCCGCGCGTTGACGTGGCCATCATCGGCGCGGGCGCCACCGGCGTTGAGCTGTCGGCCGAACTGCGTAACACCGCGCACGTGCTCAGCGCCTACGGCCTGCACCAGCTTGACCCGCGCCGCGACGTGCATATCCACGTGATCGAGGCCGGCCCGCGCATCCTGCCGGCGCTGTCCGAACGGGTCTCGGTCGAGACCGCCAAGCTGCTCAAGAAGCTCGACGTCGGTGTCCTGACCAGCGAGCGCGTGACCGAGGTCACGCCGCAGGCGGTGCTGACCGCCAGCGGCAAGCATATCGATGCCGACCTGACGGTATGGGCGGCGGGCATCACCGCGCCGCCGGTGCTGGCCACGCTGGGGCTGCCGGTCAGCCGCCAGGGCCAGATCGTGGTCGGCCCGACGCTGCAGAGCGAGGGCGACCCGGACATCTTCGCCTTCGGCGACTGCGCCAGCTGCCCGTGGGCCGAGAAGCAGACCACGGTGCCGCCGCGCGCACAGGCCGCGCACCAGCAGGCCACCTTCCTCTACAACGCCCTGCGCGCCCGGCTGGACGGGCGTCCGCTGCCGTCGTTCGCCTTCAAGGACCTCGGCTCGCTGGTGTCGCTGGGGCATTTCAGCGCGGTGGGCAGCCTGATGGGCGGGCTGATCGGCGGCTCGATGTTCATCGAAGGGCTGATGGCGCGCGTCATGTACACGTCGCTGTACCGGATGCATGTAATGGCGCTGCACGGCGCCGTGGGCATGGCGCTGGACACGGTCTCGCACTGGCTGCGCCGCAAGACCAGCCCGCGCGTCAAGCTGCACTGACGCGCGCCGGGCCGGGGCTTCCCGCGCTGCACCATGCCGCGCGGGCGGCTGGCGTGCGGGGGTGGCTGCAAAGCCGCCCCATGTTTTCTCCATGTCTGCTTAAAATCTGCCGCTGGCGCCGCATCCCGGCCCAGCCACCAACGATCCTGGAGACACGCATGCTCAAACCGGAAGTGGATAGCCTCGTCCCCGGCCAGACGTTCGACCGCCGCGGCTTTGTCAAGACGGCGCTGGGTTCCGCCTTTGCGGCGGCCGCGCTGCCGGTGATGGCCCAGCAGGCCATCAAGACCGACTTTGCCGGCCTGAGCGCCGGCGAGGTCACCATCCCCTCGGGCGGCTTCAGCATGCCGGCCTACCGCGCCCAGCCCGAAGGCAAGAAGAACCTGCCGGTGGTGCTGGTGGTCAGCGAGATCTTCGGCGTGCACGAGCATATCGCCGACGTGTGCCGGCGCTTTGCCAAGCTGGGCTACCTGGCGATCGGGCCGGAACTGTTCGCGCGCCAGGGCGATCCGCAGAGCTTCGGCACCATCCAGGAGCTGCAGCGCGAGGTGATTGCCAAGGTGCCTGACGCGCAGGTGATGGGCGACCTGGACGCCGCGGTGGCCTGGGCCGGTGCCAACGGCGGCGACGTGTCGCGCCTGGCCATCACCGGCTTCTGCTGGGGCGGGCGCATGACCTGGCTCTATGCAGCGCACAGCAAGCGCCTGAAGGCCGGCGTGGCCTGGTATGGCCAGCTGGCGCCCGAGCCGACTCCGCTCAAGCCGAAGAATCCCATCGACCTGGTCGGCCAGCTCCATGCCCCGGTACTCGGCCTGTATGGCGGCAAGGACACCGGCATCCCGCAGGAGCAGGTGGAGAGGATGAAGTCCGCGCTGGCGGCGTCGTCCGACCCGGACGCCAAGGCCTCGCGCTTTATCGTCTATCCCGAGTCCGGCCATGCCTTCCATGCCGATTACCGGCCCAGCTACCGTGAAGCCGATGCCAGGGATGGCTGGCAGAAGTGCCTGGACTGGTTCAGGCAGCACGGCGTGGCCTGATCCGGCCGTCCCGGCGCCGCGAGGCGCCTCTCGCCCGACAGCAGGATTGCAAAGTCCCGGCGGATACGTACAATGCGGCCTTTGAGTTATTGCAACATTGTTGCGTTAGCCGCCCGGCGCGATGCGGGCGGAACGGCGGGGCCGCCCGGTACCGCCACCCCGGGAGCCCATCATCCATTCGACGCTTTTGTATATCCTGCTCGCCGCCACGATCTCGGGGGTGGGCAGCATCTTCGGGGCGGCGCTGCTGTCGCTGACGGTGGCGTCCCGCGTGGTCGAGCGCATGGTGAGCTTTTCGGTGGGCGTGCTGCTGGCCACCGCGCTGCTGCATTCGCTGCCCGAGGCGTTCGAGTCCGGCGCCGACCCGCGCGCGCTGTTCGGCACGCTGCTGGCGGGGCTGCTCGGTTTCTTCCTGCTGGAAAAGATCTCGCTACTGCGCCACTCGCACCACCACGAGGGCGACGGGCACCACCATCACCACGGCCATGACCGCGAGGAAGCGGGGCGCAGCGGCCTGACCATCCTGGTCGGCGACACCTTCCACAATTTTGCCGACGGCATTGTGATCGCGGCGGCCTTCCTGGCCGATCCGCATATCGGCGTGGTCACCGCGCTGGCGATCGCGGCGCACGAGATCCCGCAGGAAGTCGGCGACTTCATCGTGCTGCTCAATGCCGGCTTCTCCAAGGCCCGTGCCTTTGCCTTCAACTTGCTGTCGAGCCTGGCGGCCATCGCCGGCGGCGTGGTCGGGTATTTCCTGCTCGACCAGCTGAGCGGCTGGATTCCGTACGTGCTGGTGATTGCCGCCAGCAGCTTCCTCTATATCGCGGTCAGCGACCTGATGCCCCAGATGCAGCGCAAGCCGCGCTGGCGCGAGTCGGCGATCCAGGTGGTGCTGGTGGCCGCGGGCATCTCGGCGATCGTCTTCATCACCAACGGCGTGCACGAGAGCCACAGCCACGGCGGGCACGGCCATATTGCGCCCGCCGCGCCCATTGCCTCGTCACGCTGACCTCAGGCGGCCCCGGTCGCGACCGGGCGCGCCGGATCGGCGCACCATTCGCTCCATGATCCCGGGTACAGCGCCGCGCCGCCCAGGCCGGCCGCTTCCAGCGCCAGCAGGTTGTGGCAAGCCGTGACACCGGAGCCGCACTGCATCACTGCCTGCGCCGGGGCGCGCGCACCCAGCACTGCGCCGAATTCCGCGCGCAGGGTCTCGGCCGGCTTGAAGCGGCCGTCCGCGCCCAGGTTGTCCTTGAAGAAGCGGTTGACCGCGCCGGGGATATGGCCGCCAACCGGGTCCAGCGTCTCGTTCTCGCCGCGGAAGCGGTCGGGCGCGCGCGCATCCACCACCAGCAGCGAGGCGCGCTCGAGGTTGTCCACCAGCGCGGCGGCGTCGACGGTCGGCGCCAGCGACTTGCGGCGTTGGAACTTGCCGGGGAATTCCGGCTCTTCTGTGGCATCGTGTTCCAGCGGCAGGCCGGCCTTGACCCAGGCGTCCTTGCCGCCGTCGAGCACGGCCACGGCATCGTGGCCGAGCCAGCGCAACAGCCACCACAGCCGCGCGGCGAACATGCCGCCCTGCGCATCGTAGGCCACTACCGGGGTGTCGTCGTCCACGCCCAGCGCCTGCAGGCGCGCCACCAGGTCGTCGGCGTCGGGCAGGGGGTGGCGGCCGTTGCTGCCGGTCTTGGGGCCGGACAGCTCGTTGTCCAGGTGCAGGTAGAAGGCGCCGGGCAGGTGGCCGGTGCGGTAGGCCTCGCGGCCGGCGGCCGGGTCGGCCAGGTCGAAGCTGCAGTCGATCACGACGCAGCCGCCGGGGGTGGCCAGCAGCGATTGCAGCGCGGTGACGGAAATCAGCGGTTTCTGCATGGGAATCCTGTTGCGATCGATGGAAATGGGTCTAGTTCACCAGGGGATGCTACACCTCGGGGTGGACTTCCGCCTCCGGCGACTTGACCGGCGTGGCCGGCGTGGGCTTGGCATCGGTGCCCTGGCGCGCGCGCATCAGCGTGGTGGCGATGCCGCTGGCGATGATCAGCCCCATGCCCAGCCACGACAGCCAGTTCAGCCGGTCGGACCAGATCAGCATGCCCCACACGCTGGAAAAGACGATGCCGGCGTATTGCAGGTTGGCGGTCAGCAGCGTGTTGCCGCGCTTGTAGGCGCGCGTCATCGCGGTCTGTCCCAGCGTGGCCAGGATGCCGATGGCCAGCAGCAGGCCGGCGCCGTACCAGGTATGCGCGCTGACGCCGCCCAGCAGCATCCACACCAGCCCGGCGATCATGCCGACCAGCGAGAAATAGAACACGATGCGGCCCTCGGGCTCGCCCAGCTGGCCGAGCTGGCGCACCTCGACATAGGCCAGCGCCGTGAACATGCCCGAGATCAGTCCGACCAGGCCGCCGGTCAGCTGGTCCTTGCCGACCGAAGGCTGCAGCAGGCAGATCACGCCGGCAAAGGACAGCAGGATCGCCAGCACCAGGCGCCGGTCGGCATTGCCGCCGGTGCCGGCCAGCGCCGCGCCGGCGCCCAGGATCAGCGCGATCCACACCGGCGACATGTAGTTCAGCGTCATCGCGGTGGCCAGCGGCAGCAGCGAGATCGAGGTGAACCACAGCATCAGCGCGGTCACGCCGAACACGCTGCGCTTGATGTGCGACAGCATGTAGGGCGTGCGCACCGGGATCCCGCGCGAGGACAGCAGCACCCACATGATGACCACGCTGATCAGGCCGCGGTAGAAGACGATCTCGCCGGTGGTGTAGAGATCGGATGCCAGCTTGACGCCAACCCCCATCAACGAGAAGGCGAAGGCGGCGAACAGCATCCAGAGCGATTGCATGGCGAGGGCGCGGTGAAGCGAAACGAAGCGGGAAGGAGAGGCGTCCGGCGCGCGGGCGGGCTTCGTGTCTGGCCTCGCGTCGCGCAAGCGGTGTGGCTGCCGGCACCGGACAATGATTCTAGCAGCGCACTTCGCGTCCCAAAGGAAAACGGACCGCCGGGGCGGTCCGTTCTTGCGTGCGTTGTGCGGTTATCGCACTAGTCCGCCGGACTAGCCCGCGTAAGCCATGGCGCGGCGATACCACTCATGGAAATGCTGCATGCCGTCTTCCATCGGCGACTGGTACGGCCCGACTTCGCTGGTGCCGCGCTTGAGCAGCGCCAGCCGGCCGGCATCCATGCGCTCGGCGATCTCGTCGTCCTCGATGCAGGTTTCCATGTAGGCGGCGCGCTCGGCCTCTACGAACTCGCGCTCGAACAGCGCGATTTCCTCGGGGTAGTAGAACTCCACCACATTGCGCGTCTTGCGCGGGCCGAGCGGGTGCAGCGTCGAGATCACCAGCACGTTGGGGTACCACTCCACCATGATGTTGGGGTAGTAGGTCAGCCAGATCGCACCGTGCTTGGGCAGCACGCCGTCGTTGAAGCGCAGCACCGCGTCGTGCCACTTCTGGTACGTCGGGCTGCCGGGGCGCTTCAGGCCGGCATGCAGGCCCACGGTCTGCACGCTGTGCCACTCGCCGAACTCCCACTTGAGGTCGTCGCACGAGACGAAGCTGCCCAGCCCCGGGTGGAACGGCACGACGTGGTAGTCCTCCAGGTAGACCTCGATAAAGGTCTTCCAGTTGTAGTCGCACTCGTGCACCTCGACGTGGTCCAGCATGTAGCCGTCGAAGTTCAGGTCCTGCGCCACACCCAGCCTGGCCAGGTCGGCGCGCACGTCGCGCTTGCCGTCGAACAGCAGGCCGTTCCAGTTCTGCAGCGGCGAGCGCTTCAGGTGCAGGCAGGGTTGCTTGTCGAAATGCGGCGCGCCGAGCAGCTCGCCCTTCAGGTCGTAGGTCCAGCGGTGCAGGGGGCAGACGATGTTCTGCGCATTGCCACGGCCGTTGAGCATGATGGCCTGGCGGTGGCGGCAGACGTTGGACATCAGTTCGATGCCGGCGGCGTTGCGTACCAGCATGCGGCCTTCGTCCTCGGCCCTGAGCGTGTGGTAGTCGCCGACTTCCGGAACCATCAGCTCGTGGCCGATATAGCCCGGGCCATTCCTGAACAGCAGTTCGAGTTCTTGTTGATGCAGCGCTTCGTCGAAATAGGCGCCGACGGGCAGTTGCGAATCAGCCGGCGCCAGGTTGAGCGCGGTGCTGAGATTGGACATTATCCCCACTCCCAGATGAACAGGTGAAAGCAGTGAACAACCCAACCATCGAAAATTGAATCGATTTGGGAAAGACTTCCGCCAGGTCGGCAAGGTCCGGTAGCCCCCTGGCGGCGAGGGGGAGATTGTACCCGACCCAAAAAGTTAAGGGACTGATTTTTTTGCCTTTTTAGCGAAAAAGTCGACCCGGGTCGTCATCGGGGTGCCGTACCGGGCGCATTCGGAAAGACGACCCGAGCGCACAAGTCACTTCTGTGGTTTGTGCACCCCGATAGGTCCACGCCGACCGTGCGCAAGGATGGGGCAAGCTCCCGCTTTGGCGTAAAATCCGGGCTTCCCCATCCGGGTTTCCCCCGGGGTCCTTGATTCCAGGTCCTGATATGCCAAAAACGACGACCGCTCCGGTCCAGACCGACAACACCGCCGACACCAGCGCATCGGCGCCGCCCGCTTCCTACGAAGCGGCGATGGCCGAGCTGGAAACGCTGGTGGCCAGCATGGAAAGCGGCGAACTGCCGCTGGAGGCATCGCTGGCGGCCTACCGCCGCGGCGCCGAGCTGGTGCGCTACTGCCAGCAGAAGCTGGAACGGGTCGAGCAGCAGGTCCGCGTGCTGGATGGCGATGTGCTCAAGCCGCTGGCCGGCGAGGGCAATGGCGCCAACGGTGCACTGGGGGCGGACGAGGCATGAGTGATTTTGCCCAATGGATGCAGGCCCAGGGCGCCCGCACCGAGGCCGCCCTGCAGGCGGCGCTGCCCGCTGCCGGGACCGTCCCGCATACGCTGCACGAAGCCATGCGCTATGCTGCACTGAGCGGCGGCAAGCGCGTGCGGCCGCTGCTGGTGCATGCCGCCGGCGAGGTCAGCGGGGCGGCTCCGGCCGCCTGCGACGCGGCGGCCTGCGCGGTGGAGATGATCCACGCCTATTCGCTGGTGCACGACGACATGCCCTGCATGGACGACGACGACCTGCGCCGCGGCCGGCCCACAGTGCACAAGGCCTATGACGAGGCCACCGCATTGCTGGTTGGCGACGCGCTGCAGACCCAGGCCTTTATCGTGCTGGCCGGTGCCGGGGCGATCGCGCCCGCGGCGCGGCTGCAGCTGGTGGCCGAGCTGGCGCTGGCGTCGGGCTCGACCGGCATGGCCGGCGGCCAGGCGATCGACCTGCAGAACGTGGGCCGCGCCATGACGCGCGAGGCGCTCGAGGCCATGCATCGCATGAAGACCGGCGCGCTGTTGCGCGCCAGTGTACGCATGGGTGCGCTATGTGGTGAAATCGACGCCGAGGGCCTGGCCGCGCTGGACCGCTATGCGGCGGCAGTGGGATTGGCGTTCCAGGTGGTTGACGATATTCTGGACGTCACTGCCGATACCGCCACGCTGGGCAAGACCGCCGGCAAGGACGCCGCCCATGACAAGCCGACCTATGTGTCGCTGATGGGGCTTGACCCGGCACGCGCACTGGCCGGGACGCTGCGCGCCGACGCTCACGAGGCGCTGGCCGGCTTTGGCGAGCGCGCGGACCGCCTGCGGGACCTGGCGGACCTGATCGTGCTGCGCACACACTAAACAGAGAGCCGGCCGAACGGACATCATGACCTACGCACTCCTCAACAAGATTGACGCCCCCGCAGACCTGCGCAAGCTCGACCGGCGCGAGCTCCAGACCCTGGCGGACGAACTGCGCGCCTATGTGCTGGAGTCGGTCTCGCAGACCGGCGGCCACCTGTCGTCCAACCTGGGCACGGTCGAGCTGACCATCGCGCTGCACTACGTCTTCAACACCCCCGATGACCGGCTGGTGTGGGACGTGGGCCACCAGAGCTATCCGCACAAGATCCTGACCGGGCGCCGCGAGCGCATGGGCACGCTGCGCCAGTGGGGCGGCATCTCGGGCTTCCCGCGTCGCAGCGAGAGCGAATACGACACCTTCGGCACGGCGCATTCGTCGACCTCGATCTCGGCCGCGCTGGGCATGGCGCTGGGTGCGCGCACGCTGGGCGAGAAGCGCGTCTCGGTGGCGGTGATCGGCGACGGCGCCATGACCGCGGGCATGGCCTTCGAGGCCCTGAACAACGCCGGCGTCTACAAGGACCTGCCGCTGGTGGTGGTGCTCAACGACAACGACATGTCGATCTCGCCGCCGGTGGGCGCGCTCAACCGCCACCTGGCGCGGCTCTTGAGCGGCCAGTTCTACGCGGCCACCAAGAAGGGCATCGAGAAAGTCCTGTCGGTGGCGCCGCCGGTGCTGGAGTTCGCCAAGCGCTTCGAGGAACATGCCAAGGGCATGATGGTGCCGGCCACGCTGTTCGAGGAATTCGGCTTCAACTACATCGGCCCGATCGACGGCCACGACCTGAACTCGCTGGTGCCGACGCTGCTGAATATCCGCGAGCGCGCGCTCGAGGGCGCGGGCCCGCAGTTCCTGCACGTGGTGACCAAGAAGGGCCAGGGCTACAAGCTGGCCGAGGCCGACCCGATCCTCTACCACGGCCCGGGCAAGTTCAACCCGGCCGAGGGCATCCGCCCGGCGGCCAAGCCGGCGCGCAAGACCTACACGCAGGTGTTCGGCGACTGGCTGTGCGACATGGCCGCGGCCGACAAGCGCCTGGTCGGCATTACCCCGGCGATGCGCGAGGGCTCGGGCATGGTCGAGTTCGAGCGGCGCTTCCCGGACCGCTACTACGACGTGGGCATCGCCGAGCAGCACGCCGTGACCTTCGCCGGCGGCCTGGCCTGCGAGGGTCTCAAGCCGGTGGTGGCGATCTACTCGACCTTCCTGCAGCGCGGCTACGACCAGCTGATCCACGACGTGGCGCTGCAGAACCTGCCGGTGGTGTTCGCGCTGGACCGTGCCGGCCTGGTCGGCGCCGACGGTGCCACGCACGCGGGTGCCTACGATATCGCCTACCTGCGCTGCATCCCCAACATGATGGTGATGACGCCGTCCGACGAGAACGAGTGCCGTCAGCTGCTGACCACTGCGTTCCACCAGGCGTGCCCGAGCGCCGTGCGCTATCCGCGCGGCTCCGGCCCGGGCGCGGCCATTGCCGCAGAGCTCGCCACCGTGCCAGTCGGCAAGGGCGTGATGCGCCGCGAGGGCGGTGCGCGCGCGGGGCATCGCGTGGGCTTCCTGGCGTTCGGCTCGATGGTGCACCCGGCCCTGGGTGCCGCCGAGGCGCTGGACGCCGCGGTCGCCGACATGCGCTTCGTCAAGCCGCTCGACGTGGAGCTGGTCAAGCGCCTGGCCGCGGAGAACGACTACCTGGTGACGGTGGAAGAGGGCAGCGTGATGGGCGGCGCCGGCAGCGCCGTGCTGGAGGCACTGGCCGAGGCCGGCATCGACAAGCCGGTGCTGACGCTGGGCCTGCCCGACCGCTTCGTCGACCACGGCGACCCGGCCTATCTGCTGCAGCAATGCGGCCTGGATGCGGCCGGCATCGAGCGCTCGGTGCGCGAGCGCTTCGGGCTGGACCAGCCCAAGGTCACGGTCGCCTCGCGCGTGGCCTGATCACCTGCTGTCCCGAAGGGGATTCGGCCCTCGCACCACGAGTGCGTCCGAATTCCCTTAAACTCCCCTTTTTTGTGTTCGCAGCTGCGGGCCGGCGTGCCACTTGCCGGATCCCGTGGTTTCACACTCGTTGCGCGGCATGGATGGACTGCGAAATTGCCGCGACCGTAAGGGCTCGTGCTGTCCCACCTGGGCGCGACCCTGGAGGAAACCGTAGATGAATGACATCAATCCCGCCTTCGTCATGCCCGACGTCCAGTCGAGCCCCGACACCCGCCAGATCCCCATCCAGCGTGTCGGTGTCAAGGGCGTGCGTTACCCCGTGACCCTTAAGACCCCGACCGGCATCGTGCCGAGCGTGGGCACCTTCAATCTCGACGTGCACCTGCCGGCGGACCAGAAGGGCACGCATATGTCGCGCTTCGTCGCGCTGCTGGAAGAAGAGCGCGCGCCGCTGGAGCTGTCCAGCTTCCGGCTGATGCTGGACAAGATGCTGGAAAAGCTGGAAGCCGAGGCCGGCCGCATCGAGGTCACCTTCCCGTACTTCATCAGCAAGACCGCGCCGGTGTCGGGCGTGGAGTCGCTGCTGGACTACGAGGTCACGCTGACCGGCGAAGTGCGCAACGGCGCCACGCGCGTGTTCCTGAAGGCGCTGGTACCGGTGACCAGCCTGTGCCCGTGCTCGAAGAAGATCTCGCAATACGGCGCGCACAACCAGCGTTCGCATATCACCATGGACGTGGAACTGGCCGGCGAGCTGCCGGTGGAAGCGCTGGTGCGCATGGCCGAGGAAGAGGCCTCGTGCGAGCTGTGGGGCCTGCTCAAGCGCCCGGACGAGAAGTTCGTCACCGAGCGCGCCTATGAGAACCCCAAGTTCGTCGAGGACCTGGTGCGCGATATCGCCATGCGGCTGAATGCGGATGACCGCATCGTGGCCTATGTGCTGGAGGCGGAGAACTTTGAGTCGATCCACAACCACAGCGCGTATGCGGTGATCGAGCGGGACAAGCGCGTCGACTGACCGCGTTGTCGCTGCAATGGAAAGAGCCACCGCATGCGGTGGCTCTTTTTTCGGTCCGGTTCAGGCCGCCGAAGGCAGGCGGATATCCGCCAGGTCCCAGCGCGGCGTCACGCCGTAGCCATACTCGTGCCGCGCCAGTTCGGGCGCGGCCTGCAGGCGCATGGCGCCGGCAAACGCGATCATCGCGCCGTTGTCGGTGCAGAACGCCAAATCCGGGTAATACACGTCGATCTTGCGCTGCTTGCCCATCTGGTCCAGCCGCTCGCGCAACTGGCGGTTGGCACCCACGCCTCCCGCCACCACCAGCCGCTTGTGGCCGGTCTGCTTGAGCGCCGCCATCGACTTGGCGGCCAGCACGTCGACAATGGCATCGACAAAGGCGCGCGCCAGGTTGGCGCGGTCCTGCTCGCAGGTGTTGGCGAGCTTGCGGGTTTGCGTCAGCACCGCGGTCTTCAGTCCGGCGAACGAGAAATCCAGGTTGCCCGAATGCAGCATCGGTCGCGGCAGCGCAAAGGCGCCGGGGATGCCGAATTCGGCCAGCCGCGACACTTCGGGGCCGCCCGGATAGCCCAGGCCCAGCAGCTTGGCGGTCTTGTCGAAGGCTTCGCCGGCGGCGTCGTCCAGGGTTTCGCCCAGCAGCGTGTAGTCGCCGATGCCGCGCACTTCCATCAACTGCGTATGCCCGCCCGACACCAGCAGCGCCACGAACGGGAAGGGCGGCGGCTCGCGCGTCAGCAGCGGCGACAGCAGGTGGCCTTCCAGGTGGTGCACGCCCACCATCGGCACGTTCAGCGCAAAGCCCAGTGCATTGGCCACCGAGGCGCCCACCAGCAGTGCGCCGGCCAGCCCGGGGCCCTGGGTGAAGGCGATGGCGTCGATGTCCTGGCGGGTACGGCCGGCATCGGCCAGCACCTGCTCCAGCAGCGGCAGCACGCGGCGGATATGGTCGCGCGACGCCAGTTCCGGCACCACGCCGCCGTAGTCGCGGTGCATGGCGATCTGCGAGTGCAGCGCGTGCGCGAGCAGGCCGGCGCCGGTGTCATAGAGGGCGAGGCCGGTTTCGTCGCAGGAGGATTCGATGCCGAGGACAAGCATGGGAAGCGCATAGGGCCGTCTCCGGTCAGGGAAACGGCTGTCGAAACAACAGGTTGCAGGAAGCGCGCAGGGTAGCACAGCGGCGCGCGGCGTGCTTTTCGCTACAATCTGCCCTTTCTCTGGCGGTGGCAATACACATGGATGCGCGAGGCGTGCAATGAGCGGGGCAACATCGGCCCGGACGGGCCGGTATGACGTGGCCGTGCTGGGTGCGGGCGCGGCCGGCATGATGTGTGCCGCCGTGGCCGGCCAGAACGGCGCGCGCGTGGTGCTGATCGACCATGCCACCAAGCTTGCCGAGAAGATCCGCATCTCGGGCGGCGGGCGCTGCAATTTCACCAACCTGCAGGCCGGGCCCGCCAACTACCTGTCGTCCAATCCGCACTTCTGCCGCTCGGCGCTGGCGCGCTACACGCCGCAGGATTTCCTTGGCCTGATGCGCCGCTACGGCATCGACTGGCACGAGAAGCATCGCGGCCAGCTGTTCTGCAACGACAGCGCCGAAGACGTGATCGCCATGCTGCGCGCCGAATGCGACACCGGCCATGTGCGCTGGCAGACCGGCTGCAGCGTGGCCGAGGTCCGGCGCGAGGGCGACGACTTCCTGCTGCTCACCGCCACCGGCACGGTGCGGGCCGGGGCGCTGGTGGTGGCCACCGGCGGCCTGTCGATCCCCAAGATCGGCGCCACCGACTTTGGCTATCGCATCGCCCGGCAGTTCGGGCTGGGCATCGTCGAAACCCGGCCGGCGCTGGTGCCGCTGACCTTCGATGGCAAGGACTGGGTGCCGTTCGCGCCGCTGGCCGGCGTGTCGCTGGAAGTGGATATCGCCACCGGCAATGGCAAGACGGCCGGAGCCTTCCGCGAAGACCTGCTGTGGACCCATCGCGGCCTGTCCGGTCCCGCCGTGCTGCAGATCTCCAGCTACTGGCGTCCCGGCACGCCGATCGCCATCGACCTGTTTGATGGCGAGGATGCCGCCGCGTGGCTGCTGGAGCAGAAGGCCGGCAGCCGCAAGCACCTGGGCAACCTGCTGGCGCAACGGTTGCCGGCGCGGCTGGCCGATGCCTGGTGCGCGGCCTCGGGCGTGGATGCCGCCATGCCGCTGCATGATGTGACCGACAAGGCCCTGCGCAAGCTTGGCGCCACGCTCAACGGCTGGCGCATCGTGCCGTCGGGCACGGAGGGCTACCGCAAGGCCGAGGTCACGCTGGGCGGGGTCGACACGCGGGCGCTGTCGTCAACCACCATGATGGCGCGCGAGGTGCCGGGCCTGTATTTCATCGGCGAGGTGGTGGACGTGACCGGCTGGCTGGGCGGCTACAACTTCCAGTGGGCGTGGGCGTCCGCGGTGGCGGCGGGGCAGGCCGCGGCTGAGGCATCGCGCACCGCTTCGGCAGGGCAATCGGTAGCCCAAGGGTAGTCTGGCGAAGGCTGGAAGGGCAGTGGGCGGCACTTGGCAAGTGTCCGTTGCACGCCACTTCCGCGCTCGATTGTTGGTGCTACAATCCAGCTCTTCGTAGAGCCGCTTATCCCGAAAATTCTTCATTTTCTGGCCAAATGACCACGATCCATCTCAAGGAAAACGAGCCTTTTGAAGTTGCCATGCGCCGTTTCAAGCGCACCATCGAGAAGAACGGGCTGCTCCCGGAACTGCGGGCGCGCGAGTTTTACGAAAAGCCCACCGCCGCGCGCAAACGCAGGAAGGCAGCCGCCGAAAAGCGCCATTACAAGCGCATCCGCAGCCAGATGCTGCCGAAGAAACTGTACTGACCCCGGCGCTCCCGCTTGTATCCGACCCGCTGTGGCCTACGCTTCGGCGGGTTTTTGCATTCTGGGCCTTGCAGCGGGCGGTCACCGCCGCCACCTGTGAGTGTCCACCCACTTTCTGGAAGATCACGATGTCCCTCAAAGCCCGTATCAGCGAAGACATGAAGACCGCCATGCGCGCGCGCGAAACGGAGCGCCTCGGCACCATCCGCCTGCTGCTGGCCGCCATCAAGCAGCGCGAGGTCGATGAGCGCGTGGAACTGGACGATACCGCCGTTCTGGCCGTGGTCGAGAAGCTGATCAAGCAGCGCAAGGATTCGATCTCCCAGTTCCAGCAGGCAGGTCGCAATGACCTGGCAGACAAGGAGTCGGCGGAAGTCGAGGTGCTGAAGGCCTACATGCCCGCTGCGCTGTCGGACGAGGACGTCGCCGCCGAAGTCCAGCAGGCCGTTGCCGCCACTGGCGCCGCCGGTCCGCAGGACATGGGCAAGGTCATGGGCGTGCTCAAGAGCAAGCTGGCCGGCCGTGCCGACATGACCGCCGTATCGGCCCTGGTCAAGGCGGCACTTGCAGCAAAGTAAATACTGATTTAATCGGTTGCTGGCAAGATAAGCACCGGATCTGCGTCGTTCGGTGCAGTTGCACGGAGATGTCAGACAGTCCCGGCGGCCCTATCACGCTGCACTACAATATTCCGATAGCAGCCGGGCGCCGCACCGGTCACGCATTCCTAAAAGAAGCCGCCCGCCGCGGGACGGCTATGCCTCAGGACGGTCAGTCGGGTGATTCCGCAATCCTTTATTCAGGACCTGCTCAACCGTGTCGACATTGTCGATGTGGTGGGCAAGTATGTGCAGCTGAAGAAGGGCGGCGCCAATTTCATGGGGCTGTGCCCCTTCCATAACGAGAAATCGCCGTCATTCACGGTGTCGCCGACCAAGCAGTTCTACCACTGCTTCGGATGTGGCGCCCACGGCTCGGCCATCGGCTTCCTGATGGAGTTTTCCGGCCAGTCCTACCCGGAAGCGGTGCGCGAACTGGCCCAGTCGGTCGGCATGAGCGTGCCGGAAGAGCGCGACCGGCTGCCGCCCGGGCAGCGCGCGGAGCAGCAGGCCCGTTCGGTGGCGCTGTCCGACGCCATGACCCGCGCCACCGATTTCTACCGCCGCCAGCTGCGCGGCGCGCCGCAGGCGATCCAGTACCTGAAGGGCCGCGGCCTGACCGGCGAGATCGCCGCGAACTTTGGCCTGGGCTACGCGCCGGATGACTGGCAGGGCCTGGAGGCCGTGTTCGGCAGCTATCGTGATGACAACGTGTCGGCGCCGCTGGTCGAGTGCGGCCTGCTGATCGAAAGCGACAAGCGCGATGCGGACGGCAAGCCGCGCCGCTATGACCGCTTCCGCGACCGCATCATGTTCCCTATCCGCAACACCAAGGGGGCCGTGATCGGCTTCGGCGGGCGCGTGATGGGGCAGGGCGAGCCCAAGTACCTGAACTCTCCCGAAACCCCGCTGTTCAGCAAGGGCACGGAGCTGTACGGGCTGTTCGAGGCCCGTCACGCGATCCGGGAAACCGGCTACGTGCTGGTGGTCGAAGGGTATATGGACGTCGTGGCGCTGGCCCAGCTCGGTTTTGCCAATGCCGTTGCCACCCTGGGCACGGCGTGCACCCCTGTGCACGTGCAGAAGCTGCTGCGCCAGACCGACGCCGTGGTGTTCTCGTTCGACGGCGACTCTGCCGGGCGCCGCGCGGCCCGGCGCGCGCTGGAAGCCTGCCTGCCGCATGTGGCGGACAACAAGACCATCCGCTTCCTGTTCCTGCCGGCGGAGCACGATCCGGACAGCTATGTGCGCGAAGAGGGCACTGAGGCCTTTGCCACCCAGGTGCGCAACGCCATGCCGCTGTCGCGCTTCCTGCTGCAGTCCGTCACCGAAGACCTGGACCTGCGCCAGCCCGAAGGCCGCGCCCGCGCCCAGTACGAGGCCAAGCCGCTACTGCAGGCCATGCCCGCCGGCGGCCTGAGGCTACAGATTGTGCGCGAACTTGCCGATGCCACGGCAACGACACCCGCGGAGATCGAGGCCATCTGCGGCCTGCGCAGCGACCCGGCCCGCGTCGGCCGCTTCGCCCAGCCGCGCCCGCGCACGCGCCGTCAGGCCCCGACTGGGCTGGAGCAGCGGGTGATCCAGCTGCTGATGTGCTATCCGGCGCTGTCGGCGAGGCTGGACGAGGATGCACGCGCGCTGCTGCTGGGCGGCGAGAGCAGTGACAGTGAAGTGCTGGCGCACCTGGTGGAGGCGTGCGACAGCGTGCAGGGCGAGGTCAATTTTGCGGCCTTCAGCGAACACCTGGCCCAGTCGCCGTATGCCGAGGTGTATGCCGTGGCGCGTGCCGCGGTGCTGCGAGAAGAGATCGAGGAAGCACCTGCAATACAGGATTTCGATGCGGCCATTACCAAGCTGCTGGCCGAGCCGCTGCGGCGCGAACTCGACGGACTGCAGGCGGAGGTAGTGGCCGGCACGGCCGATGAAGCGGCCAAGCAGCGCATGCGCTGGCTGGTGGGCGAAATCCACCGGCGGCGCCAACTTGGCTGAGGCGCCTGCGGGTGCCCTGGTCATCAACCAGGAGGCAGCGGTAAGCGTTGGATAAGGGACTGGGCCCGGCCCCGCCGAGCTTAAGCCTTGATTTTTCAGGTGAAAACCTCACCTGACAGGGAGCCGGCTATGCGTGGCGTGCTACAATAGCCGGTTTGGATTGCGAAATCTTTCTCTCCAGTTCTGGTGAAAGTGAGCGTGCCAATGGCAAAGGCCAAAGCAACCGAAAGGGTTACCTCTAAAGCTCCCCAATCAGGGAGCGGCAAGGCGTCTGTGAAAACAACGGCGGCGAAGACATCGACCGCGTCAGTCAAGACACCAGCCCGGTCTGCGCCATCAAAGTCCGTGCGTAGCGCGCAAGCGCCCGCCGTGACGACTCCCGCCAGGACTCGCACATCCGAAAAGACAAAGGCCTCGACTTCGGCACGCGAGAGCGGCAAGAGCGCCAGTACGAGCGGCAAGGTCGCCGCATCTGCACCAGTGAAAGGTAAGAGTATCACCGTGGCGAAACAGCAGAATACCGAAGTCGAGAGCAAGCGAGCGGCAGCCGCCGGCGCCAAGAGTGGGGAGGCCAAGGCCGGCACCACCACTACGGCAACCAAGGCGCGTGCCGCGACACCTGCATCCGTTGCATCCGAGCGTCCCGCTGCGCCGGCAATCAAGCCGGAGCCGAAAAAGCGTGGCCGCAAGCCCAAGGCCGAGATGCAGCACGACGACAGCACAACAGACGACGTGACTGAAGAGTTTTACGAGAACGATGCGCGCCCGGCGGCAACCCCGGCCGCGGCGCCGAAGACCGAAAAGCAGAAAGCCAAGGACCGCAAGGCCAAGGAAAAGGCCCTGCTCAAGGAGTTCGCCTCGACCCAGCAGGGCACCGAGGAAGAGCTTGAGCTGCGTCGCCAGAAACTCAAGGCGCTGATCAAGCTGGGCAAGTCGCGCGGCTACCTGACCTACGCGGAAATCAACGATCACCTGCCGGACGACATGGTCGATTCGGAAACGATCGACACGCTGGTCGCCACGCTGAACGACATCGGCATCGCTGTCTATGAACAGGCGCCGGATGCCGAGACGCTGCTGCTCAACGACAACGCACCGTCCGCCACCAGCGAGGAAGAAGCCGAGGAAGAGGCCGAAGCGGCCCTGTCCACGGTTGACTCCGAGTTCGGCCGCACCACCGACCCGGTGCGCATGTACATGCGTGAGATGGGCACGGTCGAGCTGCTGACGCGCGAAGGCGAAATCGAGATCGCCAAGCGCATCGAGGCCGGCCTGAAGGACATGGTGATGGCGATCTCGGCTTGCCCGGTCACCATCTCCGAGATCCTGGCCCATGCCGAGCGCGTGGCCAACGACGAGATCAAGATCGACGAATTCGTCGACGGCCTGATCGACCCGAACGCCGAGGAAGTGGCCGAGTCCCCGGCCGCCGCCGCTGCGCCTGCCGCTGAAGAGGACCTCGAGTCCGACGACGAGGAAGACGCCGACGAGGACGAGGACGATGAAGGCGGCGCCGGTGCCGGCGCCTCCGCGCGCCAGCTTGAAGAACTGAAGCAGAACGCGCTGGAGAAATTCCGCGTGATCGCCGAGCAGTTCGACAAGATGCGCCGCGCGTTCGAAAAGGAAGGCTACAACTCCAAGCCCTACGTCAAGGCGCAGGAAGCCATCCAGGCCGAGCTGATGGGCATCCGCTTCACCGCCCGCAATGTCGAGCGCCTGTGCGACACGCTGCGCGGCCAGGTGGACGAAGTGCGCAAGCTCGAGCGTGCCATCCTGAACACCATTGTGGACAAGTGCGGCATGCCGCGCGCGGAGTTCGTCGCCCGCTTCCCGGGCAACGAGACCAACCTCGAGTGGGTCCACACCATCGTCGCCGACGGCAAGCCCTACAGCACCATTGTCGAGCGCAATGTGCCGGCCGTGCACGAGCTGCAGCAGAAGCTGATCGACCTGCAGTCGCGCGTGGTGCTGCCGCTGAAGGAACTGAAGGGCGTCAACCGCAAGATGGCCGAGGGCGAGCGTCGTGCCCGCGAAGCCAAGCGCGAGATGACCGAGGCCAACCTGCGCCTGGTGATCTCGATCGCCAAGAAGTACACCAACCGCGGCCTGCAGTTCCTCGACCTGATCCAGGAAGGCAACATCGGCCTGATGAAGGCGGTGGACAAGTTCGAATACCGTCGCGGCTACAAGTTCTCGACCTACGCCACGTGGTGGATCCGCCAGGCCATCACGCGCTCGATCGCCGACCAGGCGCGCACCATCCGCATTCCGGTGCACATGATCGAGACCATCAACAAGATGAACCGCATCTCGCGCCAGATCCTGCAGGAAACCGGCAACGAGCCGGATCCGGCAACGCTGGCCGAGAAGATGGAGATGCCGGAAGACAAGATCCGCAAGATCATGAAGATCGCCAAAGAGCCGATCTCCATGGAAACGCCGATCGGTGACGACGACGACTCCCATCTGGGCGACTTCATCGAGGACACCAACACGCTGGCCCCGGCCGAAGCGGCACTGCACGGCTCCATGCGCGACGTCGTCAAGGACGTGCTGGACTCGCTCACGCCGCGCGAAGCCAAGGTGCTGCGCATGCGCTTCGGCATCGAAATGAGCACCGACCACACGCTGGAAGAGGTCGGCAAGCAGTTCGACGTCACGCGTGAACGGATTCGCCAGATCGAGGCCAAGGCACTGCGCAAGCTGCGCCACCCGAGCCGCTCGGACAAGCTGAAGAGCTTCCTGGAAGGCAACTAATCGCTTCCAAGGGCCTCTAGCTCATGCCTGGTTAGAGCAGCGGACTCATAATCCGTTGGTGCCGTGTTCGACTCACGGGAGGCCCACCAATGTGAAAAGGGACTGCAGGTTGATACCTGCAGTCCCTTTTTTCTTGCCTCGAACTACCGCTCAATCCTGCGCTGTCACCACCCCCATCGCCGGATCGCTCACCGTATGCCTGCCGGTCTCCACCCGCCCCGCGAAGCGTCGATAGAAGGCCGGGTCGCTGTCGCACGTCACCGCGAAGTCATACCACTGCCCGCTTTCCTCCAGCGACCAGTGCACGGATTTGTCGCCGTTGGCGCCGACGGTGACCGGCCACGGGCCATCGGTCCGGTACGCGAGCGCCTGGATGCTGAAGTGGCAGGCTTTGCGGGCGGCGTTGATCAGGTCGACATAGACATCGCCGTTGGCAATGTCGTAGCAGACGCGGATCTCCGGTGCGATGCCGGTGTCGCCGATGCGGTTGGTATCGCCGCGGAAATGTCGGTGGAAGCCGTTGGGGCCCAGCACCCACAGGTCGTATTGCCCGGCGTTGTCCTGGAACACGTTCCAGGTGTCGCTCAGGGACTTGCCGGCTTCCACGACATAGCGGCGCGGAATGCGGCCCAGCTGGTAGCGGTCGTAGACGTGGAACACCGCGGCTTGCGTGCCGGTGTTGGCGAACACCAGTTCGACCTGCCCCACGGCGCTGCAGCGCGCGCTGGTGTGCAGCTCATACGGCAGCGCGCGTGACGGGCGGGTGCCGGTGGCTTGCAGCGGCAATTGCATGTCGACTGGCAGCGGCACCGCGGGCAGGGCCTGCTGGGCCTGGCGCAGCTGGTCGGCACCGCTGCGCGTGGTGCGCCCGCCCAGCGTGGGCAGGGTTTCCGAGTTGGGCGTCTTGAAGTTGAACGCGCTGGTCAGGTCGCCGCAGACGGCGCGGCGGAAGGGGCTGATGTTGGGTTCTGCCACGCCGAACCGCGCTTCCAGGAAGCGCAGCACGGAGGTGTGGTCGAACACCTGGGAATTGACCCAGCCGCCACGGCTCCATGGCGAGATCGCGTAAAGCGGCACGCGCGGCCCGGGCCCGTACACGCGGCCGTCGGCAGCAGGCTGGGTCCTGCTGCCCGGTGGCGCCGGATGGTTGAAGTATTCGGCCTGCATCTCGGCATTGCTCAGCGTCGCCTTGCCGGCCAGCGTCTTGTCGGGGTTCACCGACGGCGCCGAGGGGGAGGGGACGTGGTCGAAGTAGCCGTCGTTCTCGTCGAAGTTGACCAGCAGCACGGTCTTGCTCCAGACCTCGGGCACGGCGGTCAGCGAGTCCAGCACTTCCTGCAGGAACCACGCGCCCTGGACCGGGCTGGACGGGCCGGGATGCTCGCAGTAGATCGACGGCGCGTTGATCCACGATACCTGCGGCAGCCTGCCTTCCTTGATGTCGCGGCGGAAGGCGTCGAGGTATTCCTCGGGTCTGGTGCCGGGCAGAGTGTTGGCCACGCCCTTGTATAGCGGATTGGCGGCATTGTCGGTGGCCGCATCGTAGGCGTGGTAAGGCAGCGGCTGGCCGGTGTTGGCGTAGGGCGCGCCCGGCGCGCCGCCGCTGGATACCGGAAAGCCCGACGCCAGGTTGGCCTTGCGGAACTGCTGGAACGCGCCCAGCATGTTGTCGCCCCATTCGTCCGGCATGTTCTGGTAGCAGATCCAGCTGATGCCGGCTGCTTCCAGCCGCTCGGCGTAGGTCTTCCAGGTGTAGCCGGTGTTGGCCGACGCGGGCAGGCCGTCGATCGCATCCCACTCATTGTTGACGAAGGCCACGTTGGCAGCCGTCGGGCCGTTGGTGCCGGTCAGGTGGAATGAACGGTTCGCGTCAGTGCCCGTATGCATCGAGCAGTGGTACGCGTCGCACAGCGTAAATGCATTGGCCAGTGCGAACTGGAACGGGATCTCCTTCTCCTTGAAGTAGCCCATCGAGGTATTGGTCTTGTACGTCGGCCAGTTCGCCATGCGGCCGTGGTCCCAGGCTTGCTGGCTGTCCACCCAGGCATGCGGCGTGCCGGCCGCGCGCTGCGCGTTGTTGTTGGTGCCATCCAGGTGATACGGGGTCAGCACGGCGCCGTTGGCGCGCTGTTGCTGCCATACCTTGCGCGCATTGGGCAGCGGGATGGTGAAGCGGTCGCCGAACCCGCGCACACCCTTGAGCGTGCCGAAGTAGTGGTCGAAGGAACGGTTCTCCTGCATCAGGATCACCACATGCTCGACATCCTTGATGGTGCCGGTGGCATTGTTGGCCGGGATGGCCAGGGCCTTGCGGATGCTGGGCGGGAACGCGGCCAGCGCGGCGGCGGCGAAGCCGGTGCCGGCTGCGGCTTGCAGGAAGTTGCGGCGAGAGACCATGGTCTTGTCGGATGGCGTCGGGACTTGCGTTGTCAGGGGGCGCAGCGGATCACGGGGTCGGGCCGCTGGTCCGGCTTCTTGCCGGGCTGTTCCGGTTGTGCGTTCGGCGTGACAGTCGCACTCGGCGACAGGTTGCCGCCGCCGTCATCGCCACCGCATGCGGTGAGCAATGCCGCCGCGATCAGGGTCGCGGCCAGGGTTCTTGGGAGTTTGCAGGGGAGCATCGGGTTCGCCTGGCTGGGTGGGTGTGGCGGCTGCTGGGAGCCGGAGCCAGGCGAGTGTAGGAAGGCGGGGTGACGTGCCGATGACAGAATGTCCAACGCCGATCCTGCCGTCCGCCGGGCGGACGGCAGGCACGATGGCTACTTCCAGAAGCCCGCGTGCGGTGCCGCGGCTTCGTCCTCGAGCACTGGCCCGACCACGTCCACCCGGCGCTGCCCGCGCGCGAACACTTCGCGGCAAGGCAGCGAGAAGGTCGGGTTCTCCGGATGGTCGCCGGTCAGGCCCAGCAGCTTGTGCTCTGACAGCGCATAGACCACGCGCCCGATGCCGGTCCAGTAGATCGCGCCGGCGCACATGCAGCACGGCTCCGCGCTGGTGTAGAGGGTGCAGTCGGCCAGTTGCTCCGGCGGCAGCGCACGCGCGGCCTGCGCGGCGGCGACCAGTTCGGCGTGCTGGGTCGGGTCGCCCTCCGGAGGCATCGAGTTGTTGCCGGCGCTGGCGATGATATTGCCGGCCTGGTCGGCCACCAGCGCGGCGAACGGATGGCGGCCGCGGGCCCTGGATGCATCGGACAGTGCGATCGACTGGTGCAGCAGTTCCAGGTCGAGCGGCGAGAGTTCGGCGCCGGACGGGTCTGTGATTCGGGTCATGTTTGGGGGTCTCCGGTTTGGGGGAAAGGGATCAGGATTGGGTGGGTTCTTCGGCTTGCGCCGGCAGCAGCGGCGCTTCCGTGCCGGCCTGTGCGGCGCTGCCGTTGAGCGGATTGGGCAACGCCGGCCGGGTTTGCCGGGATTTGTGATCCCTCGGTTGTTGCAGCATCATCTCCGCAACTTCTTCGGTACAACAAATCAATACCTATCGATCCAGTCGATGGGTCGCGGGAGGATGGCCATGCGTTTTTCGCTGGACCAGTTGCAGGTATTCGCCCTGGTGGTTGAGACAGGCTCCTTTTCCGCCGCCGCGCGGCGCCTGGGCAAGACCCAGTCCACGGTCAGTGCGGCGGTGTCCAACCTGGAGATCGACCTCGGCGTGCCGCTGTTCGACCGCAGCAGCCGCAATCCGGCGCTGACCGGGGCCGGCCGCAAGCTGCTGACCGAGGCCGAAGCCGTGCTGGAGCGCTGCCTCTCGCTGCAGGCCCATGCCGCCAGCCTGGCCGATGCCAACCCGCCCGGGCTGACGCTGGCGATCGAAATCCCGTACCACGCGGTGATGCCGGTGCTGGCCGAATTCGAGCGGGAGTTTCCGTATGTCGACCTGACCATCCGCAATCCGGTCTACGGCGATGTCAGCGAACTGGTGCTGCAGGGCGAGGCCGAGCTCGGCATCGCCTTCGCGCAGCCGCACTACGCGCCGGAACTGGCCTTCGTGCAGTTGGGCAAGCTGATCATGGTGCATGTGGTGCACCCGGGACACCCGCTGGCCGGGCGCGAGCAGGTCTCGTTTGCCGACCTGCACGCCTATCGGCGCCTGGCCTTCAGCGCGCATGCCGACAAGCTGCCCACCAGCGAATACCTGCGCGCAGCGCGGGTGTGGCGCGCCGAAAGCTACCTGGCGCTGGTCGAAATGGTGAAAAGCGGGCTGGGCTGGGCCACGCTGCCGCGGCAACTGGTGCGCGCGGCGCTGGAGCGCGGCGAACTGGTGGAACTGGACCTGGCGGCCTATCCGTACACGGACTGGCTGGTCAGCGTCGACCTGATCTGGGCGAAGTCGGGCCGGCCGCAGGGCCGGACCGAGCAGTGGCTGCGGCAGCGCTTCCGGGAAAACATGGTGTTCGAGGTCGACCGGCGCGGGCAGCGGACCACCCGCTGAGGGCGTGGCGATGGACTATGGTAGTCAGACGCAATCGCGCGTTTGATCCGATTCGCCCGATTCAATCTGACCAGGAGTGAAGTCCATGTCCTATATCGACGGATTTGTACTGGCCGTTCCCCAGGCCACTCGCGAGACCTACCGCCAGGTGGCGCAGAAGGCAGCCGCGGTGTTCAAGGAGCACGGCGCGCTGAAGGTGGTGGAATGCTGGGGTGACGATGTACCGGAAGGCAAGGTCACGTCCTTTACGATGGCGGTGCAGCGCAAGGAGGATGAAGCGGTGGTGTTCTCGTGGATCCTGTGGCCATCGCGCGAGAAGCGCGACACCGGCATGAAGGCGGCGATGGCAGACCCGCGCCTGAAGGAAGGCATGGATCCGATGCCGTTCGACGGCCAGCGGATGATCTTTGGCGGCTTCGAGGTGATTGTCGACGAATGAGCGCGCCGGGCGCCGGCGTGGCAGCGCCGGCGCGCAGGCAAGCGGGTTCAGATCAGGTGGAAGACCATGCCCAGGGCAATCGCGCCGCCCAGGGTTTCCACTGCTGCGAGGGCGAGAAGGTTCTTCAGTACGAAAGCGTCTTCTTTCTTCGTCACCATGGTCTGTCTCCCGGTCATTGGACTTGTTCTGAGGCACCATCGGCTGCGGCGATCCGGCGTTTGCGGTGCCAGGCCGTCGATGTGAGTCCAGTAGACCGCATCCGGCCGCTGGCCGGAAGCTGGCGAAAACCCGCTCGGCGAAAACCCGGATTCCTTCAGGAATGTGACAGGGCCATGATTGACAGGCTTCGCAGGGCGCGTTTGCGGCCTGCCGGCAACGCGGCATGGCAATGGCCCACATTTGGGGGATGCCCGCAGTAGCGCGATGCGCCAAGATCAAGGCGTGGGTGGTCGAGCAGATTGCCCCGCTACCATTTGAGCCCCGCTGCCTCCCCGGCACGCGGGGCTTTTCTACATGGGCCGCAGGCGCCTCAGCGCGCCTGCAGGATGGTTTCGATGCGGGCGGCGGCCTCGCGCAGCGGCTCCAGGAAGCGCGTCTCCAGCTGGGCCTGGTCACGGCTGCCCAGCACCATGCTGAAGCCCAGCCCGGCCACCGCCTTGCCGGCCTGGTCGCGCAACGGCACCGAGATCCCGGCATAGCCGTCCACCAGCTCGCTCACCAGCACACAGTAGCCGTCGGTGCGCACCTGCCGCAGCGTGCGCGCCAGCGCCGTGCGCGAGCTGACCGTGAACGGCGTCAGCTTGCGCAGCGTGGCGCCTGCCAGGTAGGCCTCGAGCGCGTCATCGTCCAGGCCGGCAAGCAGCACGCGGCCAAGCGAATGCGCATAGGCCGGCATGCGCCGCCCCAGCGCCATGTCCACGCGCAGCAGCTGGCGCGGCTCCTCGCGCGCCACCAGCACCACGGATTCCGCATCGAGCACGCCCACCGAGCAGCTTTCGCCCAGGGACTCGCACAGCCCCTGCAGGTAGGGCCGTGCCATCTGCGGCAGGCTCATCGAGGCAAAGTAGGCATAGCCGAGCTCCATCACCCGCGGCGTCAGCGCAAAGTGGCGGCCGTCCTGCGCCACGTAGCCGTTGTGCTCCAGGGTCAGCAGCAGCCGGCGCGCGGCGGCGCGGGTCACGTCGAGCTGCTCGGCGACGTCCTGCATGGTCAGGCGTTCCGCGCCGGCGGCGAACAGGCGCAGCAGCGCCAGGCCCTTGCTCAGCGATTCCAGCAGTTCGTCTTTCTTGGCGGCTTCTGCTTGCGGCATTTCGGCTCAATACGGGGAAATGGAGGGGGAATCACATGATTCTCCATGCCGATCCGGACTTGCGCCAGCGGCCGGCATGTCCGTATGATAGCGTTTTCCGAACAAATGTTCGCAAAACAAGATTCACGGAAAAACGTGCCGTCACTGATGCGGGACGGCACAACGAAACCGGAGACAGCGATGAAGGTGATCACCGCACGCGAAGCGGCGGCACTGGTGCAGGATGGCTGGACCGTGGCCAGCGCTGGCTTTGTCGGCGCCGGCCATGCCGAGGCCGTGACCGAGGCGCTGGAGCAGCGCTTCCTGCAGAGCGGGCTGCCGCGCGACCTGACGCTGGTGTACTCGGCCGGGCAGGGCGACCGCGGCGCGCGCGGCGTGAACCACTTCGGCAATGCCGGCATGACCGCCAGCATCGTCGGCGGCCACTGGCGCTCGGCCACGCGGCTGGCCACGCTGGCCATGGCCGAGCAGTGCGAGGGCTACAACCTGCCGCAGGGCGTGCTGACGCACCTGTACCGCGCCATCGCCGGCGGCAAGCCCGGCGTGATGACCAAGATCGGCCTGCACACCTTCGTCGACCCGCGCACCGCGCAGGATGCGCGCTACCACGGCGGCGCCGTCAACCAGCGCGCGCGCCAGGCCATTGCCGAGGGCAAGACATGCTGGGTCGATGCGGTCGACTTCCGCGGCGAAGAATACCTGTTCTACCCGAGCTTCCCGATCCACTGCGCGCTGATCCGCTGCACCGCGGCCGACACCCGCGGCAACCTCAGCACGCATCGCGAAGCCTTCCACCATGAGCTGCTGGCGATGGCGCAGGCGGCCCACAACTCGGGCGGCATCGTGATCGCGCAGGTGGAAAGCCTGGTCGACCACCACGAGATCCTGCAGGCCATCCACGTGCCCGGCATCCTGGTCGATTACGTGGTGGTCTGCGACAACCCCGCCAACCACCAGATGACGTTTGCCGAGTCCTACAACCCGGCCTACGTGACGCCGTGGCAGGGCGAGGCAGCGGTGGCCGAAGCGGAAGCGGCGCCGGTGGCTGCCGCCCCGCTCGACGCGCGCACCATCGTGCAGCGCCGTGCGGTGATGGAGCTGGCGCGCCGAGCGCCGCGCGTGGTCAACCTGGGCGTGGGCATGCCGGCAGCGGTCGGCATGCTGGCGCACCAGGCCGGGCTGGACGGTTTCACGCTGACCGTCGAGGCCGGCCCCATCGGCGGCACGCCCGCGGATGGCCTCAGCTTCGGTGCCTCGGCCTACCCGGAGGCGGTGGTGGACCAGCCCGCGCAGTTCGATTTCTACGAGGGCGGCGGCATCGACCTGGCCATCCTGGGCCTGGCCGAGCTCGATGGCCACGGCAACGTCAACGTCAGCAAGTTCGGCGCAGGCGAGGGCGCATCGATTGCCGGTGTCGGCGGCTTTATCAACATCACGCAGAGCGCGCGCGCGGTGGTGTTCATGGGCACGCTGACGGCGGGCGGGCTGGAAGTCCGCGCCGGCGACGGCGGCCTGCAGATCGTGCGCGAAGGCCGCGTGAAGAAGATCGTGCCGGAGGTGTCGCACCTGAGCTTCAACGGGCCCTATGTGGCGTCGCTTGGCATCCCGGTGCTGTACATCACCGAGCGCGCGGTGTTCGAGATGCGCGCTGGCGCAGATGGCGATGCCCGCCTCACGCTGGTCGAGATCGCCCCGGGCGTTGACCTGCAGCGCGATGTGCTGGACCAGTGCGCAACGCCCGTGGCCGTGGCGCCGGACCTGCGCCAGATGGATGCGCGGCTGTTCCAGGCCGGGCCCCTGCACCTGTAATCATTCGTGGCCGGCGGCGCAAGCACCGCCGCCATTGGCATCAAGCAGACGGGCCGGCCAAGACCGGTTCGCGAGGAGGCACGCCAGGATCTGTCATGACGTTACTGAACCGCTGTCGCTTCATCCCGGCGCGGCCCTGAGCCGCGCATCGGTTTTCGATCTATCGCGATCTACCGCAGGACTTAGCCATACCATGCAGAGCACTAGCCGCCGTACCTTCCACCGTCACTTCGCGCGCCGCCTGGGCACCGCCTTCCTGACCACCGCGCTGCCGCTCGCCGCCGCGCCGGCCTTTGCCGAGGCCTATCCCGGCAAGGCGATCCGCCTGGTGGTGCCGTTCCCGCCGGGCGGCCCGACCGACACCGCCGCGCGCATCATCGGCCAGAAGATGAGCGAATCCCTCAAGCAGCCGGTGGTGGTGGACAACCGTCCCGGCGCCTCCGGCACCATCGGCGCCGAGAACGTCGCCAAGAGTCCCGCCGACGGCTACACGCTGCTGGTGCTGGCCACGCCCACGCTGCTGGCGCCGCACCTGATCAACCGCAAGGGCTACGACCTCTTCAAGGACTTCACGCCGATCGGCGCGGCCTATGACCTGCCCATCGTGATGGTGGTCAACCCGCAGGCGATGCCGGACGTGACCAGCCTGCAGCAGTACATCGCCAAGGCCAAGGCCAAGCCCGGCGCGCTGAACTACACCAGCGCCGGCAATGGCAGCTTCGGCCACCTGTCGACCGAGCTGCTGAAGAACCTGGGCCACTTCGACGTGCAGCACGTGCCGTACAAGGGCAGCGCGCCCGCCATCTCCGACCTGCTGGCGGGCCAGGTGCCGATGATGTTCTCGGACATGATCGCCGCGCTGCCGCACATCAAGGCCGGCAAGCTGCGCCCGATCGCGGTGGGCTCCGCCAAGCGCGTGAGCTTCACGCCCGACGTCAAGACGGTGGCCGAGCAGGGCTTCCCGGGCTTCGACGCCACTGCCTGGGGCGGGCTGCTGGCGCCGGCCGGCACGCCCAAGGAGGTGGTGGCCACGCTGTCGGCCGAGCTGAAGAAGGCGCTGGCCGATCCGGCCGTGCAGCAGAAGATGCTGGGCGCCGGCACGGTGGCCGCCTATATGCCGCCCGAGCAGCTGGCCGCGCGCATGAAGGCCGACTACAGCAAATGGGGCAAGGTGATCCAGGACAATGGCATCCGTGGCGACTGAGTGATTCGGATGCCGCTCCGGTGGCCCGGCTGAAGCTCAGGCGGGCTGCTGCCCTTGCGGCTGGCTGGCCGGCAGCGCCGGCAAGGGCAGCGCCGGCTGGCAGGCGGCCGCGGCCAGGCCAAGGAACTGGCTGGAGGTGCGCAGGAACTGCTGGCAGGTCTGGCGGAAAAGCTCGAAGTCCATGTAGGTCTCGGTGAGGTGGGGTGGCGCGGTCCGGCCGTGGCCGCCGCGCCGCCGGCATCTTGCGTGGCGGATATGACAGTTTCTTGAAATCCCGCCAGCCTGCGCCGCCATCTGTCGCACCAGTCGCACGGCGCTGCCAGAATGCCCACTGTGCTGGCAGAGGTGCTAAAATCTAAGTCTTTGATTCTCTTGGCCAAATGCTGCAGCCAGCTTGGCCGTGCCGGAACCCTCCCGGCGCCAGGCGAGAGTCAGGGCGAGATGAGTTCCAGACGCGTATCCGTTTGTGCCGGGTTCGCCTCCCGCCAGACACCGATACCCATGACCACTACGAACGCACCAGAAGCCACTACCGCGGGGCAGACCGCCGTGCAGACATTCGACAGCTTCGGCCTGGACGCGCGCATCCTGCGCGCCTTGTCCGAACAGGGCTACACCACGCCCACCCCGATCCAGGCACAGGCCATCCCGGTCGTGCTGATAGGCAAGGACATGATGGGCGCCGCGCAGACCGGCACCGGCAAGACCGCGGGCTTCGCGCTGCCGATCATCCAGCGCCTGCTGCCGCTGGCCAATGCCAGCGCCTCGCCGGCGCGCCACCCGGTGCGCGCGCTGATGCTGACCCCCACGCGCGAACTGGCCGACCAGGTCTATGACAACGTCGCGCGCTACGCCAAGCACACCGACCTGCGCAGCACCGTGGTGTTCGGCGGCGTCGACATGAACCCGCAGACCGATGCCCTGCGCCGCGGCGTGGAGATCCTGGTGGCAACGCCCGGCCGCCTGCTGGACCACGTGCAGCAGAAGTCGGTCAACCTGTCGCAGGTGCAGATGCTGGTGCTGGACGAAGCCGACCGCATGCTCGACATGGGCTTCCTGCCGGACCTGCAGCGCATCATCAACCTGCTGCCGGCACATCGCCAGACGCTGCTGTTCTCGGCTACGTTCTCGCCGGAAATCAAGCGGCTGGCCTCCAGCTACCTGAAGCACCCGGTCACCATCGAAGTGGCGCGCAGCAACTCGACCAACGAGAACGTGCGCCAGATGGTGTACCTGGTCGAAGACGGCCACAAGCAGGCGGCGGTCGTGCACCTGCTCAAGCAGCGCGCCGAGCAGGGGCTGTCGCGCCAGTGCATCGTCTTCGTCAACAGCAAGATCGGCTGCTCGCGCCTGGCGCGCCATTTGGAGCGCGAGGGCATCAACGCCGCCGCCATCCACGGCGACAAGACCCAGACCGAGCGCATGCAGACGCTGGAAGGGTTCAAGAGCGGCACCATCGACGCGCTGGTCGCCACCGACGTGGCCGCGCGCGGGCTGGATATTCCCGACATGCCGTGCGTGGTCAACTTCGACGTGCCATACAGCGCCGAAGACTATGTGCACCGCATCGGCCGTACCGGCCGTGCCGGCGCCAGCGGCGATGCGCTGTCGATCTACGTGCCGGGCAATGACGAGCGCCTGCTGTCCGATATCGAGAAGCTGATCAAGCGCAGCATCCCGCGCGGCAAGCTGGAAGGCTTCGACCCGACCGGCGAGCGCGCCCGCCAGGGCGACACCGAGCGCCGCCGCGAGCGTAGCGACGTGCGTCGCGCGCGCGGCAACGGCGAGGGCGAAGAGCGTCCGCGCCGCCACGAGCACAGCGCCAACCGCCAGGTGTTCCGTGCCTCGGATGATCCGTTCTTCTCGCGCCCGTACGAGCCCAGCGCAGCCAGCGTCGCCCAGGCCAAGGCGGCCGATGAAGTGGCCGCCGCGCTGAGCCGCGGCCGCCAGGCGCCCAAGCGGCCGGTAGCTGCCCTGCTGGGCGGCGTGCCGCGCAAGTCCTGATCTGATCCTGCCGTAGCTGAAAATGGCCCGCCTGCTGAACTGACCCCGTAAAGTTGGACGGGTAAGTTAGGCCGCCAAGGGCTGAGTCCTGTATTGCACGGGGCTCAGCCCT
>NZ_JBYSXC010000030.1:0-16479 GCF_058781795.1 Cupriavidus sp. FW306-1B-F12B
TTGAATGCCTCGTCGTACTTCGTCATGAAAAACACCCCAAAGATTGGATCAACGTCCAACTTTTGGGGTGCAGTTCACTGCGCGGGCCATTTGCTTTTGGGGGGGCGCTATCCGTGCGGGGGTTGCGGCAGGTCGGCCAGCAATTGGCGCCACCCGTCGGTGGCGCGCGCAAGCCAGTCCTTCACATTGTCCGCGTGGTTCGACAGCCCCAGGTGGGTGCCGGCCTCGCGCAGCGCGTCCAGCGGTGCGGTGGTGTCGATTGCCTGCGCACCGCTTTGCTTGCTCAGCTTCTCGCCGGTTTCGTTGACCACCACTGGCACGTGCAGGTAGGCCGGCGTGGGCAGGCCCAGCAGGCGCTGCAGGTGGATCTGGCGCGGCGTGGAGTCGAGCAGGTCGGCGCCGCGCACGATATGCGTGATGCCCTGCAGGCCGTCATCCACCACTACCGCCAGTTGATACGCCCACAGCCCGTCCGCGCGGCGCAGCACGAAGTCGCCCAGCTCGGTTTCCAGGTCCTGGCACAGGCGGCCCTGCCAGCGGTCGTCGAAGCAGACGGTGGCGGCCGGGCCGTCCGGCACGCGCACGCGCCAGGCGCGCGGCAGCTTGCCGTTCAGGCCGTGGCGGCAGGTGCCGGGATAGCCCAGGGTCTGGTGCCGCTCGCGCACGTGTACCAGCGAATCGGCGATCTCTTTGCGCGAACAGCCGCACGGGTAGAGCTGCCCGGCGGCGTCGAGGCGGCGCAGCGCATCGGCATAGAACGGTTCACGCCGGCTCTGCCATACCGGCGGCTCGTCCGGCGCCATGCCCAGGCGTTCCAGCGTGAGCAGGATGTCTTCGTCCGCGCCGCGCATGCAGCGCGGCATGTCGATGTCCTCGATGCGCACCAGCCACTGGCCGCCGTGCGCGCGCGCGTCCAGCCAGCTCGCCAGCGCGGTGACCAGCGAGCCCATATGCAGCGGCCCGGTGGGCGAGGGGGCAAAGCGGCCGCGATAGCCGGCCGCGGCAACCGTCGGTGCTGCCGTCGTTGCTGTCACTGCCATGAGGCCTGCCCTCAGCCGGCGAAGTCGGGTTGCTGCAGCAGTGCCTGCGCCAGGCGCGGGTCTTCCAGCTTGCTGGCCCACCACTGCAGCGCCTTGCCGCGGTTGCTGGTGCGCCAGGCTACCTTGAAGTTGCCGGGCGCGCGCACCTCGACGGTCTCGCGCGCCTGCAGCACGCCGCTTTCGATATGGGGTTGCGCCATCGGCGCCGGCAGCCAGCCGCAGCCCAGCCCGCGGATCTGTGCTTCGAGCTTGTCGCGCATGGTGGGCACCACCAGCACGTCTTGCCCGGCCAGCACGCCATGGGTGCGCGCCGGCAGGTTGCGCGAGGTGTCGCCCACCGCGACGATGCGGTGCCTGGCGATCTGGATGGTGGTGAGCGGGCCTTCCTCGGTGGCCAGCGGATGGTGCGCGGCCACCGCGAACACGAACGGCATCGAGCCCAGCGGCCGGATCTGGAAGCCCTGCGTGCTGGGCGCATCGTAAGCGCCGCCGATCACCAGGTCGGCGCGGTTGTTGACCAGCGCATCCCAGGCGCCGCCCAGCACTTCCTTGGAAAAGCGCAGCCGGGTGGCGGTGTTCTCGGCGTAGAAGTCGTGGATCACCGGCAGCAGCGCGCGGAAGTTGATCAGGTCGTCGACCACGATGGTGAGGGTAGCCTCCCAGCCGGTAGCCAGGCGCTTGACGCGCCGTGCCAGGTCATCGGCGGCATGCAGCAGGTGGCGGCCCTCATCGAGCAGGGCGCGTCCGGCCGGCGTCAGCTCGGCGCGGTGGCGGCGCCGGTCGAACAGCAGTACGTCCAGGTCTTCTTCCAGCTTGCGCACCACGTAGGTCAGCGCGGAAGGGACCTTGCCCATCTCGTGGGCGGCGGCGGCAAAGCTGCCCTTGCGTTCGATGGCGTCCAGGACTTCGAGGGATTCTAGCGAGAGGGCCATGTTCAGAAATTCTGAATGACTGCTTCTAAGTCGATCCCCGTAAATATACGCCTCAAGCCCTAAACTTCCTAGCATCAAAAGCGAAAACGTATGCCGCGACACGGTTACCAAGCCAGTGCTTGCGGGCAAACAGGCTCAAGGAGGGCCATCAAAATGATTGAAATCAGAAAGTCTGCAGAGCGTGGTTACGCCGATCATGGCTGGCTGAAGTCCTTTCATTCGTTCTCGTTCGCCGACTACTATGACCCGCAACATGTGCAGTTTGGGCCGCTGCGAGTGATCAACGAGGACCGCGTCGCGCCGGGCATGGGCTTTGGCACGCACGGCCACCGCGACATGGAGATCATCAGCTACGTGCTTGAGGGCGAACTGGCCCACAAGGACAGCATCGGCAACGGCAGCGTGATCCGCCCGGGCGATGTGCAGCGCATGAGCGCCGGCACCGGCGTGCGCCATTCGGAGTACAACCACGCCGCGCACGACACCACCCACTTCCTGCAGATCTGGATCATGCCGGCCGAGAACGGCATCGAGCCTGGCTACGAGGAAAAGCACTTCGACGCAGCCGACAAGCGCGGCAAGCTGCGCCTGGTGGCCAGCGCCGATGGTGCCGAGGGCTCGGTGGTGGTGCACCAGGACGTGCGCCTGTACGTTGGCCTGTTCGATGGCGACGAGGCTGCCACGCTGGCGCTTGCGCCGGGCCGCCGCGCCTATATCCACGTGGCGCGCGGCCGGGTGACGGTCAACGGCAAGGCGCTTGAAGCCGGCGACGCGGCGAGGCTGGAAGCCGAGGGCGAGGTCGCGCTGTCCGGCGGCGATGGCGCCGAAGTACTGGTGTTCGACCTGCCCTGAGCATCGTCCATTGCCGCATGCAAAAGCCCGCCTGACGGCGGGCTTTTGCTTTTTGCGCGGCGCGCCGGGCCCCGGCAGGTAGCGCTGTGCTATCTTCTCGCTATGCATTGCGCCTGCGCCGACACATCGCCGGCAAGCCCGGAAGGGCCAGGCGTGCCCTTGGAACACCCCGTACCAAGATGACCTTTGTTTCCATTCTCCTGGCGCTGATCGCTGAACAATTCCGCGCCCTGGGCCGCAACAACCCGATCCACGAGATCGTGCGCGCACTCGGCGACCGCGCGGAACATGCCTTCGACACCGGCCGGCCGCGCGATGCCGCGCTGGCCTGGCTGACCGTGGTCCTGCCGCTGACCCTGGCGGTGATCATGGTGCACTACCTGCTGGCCTCGATCAGCGTGGCGCTGACGCTCGCCTGGAATGTGCTGGTGCTGTACATGACGCTTGGCTTTCGCCAGTTCAGCCACTACTTCACCGACATCCACGAGGCCCTCAACCGCGACGACGTCCATACCGCGCGCACGCTGCTGCACGAATGGACCGGCCTGGACACCGTCGAGATGCCGGTCTCCGAGATCGTGCGGCACACGCTGGAAGCGGCAATCATCGCCGTGCACCGGCATGTGTTCGGCGTGTTCTTCTGGTTCCTGGTGCCGGTCGGCCCCGGCGGGGTGGTGCTGTACCGCACCGCCGAATACCTGAGCCGCCACTGGAACCAGCCCTCGGCCGAGCGCAGCCCCGCGCTGGGCCGCTTTGCGGCGCGCGCCTTCTATTTGCTGGACTGGATTCCGTCGCGGCTGACGGCGATCGGATTTGCCATCGTCGGCAACTTCGAGGACGCGGTCTACGCCTGGCGCAACCATGCGCGCAAGTGGAACGATGCCGTCAACGGCATCCTGCTTGCCAGCGGGGGCGGGGCGCTGGGCGTGCGCCTGGGCACGCCGCTGGCCGAGGATGATTCCACCGTGGTGCTGCGCGCCAGCGTGGCCGGCCCGGCCGTGGACTATGCGCCCGGCATGGAAGAGGAAAACGGCGGCCCGGAACCGGTGCCGCCCGAATTCGGCACCGAGCCCGGCGTGCGCACGCTGCAGTCGGCCGTGGGCCTGGTATGGCGCGCGGTGGTGCTGTGGATGCTGCTGCTGGCGATGCTGTCGCTGGCGCTCTGGGTCGGCTGACCAGCGTTAAAAGGGGGGCGGCGCGCTAGTCGCGGGCCGCGCCGCAACGCCAGCAGGCCCCGAACTGGGCCTCGTGCCATTCCAGGCAGTGGCGGCATTGCCAGCTCGGCCCCGGCGCCGGGTTGGCGGCGGCATTGAGCGCCGCCCACGCCTGCGCTTCCATCTCGTCATCGACCAGCCACACCTGTGGCGCACTCTCCCGGAACGGGATCTCGCCGGTCGCGCCGGCCAGCCAGGTATTGCGCAATTCCGCCCGGATGCCGGCCGCCCGCAGGACGTTCCGGCAATGGGCCGCATGGACGAGGGAAGTGGCGGACAGCAGCAGTTTCATCGCAGCGCACCGGGTAACCCAGGTGCGCTTACCTTACCACGGCTTCTGCTGGTTGGATTCGTGCAGCAACTGCATGTAGAGCTGGTGGCGGCGCTCGGAGATCGCTCCCGAGGCGACCGCGGCCAGCACGCCGCAGCCGGGCTCGTTGACATGGTGGCAGTTGTAGAAACGGCACGCGGTCAGCAGCGGCCGGAACTCCGGGAAGGCGCGCTCCAGCATGCCCTCGCTCAGGTGGTACAGGCCGAATTCCTGGAAGCCCGGCGAATCGATCAGCGCACCCTGATGGCCGTCCACGGTGCCCCATTCGGCCGGCAGGTGATAGAGCCGCGTGAAGGTGGTGGTGTGCTTGCCGGAGTCGAGCTTGGCCGAGATCTCGCGGGTCTGCGCATCCACGCCCGGGATCAGCAGGTTCAGCAGCGACGACTTGCCCATGCCAGATTGCCCGATCAGGATGCTGGCCAGCCCCGCCAGGCGCGGCTTGAGCGCGGCCAGCGCCTGCGCCGGGTCGGCGCGCACCGACAGCTCCAGCGTGTCGTAGCCCAGCCTGCGGTACAGCGCCAGGCGCCCTCGCGCTTCCTCCAGCCGGTCGGGCAGGTCGGTCTTGTTGAGCACGATCAGCGGCCGGATCTCCATGGCCTCGGCCGACACCAGCGCGCGGCCGAGCAGGTCTTCGGAGAAGCCCGGCTCGGTTGCCAGCACGATCACGACCTGGTCGATATTGGCGGCCAGCAGCTTCGACTTGAACTGGTCGGAGCGGTGCAGCAGGTTCTTGCGCGGCGAGGCCGCGGTGATCACGCACTGGTCGGCGGCGGCGCGTTCCACGCTGACATGGTCGCCCACCGCGCAGTCGCTCTTCTTGCCGCGCGGGAAGGCATGCATGCGCGTGCCGTCGCCCAGCTCGACCACGTAGTGGCGGCCATGGGCGGCGATGATCAGCGCGGATTCGGTGGCCGTGCCGGCATGGCTGCCGCCGCCGGCGTTGCGGTGACGCGTGGCGCGGCTCATGCGTGCGCCAGCAGGCGGTCGATCCGCTGCGCGGCGGGCGGATGCGAGTAGTAGAAGGCGCTGTAGAGCGGATCGGGCGTCAGCGTCGAGGCGTTGTCCTTGTACAGCTTCACCAGTGCCGACACCAGGTTGCCGGCATCGGTCTGGTCGGCGGCAAAGGCGTCGGCCTCGAACTCATGGCGGCGCGACGACAGGCTCGACAGCGGCCCCAGCAGGAAGGTGAACACCGGCAGCGCCAGGAAGAACAGCACCAGCGCCAGCGCGTTGTTGGACACGCCCAGGTTGGGCACCACGCCCAGCCCGGTGTAGAACCAGCTGCGCGTGGCCAGCCAGCCCAGCAGCGCCAGGAATACCAGGCTCAGCGCAAAGGTGACGACGATGCGCTTGGCCACATGGCGCCGCTTGAAGTGGCCCAGCTCATGTGCCAGCACCGCCTCGATCTCGTCGCCCGTCAGGCGCTCCAGCAGCGTATCGAAGAAGACAATGCGCTTGGCCGCGCCGAAGCCGGTGAAATACGCATTGCCGTGGGCGCTGCGCTTGCTGCCGTCCATCACGAACAGGCCCTTGCTGGCAAAGCCGCAGCGCTTCATCAGGGCCTCGATGCGCTGGCGCAGCGATTCGTCGGTGAGCGGCTCGAACTTGTTGAACAGCGGCGCGATAAAGGTCGGGAACACCACCAGCAGGAACAGGTTGAAGGCCATCCACACCAGCCAGGTCCAGACCCACCACAGCGAGCCGGCGCGCTCCATCAGCCACAGCACCGCCAGCAGCAGCGGCAGGCCCAGCGCGCAGGCCACCACCAGCATCTTGGCCATGTCGGCCAGCCACAGGCCGAACGTCATCTTGTTGAAGCCGAAGCGCTGCTCGATGCCGAACTGGCCGTACAGCGAGAACGGCAGGTCGACCAGCCCGCCGATCAGCGCCACGCTGGCCACCAGCGCCACGCCATAGGCATAGCCCGGGCCGAAAGTGTCCAGCCAGGACTGGTTGAGCCACTGCAGCCCGCCCAGCATGGTGAAGCCGATCAGCACCGCGGCCCCGGCCAGCACCTCGAGCATCGACAGCCGGGTGCGGGCGATGGTGTAGTCCGCGGCCTTCTGGTGCGAGGCCAGGCTGATGGTGTCGGCAAAGCGCGGCGGCACCGCATTGCGGTGCTGCGCCACATGCCGGACCTGGCGGGCGGCCAGCCAGAGCCTGGTCAGCACCATCAGCACCAGGGCGGCGAGAAAGACAATCGTGAACATCGGCAAGAGCCTTGTTGTGGGTGCGGGCGCCCCGCATTGTGCGCGGCGGGCGTCCGTTGGGACCGCCGGGCCCCGGGGTGGGGCAGGCGGTGGTCCGGGATATCCGGAAAACGCCCCGGCGCTGGTGCGCAAACGGCCATTCCGGACGGATATGCGAGAATTATAAATTGTTCGCGCCCGCCCCCGCCGCGGCCGCTTCCCTGAAATCCCTATCTTCCGCAGTCCCGATGACAAGCCAAGCCACCGCCAAATCCGTCAAAAGCGAAAACAACCTGATCTGGCTGGACATGGAAATGACCGGCCTGCAGCCGGATACCGATCGCATCATCGAAATCGCGATCGTCGTTACCGACTCCGAACTCAATATCCTGGCCGAAGGCCCGGTGCTGGTGATCCACCAGAGCGACGCCGTGCTCGATGGCATGGACAACTGGAACAAGGGCACCCACGGCCGCTCGGGCCTGATCGACAAGGTCAAGGCATCGACCCTGACTGAAGAGCAGGCCGAGGCCGAGCTGCTGGCCTTCCTCAAGCGCTGGGTGCCGGCCAACAAGTCGCCGATGTGCGGCAACTCGATCTGCCAGGACCGCCGCTTCATGGCGCGCTACATGCCCAAGCTGGAGGCGTTCTTCCACTACCGCAACCTGGACGTGTCCACGCTGAAGGAGCTGTGCAAGCGCTGGGAGCCGGCCATCCACAAGGGCTTTATCAAGCGCCAGCTGCATACGGCGCTGGCCGACATCCTGGAATCGGTCGAAGAACTGCGCTACTACCGCACGCACTTTATCCGTCACACCGCGCCGGGCGCCGCACCGGCAGCGGACGCGCCGGCCGCCGACACGCCCGCGCAATAAGCGGGGCCGGCTGCTCCCGGAACAACAACCCACTGCAAGCGACGGGCCGTCCGCACGGGGCGGCCGCCGCCGGGGCGCGTCCCGCCCGCCTGCCCATGCTTGAGCGCATCGTCTCCATCATCACGCCGGTCATCCTGATCATCCTGGTCGGGTGGCTGTACGGGCGCAAGGCCCATCCGGACATGGCCGGCATCAACCGCGCCACGCTGGACGTGATCGCGCCGCTGCTGGTGGTGTCGGCCTTCGTCAGCAAGGATTTCGTGCTGGCCGACCAGCTGGTGCTGCTGGGCTGCGCGGTGGCGGTGGTGCTGGGCTCGGGCGTGCTGGCGTGGGCGCTGGCGCGGCTGCTGAAGGCCGATCCGCGCACCTTCGTGCCGCCGATGATGTTCAACAACTGCGGCAATATGGGCCTGCCGCTGTCGGTATTTGCCTTCGGTCCGGCTGGGTTGGCGCCGGCGGTGGCGCTGTTCGCGGCATCGAACCTGATGCACTTCACCATCGGCATGAAGATCGTCAACCGCCATGCGTCGATGGCGCAGATCGCGCGCAACCCCATGGTGCTGGCCACCGTGGCGGGCGTGGCGCTGGCGCTGGCGCGGCCATGGTTCACGCTGCCGGACCCGGTCTACCAGTCGGTCAAGCTGCTGGGCGACGCCACCGTGCCGCTGATGCTGTTTGCACTGGGCGTGCGCATGAAGGACGTCAGCCTGCGCAACTGGGGCATGGGCCTGGTCGGCGCCGCGGCCTGCCCGCTGACGGGAATCGCGGTGGCGCTGCTGCTGGCGCAGTGGGTGCCGCTGACCGAATTGCAGCGTGGCCTGCTCTTTGTGTTTGCCGCGCTGCCGCCGGCAGTGCTGAACTTCCTGGTGGCGGACCATTTCCGGCAGGAGCCGGACCAGGTGGCGTCGATCGTGCTGCTGGGCAATATCGCCGCGGTGGTGTTCGTGCCGGTGGGGTTGTACCTGGGCTTGCGCTGAGGCGCGGGGAGGGGAGCCCGCAGGCGGGCGCCTGCGGGGATTGGCGTTTACGCCGCGGGCTTGGCCCGCACGGCGTTCTTCGGGCGCCAGGCCTTGACGATGGCTTCGTCGGTTTCCATGTAGGGGCCGCCGATCAGGTCGATGCAATACGGCACCGCAGCAAAGATCCCTTGCACCACGGCCTTGCCATCGGCATCGCGCAGGCCCTCCAGGGTCTCGCGGATGGCGCGCGGCTGGCCGGGCAGGTTGACGATCAGCGCGGCGCGGCTGGCGGTCTCGCGGATCACCGCCACCTGGCGCGACAGGATCGCGGTCGGCACGAAATGCAGGCTGACCTGGCGCATCTGCTCGCCGAAGCCGGGCATTTCCTTGGTGCCCACGGCCAGCGTGGCCTCGGGCGTCACGTCGCGGCGCGCCGGGCCGGTGCCGCCGGTGGTCAGCACCAGGTCGCAGCCGGCCACGTCGACCAGGTCGATCAGGGTGCGCGAGATCTGCGCCTGCTCGTCCGGGATCAGCCGCTCCACCGCCTGCCAGGGCGTGGTCAGCGTGCGCCCGAACCACTCGCGCAGCGCCGGGATGCCTTCGTCCTGGTAGGTGCCGGCCGAGGCGCGGTCCGAGATCGAAACGAAGCCGACAACGAGTTCATCGGGATGGTTGCGGACTACCGGCTGCGTGGTCTGGGTCATGCCTCGGGCTCCGGGGTAGGGGGTTGGTCCGCGGCGGCGCCGGCGTTGCCATCCTTCGCGTCCAGCGCCGTCTTGATGGCCTGGAACAGCTCGCGGAAATAGCGCGGCGGCTTGCCTTGCTCCTTTTCCTTGCGCGCGTTGCGGATGGTGTTGCGCAGCGCCTGCACGTCGATGCCGGGGTGCTCGGCGAGGAAGCGCGTCAGCGCCGCGTCGTCGGCCAGCAGCAGCTCGCGCCAGCGCTCGATCAGGTGCATGCGGGCGGTTTCGGCCTTGCTGGTGCCCTTGAAGCCCTCCAGCGCTTGCCGGATCACCTCGACCTCTTCGTCCTCGAGGCCGCGCATGATCTTGCCCACGAACTGCATCTGGCGGCGCTTGCCCTCGTGGCTGTTGATGCGGCGGGCCTGGTGGATGGCGTCGGCCAGCGCTTCGGGCATGGGCACGCGCGCCAGGCGGTCCTTGGCCAGGGCTTCGAGCTCGGCGCCAAGATCCTGCAGGGCGGTCATGTCGCGCTTGCGCTGCGACTTGCTTTTCGGTTCGTCGTCTTCCGGTTCGGGCGCAAAGCCTCCGGGAAAGCGCGAGCCATTCGGATTACGGGAATTTCGCGTCATGCCCGGCATTTTATCTTGCTATGATTGCCGCTTGGACTTTTGATGACACCCGCCCAGCATGGACCAGATCGCAGAACAGACCGCGCACTTCACCTACACCCAGGCCCAGCTCAGCGAGATGGCCGCCGATGTGCTGCGCGTTGCACGCGAACTTGGGGCGACCGACGCCGCCACCGAGATCTCCGAAGGCAGCGGCCTGTCGGTATCGGTACGCAAGGGGCAGGTGGAAACCATCGAGCAGAACCGCGACAAGGTGGTCGGGGTCACGGTCATGATCGGCAAGCGCCGCGGCAATGCCAGCACCTCGGACTTCTCGGCGGCCGCGCTGCGCGCCACCGCCGAGGCCGCCTACAACATCGCCCGCTTCACGGCCGAGGACGATTGCGCCGGCCTGGCCGAGGAAGAACTGCTGGAACGCGCGCCGCAGGACCTGGAACTGTTCCACCCGTGGGCGCTGGACGCCGAGCGCGCCATCGACATTGCCACCCGCGCCGAGGCCGCCGCCTTCGCGGTGTCGCCGCGCATCCGCAACAGCGACGGCGCCAGCGTGTCGGCGCAGCATTCGCAGTTCGTGCTGGCGACCACGCGCGGCTTCTCGGGCGGCTACCCGTATTCGCGCCATTTCATCTCGTGCGCGCCGATCGCCGGCAGCGGCAGCGGCATGCAGCGCGATGACTGGTACTCGTCCAAGCGCTCGCCGCTGGCGCTGGCCGCGCCCGAGGACATCGGCCGCTACGCCGCCGAGCGCGCGCTGGCGCGGCTGCAGGCGCGCCAGCTGTCCACGCGCCGCTGCCCGGTGCTGTTCGAGGCGCCGCTGGCCGCGGGGCTGCTGGGCGCCTTCGTGCAGGCGGTGTCGGGCGGCGCGCTGTACCGCAAATCCACGTTCCTGTGCGATTCGCTGGGCCAGGCCGTGTTTGCGCCGCATATCCAGATCCATGAGCAGCCGCACACCCCCGGCGCCATGGGCAGCGCCCCGTTCGACGAGGAAGGCGTGCGCACCCGTGCCCGCGACGTGGTCCGCGACGGCGTGGTGCAGGGCTATTTCCTGTCGACCTATTCCGCGCGCAAGCTCGGCATGCAGACCACCGGCAACGCCGGCGGCTCGCACAACCTGACACTGACCAGCTCGCTGACCGAGCCCGGCGACGATTTCCCGGCGATGCTGCGCAAGCTCGGCACCGGCCTGCTGGTGACCGAGCTGATGGGGCAGGGCGTCAACTACGTGACCGGCGACTATTCGCGCGGCGCCTCGGGCTACTGGGTCGAGAATGGCGTGATCCAGTACCCGGTGGAGGAAATCACCATCGCCGGCAATATGGCCGAGATGTTCCAGCAGATCGTCGCTATCGGCGCGGATGCGCTGGTGCGCGGCACCAAGGAAACGGGCTCGATCCTGCTTGAGCAGATGACGATTGCCGGCACCTGAGCGGCGCGCGCCGCCCAAAGAAAAAGCAGGCCGGACGGCCTGCTTTTTTATTGCCCGCGCAACGGCTTACGACTCGTCCGACGGCGGCCGCTCGTACGTGACGAAGGCATAGTCGAAGCCATTGGCCTCCGAATGATGCGTCTCGCGCGCGGTCTCCACCCATTGGGTGCGGTCGATCGCCGGGAAGAAGGCATCGCCTTCCACATCCGCGTCGATCTCGGTCACCACCAGCCGGTCCGCGCACGGCATGGCCTCGGCGTAGAGCTGCGCGCCGCCGATCAGGAAGATCTGCTCCGCGCCCACGCACAGGCGCTGGGCGTCTTCCAGCGAGGCCGCCACCTCGGCACCCTCGATGCGAAGGTCCGGGTTGCGGCTGACCACGATATTGCGGCGCCCCGGCAGCGGGCGGCCGATTGAATCCCAGGTCTTGCGGCCCATGATCACCGGCGCGCCCATGGTGGTGCGCTTGAAGTGCGCCAGGTCTTCCGGCAGGCGCCAAGGCAGCGCGTTGTCGCGGCCGATGGTGTTGTTGCGGGCGCGGGCGACCACCAGTGTCAGCAGCGTCATACGGCCACCGGTGCCTTGATGGCGGCGTGCGACTGGTAGCCGGCCAGTTCGAAGTCTTCGTAGCGGTAGTCGAAGATGCTGTCGGGCTTGCGCAGGATCTTCAGTTGCGGCAGCGCCAGCGGCTCGCGCGCCAACTGGGTCTGCACCTGCTCGAAATGGTTGTTGTACAGGTGGCAGTCGCCGCCGGTCCAGACGAAGTCGCCCACTTCCAGCCCGGTCTGCTGCGCCATCATATGGGTCAGCAGCGCATAGCTGGCGATATTGAACGGCACGCCCAGGAAGATATCGGCGCTGCGCTGGTAGAGCTGGCACGACAGCCGGCCATCGGCCACGTAGAACTGGAAGAACGCGTGGCAGGGCGGCAGCTTCATGCGCGGGATGTCGGCCACGTTCCAGGCCGATACGATCAGGCGGCGCGAATCCGGGTTGGCGCGAATCTGCGCCACCAGCTCGGTGATCTGGTCGATATGGCGGCCGTCCGGCGCCGGCCACGAGCGCCATTGCGAGCCGTAGACCGGGCCCAGTTCGCCGTTCTCGTCGGCCCACTCGTCCCAGATGGTGACGCCGTGCTCCTGCAGCCAGCGCACGTTGGTCGAGCCCTGCAGGAACCACAGCAGTTCATAGATGATCGACTTCAGGTGCAGCTTCTTGGTGGTCACCACCGGGAAGCCTGCGCGCAGGTCGAAGCGCATCTGGTAGCCGAACACCGAGCGCGTGCCGGTGCCGGTGCGGTCGGCCTTGTCGGTGCCATGCTCGTACACATGGCGCATGAAGTCGAGGTACTGTTTCATCGGCGCGGGGCGGGATCGGGAGTGACGCGGGCACTGGTCCCGCAAAGCTGGCATTTTAAAGCAAAAGGGCCATCCCTCAGGATGGCCCTTCAGCGGCATGGCCGGGGCGGGTGCCCCGGCCATGCCTGGCACGGCTTGCCGCCTTAGTGGCTGCCGGCCGGTTGCTGCACGCGGCGCTTCTGCACCAGGTAGCCGGCGCCCAGCACGCCGCCGACGATCAGCACGTACAGGCCCCAGTTGACCACCGGGTTGGCTTCGAAGAACGCCTTGATCATCGGCTCGTGCACGATCATCTTGACTGCCGTGAACGCCAGCACGCCCGCGCCCAGGTAGATGATGATCGGGAAGCGGCTCATCAGCTTGAGCACCAGGCTCGAGCCCCACACCACGATCGGGATGCTGATCAGCAGTCCCAGCACCACCAGCAGGAAGCTGCCGTGCGCGGCGCCGGCCACGGCCAGCACGTTGTCCACGCCCATCACCGCGTCGGCGATGATGATGGTCTTCATTGCGCCCCACAGGGTCGAGGCGCCCGAACCGTGCCCCTCGCCGTCGCCTTCGTCGGACAGCAGCTTGTAGGCAATCCACACCAGCGCCAGGCCGCCGATCAGCATCAGCCCCGGAATCTTCAGCAGCCAGACCACGCCGATCGTCATGGCCGAGCGCACCACCACGGCACCGACGGTACCCCAGATGATGGCCTTTTTCTGTAGGTGGGCGGGCAGGTTGCGCGCCGCCAGGGCGATCACGATGGCATTGTCGCCAGCCAGCACCAGGTCAATGACGACGATGGACAGCAGTGCCGTCAGGAACTGCATCGTGAACAGATCGGTAAACCACTCCATGAACTCTCCTCAGGGTACAAATCAGCGCAAGTGCGCGTATCGGGTTCGCCTGGATTCACGTAGCACGGGAGCGTGGGGGCGCCTTTGCAAACCATGAAGTCCAGGTTGCAAAGGTCTTGCTCGACCACTGGCGCGGTATGCACGCCGGTAGTCAGCACAACCGGGGACAAGGGTCCCGGAATGACGATTGTGCTAAGGGCATGGGCCCCGGAGCTACTCCCCTTTGAGGGACACGACCCGTTTCGGGGCCGCGCTGGGCGGGATTATAAACGAACTGCAAGGGATATGCCCCATTAGGAAAGATACTGACTCAAGGTTTTTGATGTGCTGCGTGCGGCCCATCCGGCGATCGGGCGGTGCGCGATCCGCCGGATGGGCCTATCCTTTAAGTTCGGCTTCGCCCGATGCGTCCCGGACGGCACAGGGAGGCGTTGCGGAGACCGGCGCGCACGACATGCACAGCGCGGCCTTGGGGAATACGCAGTGAAGCAGTGACCATTCGCGACCACACAAGGAAACGACATGCCGGCTGTCCCGAATCCGCCGAATACCCCCTTCCAGAAAAAAGCCCCGCAGACACCTCTCCCACCCCTGAACCACCACAACGGCCATGCGGCCGCACCGCCCGCACCGCCCGCCCTGGTCGCGCTGGCCAATGGCCGCGCGCACCGGCAGCCGCCCCAGCCGGAGTTCGTGCAGCAGTACCGCGAGGACAGCGGCGCGCTGCGCGAGCAGGTGCTGGCCGGGCTGCGTGCCAGGCAGGCCGTCATCAGCCCCAAGTTCTTCTACGACGTGCTGGGCTCGCGCCTGTTCGAAGCCATCACCGACCTGCCAGAGTACTACCCGACCCGCACCGAGGCCGCGATCTTTGCCAGCGCGGCGCCCGCCATTGCCGCGCGTGCCGGCAGCGGCTGCGTGCTGGTGGACCTGGGTGCGGGCAATTGCGAAAAGGCTGCCAGGCTCTTTGGCACCCTGCGCCCGGCACAGTACGTGGCGCTGGATATCTCCATAGAGTTCCTGCGCGCGACGCTGTCGTCGCTGCAGCAACAGCATCCCGACATTCCGATGCTGGGCCTGGGCGCCGACCTGTGTGCGCCGTTCGATCTGCCCGCCAACGTCAGGCGCGGCAGGCGGCTGTTCTTCTATCCGGGCTCGAGCATCGGCAATTTCGCCCCGGTCGAGGCCCTGGCATTGCTGCAGCGCATGCGCGGCGCGGCCGGGCGCGGCGACGGCGTGCTGATCGGGGTCGACCTGCACAAGGATGAAGCCACGCTGGTGTCTGCCTATGACGATGCGCTGGGCGTGACCGCCGCGTTCAACCGCAACGTGCTGCGCAACGTGAACCGCATCGTCGGCACGGATTTCTCGCTGGACGACTGGCGCCATGTGGCGAGCTTCGACCGCGCGGCCTCGCGCATCCAGATGCACCTGCAGGCGTGCCGCGACGTGCGCGTGCAGTGGCAGGGCGGCGCGCGCGAATTTGCCGCCGGCGAACGGATCCATACCGAGGACTCCTACAAGTACCGCCCGGAGGACTTCACGCTCTTGCTGGAAGCCGCCGGGTTTGACGACCCGGTGTACTGGACCGACCCGAGCGGCTGGTTCGCCGTGTTCCACGCGCGCGGCTGATCCGCCCGCGCGGGCGCCATCCGGCAGGGATGGCAGGTAGTGTCATAATGGCCGCGGCCGGCCTGGCGTGCGAGCGCCAGGCCAGCAGTTGCCTGCTTCGGTCACTGCCTGTCCACTGTTCACTCCCCTGCACGGACTTTCCCGATGAGCGGCTTCCCCATGCTTCCCGATCTCCACTTCACCGGCGGCAAGGCGGCCTGGTCCGACCCGCGCCGGCTGCCGCGCGAAGGGCTGGCGCAGGCGCTGGTCGATGCGCGCAACCGTACGCTGGCGTGGCTGGCACCGTTCGGGCAGACGCGCCGCGCCTGGGACGTGCCGCATCAGTACGATGCCGATCCGCCGTTGTGGACGCTCGGGCACGTGGCCTGGCATGCGGAGTGGTGGTGCCTGCGCGGCGTGCGCCAGGTGGACCGCGGCGGCGTGCCGGTGCCGGTGGCGTCCGAGCCGTCGCTGCTGGACGGCGCCGACGAGTGGTTCGACCCGGACCGCATCGGCCCCGACGAGCGCTGGGAGGTCACGCTGCCCGACGTCGCGGTGGTCAAGCGCTACGCCGCCGACGTGCTCGACGGCGTGCTGCGCCGGATTGCGCTGCTGGCCGACGACAGCGACCTGACCCTGTACCCGTACCGCCGCGCGCTGCTGCATGAAGATGCCCAGGGCGAAGGCGTGGCCGCGCTGTTGCAGGCGCTGGGCATGGCGCCCGCGGAGGCCATCGGGGCCGGTCCGGTGCAGCCTGCGGGGCATGGCGGCACCCTGCATTTCCCGGGCGGCCGCTTCACGCTCGGCTGGAGCGATCCCGACGGCTTTGCCTGGCCCGATGAGCTGCCGCCGCAACCCACCTACGTGCCCGCGTTTGAAATGGACATGGCGCCGGTCAGCAACGCGCAGTTCCTAGAGTTCGTCGAGGACGGCGGCTACGAGCACCCGGCGTGGTGGTCGGCAGCGGGGCGCCAGTGGCTGATGACGCAGGAACGCTCGGCGCCGCGCTACTGGTCGCGCCATCCGGAATCGCGCGCCTGGATGGTGGAGCGCTTCGGCACGCTGCGCACGCTCAATCCGGATGAGGCGGTGCGCCATGTCACGCTGTACGAGGCGCAGGCGTGGTGCGTGTGGGCGGGGCGGCGCCTGCCGGCGGAATCGGAATGGGAGCTTGCCGCGACGCAGAACCGCGGCCTGCAGTGGGGGGCGCTGCGTGAGTGGACTGCCACGCCCTATGAGCCGTACGCCGGGTTTGCCGCCGCGCCGTCAGACAGCGAGGTGGTGGGGCGCTTCGGCTCGCACCAGGCGGTGCGCGGTGTGTCGTTCGCCAGCCCCGCGCGGCTGCGCCACGTGCGGGCAAGGTGGGCGCGCTTGCCGGAGGATGATCTGTCCTTCATTGGCTTTCGCACCTGCGCGCTGTAGCGGGCGGTACGCGACAACAAAAAAAGCGCCCTGAAGGGCGTAATGCCGTTCAGTTAAGACTGAACGGCATTTTTCATTGTTAGCCGCCGAAGCAGTTGTAAACCGCAAGCCGCAAT
>NZ_JBYSXC010000031.1:0-16408 GCF_058781795.1 Cupriavidus sp. FW306-1B-F12B
CATCCCGGTCGACCCCGCAACCCTTGCTGCGTCTGCTTTGCAGCGCTGCGTTGTGTTGCGAGGGGGCGAATATTAAGGGACGCAGGAGCGACTGGCAAGCGATTTCGCGAAATAATTCGAAGTCCTCGCAAAAGCGGCGCACGAGGCGCAAATGTCGCGGTGGTGACAGCATCCAGCGGCGCCTCGGCGTAAGCTGAGGCCGTGGGCGTTGGCCCAACCCGAGACGCCTTCTTTATATATAGACGTCGAATGCCAAGCAGAGCAGTTGAAGGAGACAAGATGACCCGACCCGTGACGCCCGGCCTCTCCCTGGTCGCCGGCAGCACCGACATCCCCCTGTCTGATGAGACGATTCCGGCATTGCTGGCGCGCACGGTCGCCGCAAACCCGGGCGGCCCGGCGGTGGTGTTCCGCGAGCATGGTGTGCGCTGGAGCTGGGCGGAGTTCAGCGACCAGGTCGATCGCCTGGCCAGCGGCCTGCTCCGGCGCGGGATCCAGCCGGGCGACCGCGTCGGCATCTGGGCGCCGAACCGGCCCGAATGGCTGGTGACCCAGTTCGCCACCGCGCGCATCGGCGCCATCCTGGTCAATATCAATCCGGCCTACCGCCAGGCGGAGCTGGAATACGCGCTGAACAAGGCGGGCGTGCGCATGCTGATCACGGCCGCGCGTTTCAAGACCAGCGACTACCTGGCCACCCTCCAGGCGCTGGCACCGGAGCTGGCCGAAGCCGAGCCGGGTGCGCTGCGCGCCGCCCGGCTGCCCCGGCTGCAGTGGGTGATCCGCATGGGAGGCGAGGCGACGCCCGGCATGCTCAATTACGACGCACTGCTGGCCGAACCCGATACTGCGCGCCTGGACGCGGTGACCGCCACGCTCTCCGCGCTTGACGCCATCAATATCCAGTTCACCAGCGGCACCACCGGCAACCCCAAGGGCGCCACCCTGACGCATCACAACGTGGTCAACAACGGCCGCTTTGTCGCCATGGCGATGCGACTTGGCGACAGTGACGTACTGTGCATCCCGGTGCCGCTCTATCACTGCTTCGGCATGGTGCTGTCGGTGCTGGCCTGCGTCTCGGTCGGCGCCTGCATGGTGTTCCCGGGCGAGGCCTTCGATCCGCTCGCGACCATGCAGGCGGCCAGCGAGGAACGCTGCACCGCCCTGCATGGCGTGCCGACCATGTTTATCGCCCAGCTGGACCATCCGGAGTTCAGCCGCTTCGACTTCTCGACCCTGCGCACCGGCATCATGGCCGGCGCCCCCTGCCCGATCGAGGTCATGAAACGCGTGGTGGCGGACATGCATATGTCGGAGGTCACCATTGCCTATGGCATGACCGAGACCAGCCCGGTCTCGTTCCAGAGCGCCACCGACGATCCGCTGGACAAGCGCGTCGCCACCGTCGGCCGGGTGCAGCCGCACCTGGAATGCAAGGTGGTCGACGCCCTCGGCGAGGTCGTGCCGACCGGCGCCACCGGCGAGCTCTGCACCCGCGGCTATTCCGTGATGCAAGGCTACTGGGAAGACGACGAGCGCACCCGCGAGGCCATCCGCGACGGCTGGATGCACACCGGCGACCTCGCCACCATTGACGACGAGGGCTACTGCAACATCGTCGGCCGGGTCAAGGACATGCTGATCCGTGGCGGCGAGAACATCTACCCGCGCGAGATCGAGGAATTCCTGTTCCGCCATCCCAAGGTGCAGGCAGTGCAGGTCTTTGGCGTGCCTGACCAGAAGTACGGCGAGGAGGTCTGCGCCTGGATCGTGCTCAAAACCGGCCAGAGCGCCACCGAGGAAGAGATCCGGACGTTCTGCCGAGACCAGATTGCCCACTACAAGATTCCGCGCTATATCCGCTTTGTCTCGGAAATGCCGATGACTGTGACGGGCAAGGTGCAGAAGTTTGTCATGCGCGACACCATGATTCATGATCTGGGACTTTAGCCGGACGCACACGCGTCGGCGGACATGAGCGGGACCCTCCATGACCATCCGAATCGTAAGACTGGGCACGCCGCGCGCGGCCGATGAAGGCCTGCGCATCGGCACTGTGCGCCGGCCGCCGCGGGGCGTGCCCAAATCCGAGTTTGCCAGCCGCGATTTCTACGATGTCTGGTATCCCGTGCTGTCGCCATCGCCCGAGTTGGTGGCCCAGGCGCTGCAGGCCACCGATGACAAGCAATGGCGGGCGTTCGTGCGGCACTTCCGCAAGGAAATGGCCGAGCCGGACGCCAGCCGCACGCTCGACCTGCTGGCGGCGCTGTCGCACCAGACCAATTTCTCGGTAGGCTGCTACTGCGAGAACGAGGCGCACTGCCACCGCTCGATCCTGCGCGAGCTGCTGGCCGAACGCGGGGCCGTGATCGGCTGAGCTGCACGCCGTGCCGGGAATCTCCCCGGCTTCGATTTCCCCGCTTCCCGCATTCCGATGGCCCTGAACGTTGTCTGGCTCGGTTTCTTCCTGATTTCCTTTGTCGCCGCCTGCGTCCGCCTGGCCAGCGGCGATCTCACCGTGTTCCCGGCGATGCTGGCGAGCCTGTTCGACAGCGCGCGCACGGCCTTCGAGATCGCGCTCGGCCTGGCCGGGGTGATGAGCCTGTGGCTCGGCATCATGCGGGTCGGCGAGCGCGCCGGCGTGGTCGATGCCTTCGCCCGGCTGGTGAACCCGCTGCTGCGCCATTTCTTCCCCGGCGTGCCGCAGGGGCATCCGGCCCAGGGGGCGATGATGATGAACGTGTCGGCCAACCTGCTCGGGCTGGACAATGCCGCCACGCCGCTCGGCCTGAATGCCATGCGCGAGCTGCAGACGCTGAACCGGCGTCCGGACGTGGCCACCAATGCGCAGATCATGTTCATCGTGCTGAATACGGCCGGGCTGACGCTGATCCCGACCTCGGTGATCGCGATCCGGCAGGCCATTGCGGTCAAGCAGGGGCTGGTGGGTTTCAATGCGGCCGATATCTTCCTGCCGACGCTGCTGGCCACCGGCGGCTCATGCCTGGCCGGCCTGCTGGCGGTGGCGTGGGTGCAGCGGCTGAACCTGCTGCGCCCGGCCGTGCTGGTGGCGTTCGGGCTGGTCGCGGCGCTGCTGGGCGGGATGTTCGCCTGGCTGCGGCACGCGCCGCCGGAGCAGGTGGGCAGCGTGACGGCACTGGCCGGCGCCGGCTTCATCCTGTCGCTGATCACGCTGTTCCTGGTCTGCGGCGCGCTGCGGCGGGTCAATGTCTATGAAGCCTTTATCGATGGCGCCAAGGAAGGTTTTGGCGTCGCCGTGCAGATCATTCCCTACTTGGTGGCGATCCTCGTAGCCATCGGCCTGTTCCGGACCACCGGCTGCATGGACGTGCTGATGGGCTGGCTGACGCTGGGCTTTGCCCAGCTGGGCGTCAATACGGACTTCGTGCCGGCACTGCCGGTCGGGCTGATGAAGATCCTGTCCGGCGCCGGCGCGCGCGGGCTGATGGTGGATGTGATGACGACCTATGGCGTGGACTCGTTCCAGGGAAGGCTGGCGGCGATCATCCAGGGCTCGACCGAGACCACTTTCTATGTGCTGGCGGTCTACTTCGGCAGCATCAATGTGCGCAATACGCGCCACGCACTGGGTTGTGCACTGGTGGCCGATGCTGCCGGGATCATGTGTGCCGTAGGTGCCGCATATCTGTTCCGCTAGGGACATGAATGGTCCGAAACCGGATTTTGTCGCATCGATACAACACCATTGTGCGCAATGTCGGACATTGACACATGACCACTTGGTGCGTCGCAACAAACCATGTATATTGGAGTCTGTCTCCTCCACCACCTCGGTGGATTCCAACCCACGCACAACCTGCGTGGGTTTTTTTTCGCCTTCGCGCCGAAACTGTCACAACCCCTGTGTACGTTTGCGCCTGCTGGCGCAGCAATCGTGCTTGGATCCTCGCCACGGGGCTTGCTCGCGCCACCTTGGTGCGGCGACCTGATGCTGCGGCCGACAGGCCAGTTTTGTTGCAATGCAGCAAACGGTATCGTAGAGTGGTCTCACGACGGGCGCCCGACCGGGCAGGCCCGCGTGGATCCCGGCCCGCATGTTCGCCTCCGCCCTCCTTGCCCGCTATTGGCCTGACCCCGTGCTGCTCCGGCGCGGGATCATCTATGCACTGTCGTTCCTGGCCCTTGCCGGTATTGGCTGGCTGACCGGGGATGCAGGCTACCTGTGGTCGGCAACGGCCTCGATCTGGACCTGCCTGGCGGACCGGCAAGGCACGGCGTCGGCACGGCTATCCAGCCTGGGAGCGGTCGGCATTGGCGGGGCGGTAGCCAGCGCGCTGGGCGCGGCCGTCGCGCCTTCGCCCTGGCTGGCCGTACTGGTCGTGATGGCGGGAGGGCTTGCCGCAGGCCTGGCAGAGACGCGCGGCCCGGCCAGTGCGCTGGCGGCCAAGCTGCTTTATGTCGTGCTGGTGGCCGCGTGCCTGCAGCCTGCGGCCGGGCCTGAGCTCGCCGTGCAGGCCCTGCAAAGCGGGCTCGACTTCCTGCGCGGCGGCGTGTTCGCGTGCCTGGCTTGCCTGGCACTGATCCCGTCGACCCGCGACGACCGGCCACGCACCGAGATCGTGGCCGCCTACGACGCGCTGGTCCGGCTCGCCACGGCACTCGCCGACACCCGCCACGGCAATGACCTCGCCACCTGCAAGCAGGACATCCGCAACCGCATCGAGGCTGCGCGCGGGGCCATCGAGGCCCGACGCAGCCTGCACGACGCCAGCACGCTCCTGCACTATGGCTATGCCGTGGGTGTCGCCGACGCCCTGTTTGCGCTGCTGATCGTCGCGGGCGAGCTGCGCGAGCGCGCCGGCACCGCCCAGGGCTTGCCGATGCAGCCGCCGCTGCGTCATATCGCACGCTGCATCGCCGACGCCCGCGAGCAAGTTGGCCAGGCCCTGGCGCGGCACGCGCCCGACCTGCCGGCCTTGAGCGCGGCGCTGCGCCACGAACTGCGGCGCCTGACCGCGCCCGTGGCCAATGCCAGCGCCCCGCCCCCCTACCAGTCGGCACTATCCGCCCTGGCGCGCCATCCGGATTTCGACCGATGGCGCGCGAGCTTCCGCTGGCCGCGGCGCGGCATCGGGCACGGGCTGGCGCAGATGCTGCGCGGGCTGGCCGACCACGCCGCAGGCGATGCCCTGGCCACGCGCCACGCCCTGCGCCTGGCGCTGGCCGGCAGCCTCAGCCTGCTGCCGGCGCAGTGGTGGCGGCTGGACCATGGCTATTGGGTGGCGGTGACCGTGATTATGGTGCTCAGCCCCCAGTTGCAGACTACCCGGCAGGTTTCCGTGAAACGCTTTGCGGGCTCGCTGGCTGGCGCATTGTGCGCCTGTGTGATCGGCCTGCTCCATCCGGCGCCGGTGGTAGCGCTGGGCATCAGCGCGGCCTTCCTGGCCGGGGCCTATGCCAGCCGCCTTGCCGGGCAGCCCGGGGCGTTCGCGTTCTGCCTGACACCGGCCGTGATCCTGTTCTCATGGGTGGGCGCGCCGGCCGTCGACAGCAGCCACTTTGCCGCGCTGCGCGGCATCGATACCGCGCTGGGCTGCCTGATCGCGCTGGCCACGTACTATGTGCTGGCACCGCGCGTGGAGATGTCGCGCGTGTTCCGCCATGCCGTCGACGCGGTGGCGGTCAACGCGGTCTACCTGCGAGCCGCTTTCGCGGCCAGCCGCGTGGCTGAGGCCACGACGCCGCTTGCCGTGCCGCGGCTGGAAGCCTTGCGCATTGCCGCCGGACGGGCTTCCACCCGCGCCGAACTCACGCTGGCACAGACCGCCGGCGCGCTGACGCCGGACTATGCCGGGGCCTACCAGCGCGTGCATGCGAGCGCGCGCCGCATGGCCGCGCTGGCCGGCGTGGTGCGAGCCGGGGTAGAGTCGGGCGTTTTCACGCTTCCCGCCGGCGCTGAAGTGCGCGCGCTCCTGACGCAGCTGGAAGCCCAACTGGCCGAGCTGGCGATGCGGCCGGGCCTGGCAGACACTGCCGGCGACACCGAGCGCCCTGCGCTGCCACCCGCTGCCGCGCTCGACGCCTTCCTGGCGGAACAGGCCGACTACGCCGCCGCGCATATCGCCGCCGCCCATGCCGCGGTGGCGGACCTGCGCACGCTGGGCGCGGCCGCGCGCAAGCCGCCGGTGCGCCGGCGGGCACACAGCACCTGAGCGGCGTCAAGAAAGAAGCTTGCCGGCCCGGCCAGCGTACTGGCCGGGCTTTACGGAACGCGGCAATGGCCTATATTGATCTAATACGCCCGCCGCCAGCACGAGGCACGCCATGTCCGACATCACGTTCCCTCGCAGCCTCCCGACCTACTGCGCAGCCAGCCTCACGCTGTCCTGCCCCGCCACGGTCAACGGCAGTCCCACCCTGTATTCCGTCACCGCCGAGGCCCTCGAGGCCCATTTCGGCGCGCGTTCGCCGCGCGAGGAAGACCTGGTCGCAGCCTTCACCAGCAACCGCCAGCGCATCGAGCGCCTGGCCGAAAGCCTGTTCGAGCTGACCGAGGCGCGCGAGATCGTGCTGCGCAGCGGCCATTTCCGCTTCTCCGGCTGAGTCCCGTCGCGTGCCCTGGCGTCCCCCGATCGGGGGCATGATTTCATTCGGCCGTTCAGTCAGCCTTCGCCTCGCCGCGCACCAGCAGCACCGGCATGGTGGACTGGCGTATCACCGCCTCGGCCACGCTGCCCAGCATCAGACGGCGCACGCCGCGGCGTCCGTGCGTGCCGATCACCAGCAGGTCGGCGCCCCATTGGCGCGCGGCCTCGTTGATCGAGGCCCCCATGTCGCCTGGCACCGGCGCTTCGGTCACCAGCCGGGTTTCATGCGCCACGCCGGCCGCGGCCAGCCGCTGCGAGGCGGCCTGCAGCGCGCGCTGCCCGCTTTCCTCGAACGCCTTCTGTAGCTGGCTCGGATCGTAGTACCCGGCATCGAACATGGGCGTGCCGGTGTCCACGACATAGAGCGCCAGCACGGTGGCGCCGCCCGGGGCCGCCACGCGTATGGCTTCGCCCAGCGCCAGGTCGGACGTGCTGCTGCCGTCCACCGCCACCACGATCTTGCTGTATGCCGCGCTAGTCATAGGAATTGCCTCCGTTGGAAAGGGATGGCGGCGGTAACGCCGCCTGGCTTCGATACTACACGTGCGGCAGCCGCCACGAGGCGAGCGGGATCAAGCCACGGCCACGGTAGCGGGCTTTCCCTTAAATTGACCGACCGGTCGGCATATATATAATAGGGCCAGCACTGCCCGCGATCCGAGCGGCATCCCGTCAGAGGAGACACCATGTACACGCAGAGTCTTGACCTGCCCGGCCAGCACGCCGATACGGCACCGGCCAGCGCGCCCCAGGACGAAGCCGCCCGCCAGGCCGCGTTCGACGCCTGCATGGCCGCCGACGGCAAGATCGAGCCGCAGGACTGGATGCCGCAGGCCTACCGCAAGACCCTGGTGCGCCAGATCTCGCAGCATGCGCACTCGGAGATCGTCGGCATGCTGCCGGAGGGCAACTGGATCAGCCGGGCCCCGTCGCTCAAGCGCAAGGCCATCCTGCTAGCCAAGGTGCAGGATGAAGGCGGCCATGGGCTCTACCTGTATTCCGCCGCCGAGACGCTCGACGCCTCGCGCGATGACCTGGTCGACGCGCTGCACAGCGGCAAGGCCAAGTATTCGTCGATCTTCAACTACCCGACGCTGACCTGGGCCGACGTGGGCGTGATCGGCTGGCTGGTCGACGGCGCGGCGATCATGAACCAGATCCCGCTGTGCCGCTGCTCGTACGGCCCGTATGCGCGCGCCATGATCCGCATCTGCAAGGAAGAGTCGTTCCACCAGCGCCAGGGCTTCGACGCGCTGCTGGCGATGATGCGCGGCACCGAGGCCCAGCGCGAGATGGTGCAGGACGCGGTCGACCGCTGGTGGTTCCCGGTGCTGATGATGTTCGGCCCGCCCGACGCGGCCTCGACCAACAGCGCCCAGACCATGGCCTGGGGCATCAAGCGCATCTCCAACGACGACCTGCGCCAGAAGTTTGTCGATGCCACGGTCGAGCAGGCCCGCGTGCTGGGCGTGACCCTGCCCGACCCCGGCCTGCAATGGAATGCCGAGCGCGCCCACTATGACTACAGCCCGCTGGACTGGGATGAGTTCTGGCGTGTGATCAACGGCGACGGCCCCTGCAACAAGGAGCGCCTGGCCACCCGCGTGAAAGCGCACGAGGACGGCGCCTGGGTGCGCGAGGCCGCGCTGGCGCACGCCGCCAAGGTGGCCGAACGCGAAGCCCGCGCCAGCCGCGCCGCGGCCTGAACACCGCACCCGAGGACGGAGACAAACGATGCAACGCAAGGAATGGCCGCTGTGGGAAGTGTTCGTACGCAGCAAGCAAGGCCTGGAACACAAGCATTGCGGCAGCCTGCACGCCGCCGACGCGCAGCAGGCGCTGCACATGGCGCGCGACGTCTATACGCGGCGCCAGGAAGGCGTGTCGATCTGGGTGGTGCCGTCAGCGTCCATCACCGCCAGCGTGCCCGAGGAAAAGCCGGAGCTGTTCGACCCGATGGCCGACAAGATCTACCGGCATCCGACGTTCTACCAGCTGCCCGACGAAGTCAACCACATGTAAGGCCCGCACCATGACTGCGTCCCCACAGCCGACCGCGCCCGCCTCGCTCGACCACCTGCCGCCGGCACGCACCGCGGGCTTGCGCTACGTGCTGCGCCTGGCCGACAACGCTCTGGTCCTGGGCCAGCGCAACGCCGAATGGTGTGGCCACGGCCCGGTGCTGGAAGAAGACATCGCACTGGCCAACATCAGCCTGGACCTGATCGGCCAGGCGCGGCTGCTGTACGGCCGCGCCGGCGAACTGGAAGGCGAGCTGACCGGCCTGCCCCGCCATGAGGACGACTACGCCTACTGGCGCGCCGAGCGCGACTTCCGCAACTGGACGCTGCTGGAGCTGCCGCACCGCGGCCCGCTGGCCGGCAACGCCGCCGCCGAGCGCGACTACGCCGTCACCATCATGCGCAACTTCCTGTACAGCGCGCTGATGGTCGAGCTGTGGGAAGCATTGCTGGCCAGCCGCGCCGACCAGCTGGGCGCGATCGCCGCCAAGTCGGTCAAGGAAGCGCGCTACCACCTGCACCACGCGGCTGGCTGGGTAGTGCGCCTGGGCGACGGCACCGAGGCATCGCACGCGCGCATGCAGCGCGCGCTGGAGCACCTGCTGCCCTATATGAACGAGTGCTTTGCCGAGGACGCGGTCGAAACCGAGGCCGCCACGCAGGGCATCGGCGTGGTCACGGCCACGCTGCGCCCGGCCTGGGACGCCACCGTCGCCGAGACGCTGCAGGCCGCCACGCTGGACTTGCCCCAGGCCACGAGCTTTGTCTCGACCGGCAAGCACGGCGTGCACTCCGAACACATGAGCTACCTGCTGGGCGAGATGCAGGGGCTGGCGCGGGCCCATCCGGGCGCGCAATGGTAAGCGCCCGCTTCGGCGCAAAGGGTTGACCAACATGAACATCGCCGCCCTCCCCCTGCGCAACGACCGCGCCACCGACGGCCGCATCGCGCGTGCATGGGCGGCGCTGGAGGCGGTGCCGGACCCGGAGATCCCGGTGGTGTCGATCCGCGACCTGGGCATCCTGCGCGATGTCCTGACCGCCGCCGACGGCGCGCTTGAGATCGTCATCACGCCCACCTATTCCGGCTGCCCGGCGATGTCGCAGATCGCCGAGGACATCGGCCGGGCGCTGGACGGCGCCGGGCTGGCGCCGTGGCGCATCCGCACCGTGCTGGCGCCGGCCTGGACCACCGACTGGATCACCCCGGCCGCGCGCGAGCGCCTGCGCGCCTTCGGCATAGCGCCGCCGGGCCAGTGCGGCACGCCGGCTGCGGCGCAGCCGCTGCGCTTTGTGCCTCGCGCCGCCCGCGCGGGCGCGCCCGATGCCGTGGCCTGCCCGCGCTGCGGCAGCATGCATACGCAGGAAATCTCGCGCTTTGCCTCGACCGCCTGCAAGGCGCTGTACCGGTGCCTGGACTGCCGCGAGCCGTTCGACTACTTCAAACCCTACTGAGCCCCGCCGGGCCGAAGCCAGGCTGCCATGACTCCACAGTTCCATCCGCTGCGCGTGGCGCAGGTGCGCCCCGAGACCGCCGACACCATTTCGATCGCCTTCGAGGTGCCGGACACGCTGCGCGATGCCTACCGCTTCACCCAGGGCCAGTTCCTGACGCTGAAGGCGCCGGTCGAAGGCAAGGACCTGCGCCGCTCGTACTCGATCTGCTCGGCGGTGCAGGACTATGACGAGCACGGCGAGCTGCGCGTGGCGGTCAAGCTGGTCGAGGACGGACTCTTTTCCACGCACCTGCATGACTCCATCGCCCCGGGCCAGGTGATCGACGTGATGACCCCCGACGGCCGCTTCCACGTGCCGCTCGATGCCGGCGCCGCGCGCCACTACGTGGCCTTTGCCGCCGGCAGCGGCATCACGCCGGTGCTGTCGCTGATCCGCACCACGCTGCAGGCCGAGCCGCACAGCCGCTTCACGCTGGTCTATGGCAACCGCAACGTCGACAGCATCATCTTCTCCGAGGCGCTGGAAGACCTGAAGAACCAGTACCTGGCGCGTTTCACGCTCTACCACGTGCTGTCGCGCCAGCCGCAGGAGGTGGACCTGCTGCATGGCCGGCTCGACCATGCCCGCGTGACCGCCTTCCTGCAGGCCCTGATCCCCGTGGAAGACATCGACGCGGCCTTTGTCTGCGGGCCGGCCTCGATGATCGACGAGGCCGAGGCGGCGCTGCGCGACGCGGGCGTCGACCCGCACCGCATCCACGCCGAGCGCTTCGGTGTGCCGCTGGCCCAGGCCAGGCGCAAGCCGGCCCCGGCACACGCCGACCATGCCGGCACCGCCGAGCTGGTGGTGGTGCTCGACGGCAAGCAGCACAGCATGCGCCTGCCGCTGGAAGACGCCGTGCTGGACACCGCGCTGGCCGCCGGCCTGGACCTGCCTTTTGCCTGCAAGAGCGGCGTCTGTTGCACCTGCCGCGCCAAGGTGCTGGAGGGCCAGGTGGACATGGAAAAGAACTACACGCTCGAGCCGTGGGAGATGGAAAAGGGCTTCGTGCTCACCTGCCAGGCGCGGGCGCTGACGCCGCGGGTGGTGGTCAGCTACGACGAACGCTGATCCGGGCACGCCGGGGCGTGCGTATTCAGACAATTGCCGACATTGGCCAGCACCGGCCGTGACTACAATGGCGGCAGGCGGCTTCCGGCTGGCCCGATGCTTGCAGGACAGTGACCGGGCGGGCGGCGATCGCGCCTGTCGCACCGCCGCCGCGGCGGTGCCAGCGAACCGTCCACCCATATACAATCACGGCCATGCAATATATCCACGTCGTCAACGGTGATGTAGCAGGCACGACCCTGCGCCAGGCCCTGGCCCAGGCTGCGCGGCCGGACCCTGTCGTGGTGCTGCGCGACGACCTGGCGGTAGGCCCGCTGGCCGACATCGACAGCACCGGTCTGATCCGCTCCGGCTTCTGGCAGCGGGTCGCCCCGCATACCGACATCGATTTCGGCGCCGAGATGCGCCAGGCGCTGGACCAGCTCCAGGGACTGCGCCAGGACAACATGGAAGTGGCCATCTGGCACGGCCAGAGCGCGGCCGACCAGCTGATGCTGCGCCGGGTGGTGTTCCACCTGTACCAGGCGCCGCAGCGGATCAATGAAGTCGCCATGGACCTGCGCGAGCTGGAAATGCCCGCGCAGGGCAACCTGGCAGCGATCGGCATGTACACGCCCGCGCGGCTGGCGCGGCGCTTTTCCACCATCGCCCCGGTCTCGGTGCTGCGCCTGGGCCGCCTCGGCTACGAGTGGCAGCAGAACGTCAAGGAAAACGCCGACGTGCGGCTCTGGAAGGGCAACACGCTGGTGCCGGCGGCCTACCACACCATCGACGAGATCATCATGGAACGCGCCCCGTCCGAGTGGACGCCCGCGGCGCAGATGGTGGGCAGCGTGATGGGCGCGATCGAGGGTCTGCTGGCCAGCGACTGGTTCGTGTTCTGGCGCTGCCGCGAGCTGATCGCCATGGGCCAGCTGGTGCTGCGCGGCAATGCTGACTCGCTCGATACCTGCGAACTGCGCCGCCATCTCGGCAGCGGTGGCACCGGCGGCGAATAAACGAGAATATGGCCCGTACCAAGGCACCCGATTTCGAGGCGCAGCGCGAGCAGATCCTTGACCTGGCCGCCGCCGCCTTTGCCAACAGCAGCTACCCCAGCACCTCGATGGCCGACCTGGCCGCCGCCTGCGGCACCTCCAAGGCGCGGCTGTACCACTATTACGAGAGCAAGGAAGCGATCCTGTTCGACCTGCTGGACCGCTACACGCGCCGGCTGATGCTGCTCGTCACTGAAGTGGAGGCCGACGCCGAGCGCCACGCGCGCACCGACAAGGAAGCCTTCGGCAACCTGATCCGCGCCTTCCTGGCCGAGTACGAGACCTCGCAGACGCGCCATATCGCGCTGATCAACGACGTCAAGTTCCTGGCCGAGACCCAGCGCGACCTGATCCTGGGCCGCGAGCGCGACGTGGTCGCGGCGTTCTCGCGCCTGCTGCGCCGGGCCTACCCGGAGCGCGTCACGCGCGAGAACCAGACTGCGCTGACCATGACCATCTTCGGCATGATCAACTGGACCTTCACCTGGCTCAAGCCGGGCGGCCGGTTGTCCTATGCAGAGTTTGCCGAGATGGTGGTCGACCTGCTCGAAGGCGGCCTGCCCGGCCGGGCCGCGGCCGCGCGCTGACGCGGCGCCGGCCCGCCGCCCTGCCGCTCACATCCACTCGGCCTCTTCGCGCTGGCGCCGCTGCTCGCGGTCCTGGCGGAACATCTCTTCCAGTTCGTCGCGCGCCTGGCGCGCCAGCGAGACCAGCTTCTTCTGGTCGGTGTAGTGCGGATAGAAGCGGTCGATCGCCTGGATGTTGTGGCGCCGGAAACGCAGTGCCACGTTGCGGGCCTCGGCCGGATCGAAACCCAGCCCCTCCAGCACGCGGCGGCCCAGCATCAGCGAGCCCTCGAACATCTCGCGCTCGAACAGGTGCACGCCGCGGTCCTTGAGCTGGTAGATATGTGACACATGGCGCGCCCGGGCGTAGATCTGCAGCTCCGGAAAGCGCTGGCGCACGCGGTCGATCAGTTCCAGGCTTTCGTCCATGCCGTCGATGGCGACCACCAGGATGCGCGCGTCGGCAATGCCCGCGGCCTCCAGCAGGTCCAGCCGGGTGGCGTCGCCATAGAAGACCTTGAAGCCGTACTGGCGCAGGAACTCGATCTGGTCGGGGTCGTGGTCCAGCACCGTCACGCCCACACCCTGCGTGTACAGCAGGCGGCCGACGATCTGGCCGAAGCGCCCGAAGCCGGCGATCAGCACCGGATTGTGCTGCGGCGTGATGGCCTCGTCCGGGCGGGCCTTGCCGCTGCCCAGGCGCGGCGCCACCAGCCGGTCATAGGCCAGCAGCAGCAAGGGCGTGGCCACCATCGACAGCGCCACCACCAGCACCAGCAGGGCCTCGGTCTCGCGCGGCAGCAGGCCGGCGGTGCCGGCCACGCCGAACACCACGAAAGCGAACTCACCGCCCTGCGAGATCAGCAGCGCAAACAGCAGCCGCTGCCCGCGGGCGATGGCGAAATGCCGCGCCAGCAGCGCCAGCACCGCGGTCTTGGCAACCACGAAGGCGGCCACCAGACCCAGCACCAGCCAGGGCGAGTGTGCCAGCACGGCAAAGTCGATCGACATGCCGACAGCCATGAAGAACAGGCCCAGCAGCAGGCCCTTGAACGGCTCCAGGTCGGCCTCGAGCGCATGGCGGTATTCCGAATCGGCCAGCAGCACGCCGGCCACGAAGGTGCCCAGCGCCATCGACAAGCCCACCGCGTCCATCATCAACGCAATGCCCACCACCAGCAGCAGCGCAAACGCCGTGAACATCTCGCGCATGTCGGTGCGGGCGATAAAGCGCAGCGCCGGGCGCACCAGGTAGCGGCCCCCGACCACCACCGCACCGATCACCGCCACCGCCTTGCCCGCCGCCAGCCAGCCGGCCGCGCCCGAACCCGCGCCTGCGGCGCCCTGCGTGGCCAGCAGCGGCAACAGCGCGATCATCGGGATCGCGGCGATGTCCTGGAACAGCAGGATGCCGAAGCTGGCCGCCCCCGCCGGCGTGCCGAAGAGATTGCGCTCGGTCAGTGTCGCCAGCGCGATCGCGGTGGACGACAACGCCAGTCCCAGGCCCGCCACCAGCGCCACCTGCCACGGCGCACCCGCCAGCGCCGCCGCCGCGCCGATCACCAGCGCGCACGCAGCCAGCTGCGCGCCGCCGTAGCCAAAGATGCTCCGGCGCAGCGCCCACAGCTTGCGCGGCTCCAGCTCCAGGCCGATGACGAACATCATCAGCACCACGCCGAACTCGGAAAAATGCAGGATCGATTCGACATTGGTCACCAGGCGCAACGCAAACGGCCCGATCGCCGCCCCCGCCAGCAGGTAGCCCAGCACCGCGCCCAGGCCACTGCGCCGCGCCAGCGGCACCGCCACCACCGCCGCCACCAGGAACACCAGCAGCGCTATCAGGAAGTCGTGCTGGTTCATGCCTGCCCCCCCGCCGGCGCGGCGCCGGTGCCCAGCCGCCCGCAGACGTGGGCGATATGCTCGGCCAGTGCCTGGGCATCGGCATTGTTGGCGTCGTGCAGCACCACCGGCGGCAGCCAGCTCATGCCGCACAGCAAAGCGGTCTGTTCCAGCGGCAGCAGGAAGTCCCCGATCGGGTGGCCATGGGTGCCGTCCGGCCCGTAGGAATCGGCGGTGCCGCCGGTGCTCACCACCGCCAGCAAGGACTTGCCACGCAGCGCGGTGCCGCCGGGGCCATAGGCCCAGCCTGGCTCCAGTACCTCGTCGAGCCACAGCTTGAGCAGCGCCGGCACGCTGTACCAGCGCACCGGGAACTGCAGCACGATGGTGTCGGAGACCGACAGCACGCGCTGCTCGGCGACGACGTCGATGTCATAGTCGACATAGCTGCCGTAGAGATCGCGTACCTGTACCTGCGGCAGCGCGGCCAAGGCATCGGCCAGCGGACGGTTGACGCGCGAACGGCTGGGCGTGGGGTGCGCGTAGATCACAACGATTGGGGGCTCGGTCATCAAAGGCGATCGGCTAGGCAAGGGGAAGTCAGACGGACATGCGGGAGAACACGGGATTGCGGCGTTGCACCAAATCCACATCCGGCACCACGCAACAATTCATCACATTTTTTCAAGCTGTTGATTTTATTCGATTTTTATTGATGCTATGGTGAGACGGCGGCCTGCTGCGATGCGGGAAGCTTACGCCGAACTGACAATTCCACTACAATACTTTTGGCGCCGCATCAAGATGGTGTTTCCCCCGAGTCTTGCACCGAGCCAGGGAAAAGTGCCTGGCGGAACACCAACGCAGTGCTATTTTTATCTGTGACTGCACTAGGAAGGAAATAATCGTGAACCCGCTCGAACTGAGCAAGGCCGTCGGCGCACTGACCGACGAAGATCTGCGCAAGGCAGCCGAAGCCGCACAGGCCACCCACCGCGCCACCGTACTGGTGCGCGAGCTGGCGGCCCACCACCGCTCGCGCCTGCTGAAGCATTTCCTCGCCCTGGGCGAGGAGGATCGCCTGCTCCGTTTTGGCCAGTCCGTGGGCGACCACGTGATCGAAGCCTATGTCGACAGCATCGACTTCGACCATGACAGCGTGTTCGGCGTCTACGACGACAAGCTCGAACTGATCGGCGTGGGCCACTTCGCCAACCTGCGCGACAACGCCCAGGGCCGCGTGGCGGAGTTCGGCGTGTCGGTGTCGGGCAGCGCCCGCGGGCGCGGCATCGGCAGCGCGCTGTTCGAGCGTGCCGCGATCCACGGCCGCAATACCAATGTGCGCACGCTGTACATGCACTGCCTGTCGCGCAACGCGGCGATGATGCACATTGCCAAGAAGGCCGGCATGAAGGTCCAGTACGCCTACGGCGAGGCCGATGCCTACCTGGAACTGCCGCCGGCCGACACCGCCAGCCGCCTGACCGAAGCGCTGGACGAGCAGCTCGCCGACCTCGACTACGCGGTGCGCCGCAACCTGCGCGACGCGCGCCGCTTCGGGCTGCGCTTCTGGCGCACCATGGTGCCGCAGAAGCACACTGCCTGAGTCCGCTGAACTCCCCCGGGCCCGCTTGATGCGGGTTCCACGCCAACGGCGCATCGTAATGAACTGACCCCGTAAAGTTGGACGGGTAAGTTAGGCCGCCAAGGGCTGAGTCCTGTATTGCACGGGGCTCAGCCCT
>NZ_JBYSXC010000032.1:0-13725 GCF_058781795.1 Cupriavidus sp. FW306-1B-F12B
GCGCATCATGATGCGCGCAGGTCACGTGTCACCTATGTCTCCGAACACCTGTTACCCATGTCTCCGGTCTGTACAAGGGGAGAGGGAGAACACCTTGCTCAGGCTAGTTCGGGCGGCTTTGGAGCACCCAGCGGAATCCCCTGACGCGCGGCGTACGCCACCACCTCCGCGGTATTGTGCAGGTCGAGCTTGCGCATCAGGTTCTCGCGGTGCTTGCGCGCAGTCAGCGGGCTGATGTCGAGTTGCGCGGCAATGTCGCCGGCGGTGGCGCCGCGCGCGATCAGCATCAGGATCTGCAGTTCGCGCCGGGTGAGCGTGGCAATGCCGTCCGGTGCCGCGGTGGCCGGTGCAGTGGCGCGCGCGGCCACGAAGTTGCGGCCCTCGCGCAGGGCCATGAGCGCGGGCACCAGTTCGCTGATATCGCCGCTCTTGACCAGGTAGCCATTGGCGCCCGCATCGATCGCCGCGTGGGCCATGCCCGCGCCCGCGCTGCCGGTCAGCACCAGGATGCGCAGCGCGGGATGCCTGGTGCGCAGGCGTTCCACGAAGGCCAGGCCATCGACGCCGGGCATGCCCAGGTCCATCACCAGCAGGTCGGTCGGTACCCGTTCCAGGAGCCCCAGCAGTTGCGCGCCATCTGCTGCCTCGCCCGCCAGCACCAGGTTGCCGACGCCGGACAGCACCTGCTTGAGGCCCTCCAGCACGATGGCATGGTCATCGGCGAGGGCCACGCGGGTCGGGACGGGAAAGCGGCTCATCGCGGCAGGTGCATCGGTGGCGAATGGGAAAGGGAAGGTGGTATAAAACGGCAGCCCGTCAGTCCGGCAGCTGCAGGTGGCCTGCTGAATGCCCCAATGAACCGGCGGCCGGCTGGATTATAGCGTTGCACGCCCAACCTGCCCCACGGCCTATCTAGCATGCGCAAGCTCCCGTTGTCCTGTTGCCGTACCGTTTCCTGCCGCCCGCAGCGGGCGCTCGCATCATGACGGCCACAGGCACCGGATTGCCGCCGGCCTGGCAGCCCGGCGATGTGCCGGCGGCGATGGTGGACCTGCTCTACCGCCAGTCCAACGCGGTCCTGTTTGCCAACTTCGTCATTGCGCTGCCGGTGGTCTACGTGCTGCGTCCCAGCGTGCCGCTGCCCATGCTGGCCGGCTGGATGGCCGCGGTGTACCTGCTGACCACGCTGCGCATCGGCCTGTCGTGGCGCTACTTCCGGCGCGACGGCAGCACGCCGCCGCAGGCGTGGGCGCGCCGCTTCATGGTGCTGTCCTGGCTGTCCAGCCTGCTGTGGGGCGCCGTGGGCTCTGCCATCCTGCTGCCGCCCGAACCGCAGCTGGTGGCGTTCTGCTGCATCGTGCTGGCCGGCATGTCCAGTGGCGCGATCCCGTCGCTGTCGGCGCATCCGGCCACCTACCGCGGTTCAGTCGCGGCCATGCTGCTGCCGTTCACCATCTATTGCCTGGTGCAGCAGGGGCCGGTGTATGGCGTCTACGCGGGCTTTGCCGCGTGCCTGCTGTGCGTCAACATCTACTACAGCCAGGTCACCTATCGCGCGCTGCGCGATGGCGTGACACTGCGCTTCGAGAACGTCGCGCTGATCGGCGAGCTTGAGCGCGAGCGCGACCGCGCCACCGCCGCGGACCGGGCCAAGACGCGCTTCCTGGCGGCCGCCGGGCACGACCTGCGCCAGCCGGTGTATGCCATCGGCCTGCAGGCGGCATCGCTGCTGACACTGGGCGAGCGCGGCGACGTGGCAGGCAGCCAGGCGCATGCCATCGGCCACCGGCTGCAAGCCACGCTGGCGCGCATGGACAACCTGCTCGACGGCCTGCTCGACGCCTCGCGCCTGGATGCCGGCGTGATGCCGGTGCGCCGCCAGCCGCTGCAGCTGGCGCGGCTGCTGGCCGAGCTGCGCGACGAGTACGCCGAGCAGGCGTGCCAGCGCGGCAGCGTGCTGCGGGTGGTGCCGGCGCGCGCGTGGATCGACAGCGATCCGGACCTGCTCAAGCGCATCCTCGACAACCTGGTGGCCAATGCGCTGCGCCATGCGCCGCGTGCCAGCATCCTGGTGGGCGCGCGGCGCCGCGGCGATGCCATGGAGATCCAGGTGATCGACACCGGCCCGGGCATCGCCGCGGCCCAGCAGTCGCGCGTGTTCGACGAATACGCCCAGGTGCCGGGCCTTGCCACGGCAGGCGACGACCAGGCGGGCGCAAAGGGACTGGGCCTGGGCCTGGCGATCGTGCGGCGCCTGGCGGCGCTGCTTGGCCACCAGGTGGGCCTGCGTTCCGCACCGGGGCGCGGCTGCGTGTTCTCGGTGCGCGTGCCGCTGGCTGCCGCCGCGGCACAGGTGCATCCAGCCACCCCCGCCATTCCCGCGGCCGCTGGCGAGCCGCTCTGCGTGATGCTGGTCGACGACGACGCGCAGGTGCTGGGCGCGCTCACCGAACTGCTGATGCTCTGGGGCCATGTGGTCTACGGCGGGCGCACCGTTGCCGCAGTGCGCGCTGCGTACCGCGCCGCCAGCCAGGACGGGCCCGCCCCGGTCCACCTGATCCTGGCCGACTACCGGCTGGCCGAAGGCCTGACCGGCATCGCCGCGGTCGGCATGCTGCGCGCCAGCCTGGGCCGCGCGGTGCCGGCGCTGATCGTCACCGGCGACACCGCGCCAGACCGGCTGCAGGCGCTGCATGACAGCGGCTTCCCGGTGTTGCACAAGCCGATCCTGGGCGAGGCCTTGCGCGCGGCCCTGCAGCGCGCGGTGCAGCCGGCCGAGGCCGCCTGAGGCCCTGCGCTGCATGCATGGCAGGAGCGGTTTATGATCGGGTTTTTCCGTTGTCCGGCGCCTTCTTGCGCAGTGCGCAAGCGCCTGAACCAGGAGCCAGTGTGCCCGATCTGTCCGCTTTCCCCATCACCCGCAAATGGCCGGCGCAGCATCCCGACCGCATCCAGCTGTATTCCCTGCCCACGCCCAACGGGGTCAAGGTGTCGATCATGCTGGAGGAGACCGGCCTGCCGTATGAACCGCACCTGGTGCGCTTCGACGCCAACGACCAGATGTCGCCGGAGTTCCTGTCGCTGAGCCCGAACAACAAGATTCCCGCCATCCTCGATCCCAACGGCCCGGGCGGCAAGCCGCTGGCGCTGTTCGAATCGGGCGCGATCCTGCTTTACCTGGCCGACAAGTCGGGCCAGCTGATCCCGGCCGACCCCGCGCGCCGCTATGAAACCATCCAGTGGGTGATGTTCCAGATGGGCGGCATCGGGCCGATGTTCGGGCAGGTGGGCTTTTTCCACAAGTTCGCCGGCAAGGAGTACGAGGACAAGCGCCCGCGCGACCGCTACGTGGCCGAAAGCCGGCGCCTGCTGAATGTGCTGAACCAGCGGCTGGAAGGGCGCGACTGGATCATGGGCGACGCCTACACCATTGCCGATATCGCTACCTTCCCGTGGGTGCGCAACCTGCTTGGCTTCTATGAGGCGGGCGAACTGGTTGGCATCCAGGACTTCCCGCATGTCAGGCGCGTGCTGGAGGCGTTCGTGAAGCGCCCGGCGGTGGTGAAGGGGCTCGATACGCCGCACCGCGGCTGAGGCAGCCTGCGGCGTGCACGCCGCGGGCGTGGGCATCGTCCTACACGGGGGCCTCCCCGGCGCCTACAGAGGGGCGGGCGGCGCGCATCCTATAGTCCAGGAACAGGCGCGCCGCCCCGCGTTGCCTGAGGAGCCCGGACCATGCCGATGCCCACCACCTTTTCCCTGTTGCGTGTCGTTCTTCTGGCGGGCGCCACCGCTGCGCTCGCCGCCTGCGGTGAAACGGCCAAGCTGCCTTCCGAAGCGGGCTTTGGCCCCACGCCGCAGCTGCCGCCACCCAACCAGACCGCGATCCCCACCGTCAAGATCGCGCCGGCCATCGGCTGGGCCGCGGGCCAGCGCCCGGTGCCGGCCGCAGGCATGGCGGTGACGGCCTTCGCCGACAAGCTGGACCATCCGCGCTGGGTCTATGTGCTGCCCAACGGCGACGTGCTGGTGGCCGAGAGCAATGCCCCGCCCAAGCCCGACGACGGCAAGGGCTTCCGCGGCTGGATCATGAAGAAGGTGATGAAGCGCGCGGGTGCCGGCACCCCCAGCGCCAACCGCATCACGCTGCTGCGCGACACCAACGGCGACGGCGTGGCCGACCAGCGCTCGGTGTTCCTGAAGGACCTGAACTCGCCGTTCGGCATGGCCCTGGTCGGCAACGACTTCTACGTGGCCGCCACCGACGCGGTGCTGCGCTTCCCGTACCAGCCCGGACAGACCCAGATCACGGCCGCGCCCCAGAAGGTGGTGGACCTGCCCGGCGGGCCGCTCAACCATCACTGGACCAAGAGCCTGATCGCCAGCCGCGATGGCAGCAAGCTGTACGTGACGGTGGGCTCCAACAGCAACGTGGGCGAGCACGGCATGGACAAGGAGGTCGGCCGCGCCGCCATCTGGGAGGTCGACCCGAAGGCCGGCACGCACCGGATCTTTGCCAGCGGCCTGCGCAATCCCAACGGCATGGCGTGGGAACCGGTCACCGGCATGCTCTGGACCGCCGTCAACGAGCGCGATGAAATCGGCAGCGACCTGGTGCCGGACTACATCACCTCGGTGCGCGACGGCGGCTTCTATGGCTGGCCCTACAGCTACTACGGCCAGCATGTCGACGCACGCGTGAAGCCGCCGGCGCCGGACCTGGTGGCCAGGGCCATTGTGCCGGACTATGCCGTGGGGGCGCACACCGCGTCGCTCGGGCTGGCCGCCGCCGGCGGCAACAGCCTGCCGGCGCGCTTCAGCGAAGGCATGTTCGTGGGCCTGCACGGTTCGTGGAACCGCAGGCCGCTGGCGGGCTACAAGGTGATCTTCGTGCCGTTCAGCAAGGGCCGGCCCAACGGCGCGCCGTTCGACGTGCTGACCGGTTTTCTCGATGAGGACGGCAACGCGCGCGGGCGGCCGGTGGGCGTGGCGATCGACAAGCAAGGCGGTTTGCTGGTGGCCGACGATGTCGGCAATACCGTGTGGCGGGTCAGCGGCGCGAAGTAGGCGGACCAGGGCGCGGCAGCGGCGGCACCGCACCGCTAGAATGACGGCGTCCCCACACGCCGGGCCCGCTGCCGTCCATGTCTCTCACGGTCTTCGCTGTCGTCCTGCTCGCCGCGTTCCTGCATGCCGCCTGGAACGCGGTGGTCAAGGGCGGCGGCGACAAGATGCTGTCGACGGTGATGGTGGCGGTGAGCGCCGGACTGATGGGCGCCGTGGCGCTGCCGGCGTTGCCGCAGCCGGCGCCGGCGAGCTGGCCGTTCATCGCCGCGTCAGTGGGCGTGCACGTGGTGTATTTCGCGCTGGTGGCACGCATCTACCACACCGCGGACATGAGCCAGACCTACCCCCTGATGCGCGGCACCGCGCCGCTGCTGGTGGCGGTGGCCAGCGTGGGCTGGCTGGGCGAGCACCTGTCGGCGCTGGCGTGGAGCGGCATCGCCGTGATCAGCCTGGGCATCCTGGCCATGGCGGGTGGCGCCCGCGGTGCCCCTGGCAGCCGTGAGGGCATGTGGCTGGCGCTGCTGAACGCAGTGGTGATCGCCGCCTATACGCTGATCGACGGCACCGGCGTGCGCCGCTCCGGCGCGCCGGTAGCGTATGCGTTCTGGATCTTCGTGCTGACCGCGGTGCCGCTGGCGGCGTGGGCGCTGGTGGCGCGCCGGCCGGCGCTGGGCGGCTATGTGCGGCGCAACCTGGTGTTCGCGCTGGTGGGCGGCGGCGGCACGCTGGCGTCCTACGGGCTGTCGCTGTGGGCGATGACACGCGCGCCGGTGGCCCCGGTAGCCGCCCTGCGTGAGTCCTCGATCCTGTTCGGCGCGCTGATCTCCGGGCTGCTGCTCAAGGAGCGCGTGGGCGCCGCCCGCCTGGGCGCGGCCTGCCTGATCGCCGCCGGCGTGGCCACACTGCGCTTTGCCTGAGGGCACGTCTGGGTGCCGGTCTGAACGCCTGGCCGCTGCGCGCCGCCGGCGCTGTCTATACTTGGTTTTACCGGGGTCAGAGGCGGAGGGGCACTGTGTCCGCGCAAACCGGCAGCCTGGCATCGACGCCGAGGAGAGGGCATGGACCACACCGCAGATTCGTTTCGGGCCTTTGAGCTGGCTGGCTGGGAAGATCCCGAGGTCGTCAGCCAGTACCAGGAGCATCTGTCGCATGTGACCCGGCAATCGGTCGAGTCCCTGCTTGACGAGGCCCATGTGGCCAGCGGGCTGCGCGTGCTGGATGTGGCCACCGGCTCTGGCCATGTCGCGGCGGGGGCGGTGCGGCGCGGTGCCGAATCCGTCGGCATCGATTTCTCGCTGGCGCAGGTGCAGCTGGCGCGCAAGCTCCATCCGGATGTTCATTACGAGCAGGCCGATGCGCAGGCGCTGCCGTTCGGCGATGCCAGCTTCGATGCCGTGGTCAATGGCTTCGGCATGTGCCACCTGTCCGACCCCGATACCGCGCTGGCCGAGGCCTTCCGCGTGCTGCGCCCGGGCGGGCGCATTGCCTTCACCGTGTGGGACACGCCCGAGCGCGCGGTCGGTTTCGGCGCGGTCTATGCCGCGATCCGCGCCTACGGCTCGATGGAGGTCGATATCCCCGTGGGGCCGAACTTCTTCCTGTTCAGCGATCCGGGCCATTGCCGCACCGCGTTGCAGCAGGCCGGCTTTGTCTCGCCCACCTGCCGCAACGTGCCGCAGGTATGGCGCTTCTCCACGCCCGACCAGCTGTTCGATGCGCTGGCCCAGGGCACCGTGCGCGCCGCCGCCACGCTGCGCGCGCAGACCCCCAAGGCCCGCGACGAGATCCGCGCCGTGCTGCGCGGCACCGTCGCCGCTTACATGCGCGGCAGCGGCTTCGAGGTGCCGATGCCGGCAGTGCTGGCGGCAGCGGTCAAGCCCTGAGGGCGGGGCTGTTGGACGGGCCCCGTCTTGTTTTTGCCACTGCAGTGTCTCCCTTGCGCAACATTTGAAGGGGCAGGGGAATTCCGAGCCGCCTTAAGTGATAAAACGGTGATTGCCTATCGCACCAGGCAGTGACCAGGGTTTGCCGTGTCCCTACGCCCGGCTACCGCGCGGAGTGTCCATTGATGAAGCGCAGACAGGTGATCTGGCAGGTAAATTGCACGAAGCTTGCCGAGCCCTATTTTCTCGGGCACCTGATTTGGTCGTGGCCGAGTTTCTCCGTACCTCTGCGTTCTGCCTGTCGACCGGCGCTACGGCAAGCCCCCTTTTAAGCGGGTTTTCGCCGCTAGGAAACCATGCCAGAATGTATGCGGGGTAAATTACATCCGCATGGGGTTGTAATAAGAACAAGGAGAAAGAGACGTGGACTTTATCGATGAAGTAAGAGCACTCGCATCTCGCGTTGCTGCGGCGAAGGATATGTTGCAGACCGAAGAAGCAACCAAGAATGCCATGGTAATGCCATTCATTCATCTTCTTGGCTACAACGTTTTTGACCCGCTGGAGGTCACACCGGAACTCATCGCCGATGTCGGAACCAAGAAGGGCGAGAAGGTTGACTATGCAATCCTCAGGGATGGGAAGCCAATCATGCTCTTTGAATGCAAGAAGAGCGGTGGAGATCTCCATATTAATCATGCAAGCCAGCTCTTTCGGTACTTCCATGTTACGGAGGCTCGGTTCGGCGTCCTGACAAACGGTCTTACTTACCGCTTCTTCACGGACCTTGAAAAACCAAACAAGATGGATGAGAAGCCGTTCTTCGAATTCAGTATCCTGGATTTTAGGGATCAGGATGTAGAAGAGCTTAAGAAGTTTGCCAAGTCAAATTTTGACCTTGAAAACATTCTTACAACTGCGAACCATCTTAAGTACACCCGTGCGATCAAGAATACCCTCGGCGAGTGGATGTCCAATCCGCCGGAAGAGTTTGTCCGAATGGTGTCTGCCGATTTTCTGGCGGGGAAGCAGTTTAGGGCGGCGGTTAAAGATCAGTTCACGCAGATCACTAAGCATGCTTTTCAACAATTAATTGCCGATAAGATCAACGAACGCCTGAAGGGTGCCATGACGCCGGAGCCGTCATTGACACCGGTGCGTGACGCTGAACTGGCCGCTACGGAGCTCTCCGCAGTCAGTGAACCATCGGTCGTCGAGATGGAGGCATTCCAGATCATCAGAGCAATCTTGCGGCCCATCGTGGCTCCTGCGCGTGTCGCAATACGGGACGCTGCCAGCTACTGCGCGATTCTGTTCGACGACAATAATCGCAGGCCGATCTGCCGGCTACGGTTCAACAACGAATCTCGGCTGGTCATTGGCCTCTTTGATGAAAACAAGGAAGAAGAGCGCATTCCGCTGAAGAGTCTTGATGACATCTTCGACCACTCCGACCGGCTACAGGCATGCGTCAGCTCATATCTTCAACCATCCGAAGGATGAAGATCTGAACACTCGGTGCCGGCTGCCGCTGTTGTACGCGGGGCCCGCTTTCCCAAACCGGCGAGGCGGTGGAATCGGCCACGCTAGGGCACCGCGGTCGGGCAAGCGCGGCCTACGTGGATGCTTCTGGTCGGTCATCCGCCCTGACGGGAAACCCTGTGCGACAGGGGGTGTTGGGTAGCGACAGACATCCCTGCCGCCAGCGTCGGCCTGGCCCCACCATCCCATTCCCGGAAAGTGCCGTAATCCACGCCGCAACCAGCCTTGTGGCGGTGGCACGGTCATTGCGCAACGGACAGCGAGCGCGGCGCCGCGGCTCGTTGTGCCACCAGCCAGCAATGGCTTGCCGGAGAATCCCGATGTACACCCGACCCCAATGCCAGACAGGGCAGGCCGCGCCGCGCCCATCCGCAATCCTGCACCGCTCGCGCCAGGCCATGGCGCTGCTGCGTGTGCTGGGCTTATGCGTCAACAGTGTCGCCTGCGCCCAGTCCGAAGCGCCGCAGGCTGCAGCGCCTGCCGTGCAGGCCGTGACGCCGGAACAGAAGTTTGCGCCCGGATACCTGGAGGCCGTTGCCACCGGTTATGACAATGGGTTGGCCTTGCGGGAGCCGGAAGGCCTCGCGCCGCTGAGGCCGCCGCGCGAGGCGCGCAGCGCGCCGGCGGCAGGCGCCGTGCCGGTTGCCATGCCAGCGGCGGTGCGGCCGCAGCCGGCGCGCTGACCTGGCGGGGCCCCGGGAGCAGGGTGGCGAAACAAGTGGCGCAGTGCGGGCCTTTAGCGCCTGACCTGTTCCTGTTCGTCCCGCCCTGCCGACATGAAGTCGTTCGGGAAGGCTGGGTACTTGAGTTCAGCCTTGGGGTGACGCGGTCCAGTCTTCGATGCGCAGGCCCGGATACGTCGCAAAGTCGCGCACGTTGCGCGTGACCACTGTCAGATCCTCCGCAATGGCATGGGCGGCAATCAGCTTGTCCATGACATCTGCCTTGCGTTCGCGCGTGGCGGCACGAATCGGGCCGTAGGCGCGCGCGGCTTCGGCGTTCAGCGGCAGCACTGGGACCCGCGCGACCAGCCCTTGCAACGCGCGCCGCGCAGCCTCCGGATTGCCAGAGACGGTTACACCGTATTCGAGTTCGGCCAGGGTAATCGCAGACAGCACCACATCGCCCTCGAAGCATTGAGCAAAGCGTTCGGCTACCTGGGGCGGCTGGTGCTTCATCAGGTAGATGCACATGTTGGTGTCGAACATATACCTGGCCATCAGAATCCCTCCCGCTCAGCCTGCTCCTGGTCGCCGCGGCCTTGTGCCATGAAGTCGGCCGGGAACGCGGCGAAGGCGTCGAGCAGGCCCGTCAGGCGCTGTCGCACGGGGCGGATCCGCAACTCATCGCCGATCCGCTCGATTTCCAGCTGCATATCGGTGTCGGGGTAGGCCAGTTCCGCGGGAATGCGCACCGCTTGGGAGTTTCCGTTACGGAAGATCCGGGTGAAATGCATTGTGGTTTCCATGTACATCCTTGTATGTACGAGCATAGCACCATCTAATCAGAAGTACATCTGCGTGTGTACGTCCATAATTCTCAATCTCGTCTGTCATTACCTACAATTCGTCACACTGGTAATTCCCCGCCCCATGGACATCGATCTCGCCCGCACCTTCCTGCAAGTCGTCCGCACCGGCAGCCTGCTGGCCGCGGCCGACAAGCTGCATGTCACCCAGACCGCCGTGACCGCGCGCATCAAGAGCCTGGAATCGCAGCTCAACTGCCGCCTGTTCGAGCGCAACAAGGCGGGCGCACGGCTGACGCCCGATGGTCAGCGCTTTCTCGGCTACGCCAGCCAGCTGGTGCAGACCTGGGAGGCGGCCTGCCGCGAGCTGCCGTTGCCGGCCGGGCTGGCCAGCCTGTTTCGTTTCGGCACGGAAATCAGCCTGGGCAACCCGCTGGTGCTGCTGTGGACCACGCGCCTGCGCCAGCTGATGCCGGCGCAGGCGGTGCGGGCGGAGGTGGGGGAAGGGGCGGAGTTGCAGCGCAAGCTGCAGTCAGGCACGCTGGATGCGGCGCTGGTCTACCAGCCGGAGTACGCGCCCGGCATGCATGTCGAGGCGCTGATGGAAGAGAAGCTGATCCTGATCCGCTCAACGCAGCGCGACGGCGGCTATGTCTATGTCGACTGGGGACCGGAATTCCGCCGCCAGCATGACAGCGCGCTGCCGGAGCATGCGCGCGCCTCGCTGTACTTCAACCTGGGGCCGCTGGCGCTGCAGTACATCCTGCAGTTCGGTGGCAGCGGGTATTTCCGGACACGCGTGGTGCAAAGCTACCTGGACAGCGGGGTGCTGGCGCGCGTGGAAGGCGCGTCAGAGTTCTCTTATCCGGTATTCCTCGTCTGCGCCAGGGCCCCCGCAGGGGCGTCGCAGGATGCCGTGCGCATCCTGCGTGACATCGTGAGCGAAGAATCCGACTGGTCGCAGCGCTGGGACTTCCCGCAATAGCGCAAAGCGGTCAGATCCGGACCGGCACCAGTTGTCCCATCGGGCCGGGCACGGCCACCAGGCGCCATTGCCGCACGCGCCTCACCCGGCGGCCGCGCCCGCCGCCGCGCGGCGGGCGCGGTTCCAGCCCGGCAAAGCGGCCATGCCGCTGCGCGCGTTCGAACACCGGCTCGGGCACCCGCGTCCCGATCAGCCAGGTGACGGTGCCTCCCAGTGCCACCAGTGCCAGCGCCAGGGCAATCCAGAGGACGGCTTCCATGTTCCCCGCTCCATCGAATAGGTATCTGTGCTTCCAGTATTGTGCAAAGCGTTCCGGCGGGTAAATGAAAGTTATTTCCACTTCATATCAATAAAATTGCATTCAAGCCGGCTTCTCCTTCAAACCTGGCCGTTCGGCTGCGGGAGGAAAAATCATCCTTTCCGACGAATCTCATAGACGCTGCACGGCAGACACTCAGCCGGTCACTCTCAAAAACACCAGGAGACCCCGCATGCAACGCCTGATCTTCGAAGCCGAACACGACGCCTTCCGCGAATCCGCCCGCCGCTTCTACCAGCGCGAGGTGGGGCCGCACGGCGAGCGCTGGCGCGAACAGGGCTGTGTGGACCGCGAAGTGTTCCGCAAGGCCGGCGAGCAGGGCTACCTGCTGATGTGGGCTGACGAGAAATACGGTGGCGCCGGCGTGGAGGACTTCCGCTATGAGCAGATCCTGATCGAGGAAAACGCGCGCCACGGCGACTCGGGCTTCTTCGGCACGCTGCACTCGCGGCTGGTGGCGCCGTATATCGGCCGCATCGGCAACGAGGAACAACGCCAGCGCCTGCTGCCGGCGGCCGCGCGCGGCGAGTCGATCTTTGCCATTGCCATGACCGAGCCGCAGGCGGGCTCCGACCTGGCCGGCATGCGCACGCGTGCCGAGGACCATGGCGACCACTGGGTGCTGAACGGCGCCAAGACCTATATCTCGAACGGCCAGCTGGCCGACTACGTGGTGGTGGTCGCGCGCACCGATCCGGAGCGCAGCCATGGCCTTGGCCTCTTTATCGTCGAGCGCGGCATGCCCGGCTTCGAGCGCGGGCGCAAGCTGCGCAAGATGGGCCTGCACTCGCAGGACACCTCGGAGCTGTTCTTCGACAACGTCAAGGTGCCCAAGGCCAACGTGCTGGGCGAGCCCGGCCAGGGCTTCCGCTACCTGACGCGCCACCTGGCCGAAGAGCGGCTGATTGGCGCCTGCGGCTACATGGCGTCGGCGCAGGTGGCGTTCGACCTCACGCTGGACTATGTCAAGGAGCGCAAGGCCTTCGGCCGGGCCATCGGCACGTTCCAGAACTCGCGCTTCAAGCTGGCCGAGCTGCGGGCGCAGCTGGATGCGCTGCAGACCTTCGTCGACCAATGCGTGCTGCAGCACAACGCCGGCACGCTGACCGTGGAGACGGCGGCGTCGGCCAAGCTGCTCACGTCGGAACTGCAGGGGCGCATGGTCGACGAGGGCGTGCAGCTGCACGGTGGCGCCGGCTATATGGAGGAGTACCGCATCTGCCGCATGTACACCGACGCGCGCATCTCGCGCATCTACGCCGGCAGCAGCGAGATCATGAAGGAGATCATCGGCCGCAGCCTGGGGCTGGATGACCGCGTGAAGGGGTAACCCGCCTGGCAGTGCAGACGGCACGGCCGGCAACGGCCGTGCCGTTTTTCATGGTTTTCCGATTGGCTAGGGTTTTCGCGCAGTTAAAGGCTTTGGTCAGCTTTATGAAAGCCGTTTGTAATGCGATTCGGTTTGAATGCGTGCGGGAGATCGTGTCCGGTGGCGTCTGATGCACCAGGACAGCAGGCGAGGGCGCACCAGGACAGCCACGCTTCGCGGCCGCATTGGCGGGATCAGGGTCGGATGAATATTTGCCGCCCTGGTGCACCGTTCGGCGAGCACGGTCGTTTACCGCAGACCGTTGTCGAACCGAGCCTGACTGACCGTGCCTTTTGTCTTTTCCCGTATTGCCGTAGGTGCCCTGCTGCTACTGGGGGTTCTGGCCCGGCCCGCGGCAGTCCTTGCCGCCGAAGGCCCCGCCGATCCGCTTCCTTCCGCTGATTCCGCAGATGCTGCCGGTCCTTGCGTGCCGCCGCCGGCGGGCGCGACGCTGACCCTGGCGCAGGCGCGCCTGGACGCACTGCGCTGCAACCGCGACATCATCGCCGCCCGCCGCGGCGTCGAAGCCAGCCAGGCGGACATACAGATCGCTTCGCAGCGGCCCAACCCGGTGCTGAGCCTGGGCGTGACCAACATCAACCCGCATGCCGGCATCGGCTCGGGCAACCTGCGCAGCAAGACCGTGGATTCCACCCTGCGCGTGGACCAGCTGATCGAGACCGCCAACAAGGGCGGCCTGCGCGTGGACGCCGCGCGCAAGGCCAGCGCGGCCGCCGGCGAAGTGGTGCAGGCGGTGGTGGCGCAGCAGAGCGCCGCGGCGGAGCAGGCTTTTTATGACGCGGTGGTCAGCCAGGAGCGCGTGGCGGTGCTCAAGGAGATGCTGGCGCTCTACGACCGCACGCGCCAGGCCAGCGAGACCCGCCTGAAGGCCGGCGACGTCTCGCGCGCCGACGTGACCAAGCTGCAGCTTGACGCGCTGCGCGCGCAGAGCGACATGCGCCAGGCCATGACCGACCACGCGCGCGACAAGGCCCAGCTGGCGCAGGCCATGGGCGTGCCCGGCACGCTTGCCGGCAACCGGCTGGTGCCGGACTGGCCGCCGCTGGATACCCCCGTGCCGCAGGTCGATCC
>NZ_JBYSXC010000033.1:0-11044 GCF_058781795.1 Cupriavidus sp. FW306-1B-F12B
CGCCAGCGGGGCCGCGGCCTCCGGCGTGGCCGGCGAACATCGCCGCCACCGCCAGGCCGGCGCCAGCGCCCCGCCCGCCAGTGGCACGCAGCAGTAAGGACAGCGCATGAACCCCTCACGCCTCTTCATCGAGCGCCCGGTCGCCACGGCGCTGCTGATGCTGGCCATCCTGCTGTCCGGGCTGGTGGCGTACCGGCTGCTGCCGCTGTCGGCGCTGCCCGAGGTCGATTACCCGACCATCCAGGTCACCACGCTGTACCCCGGCGCCAGCCCGGACGTGATGACCTCGTCGGTGACAGCGCCGCTGGAGCGCCAGTTCGGCCAGATGCCAGGCCTGAAGCAGATGTCGTCGTCCTCGTCGGGCGGCGCTTCGGTGATCACGCTGCAGTTCGAACTGACGCTGCCGCTGGACGTGGCCGAGCAGGAGGTGCAGGCCGCCATCAACGCCGGCAGCAACCTGCTGCCGTCAGACCTGCCGATGCCGCCGGTCTACAGCAAGGTCAACCCGGCCGACGCGCCGATCATGACCATCGCCATGACCTCGGACACCATGCCGCTGCCCAAGCTGCAGGACATGGTCGACACGCGCGTGGCGCAGAAGATCTCGCAGATCCAGGGCGTGGGCCTGGTCACCATCAGCGGCGGCCAGCGCCCCGCGGTGCGGATCCAGGCCAACCCGGCCGCGCTGGCTTCGCTGGGCATGTCGATCGACGACCTGCGCACCGCCATTGGCGCGTCCAACGTGAACGGCGCCAAGGGCAGCTTCGACGGCCCCGCGCGCGCCTCCACCATCGACGCCAACGACCAGCTGCGCTCGGCCGACGAATACCGCCAGATCATCCTGGGCTACAAGAACGGCGCGCCGATCCGCATCACCGACGTGGCCGAGATCGTCGACGGCCCCGAGAACAGCCGCCTGGCCGCCTGGGCCAACGACAAGCCCGCGATCGTGCTGAACATCCAGCGCCAGCCCGGTGCCAACGTGATCGAGGTGGTCGACCGCATCAAGGCGCTGCTGCCGCAGCTGCAGAATGCGCTGCCGGCATCGGTCCACGTGCAGCTGCTGACCGACCGCACCACCACCATCCGTGCCTCGGTCGAGGACGTGCAGTTCGAGCTGCTGCTGGCGATCGCGCTGGTGGTGCTGGTGATCTTCCTGTTCCTGCGCAATATACCGGCCACCATCATCCCGGGCGTGGCGGTGCCACTGTCGCTGGTGGGCACCTTCGGCGTGATGTACCTGGCCGGCTTCTCGATCAACAACCTGACGCTGATGGCACTGACGATTGCCACCGGCTTCGTGGTCGACGATGCGATCGTGATGATCGAGAACATCATGCGCTACATCGAGAAGGGCGATTCGCCGATGGCGGCGGCGCTCAAGGGTTCCAAGCAGATTGGCTTCACCATCATCTCGCTGACCTTCTCGCTGGTCGCGGTGCTGATCCCGCTGCTGTTCATGGGCGACGTGGTCGGGCGCCTGTTCCGGGAATTCGCGATCACGCTGGCGGTGTCGATCCTGATCTCGGCAGTGGTATCGCTGACGCTCACGCCGATGATGTGCGCGCGCCTGCTGCACCATGTGCCGCAAGAGAAGCTGTCGCGCTTTCACCGCGCCAGCGGCCGCTTCTTCGACAACGTGATCGAGCGCTACGGCCGTGCGCTGGAGTGGGTGCTCGATCGTCAGAAAGCGACGCTGGCCGTGGCCGTGGCCACGCTGGTGCTGACCGGGCTGCTGTACCTGCTGGTGCCCAAGGGCTTCTTCCCGGTGCAGGACACCGGCGTGATCCAGGGCATCACCGAGGCCGCCCAGACCACCTCGTTCGACGCCATGGCGCGCCGGCAGCAGGCCGTGGCCAAGGTGGTGATGCAGGACCCGGCAGTGGCAAGCCTGTCGTCGTTCATCGGCGTGGATGGCACCAACACCACGCTCAACGCCGGGCGCATGCTGATCAACCTCAAGCCCAAGAGCGAGCGCGACCCCATCGACGTGGTCACGCAGCGCCTGCAGCAGGCCGTGCACGAACTGGGCGGCGTGTCGCTGTACACACAGCCGGTGCAGGACCTGACCATCGAGGACAAGGTCTCGCGCACGCAGTACCAGTTCACCGTCGAGGACCCCGATCCCGCCACGCTGGCCGCGTGGGTGCCGAAGCTGGTGGAACGCCTGCGCCAGGAACCCGAGCTGCGCGACGTCACCAGCGACCAGCAGAACAACGGCCTGCGCGCCTATGTCGATATCGACCGTGACGCCGCGGCGCGCTTCGGCATCACCACCGCGGTGATCGACAGCGCGCTGTACAGCGCCTTCGGCCAGCGGCTGGTGTCGACCATCTTCACGCAGTCGAGCCAGTACCGCGTGGTGCTGGAGACCATGCCGGAATTCCGCAAGAACCCACAGTCGCTGGCCGACCTGCGCCTGCCCTCCTCTTCCGGCGGCCAGGTGCCGCTGGGCGCGTTCGCGCGCATCACCGAACGCACCGGCCCGCTGGTGATCAACCACCAGGGCCAGTTCCCGGCGGCGACGATCTCGTTCAACCTGGCGCCGGGCGAATCGCTGGGCGCCGCGGTCGACAAGATCACCAAGGTCGAGCAGGAGCTGGGCCTGCCGATCTCGATGCAGACCAGCTTCCAGGGCGCCGCGCTGGCCTTCCGCGCATCGCTGTCGAACACGCTGTGGCTGATCCTGGCCGCGGTGGTGACGATGTATATCGTGCTGGGCGTGCTGTATGAAAGCACCATCCACCCGGTCACCATCCTGTCGACGCTGCCGTCGGCCGGCGTCGGCGCGCTGCTGGCGCTGCTGTTGGCGGGGCAGGACCTGGGCATCATCGCGATCATCGGCATCATCCTGCTGATCGGTATCGTCAAGAAGAACGCGATCATGATGATCGACTTCGCGCTCGAGGCAGAGCGCGAGGGCGGCATGAAACCACGCGATGCGATCTTCCAGGCCTGCCTGCTGCGCTTCCGCCCGATCCTGATGACCACCATGGCGGCCCTGCTGGCGGCGCTGCCGCTGATGCTGGGTTCCGGCATCGGCAGCGAACTGCGCCGGCCGCTGGGCGTGACCATGGTGGGCGGCCTGCTGGTGAGCCAGGTGCTGACGCTGTTCACCACGCCGGTGATCTACCTGGCGTTCGACCGCGTGGCCACGCGCGTGAAGGGCTGGCGCAAGCGGCGCTTCGGTGATCCGGAGGAAGGCGGCACGGGCGAGGAGCCGGTGTAACGATGAATCTCTCGGCTGCCTTCATCCACCGCCCCGTCGCGACCGCGCTGCTGACGCTCGGCATCCTGCTGGCGGGGCTGGCCGCGCTGCGGCTGCTGCCGGTGTCGCCGCTGCCGCAGGTGGATTTCCCGACCATCTCGGTATCGGCGTCGCTGCCGGGTGCGAGTCCTGAAACGATGGCCGCCACCGTGGCGACGCCGCTCGAGCGCGCGCTCGGCACCATCGCCGGCGTGACCGAGATCACTTCGAGCAGTTCGCTCGGCTCCACCCGCGTGACGCTGCAGTTCGACCTGTCGCGCAATATCGACGGCGCCGCGCGCGACGTGCAGGCGGCCATCAATGCCTCGCGCGCGACACTGCCGACCAGCCTGCCCAACAACCCGACCTACCGCAAGGTCAACCCGGCCGATGCGCCGATCATGATCATCGCGCTGACCTCGCCGACCATGACGCGCGGGCAGCTGTATGACGCGGCCTCGACCATCCTGGCGCAGAAGCTGTCGCAGGTCGATGGCGTGGGCCAGGTCACCATCGGCGGGGCCTCGCTGCCGGCGGTGCGGGTCGAGCTGAACCCGACCGCGCTGAACAACTACGGCATCTCGCTGGAGGATGTGCGCAACACCATCAGCGCGACCAATGCCAACCGGCCGCTGGGGACGCTGGAGAACGCCGCCAGCAACTGGCAGGTCTACGCCAACGACCAGGCGATGAAGGCGGAAGACTACATGCCGCTGATCATCCGCTATGCCACGCCGGGAACCTTCTCGTCGACGTCGGCGGGCGCGCTGATTGCCAGCACCGCCAACGCCGCCGCCAGCGGCGGCGTCAGCACCAAGGTGGTCAACGGCGTGACCGTGACCACGCTGACCACCAGCAGCGGCACCACCACCATCACCAGCGGCGCCACCGGAGGCACCAGTGCCACCAGCGGGCCCAACTCGTTCGCGGTGCCGGTGCGGCTGCGCGACGTGGCCAATGTGGTCGACTCGGTGCAGGACATCCGCAACGCGGGCTCGGCCAACGGCAAGCCATCGGTGCTGCTGGTGCTGAACCGCTCGCCCGGCGCCAATATCATCGAGACCGTGGACCGCGTCAACGAGATGCTGCCGCAGTTGCAGAAGATGATCCCCGCGGCAATCTCGATGGACGTGATGATGGACCGCACGCCCACCATCCGCGCCTCGCTGCGCGAGGTAGAGAACACGCTGATGATCTCGGTGGCGCTGGTGATCATGGTGGTGTTCGTGTTCCTGCGCAATGTGCGCGCCACCTTGATCCCCAGCGTGGCGGTGCCGGTGTCGCTGATCGGCACGTTCTCGGTGATGTACCTGGCCGGGTTCTCGCTGAACAACCTGTCGCTGATGGCGCTGACCATCGCCACCGGCTTTGTGGTCGACGATGCCATCGTGGTGCTGGAGAACATCTCGCGCCATATCGAGGAAGGCATGAAGCCGCTTGCCGCGGCACTGCGCGGGGCGCGCGAAGTGGGCTTCACGGTGCTGTCGATGAGCCTGTCGCTGATCGCGGTATTCATCCCGCTGCTGCTGATGGGCGGCATCGTCGGCCGGCTGTTCCAGGAATTCGCGATCACGCTGTCGGTGGCGATCCTGGTGTCGCTGGTGGTGTCGCTGACCACCACGCCGATGATGTGCGCACGGATGCTGCGCCCGCCCGAGCCGGAGCAGCAGGGCCGCTTCTTCCGTGCCACCGAGCGCATGTTCAAGTGGCTGCACGATGGCTATGCGCGCTCGCTGTCCACGGCGCTGCGCCTGAGTCCGCTGGTGTGGCTGGTGCTGATCGCCACCATCGCGCTGAACGTGTACCTGTACGTGATCGTTCCCAAGGGCTTCTTCCCGCAGCAGGACACGGGCCGGCTGATCGGCTTTATCCGCGCCGACCAGGCCACCTCGTTCCAGGCCATGCGCGGCAAGCTCGACAATTTCATCAAGATCGTCCAGTCCGACCCCGCCGTGGTCAACGTGACCGGCTTTACCGGCGGTTCCCAGCGCAATACCGGGCAGATGTTCGTCACGCTCAAGCCGCTGTCGGAGCGCAAGGAATCGGCCGACGCCATCATCGCGCGGCTGCGCGGCAAGCTGTCCAAGGAGCCGGGCGCGAGCCTGTTCCTGCAGTCGGTGCAGGATATCCGCATCGGCGGGCGGCAGAGCAGTTCGCAGTACCAGTTCACGCTGCAGTCGGACGACCTGGAAGTGCTGCGCGCGTGGGAGCCCAAGGTGCGCGCCGCGTTGTCGAACCTGAAGGGGCTGGAGGACATCGACACCGATACCAACGACAAGGGCCTGCAGACCTCGGTGATCATCGACCGCGATGCGGCCTCGCGCCTGGGCGTGACCGCGCAGCAGGTGGATGCGGTGCTCAACGATGCCTTCGGCCAGCGGCTGGTGTCCACCATCTACCATCCGCTGAACCAGTATCGCGTGGTGATGGAACTGAGCCAGGAATACCTGCAAGGGCCCGATGCGCTCAAGGACATCTACGTGGTCACCGGCAACGGCAACCGCGTGCCGCTGGCGGCGTTCGCGCGCGTGACCCCGTCCAGCACGCCGCTGGGCGTGAACCACCAGGGCCAGTTCGCGGCCTCGACGATCTCGTTCAACCTGGCCGAGGGCACTTCGCTGTCGCAGGCGACCGATGCGATCACGCGCGAGATGGCGCGCATCGGCGTGCCGGAGACGCTGCGCGCCAACTTCCAGGGCGGCGCCAAGGCGTTCCAGGATTCGCTCAAGAGCCAGCCGATCCTGATCCTGGCGGCGCTGATCACGATCTACATCGTGCTGGGCGTGCTGTATGAAAGCTATGTGCATCCGCTGACGATCCTGTCGACGCTGCCCTCCGCCGGCGTGGGCGCGCTGCTGGCGCTGCTGGCATCGAAGACCGACTTCAGCATCATCGCGCTGATCGGCGTGATCCTGCTGATCGGCATCGTGAAAAAGAACGCGATCATGATGATCGACTTCGCCATTGATGCCGAACGGCGCGAGGGGCTGTCGCCGCGCGACGCGATCTACCGCGCCTGCCTGCTGCGCTTCCGCCCGATCCTGATGACCACCATGGCCGCGCTGCTGGGCGCGGTGCCGCTGGCGATCGGCCGCGGCGACGGCGCCGAACTGCGCGCGCCGCTGGGCATCTCCATTGTCGGCGGGCTGGTGGTAAGCCAGTTGCTGACGCTGTACACCACGCCGGTGGTCTACCTGACGCTGGACCGCTGGCGCCTGAAGGTCAAGGCCTGGCGCCAGCGCCGCCGTGGTGCCGGCACGCCGGACCAGCCGGCCGCCGTCTAGATTTGCGAAGACTCGACATGACAGTTCTTTCCCGCTTCCTGACCCATGCCCTGCCGGTGCCGCTGGGCTGTGCGCTGCTGCTGGCCGGCTGCGCCGTCGGCCCCGACTACCAGCGCCCCGACGCGCCGGTCTCCGCATCCTTCAAGGAGGCCGATGCCGCCACCCCCGACTGGACCGGTGACTGGAAGCCCGCCGAGCCGCAGGATGCGCTGGCACGCGCCGACTGGTGGACCGTGTTCGGCGATGCGCAGCTCGACGCGCTGATGTCCGAGGTGCAGATCTCGAACCAGAACATCAAGGCCGCCGAGGCGCAGTACCGCCAGGCAGTGGCGTCGCTGCAGGCCGCGCGCGCCGGCTTCTTCCCGACCGTTGACGCACAGGCCGGCGCCTCGCGCGCGCGCGGCGCCAGCGGCAGCACGCTCAACGGGCAGAGCGCGACCCTGGGCGCAACCTGGGAAATCGACGTCTGGGGCCGCGTGCGGCGCCAGGTGGAAAGCAGCGAGGCCAGCGCGCAGGCCAGCCAGGCCGACCTGGCCTCGACGCTGCTGTCGACGCAGGCAACGCTGGCGCAGAGCTACTTCCTGCTGCGCGTGGCCGATGCGCAGAAGGCCCTGCTGGACCGCACCGTAGCCGATTACCAGAAGTCGCTGCAACTGGTGCAGAACCAGTATGCGGCGGGCACCGCGCAGCGCTCGGACGTGCTGCAGTCCGAGACCCAGCTCAAGAGCGCGCAGGCGCAGCAGATCGACATCCAGATCACGCGCGCACAGCTGGAGCACGCCATCGCGGTGCTGGTGGGCAAGCCGCCCGCGGCGCTGACGCTGGCCGCCGACGACTTCCGCACCGCGCCGCCGCGCGTGCCGGCCGCGGTGCCGTCGCAACTGCTGGAACGCCGCCCCGACATCGGCGCGGCCGAGCGCCGCATGGCCTCGGCCAATGCGCAGATCGGCGTGGCGCAGGCGGCCTACTACCCGACCCTGTCGCTGTCGGCCAGCGGCGGCCTGACCGCCAGCACGCTGGCGCGTTGGATGTCGCTGCCGGACCGGATCTGGTCGATCGGCGGCGGCCTGGCCGGCACGCTGTTCGACGGCGGCCTGCGCAGCGCGGCCAAGGCGCAGGCGGTGGCCGCCTACGACCAGACCGTGGCCAACTACCGCCAGACCGTGCTGGGCGCGTTCCAGGAAGTCGAGGACAACCTCGCCGCGCAGCGGCTGCTGGAACAGGAAGCGGTGGTGCAGAACGACGCACTGCGCTCGGCGCGCGAGGCGCTGGCGCTGGTGAACAACCGCTACCGCGCCGGCACCGCTGGCCTGCTCGACGTGCTGACGGCGCAGACCAGCGCCTACACCGCCGAGCGCACCGCGCTGTCGATCGCCGGCCGTCAGTACACGGCGGCGGTGGTGCTGATCAAGGCGCTGGGCGGCGGCTGGCATGCGCCCGGTGCGGAGGCTGCGCCGGCACAGGCCGGTACGAACCAGGCCGTCAGCCAGCGCTAGCCGCAGGCGCGCGCGGCAGCGGCTGTTGGCAGATGCGCTCGCGCAGCCAGGTGGCGGCCTTGCCCAGCGGCCGCTGCTTGTGCCAGACCAGTTCCATCGCCACCGGCCAGTCCTGCTGCTGGAATGCCAGCGGCGGCGTCACCAGCCGCGCCGCCGCCGGCGAATTGGCCACCACGTGCCACGGCACGAAGGCCCAGCCCAGCCCGCGCTTGACCAGTTCCACGATCACCCACTGGCTTTCCACCCACCACACGTCGGCGGCCACGCGCAGGCGCATCTTCTCTTCGCTGTCTGAGCGGGTGGCGACCATCAGCTGGCGATAGCGCTTCAGTTCCTCCCAGTCCACGCGCTGGCCGGCCAGCGGATGCTCGGGCGCGCACAGGATCTGCATCGGCACCCAGCCCAGCGCATGGAAGCCCAGCGCCGGCGGCAGCACCTCCTGCCGCCACATGATGCCGAGGTCGGCGCCGCCCTCCAGGACCAGCCGGCTGACGTCCTCCATCAGCGGAAACAGCAGCTCAAGCTCCACCGCCGGGAAGCGGCTGGAGAACTCTTCCAGCAGCATGCCCAGCGTCTCTTCCGGATAGAGCTCATCCACCGCCAGCACCAGCCGCGTCTCCACGCCCTCGCCCAGGCTCTTGGCCACGCCGCGGAAGTGCTCGCAGCGCTCCAGGATCACACGCGCCTCGGCCAGCAGCCGCTCGCCCGCGGGGGTCAGCACCGGGTAACGGGCGGAGCGGTCGAACAGCGCGTTGCCGGCGTCGATTTCCAGGTTGGACACCGCCGCGCTGACCACCGACTGCGCCTTGCCCAGCCGGCGCGCGGCGGCCGAGAACGAGCCGGTGTCAGCTGCGGCGACGAATGCCTGCAATTGCTCGATGGAGAGGCTCATAAAGTACTTTCCATGTTAATCTATCTGTTTTGCAGATAGTATCCAACTTGGCAATCCCTACCCAGCAGATAGACTAGCTCCCATCGCGTTTGACACGCAAGGAGGAACAACGATGCGCAAGACCTGGGACCGGATTCGCCACGCCATCGGCTTCGAGGTGGTCGGCCTGCTGATTTTCGCGCCGCTGGCCAGCTGGGCCTTCGGCTATGAACTGCACGAGATGGGCCTAATCGGCATCGTCGCCTCGCTGATCGCCACCGGCTGGAACTACCTGTACAACGTGCTGTTCGACAAGGGCATGCTGCGTTTCACCGGCCAGCTGCGCAAGTCGGTGCCGGTGCGCGTGCTGCACGCCGTGCTGTTCGAACTGGGCCTGCTGGTGGTGTTTCTGCCGTTGGTGGCCTGGTACCTGGACATCAGCCTGGTCGACGCGCTCATCATGGACATCGCCGTGGCCGTCTTTTACATGGTCTACGCGCTGGTGTACAACTGGCTCTACGACACTGTCTTCCCGGTGCCGTCGCTGAAAGCACAGCCCAAGCCGGAAGGCGCCGCACTTAGCTAAGCGCGGTTTTTCCTGACCCCGGAGGCGTCACTCCGGGGTCTTCCCCGTCTTGCCGCATCCGGTCGAATTGTTATACTCCATAACAAATCCAATTCGACCGGAGGCAGCGCGCCCGCGCTTGCGTACCGGCGCATCCTGCACGCGGGGGAGACACCATGAAGATCGCAATCGCCGGTGGCGGCATCGGCGGACTGACGCTGGCGCTGCTATGCCACCGCCACGGCCTCGAGGCCGAGGTCTGGGAGGCCAGCGAAACGCTGCGCCCGCTGGGCGTGGGCATCAACCTGCTGCCGCACGCCGTGCGCATCCTGTCAGAGCTGGGACTGCGCGACGCGCTCGCGGATATCGCCATCGAGACCTCGTCGCTGTCCTACTACAACAAGCGCGGCCAACGCATCTGGCATGAGCCGCGCGGGCTGGCGGCCGGCTATGACTGGCCGCAGTTCTCGATCCATCGCGGCGAGTTCCAGATACTGCTGCACCGTACCGTGGTGGAGCGCCTGGGCGCCGGCGCCGTGCATACCGGCCATAGCTTCGAGACCGTGCTGGACACCGGCGCGGGCGGACAGGCGCGCTTTGGCCTGCGCCGCCGCAGCGACAATGCCGAGGTCGAGGCCAGCGCCGATGTGCTGGTCGGCGCCGACGGCATCCACTCGGCGGTGCGCCGCCATTTCTACCCCACCGGCGACCTGCCGCGTTTTTCGCGCCGCCTGCTGTGGCGCGCGGTCACCGAGGCGCCGCCCTACCTGGACGGCCGCTCGATGTTCATGGCCGGGCACCAGGACCAGAAGTTCGTGGCCTATCCAATCTCGGAACCGCTGCGCCGCCAGGGCCGCTCGCTGGTCAACTGGATCGCCGAGCTGCGCGTGCCCGACAGCGTGCCCGACACCCCGCCGCGCAGCGACTGGAACAAGCAGGTCGACAAATCCGTGTTCTGCGCCGCGTTTGCCGACTGGCGGTGGGACTGGATCGACATCCCCGCGCTGATCGACGGTGCCGGGGCGATCTACGAATTCCCGATGGTCGACAAGGACCCGCTGCCGCGCTGGACCTTCGACCGCGTCACGCTGCTGGGCGACGCCGCGCACCCGATGTACCCGATCGGCTCGAACGGCAGCGCCCAGGCCATCCTGGACGCGCGCTACCTGCTCGACAGCCTGCTCGGCACGCCCGACACCGGCTACGCGCTGCGCGAATACGAGGCCGAGCGCCTGCCGCGCACCGCCGGCATCGTGCTGCGCAACCGCATGAACGGGCCCGAGCAGGTGATGCAGCTGGCCGAGGAACGCGCGCCGCAGGGCTTTGCCGACATCGACCAGGTGATCCCGCGCGCGGAACTGGAGGCGATCTCGCTGCGGTACAAGCAACTGGCGGGATTCGACCGGCAGTCGATGCAGGGCAACAGATGAGCCAAGGCCAATGGTTTCGGGTGCTCCAAAACCGCCCGAACCAGCCTAAGCAAGGTGTTCTCCCTCTCCCGCAAGCGGTGTATAGACCGGGGACATAGGTAACACCTGTTCGGGGACATGGGTAACACAACTAGACTGGCTGGCAGTGTCT
>NZ_JBYSXC010000034.1:0-9304 GCF_058781795.1 Cupriavidus sp. FW306-1B-F12B
CAGTCTAGTTGTGTTACCCATGTCCCCGAACAGGTGTTACCTATGTCCCCGGTCTATACACCGCAAGCGGGAGAGGGGAGCAAACCGCCGGCCAGCAGCGCTTGCCGGCAGGTTTGCATCAAAGCTTCTCCGTCTCCCCGCTCTGCGGCTGCCACTTCATCAGCCGCTTCTCACCCATGCCAACCATCCAGTCCAGCACCAGCGCAAACGCCGTCAGCACCACGATGCCGGCAAACACGGTATTGATGTCGAAGGTGCCTTCGGCCTGCAGGATCAGGTAGCCAACGCCGCGCGCCGAGCCCAGGTATTCGCCCACCACCGCGCCCACGAAGGCCAGGCCCACCGAGGTATGCAGCGACGAGAACACCCAGCTGGTGGCGCTGGGCAGGTAGACATGGCGCAGCAGCTGCTTCTGGTTGGCGCCCAGCATGCGCGCGTTGGCCAGCACCACCGGGCTCACTTCCTTGACGCCCTGGTAGACGTTGAAGAAGACGATGAAGAACACCAGCGTCACCGCCAGCGCCACCTTCGACCAGATGCCCAGGCCGAACCAGACCGCGAAGATCGGCGCCAGGATCACGCGCGGCATCGAGTTCATGGCCTTGACGTAGGGGTCGAGGATGGCCGAGGTCATCGGGCTCAGCGCCAGCCACAGGCCCACGCCCAGCCCCGCCACCGTGCCGATGCCGAAGGCCAGCACGGTTTCGATCAGCGTCACGCCCAGGTGCAGGTAGATATCGCGCTCGACGATAAACCAGCTCCAGATGCGCTGCGCCACCATCAGCGGTTCGCCGAAGAAAAAGGCAACCTGCTGCGAGCGCGTGGCCATATGCCACACGCCGAGGATCACCACCAGGACGAGCAGCTGCCAGACGCGCAGCATGCCCTTGGAATCAGTACGGAATGCCATCGGGATTCAGGTCTTGTTAGGTTGGAGGGCTCAGGCCACCTTGCGCTGCTGGGCGTAGCCCTTGAGCACTTCCTCGCGCAGCACGTCCCAGATCGCGGCGTGCAGTTCGACAAAACGCGGATGGTTGCGGATCTCGGCCACGTCGCGCGGGCGCGGCAGGTCGATCTCGAACTCGCCGATCGGGTGCGTGCCGGGGCCGGCCGACAGCACCACGACACGGTCGCTCATGGCAATGGCCTCGTCCAGGTCGTGGGTGATGAAGAGCACGGCCTTGCGCTTGGCGGCCCACAGCTCCAGCACCTCGTTCTCCATCAGCTGGCGGGTCTGGATATCCAGCGCCGAGAACGGTTCGTCCATCAGGATGATGTCCGGGTCCAGCACCAGCGTCTGCGCCAGCGCGACACGCTTGCGCATGCCCCCCGAGAGCTGGTGCGGATAGCGGTCGCCAAAGCCGCCCAGGCCCACGCGGCGCAGCCATTCCTCGCCCTGCTGCACGGCCTCGGCGCGCGCCACGCCGCGGAACTCCAGGCCGGCGACGACGTTGTCCAGGGCGCTGCGCCAGGGCATCAGCGCCTCGGTCTGGAACATATAGCCGGCGCGGCGGTTGATGCCGCGCAGGGGCTCGCCGAACACGCGAATCTCGCCGCTGGAGGGTTCCAGCAGGCCGGCGCCGACGTTGAGCAGCGTGGACTTGCCGCAACCGGTGGGGCCGACCACGGAGACGAATTCGCCGGGCTGGATCGACAGCGTGACGTCCTGGACCGCGGTATAGCGCTGGCTGCGGTCATCGCGCGAGACAAAGGTGCAGGTAACCTTGTCGAGGGAAAGTGCGGGAGTGCTCATGATGAACCGTCTCGGTCCCGCCGTGGCGGCGCCGGGGGGCGCGGCGCGGGCGGGTGATGATGGATTGGCCGTCAAGGTTTCAAAGCAAAGGCCCGCTGCGGGCAGCGGGCCGATGGCATCGACGGCGAGGGTCTTACTTGTACTTGGCGTTGGCCTTCTGCACGAAGGCGTTGGTGTAGGTCTCTTCCAGCTTGACCGGCTTGCCCTTGAGCTCGGCGTCGAACTGGCTCAGCGCATTGAACGCGGTGCGCGGGCCGTCGGCCGGCATGGTGCCGTCCGGCGAGATCGCTTCCTTGACCTTTTCCCACGCGGCCAGGTACAGCGCGCGGTCACCCAGCAGGTAGCTTTCCGGCACGGTCTTGACGATGTCCGACGGGCCCGCCTTCTGCAGCCACTTGAGCGCGCGCACCATGGCATTGGTCAGCGCCTGCGTAGTGTTGGGGTTCTGCTGGATAAACGCCTGCGACGCATACAGGCAACCCGACGGCATATTGCCGCCGAACACGGCCTGGGTGTCCTTGAGCGTGCGGGTGTCGGAGGCGATGCGCACTTCGTTCTTCTGCGTCAGCATCGAGATCACCGGGTCCAGGTTGGCCATCGCATCGATCTGGCCCGAGCGCATCGCGGCCACCGCGCCGGCGCTGGCGCCCACGCCGATGAACGACACGTCCGAAGGCTTCAGCCCGGACTTGGCCAGCACGAAGTTGGCCATCATGTTGGTCGACGAGCCCGGCGCGGTCACGCCGATCTTCTTGCCCTTCAGGTCGGCGATCGACTTGAAGTTGGGCATGGTCTTGTTCGACACCACCAGCACGATCTGCGGGGCGCGGCCCTGCAGCACGAATTCCTGGTAGCGCTGGCCCTTGGCCTGCAGGTTGATGGTGTGCTCGTAGGCGCCCGAGACCACGTCGGCGCTGCCGCCCACCACGGCCTGCAGCGCCTTGGCACCGCCGGCGAAGTCGACGATCTCGACGTCCAGCCCTTCTTCCTTGAAGTAGCCGAGGCGCTCGGCAATGGTCAGCGGCAGGTAATAGAACAGGTTCTTGCCGCCCACCGCGATGGTGACCTTGGTCTTCTCGGGCTTGCCCTGTGCCTGCGCCTGGCCGAAGGTGAACCAGCCGGCCAGGAACAGCGCCAGCGCGATCAGGAATTGCTTCCAGAATTTCTTGTTATACATGCGAGATCTCCTACCCGTGTGGACTGGCGCTGCGGCGACATGCGCTCGAAGGGGGCGCGCCGCGGTGCGGCAAATTGCGATGCTACCGGACGGTGCGATGCACCGCATCGGTATCAACACCTAGCAAACCCGCCAGCATAACGCCCTTACCTTTCGATCACCTTGCCGCAGCCCGCGCCATCATTCCGCGTGGATGTCGGCGGACTTGATCACCTTGCCCCAGCGCGCCAGTTCCGCCTTCTGGTACTGCCCCAGCTGCTGCGGGCTCATGTACTTGGCCTCGGCGCCCAGGTCCTCGGCCTTCTTGCGGAAGGCTTCGGTGCGCATGCTCTTGTCGATTTCGCCAGTCAGCTTGTCGATCACCGGCTTGGGCGTGCCGGCCGGTGCGTACATCGCAAACCACGACGACACGTCCAGGTCGGGGTAGCCGGCCTCGGGCGCCGACGGCACGTCCTTCAGGCTGGGCAGGCGGGTCTTGCTGGTCACCACCAGCGGGCGCAGCTTGCCGGCGGCGATATGGGCCATCAGCGGCGGCGGCGTGGTGATGGTCAGGTCCACCGAGCCGCCCAGCAGGTCGGTCATGGCCGGGCCGGTGCCCTTGTAGGGCACGTGCGTGATCTTCGTGCCGGCCATCTGGTTCAGCAGCTCGGTCGATACGTGCTGCAGCGAGCCGTTGCCCGACGAGGCGTAGTTGAGCTTGTCCGGATTGGCCTTGGCGTACGCCACCAGCTCCTTCAGCGACTTGACCGGCAGGCTCGGGCGCACCACCAGCACCTGCGGCGCCGACAGGATGTTGGCCACCGGCGCAAAGTCCTTGACCGGGTCCCACGACAGGTTCTTGACCAGCAGCGGCGTGATCACGTGGAAGCCCGAGTACTGCAGCATCAGCGTGTAGCCGTCCGGCTTGGCCCGCGCCACCAGTTGCGCGGCGATGCTGCCGTTGCCGCCGGGACGGTTGTCCACCACCACCGGCTGGCCGAGCGCCTTGGACAGCGGTTCCGCAATCATGCGCGCCGCGATGTCGGTGGTGCCACCAGCCGCGGCCGATACCACCAGCGTCACCGGCCGGGCGGGATAGGTACCATCCTGCGCCAGGGCGACGGGCGCGAACCATGCCGCACCGAGTGCCGCCAGCGTGGCGGCTACGGCCTTGCGCCGTGCGGGCATGGCGGACTTGCGTTGAAGGGCTTGCTTCATGAGGGTCTCCGTTATCTGTTGGATGTGTTGTTCTTGTCTGGGTGCCGGCTATGCCTGCCCGGCGAAATGCTCCGCCATCCAGGCCGGCGGCTGGTGCGTGCGCAGGCGCGGGCCGGCGCTCAGCAGCTGGCTGTGGAGGTCGCGCCCGACCAGCGCCGGCATGCCGGCCACCACGTCGAGCAGCGCGCCCAGGTCGACGCCGGTCTCGACGCCCATGCAGTCGAACATGTGGACCAGGTCTTCGGTGCTGACGTTGCCGCTGGCACCGGGGGCGTACGGGCAGCCGCCCAGGCCGCCGGCGGCCGCGTCGAAGCGCGTCACGCCGGTCTGCCAGGCAGCCAGGGCATTGGCCACGCCCATGCCGCGGGTGTTGTGCAGGTGGATGGTCAGGCCGGTATCGGGCAGTGAGGCCTGGAAGGCCTCGCACAGCGCCGCGACCTGGTTCGGGTAGGCCATGCCGGTGGTGTCGCACAGCGTGATGCCGTCCGCGCCGGCCTCGGCGAAGCGGGTGGCCAGTGCCATCACCGCGGCGCTGTCGACCTCGCCCTCGAAGGGACAGCCGAACACGGTCGACAGCGAAATGTTGACCGGCACTCCGGCTTCGCGCGCCGCCTCGATCATCGCCAGCAATTGCGCTTGCGACTGCTCGCGCGTCATGCGCAGGTTGGCGCGGTTGTGGGTCTCGCTGGCCGACATCACCAGGTTGACCTCATCCGGCCGGCACGACAGCGCGCGCTCCAGCCCGCGCAGGTTGGGCACCAGCGCGGTGTAGCGCACGCCCGGGTGGCGCTGCATGCGGTGCATCAGCGCCTCGGCGTCGGCCAGCGCCGGGATGGCGCGGGCCGAGGTGAAAGAGGTGGCTTCGATGCGGGCAAAGCCGCAGGCCGACAGCGCGTCGAGGAAGGCGACCTTGGCGTCGGTCGGCACCACCACCGGCTCGATCTGCAGGCCGTCGCGCGGCGCGACTTCATTGATCTCGACGCGTGCCGGGCCGCGCAGGTTGGCGGCGGCGCTCATGCGATCACCTTGCGCGCGCGCAGGTCGGCGATGGCGGCGTCATCGAAGCCTGCCTGCTTCAGCACTGCATCGGTATGCTCGCCCAGCGTCGGCGCGCGGTCATGGATTTCCCCCGGGCTGGCCGACAGCTTGGGCACTACGCCCGGCACTTCCACCGTGAGCCCGCCGGCCGACGTCACCGACTCGATCACGCCGCGGGCGCGGTAGTGCGGGTCTTCGGCAATGTCCTTGACGGTATAGATGCGGCCAGACGGCACCTGCGCGTCGCGCAGCACCGCCAGCGCCGAGTCCACCGTCTGCGTGCGGGTCCAGTCCGCGATGGCGGCATCGATTTCGTCGACGCGCTTCACGCGGCCATCGTTCTGTGCCAGCGACGGATCGTCGGCCAGGTCGGGCCGGCCGATGGCCAGCATCATGCGCTTGAAGATGGCGTCGCCATTGGCCGCCACCAGCACGTATTCACCGCTGGCGCAGGGATAGGCATTGGACGGCGCGATCCCCGGCAGCGCGCCGCCGGCGGGCTGGCGCACCGCACCGAAGGCCGAGTATTCCGGCAGCAGGCTTTCGCTCAGGTTGAACAGCGACTCGTACAGCGCCACGTCGATGACCTGGCCTTCGCCGCCGCGCGCGTCGCGCTGGTACAGCGCCAGCAGCACGCCCATGGCGCCGTGCAGGCCGGCGATGGTGTCGCCCAGCGACAGGCCGGCGCGCACCGGCGCGCGGCCGGGCTCGCCGGTCAGGTGGCGCAGGCCGGCCATGGCTTCGGCCACGGCGGCAAAGCCGGGCTCATCCTTCTTCGGGCCGGTCTGGCCGTAGCCCGACACGCGCAGCATGATCAGGCGCGGGTTGTCGGCATGCAGCACGTCCCAGCCCAGGCCCCACTTCTCCATGGTGCCGGGGCGGAAGTTCTCGATCAGCACGTCGGCCTCGGCGGCCAGCTTGCGCACCAGCGCCTGGCCTTCCGGCTGGCGCAGGTCGATGCAGATCGACTCCTTGTTGCGCGACTGCGCCTCCCACCAGACCGAGGTGCCTTCATGCAGCATGCGCCATTTGCGCAGCGGGTCGCCCTGCCCCGGCGGCTCCACCTTGATGATGTGGGCACCAAAGTCGGCCAGGGTCTTGGCGGCAAAGGGGCCGGCGATGAGTTGTCCGAGTTCGAGGACGCGAATGCCCTCGAGGATCTGTTGCGCCATGGGTGTCTCCGTGCGATGCGGTATTTTGCTGCAGTGCGGCAAGCCCAATGACTGGCTTGTCATACATTGCGTTCGAACGGAGTGTGCCCCAGCACGGGGCCCGCCAGGAATCGGCAATCGGAGAAGCGGGCTTTCTCGGAACGCGAAAGGCTGCGAAGGCGCCTCAGCGCGGGCGCGTCAGAACGGCGCCCGGTCCCCGCACAGGTGGGTGATCAGCAGACGGGCCGAGACCGTCAGCCCGGCCGGGTCGCGCAGCCCGATCAGCAGCGAGCGGCGCGCCCAGGCGTCCTGCAGCGACACCAGCGACAGCCCCATCGACTTGACGTGCGGCTCGGCAGCGATGCGCGGCAGCACGCCCACGCCCAGGCCGGCCATCACCATGCGGCACATGGCATCGAAGCTGCGCACCTGGATGCGCAGCCGGAACGGCCGGTCGAGCCGGCTGCTCTCCTCGAGCAGGCGCGCGGCCAGCGAGGTTTCCTGCGGCAGGCTGACGAAGTCGAACTCCAGCGTATCGGCATAGTGCACCGGGCCGCGCGCGGCCAGCGGATGGTTGGGCGGCGTGATGATGACCAGCTCGTCCTGCCGGTACTCGATCGTCATCAGCCCGGCCGCGGGGGTGCGGTCGGCAAAGATGCCGACGTCGGCGCGGTTCTCGACCAGCGCGGCGACGATATCGCGGCTGTTCTGCTCTTCCAGCTCGATGCGGATGGTGGGATGACGCTGCATGAACGACGCCAGGTCGTCAGGCAGGAACTGCGTGATCGCCGAGGTGTTGGCGCACACCCGCACCTGCCCGCGCACGCCCGAGGCGTAGTCCGACATCACGCCGGCCATGCGTTCGACGTCCTGCAGGATGGTCAGCGCATGGTGGAAGCAGGCCTGGCCGGCCTCGGTCAGCTGCACGCCGGCGGCATGGCGGAAGAACAGCGGCGCGCCGACCGCGGTTTCCAGGTCGGAGATGCGCTTGCTGGCGGCGGCCACGGCCAGGTGCGACTGGCGCGCGCCGGCCGAGATGCTGCCCTGCCGGGCCACGGCGACGAACAAGCCAAGCGTGACGAGATCGAAGCGGGCCAGGTTCATGGGAGAGGCAGGCAGCTGAAGAAGGCGGAAGAACGCGGTGACCGGCGCGCGGGCAACCGGACCCGCGCGATCGTGCTCAGAGGTTGCGGCGGTCCATCACCGCACGCGCGATGGTGCCGGCATCGACGTACTCCAGCTCGCCGCCCACCGGCACGCCGCGCGCCAGGCGCGACACCTTGAGGCCGCGTGCCTTGAGCATTTCGCCGATGTAGTGCGCGGTGGCCTCGCCTTCGCTGGTGAAGTTGGTGGCGACGATGACCTCGCCGACCGGGCCGCCCAGCTCGGGCTCGGTGGCGCGCGCGAGCAGCCGGTCAAGATGGATCTCGCGCGGGCCGATGCCGTCCAGCGGCGAGAGCCGGCCCATCAGCACGAAGTACTTGCCGCGGTAGGTCAGGGTCTGCTCGATCATGACCTGGTCGGCCGGGGTTTCCACCACGCACAGCACCGAGGCGTCGCGGCGGTCGTCCAGGCAGGTCTCGCAGATTTCCTGCTCGGTGAAGGTATTGCAGCGCTGGCAATGGCGGATATGGTCCGCCGCGCCGCGCAGTGCATCGCCCAGCTTGCGCGCGCCCTCGCGGTCGTGCTGCAGCAGGTGGTAGGCCATGCGCTGGGCGGACTTGGGCCCGACGCCGGGCAGCACCCGCAGCGCTTCGACCAGTGCCTGCAGCGAGGTCGGGGACGATGCCTTCACAGTGGCGTTCAGAACGGCAGCTTGAAGCCCGGGGGCAGCGGCAGGCCCGAGGTCATCGAGCCCATTTTTTCCTGCGAGGTGGCTTCGGCCTTGCGCACGGCGTCATTGAAGGCCGCGGCGACCAGGTCTTCCAGCAGGTCCTTGTCTTCGCCCTCGGCCAGCAGGCTGGGGTCGATGGTGACGCGCTTGACGTCGTTCTTGCAGGTCATGACCACCTTGACGAGACCGGCGCCGGACTGGCCCTCGACCTCGATCTGGGCCAGCTGCTCCTGCATCTTCTTCATGTTTTCCTGCATCTGCTGGGCTTGCTTCATCAGCCCGGCGAGTTGACCTTTCATCATGATGGAATGCTCCTGGATTCGGTAAGAAATTCGGTGAAGTGATTCGGTAAAGCAAACGCAGGCCGCGGATCAGGCGGCGCGCGGCTGGATCGAGCCCGGCACGATCTGGCCACCAAAATCGCGCAGCAGGCCCTGGACAAAGGGATCGGCCTCGATCACGGCCTCGGCCTGGCGCTGGCGCACGGCACGCGCCTCGGCATCGGCGGCCGCCGCGGTGATGGAAACCCCGCCCACCTCGCAGACCACGCGCACCGGCTCGCCGAAGTGGTCGCACAGCGCCTGCTGCAGCCGCTCGGACACGCCGTTCTCGCCCAGGGCCGCGACCGGGATGCGCAGGTGGAAGGTACGTCCGACCACCTGGGTCAGTTCGCTCTGGTAGGCCAGCTGCTGGGCCAGGCCCTTCAAGGGCAGGCCGGCGGCCAGCACCGGCCATGCGCCGGTGAAGGCCGGCGGGGTGCCATCCTCGCCCGCTGCTGGCGGGCGCGGAGCGACGAACTTGGCGGATTCTGCCGGCGCCGCGGCTGGCTGCACCGGAGCGGCCTCGCGCGCCGGCTCGGCCTCGCGCGCGGGCGCCCGGCGCGGCCCGGCGGCACGCGCTGCCGGTTCGTTGAAACCGTTGTCGCGGTAGCCAGGATCGCTGTCATAGGGGCCGATGGCCGGCAGGTCGGGCGGCAGCTCTTCCCACGGCGGCACGTCGCTGCCACCCGCCAGCTCCCAGGGCGGCACGGATTCCGGCTCCGCCTGGCGCGCGGCGGGCCGTGCCGGCGCTGCCGGCGACTGCATGGGCGCCTTCGCAACCGGTGCCGGCGGCCGGCTCACGGCTGCCGCGCCGGGCGCGCGCAAGGGTTGGGC
>NZ_JBYSXC010000035.1:0-7090 GCF_058781795.1 Cupriavidus sp. FW306-1B-F12B
GCATCATGATGCGCGCAGGTCACGTGTCACCTATGTCTCCGAACACCTGTTACCCATGTCTCCGGTCTGTACACCGCGCGCGGGAGAGGGGCCGGGGAAGAGGGCAGGAGCGTCTAGCGGCGATACCGCCTGCTCCACGATCTCATCAGTACTTCCAGAAGACCTGCTGCAGCGCCTTGGAGTCGTTGGTCTGCGTCAGCGCCAGCGCCATCAGGATGCGTGCCTTCTGCGGCAGCTGGTCGTCGGTGACGATCCAGTCGTACTTGTCATCCGGCTGCTCTGCATTGCGCACCACCACGCCGCTGCCGGTGCGCGAGGCGCGCACGATCTGCACGCCCTTGGCGCGCGCGGCCTTGAGCGAGTCGACCATGTAGTCGCCGACGCTGCCGTTGCCGGTGGCGGCATAGATGATGGCCTTGGCACCGCTCTTCACCGCGGCGTCGACCGCGGCCGGATTGGCGTTGCCGTAGGCGTAGACCACTGCCACTTCAGGCAGCTTGTCGATCTTGTCGATGTCCCACTGCGTCTGCAGCGTGTGCGGACGCGCCGGCAGGCGGTAGAACAGCGTGCGGCCTTCGACCACGTAGCCCAGCGGGCCGAACGGCGAGCGGAAGGTCTCGGTCTTGAAGGTGTTGCTCTTGGTGACGTCGCGGCCGGTGTGGATCTCGTCGTTCAGCACGGCCAGCGTGCCCTTGCCCTTGGAGGCAGGGTTGGAGGCGACCAGCACGGCGTCGTACAGGTTGAGCGCGCCATCGGCGCCGAGCGCGGTGCCCGGGCGCATCGAGCCCACCACCACCACCGGCTTGTCGCTCTTGAGCGTCAGGTTCAGGAAGTAAGCGGTTTCCTCGATGGTGTCGGTGCCGTGCGTAATGACGATGCCGTCCACGTCCGGCTGCTTGAGCAGTTCCGATACGCGCTTGGCCAGCTTCAGCAGGCGTTCGTTGTTGAAGCTCTCCGAACCGATCTGGAAGATCTGCTCGCCCTTGACGTTGGCGACCTTGGAGATCTCGGGCACCGAGGCGATGATCTTGTCGACCGGCACCACGGCGGACTGGTAGGCCGCGGTGTTGGTCGCCGAGGCGCCGGCGCCGGCAATGGTGCCGCCGGTGCCGATGATGACGATATTGGCCTTGCGGGCTTCGGCCTGGGCCGTGGCGGGTGCGGCGGCAGATTGTGCGGCGGGGGCGAGCTGCGCGTGGGCAGTGCCGGTGATCAGGCTCGCCGACAGCAGGGCAGCGGCCAGCGTGGTGACGCGGGCGAAGTGTTTCATGTTTCTCCTCGGTATCTATACGAACGTGTGGCCCGTACTGGAATCGGCACGACATACCTTATGGGTGGAATGGTGCCGTCCGTGTTCAGTCGGTGGCTGCCGGCAACGGGGCCTGTGGTGCAGGGCCCGTTCAGGCAGCGGCAGTGACTATACGTGAGGAGAATTTGGCGCGGGAGGGGCGCTGCAAGGGTTATGCCGATTCGGCATGAAGGTGCCTGGGCGATAACTCAAATCGCATACATATCGAGGTATTCATTGACCGGGATGGCCTCCAGCCGCGCCTGGTCCAGCGATGCGGCCAGGATGGCCTGCTGCTGTTTCGGCGGGAAGCGGCGGGCGAGGTTGGTGCGGAATTTCTCCACCAGCAGCGGGATGCCCTCGGCGCGGCGGCGCTTGTGGCCGAGCGGGTATTCGACCAGCACCTCGTCCAGCACGGTGCCGTCCGCCAGCGTCACGGTCAGCGCATTGGCGATCGAGCGCTTGGCGGGGTCGTGATAGTCGCGCGTCAGCGCGGGATCTTCCACGCAGGTGATCTTGCCGCGCAGCGCGTCGATGCGCGGGTCGGCGGCAACCTTGTCTTCGTAGTCAGCGGCGGTCAGGCGGCCGAACAGCAGCGGCACGGCCACCATGTACTGGATGCAGTGGTCGCGATCCGCCGGATTGCTGAGCGGACCCTGCTTGTCGATGATGCGCAGGCAGGCCTCGTGGGTGCGGATGGTGATGGCGGCGATATCCGCCGCGCTGCGCCCCGCGAGCGCCAGCGCGCCGTGCAGCCGCATCGCTGCCTCCACCGCGGTCTGCGCGTGGAATTCAGCCGGGTACGAGATCTTGAACAGGATGTTCTCCATCACGTACGACCCGTACGGCCGCTGGAAGCGGAACGGCTGCCCCTTGAACAGCACGTCGTAGAAGCCCCAGGTCTTTGCCGTCAGCACCGACGGGTAGCCCATCTCGCCGGTGCGGGCGATCAGCGCCAGCCGCACCGCGCGGCTGGTGGCGTCGCCGGCGGCCCAGCTCTTGCGGCTGCCGGCGTTGGGGGCGTGGCGGTAGGTGCGCAGGCTCTGGCCGTCGACCCAGGCCAGCGACACGGCATTGAGGATCTCGTCGCGCGTGAGGCCTAGCATCTGCGCGACCACGGCAGTGGAGGCCACCTTGACCAGCACCACGTGGTCCAGCCCGACCTGGTTGAACGAATTCTCCAGCGCGATGCAGCCCTGGATCTCGTGCGCCTTGATCATCGCCGCCAGCACTGCCTTCATCGTCAGCGGCTTGCGCCCGGCGGCGATGTGGTTGCGCGAGATCCAGTCAGCGGTGGCCAGGATGCCGCCGAGGTTATCCGACGGATGACCCCATTCGGCCGCGAGCCAGGTGTCGTTGAAGTCCAGCCAGCGGATCATCGCGCCGATATTGAACGCGGCCTGGACCGGATCGAGCTGGAACTGGGTGCCCGGCACGCGCGCGCCGTTGGGCACGATCGTGCCCGGAACGATGGGACCCAGCAGCTTGGTGCAGGCCGGGTAGGAGAGGGCCTCGAGCCCGCAACCGAGCGTGTCGATCAGGCAGTTGCGGGCGGTGTCATAGGCGAGGCCGCTCTTGATCTCGTACCGGGTGACATAGTCGACGATGTCGACCAGCACCTGGTCCGGATCGGGGCGTTGCGCGGACGGCGTGTCGGTGGACATGAGCGACCTCGCGGGTGCGGCTCAGCTCAGAACGCGTCGCCGGGCACGCGCACCCAGCCTTCCATCAGCACGCGCGCGCTGCGGCTCATGATGGCCTTCCTGACCGCCCATTCGCCATCGACCTGCTGCGCCTCGGCGCCCACGCGCAGCGTGCCGGACGGATGCCCGAAACGCACCGCGTTGCGCTCGCCGCCGCCGGCGGCCAGGTTGACCAGCGTGCCGGGGATGGCGGCGGCGGTGCCGATCGCCACCGCCGCCGTGCCCATCATGGCGTGGTGCAGCTTGCCCATCGACAGCGCGCGCACCAGCAGGTCCACATCGGCCGCGGCCACCTTCTTGCCGCTGGAGGCGACGTAGTCGACCGGCCTGGCGACAAAGGCCACCTTGGGCGTGTGCTGGCGCTTGGCGGCCTCGTCCACGTTCTTGATCAGGCCCATGCGCAGCGCGCCGTAGGCACGGATGGTCTCGAACATCGCCAGCGCCTTGGTGTCGCTGTTGATGGCGTCCTGCAGCTCGGTGCCGGTGTAGCCGATGCTCTCCGCGTTGACGAAGATGGTCGGGATGCCGGCGTTGATCATGGTGGCCTTGAGCGTGCCCACGCCCGGCACTTCCAGGTCGTCGACCACGTTGCCGGTCGGGAACATCGCGCCGCCGGCGCCTTCTTCCTCGGCGGCCGGGTCCATGAACTCAAGCTGCACTTCGGCGGCCGGGAAGGTCACGCCGTCCAGCTCGAAATCGCCGGTTTCCTGCACTTGACCGTTGGTGACGGGCACATGGCCGATGATGGTCTTGCCGATATTGGCCTGCCAGATGCGCACCACGGCAACGCCGTTGTGCGGGATGCGGCTGGCATCGACCAGGCCGGCGCTGATGGCAAAGGGACCGACCGCTGCCGACAGGTTGCCGCAGTTGCCGCTCCAGTCGACAAAGGGCTGGTCGATCGAGACCTGGCCGAACAGATAGTCGACATCGTGGTCGGGCCGCGTGCTCTTGGACAGGATGACGGTCTTGCTGGTGCTGGAGGTGGCGGCACCCATGCCGTCGATCTGCTTGCCATAGGGGTCGGGGCTGCCGATCACTCGCATCAGCAGCGCGTCGCGAGCCGGGCCGGGCACTTGTGCCGTTTCCGGCAAATCCTGCAGGCGGAAGAACACGCCTTTGCTGGTGCCGCCACGGATATAGGTGGCGGGAATCTTGATCTGGGGTACGTGAGCCATGGAAATCTTTGTCCTGGTTGGCCCGGGCGGCATAGATGCCGCCCGGGCCCATGTCACAGCTTATGCAGCCGAACGGGTCGACTCAAGGAAGTCCTGCGCGAAGCGCTGCAGCACGCCGCCAGCTTCGTAGATCGACACTTCCTCGTCGCTGTCGAGGCGGCAGGTCACCGGCACCTCGACGCGCTCGCCGTTCTTGCGGTTCACCACCAGCGTCAGCGTGGCGCGCGGCTGGCGCTCGCCGATCACGTCATAGGTCTCGGTGCCGTCCAGGCCCAGCGTCAGGCGGTTCACGCCCGGCTTGAATTCCAGCGGCAGCACGCCCATGCCGATCAGGTTGGTGCGGTGGATGCGCTCGAAGCCCTCGGCGACGATGACTTCCACGCCGGCCAGGCGCACGCCCTTGGCGGCCCAGTCACGCGACGAGCCCTGGCCATAGTCCGCGCCGGCGATGATGATCAGCGGCTGCTTGCGATCCATGTAGGTCTCGATCGCTTCCCACATGCGCACGACCTTGCCTTCGGGCTCGATGCGCGCCAGCGAACCCTTCTTGACCTGGCCATCGACCACGGCCATTTCATTGATCAGGGTCGGGTTGGCGAAGGTGGCGCGCTGCGCGGTCAAGTGGTCGCCGCGGTGGGTGGCGTACGAGTTGAAGTCCTCTTCCGGCAAGCCCATCTTGGCCAGGTATTCACCCGCGGCGCTGTTGAGCATGATGGCGTTGGACGGCGACAGGTGGTCGGTGGTGATGTTGTCGCCCAGCACCGCCAGCGGACGCAGCGCCTCGAGCGTGCGTTCGCCGGCCAGCGCGCCTTCCCAGTAGGGCGGGCGGCGAATGTAGGTGCTCTGCGGGCGCCAGTCGTACAGCGGGCTGACGGACTCGCCGCTGGCCGCGGTAATGGCGAACATCGGCTCATAGACTTTGCGGAACTGCTCGGGCTTGACGCTCTTCGCCACGATCGCGTCGATTTCTTCGTCGCTCGGCCAGATGTCCTTCAGGTAGACCGGCTTGCCGTCCTGGTCGGTGCCCAGCACGTCCTTTTCGATATCGAAGCGGATGGTGCCAGCGATGGCGTAGGCCACCACCAGCGGCGGCGAGGCCAGGAAGGCCTGCTTGGCGTACGGGTGGATGCGGCCATCGAAGTTGCGGTTGCCGGACAGCACTGCCGTCGCGTACAGGTCGCGGTCGATGATCTCTTGCTGGATCTTCGGGTCCAGCGCTCCGGACATGCCGTTGCAGGTGGTGCAGGCAAAGGCGACGATGCCGAAGCCGAGCTTCTCGAGGTCGGGCAGCAGATTCGCTTCTTCCAGGTACAGTTCGACAGCCTTGGATCCCGGGGCCAGCGACGACTTGACCCACGGCTTGCGCGCCAGGCCGCGCGCATTGGCGTTGCGCGCCAGCAGCGCGGCGGCGATCACGTTGCGCGGGTTGCTGGTGTTGGTGCAGCTGGTGATGGCGGCGATGATGACCGCGCCGTCCGGCATCAGGCCTTCGGCTTCCTGCGCGCGGGCCTTGTCCAGGTCGACGGCGATGCCGCGCTCGGCCAGCGCGGAGGTCGGCAGGCGCTTGTGCGGGTTGGACGGGCCGGCCATGTTGCGCACCACGCTCGACAGGTCGAACTTCAGCACGCGCTCGTACTCGGCGTTCTTCAGCGATTCCGCCCACAGGCCGGCGGTCTTGGCGTACGTCTCGACCAGCTTGAGCTGCTCGTCGGTTCGGCCGGTCAGGCGCAGGTAGTCAATGGTCTGCTCGTCGATGAAGAACATCGCCGCGGTGGCGCCGTATTCCGGTGCCATGTTGGAGATGGTGGCGCGGTCGCCGAGCGTCAGGCTCGAGGCGCCTTCGCCGCGGAACTCCAGGTAGGCGCCGACCACCTTTTCCTTGCGCAGGAACTCGGTCAGTGCCAGCACGATGTCGGTGGCGGTGATGCCGGGCTGGCGCTTGCCGGTCAGCTCCACGCCGATGATGTCCGGCAAGCGCATCCACGAGGCGCGGCCGAGCATCACGTTCTCGGCTTCCAGGCCGCCCACGCCGATGGCGATCACGCCGAGCGCATCCACGTGCGGGGTGTGGCTGTCGGTGCCGACGCAGGTATCGGGGTAGGCCACGCCGTTGTCGGCGTGGATCACCGGGGACATCTTTTCCAGGTTGATCTGGTGCATGATGCCGTTGCCCGGCGGGATCACGTCGACGTTCTTGAACGCCTGCTTGGTCCAGTCGATGAAATGGAAGCGGTCTTCGTTGCGGCGGTCTTCGATGGCGCGGTTCTTGGCGAAGGCATCGGGGTCGAAGCCGCCGCACTCCACTGCCAGCGAGTGATCGACGATCAGCTGCACCGGCACCACCGGATTGACCTTGGCGGGGTCGCCGCCCTGGTCGGCGATGGCGTCGCGCAGGCCGGCCAGGTCCACCAGCGCGGTCTGGCCCAGGATGTCATGGCACACCACGCGCGCCGGGAACCACGGGAAATCGAGGTCGCGCTTGCGCCCGATCAGCTGCTTGAGCGAATCCGCCAGCGTGGCGGGATCGCAGCGGCGCACCAGGTTTTCTGCCAGCACGCGCGACGTGTACGGCAGCTTGTCGTAGGCACCCGGCTGGATTGCCTCGACCGCGGCGCGCGCGTCAAAGTAATCCAGCTTGGTGCCCGGTAGCGGTTTGCGGTTTGCAGAATTCATGGTGTAGGGAAATCAATATAGGTATGAAAAAGGGGTAGTGGTCCCATGTCAGCGACCAACTACCCCCTTGCCCGCAGGCCCGGATCAATGCAACCCGACGCGGAGCAAACCGGCAGCCGGTCTTACTTGCGATCCTTCAGCGGCACGAACTTCAGGTTTTCCGGGCCGGTATAGTTGGCGCTCGGGCGGATGATCTTGTTGTCGATGCGCTGCTCGATAATGTGCGCGGCCCAGCCGGAGGTACGCGC
>NZ_JBYSXC010000036.1:0-5794 GCF_058781795.1 Cupriavidus sp. FW306-1B-F12B
CGCAGGTCACGTGTCACCTATGTCTCCGAACACCTGTTACCCATGTCTCCGGTCTGTACACCGCGCGCGGGAGAGGGAGCACCCAAGCGGTCAAGAGCAAATCTCGGGTTTGTGGTCGGCAGCGCTGAAGTTTACCGACACCGTCAGCCCGCCTCCGGGCGTATCCGCAAGCTCGACCGCTGCACCATGCAGCCGCGCGATCTCGCGCACGATCGACAGCCCCAGCCCGGTCCCTTCCACGGACTGTCCGCTCTCGCCGCGATAGAAGCGCCGGAACACCGCATCGCGCTCTGCCGGCGCAATGCCGGGGCCGTTGTCGATCACCTGCAGCCGCGGCACGCCGCCGTGCAGCGCCACGCGCACCGTGACCACCGCACCACGCCCCGCATAGCGGATCGCGTTGTCGATCAGGTTGCCCGTCAGCTCCTGCAGCAGCTCGGCCTGCCCGGAGACCTCCACCGGCCCTAACTGCTCGAAGCCCAGGTCGACCTCGCTGCCACGCGCCACCGGCGCCCAGTCCAGTGCCACGCCTTGCGCCAGCGCATCGAGCCGCAGCGGCCTGAGCGTGGGCATGTAGCCCGCATCAGGCTCCAGCCGCGACAGCGACAGCAGCTGCTGCACACCCTTGGAGGCATGGCGCACGGTGCCGTGCAGCAGCCGCATATGCTCGCGCACGCGTTCGCCGTCGCGCTCGCGCAGCGCCAGCTCGGACTGCGCCTGGATGATCGCCAGCGGCGTCTTGAGCTGGTGCGCGGCATCGGCAAAGAAGCGCTTGCGCGCCTGCACCATGCCGTGGAGCCGGTCCATGTACTGGTTCAGCGCCTGCACCAGCGGCTTCATCTCGGCGGGCAGGTCCTTCTGCTCGATCGGGTCGAGCTGCGTGCCGCGCCGTGCCACTGTGTCGGAGAGCCGGTTCAGCGGCCGCAGCCCGCGCCGCACGCCGAGCCAGACGATGCCCAGCGCCAGCGTCACCAGCATCAGCTCCTGCAGCAGCGAGCCGATCAGGATGTCGCGCGCCAGCAGCTGGCGCGGCTCGATGGTTTCGCCCACCAGCACCCACACCAGGCGCGTGCGCGCCGAGCCCACGTCGTGCACCGGCAGCGCCTGGGCCGCCATGCGCACCGGGTGCTCGCGGAAGACAGTGTCGTAGAACTCGGTGCGGTACAGCCGCAGCGGCGCCTCGGCCGGCATCGGCAGGTCGTCGTAGCCGGTCACGGTGGCGCCGTCCTCGTCGCGGATGCGGTAGAAGATGCGCGGGCCGGCCTGGTCGTCGAAGAGTTCCAGCGCCAGGTTTGGCACGTCGACCTGGAGCCGCCCCTCGCGCAGGCGGATGCCTTCGCGCATTGCGCGCAGCGACGCCTCCAGCGTGCGGTCGAAAGCGATATGCGCGGCCGACATGGCGCGCTCATAGGTCAGCCACGCATCGAAGGCGAGCAGGGCCATCAGCGGCAACAGCAGCCATAGCGACAGCTGCAGGCGCAGGCTGGGCGCCTGTCGTGGGAGCCTCATGCCGCCGGCCGCGCTTCGAGCAGGTAGCCCAGCCCGCGCAGTGTGACGATGGCCACGCCGCTGCCGTCGAGCTTCTTGCGCAGCCGGTGCACGTAGATCTCGATCGCATCCGGGTTGACCGATTCGTCGATGCCGAAGATCTTCTCCGACAGCGCCGCCTTGTTCACCGCGCGCCCATCGCGCAGCAGCAGCACCTCCAGCACGGCGCGTTCGCGCCCGGTCAGCGGCAGCAGCTCGCCGTGCAGCAGGACCGCACGGCTGACGCTGTCGTAGTGCAGCGGGCCGCAGGCGATCTGCGTGCTCTCATGCCCGTGGGCACGGCGGATCAGCGCGCGGGCGCGCGCTTCCAGTTCGGACAGGTCGAAGGGCTTGGCCAGGTAGTCGTCGGCGCCCAGGTCCAGGCCGCGCACGCGGTCTTCGACCGAGCCGTGCGCGGTCAGGATCAGCACCGGCAGCGGGTTGCGGCGCTGGCGCAGGCGGCGCAGCACTTCCAGGCCATCCAGTCCGGGCAGGCCCAGGTCCAGGATCAGCAGTGCGTAGTCCTGCGTGCTGAGCAGGTTGTCGGCGCTGCGGCCGTCGTGCATGCAGTCGACCGTGAAGCCGGCCTGGCCCAGGGCCTGGCTCAGGGAATTGGCCAGCATCACATTGTCTTCGGCAAGCAGGATACGCATGGGGCAGGGCAGTCAGGCGGCAATACGGAAAACCGGCCGGAACGGCCGAGGCCAGACAGATACAGGGAAGTGCGCCGGCTTAGAAGCTAGGGGAAACCCCCAATCCCGCAGCGGCGCCGTGCCCGCGAAAAGCCCGCATTCCGAAAGCGAACTGAAAGTGCGCGTCCCCTACCATCCGGCCGGCTAACGATTCACACAACAAGCACAAGCAAGGAGATAGCATGAAGCGTACGGCAATGGCATTCGCAGCGATGGGTCTGGCTGCGGCCGGGTCGGCATCCGCCCAATCGAGCGTGACCATGTATGGCCTGGTGGACGCCGGCATCGAATTTGTCAGCCACGCGGGCCCGGACGGCTCGGCGGTCAAGCTGACCTCGGGCGGCAAGAACACCTCGCGCTGGGGCATCCGCGGCAGCGAGGACCTGGGCGGCGGCCTGAAGGCGATCTTCGCCCTGGAAAGCGGCATTGCCATCGATACCGGCAGGCTGGACACCGACAACACGCTGTTCGACCGCCGTGCCACGGTGGGCCTGGCAAGCCGCTACGGCCAGGTGGTGCTGGGCCGCACCTTCACCACGACCTACGACTTCATGCTGCCGTTCGACCCGATGGGCTACGCGCCGGCCTATTCGTGGGCCACCTCGTCGACCGCCACCGGCGGCCGCAAGGACGGCCTGTTCTCGCGCGCCTCGAACGCGGTCCGCTACGACGGCAGCTTCGGCGGCCTGAAGCTGGGCGCGACCGTGGCCATGGGCGAAGTGGCGGGGGACTTCAAGAGCTCCTCCAAATACGCGCTGGGGGTGGGCTACAGCGCCGGCAAGTTTGCCGCGGCCGCCACCTGGGACCGCCAGAACGGCGCCGGCAGCAGCACCACGCCGGCCGACAGCACCGACTACATCCAGGGCATCCATGCCGGCGCCAGCTATGACTTCGGCGGCCTGAAGCTGTTTGCCGGCTACCGCAACTACAAGCGCACCTTCACCACCGGCGCGGCGACGGACCGCAGCGACATGTACTGGGGCGGCGCCAGCTATGACTTCACGCCGGCCTTCACGCTGTACGGCGCGGTCTACAAGCAGAACATCAAGGGCGGCAACAACGCCGACCCGATCCTGTTCTCACTGCGCGGCCAGTACGCGCTGTCCAAGCGCACGCTGGCCTACCTGTCGGTGGGCTATGCCGATGCGCGCAACGGGCAGAACGTCAGCGTCTCGCGCGACCTGATCGGGTTCGCCAACAACCAGACCGGCGTCATGGCCGGCCTGCAGCACCGCTTCTGAGGAAGGGGCGGCCTGAATGGCCGGAATGGCCTCATCGGCCTGTTGGGAACTGCCCGCCGCCTGGCGCATGGGTGTGCGCCATCGAGGGCGGCTGGCAGCTTGAGGCGCGTTGCCTCAGCCGGGCGCAGGGCGTAGCCGCACGCCTTGCGCCCTTCTTTTACCGGCGGGCAGGGCGCGCCGCCGGCGTGCGTGCCGCTCAGGGCACGATCACGATCTTGCCGGTGACCTTGCGCGCTTCCATGTCCTTGAGCGCCTGCGGAGCCTGCTCCAGCGGATAGCGCGCCGAGATATGCGGGCGGATCTTGCCTTCCTTCATCCAGCCCAGCATCTGCGCCATATTGGCCTGGTTGGCCTTGGGCTCGCGCCGCACGAAGTCGCCCCAGAACACGCCCACCAGCGAGGCGCCCTTGAGCAGCGCCAGGTTCAGCGGCAGCTTGGGGATCTCGCCGTTGGCAAAACCCACCACCAGGTAGCGGCCACGCCAGCCGATCGAACGGAAGGCCGGTTCGGCATAGATGCCGCCCACCGGGTCGTAGATCACGTCCGGACCCTTGCCGTCGGTCAGCGCCTTGATGCGTTCGCGCAGGTCCTCGGTGCTGTAGTTGATCAGCGCGTCGGCGCCGTGTTCCTTGCACACCGCCAGCTTCTCGTCGGTCGAGGCGGCGGCGATCACGCGCGCGCCAATGGCCTTGCCGATCTCGATCGCCGCCAGGCCCACGCCGCCGGCCGCGCCCAGCACCAGCATGGTCTGGCCGGCCTTCAGCTCGCCCCGGTCGATGACCGCGTGGTGCGAGGTGCCGTAGGTCAGCGTGAACGCCGCCGCGGTCTCGAAATCGATGCCGGGCGGCATCGGCACCACCGACGCCGCCGGCGCCTTGGCCTGGCTGGCGAACGCGCCGTTGCCCAGGTAGGCGATCACCTTGTCGCCGGGCTTGACGTGGGTGACGCCTTCGCCGACCGCATTGACCACGCCGGCCAGCTCCGAGCCCGGGCTGAACGGCAGGGCAGGCTTGGCCTGGTATTTGTTCTGGATGATGAGCACATCCGGGAAGTTGACGGCGGCCGCCTTGACGTCGATGACCACTTCGCCCTTGGCCGGTACCAGGTCGGGCAGGGTTTCGATGGTCAGCGAATCGGGCGGGCCCCAGGCTTTGCACAGTACGGCTTTCATCTTGTCTCCGGTGATGTTGGTGGCATTTCACGCCAGTCAAGCTTATGCGGGCGGGCAGGGCAAGTGTAGCGTAGAAATAGCACGGTCGTTCTGTTCCATGTCCAAGCTATGGAGGTGGTTATTTGCGGCCTGCATACAGCGCCAGAAACGTGCTTTCAGGGCGGCGCACGGGCCGCTTGCGCGCGCGCGCTCAGGTACAATCGCGCCATGCATATCCTTCTCGCCAACGACGACGGTTATCTCGCGCCGGGACTGGCCGTTTTGCATGCCGCGCTCGCGCCGCTGGGCCGGATCACGGTCATCGCGCCGGAGCAGAACCATAGCGGTGCCTCCAACTCCCTGACCCTGCAGCGGCCGCTGTCGATCTACGAAGCGCGCGAAGGCGTGCAAAAAGGTTTTCGCTTCGTCAACGGAACGCCGACCGACTGCGTGCATATCGCGCTGACGGGCCTGCTGGAAGAGAAACCCGACCTGGTGGTGTCCGGCATCAACCAGGGACAGAACATGGGCGAAGACGTGCTGTACTCCGGCACCGTCGCCGCCGCCATCGAGGGCTACCTGCTGGGCATTCCGTCGGTCGCCTTCTCGCAGGTGGACAAGGGCTGGGAGCACCTGGACGCCGCGGCACGCGTTGCGCGCACCGTGGTGGAGCGCATCATCGGCACGCCGCCGGCCGAGCCGTTCCTGCTCAACGTCAATATCCCGAACCTGCCGTTCGAACATATCAAGGGCTACCGCGCCACGCGCCTGGGCAAGCGCCATCCGTCGCAGCCGGTGATCACGCAGGTCAATCCGCGCGGCGACACCAACTACTGGATCGGCCCGGCGGGCGATGCGCGCGATGCCAGCGAGGGTACCGATTTCCATGCAGCTGCGGCGGGCTATGTCTCGCTCACGCCGTTGCAGCTCGACCTGACGCACCGCGGGCAGCTCGACGCGCTCGACCAGTGGTTGAAGTAGGCCACCGATCCGCAGTGTCGCGCCCCCGATGAGCACCACGCCCCCTCGCAGCAAGTTTCCGCTGCCGCTCGATGCGGTAGTCGAGCGCAAGCCCGCACCGGCCCGCACCGCCGGCATGCCTGCCGTGGGCACGCCGCGGCCGGCCGCGCCCACACCCGCGCCAGCCAAGCCGGCCAAGCCGCGCCTGCCGCGCACCGCCGCAC
>NZ_JBYSXC010000037.1:1711-3105 GCF_058781795.1 Cupriavidus sp. FW306-1B-F12B
TCATTTGGCATTGCCAAGCGATCGCAAGATCGGCTGTTCTTTAAAAATATGGGATGTAGTAAAGGTGTCGCGAAGCGTTGATGAGACGCTGCAGTACAAAACGCGATACCGGGTTGTGATTGTATCAACCAAAATGTATTTAAGTGATCGAAAGATGACTTGGAATACGGCACAAATGCGAGAACTCATCCTGTAGCGACTGTTTCGAGCGATCGAGACACACTCGTTATAGGGTCAAGCGAACAAGTGCATGTGGTGGATGCCTTGGCGATCACAGGCGATGAAGGACGCGGTAGCCTGCGAAAAGCTTCGGGGAGCTGGCAAACAAGCTTTGATCCGGAGATGTCCGAATGGGGAAACCCGGCCCGAATGGGTCATCCCACACTGAATTCATAGGTGTGGGAAGCGAACGCGGCGAACTGAAACATCTAAGTAGCTGCAGGAACAGAAATCAACCGAGATTCCCAAAGTAGTGGCGAACGAAATGGGAAGAGCCTTGTACTCTTTAGCAGTGGTGTTAGCAGAACGGGATGGAAAGCCCGGCCATAGCAGGTGATAGCCCTGTATGCGAAAACACGATTGTGGAACTAGGTGTACGACAAGTAGGGCGGGACACGTGAAATCCTGTCTGAAGATGGGGGGACCATCCTCCAAGGCTAAATACTCGTGATCGACCGATAGTGAACCAGTACCGTGAGGGAAAGGCGAAAAGAACCCCGGGAGGGGAGTGAAATAGATCCTGAAACCGCATGCATACAAACAGTCGGAGCCTGGAAACGGGTGACGGCGTACCTTTTGTATAATGGGTCAGCGACTTACATTCAGTGGCAAGCTTAACCGATTAGGGAAGGCGTAGCGAAAGCGAGTCCGAACAGGGCGTTGAGTCGCTGGGTGTAGACCCGAAACCAGATGATCTATCCATGGCCAGGTTGAAGGTGCGGTAACACGTACTGGAGGACCGAACCCACTAACGTTGAAAAGTTAGGGGATGAGCTGTGGATAGGGGTGAAAGGCTAAACAAATCTGGAAATAGCTGGTTCTCTCCGAAAACTATTTAGGTAGTGCCTCGTGTCTCACCTTCGGGGGTAGAGCACTGTCATGGTTGGGGGGTCTATTGCTGATTACCCCGCCATAGCAAACTCCGAATACCGAAGAGTGCAATCACGGGAGACAGACATCGGGTGCTAACGTCCGGTGTCAAGAGGGAAACAACCCAGACCGCCAGCTAAGGTCCCCAAATATAGCTAAGTGGGAAACGAAGTGGGAAGGCTAAAACAGTCAGGAGGTTGGCTTAGAAGCAGCCACCCTTTAAAGAAAGCGTAATAGCTCACTGATCGAGTCGTCCTGCGCGGAAGATGTAACGGGGCTAAGCTATATACCGAAGCTGCGGACGC
>NZ_JBYSXC010000037.1:3205-4938 GCF_058781795.1 Cupriavidus sp. FW306-1B-F12B
GCGTGGTAGGAGAGCGTTCTGTAAGCCTGTGAAGGTGTCTTGTAAAGGATGCTGGAGGTATCAGAAGTGCGAATGCTGACATGAGTAGCGATAAAGGGGGTGAAAGGCCCCCTCGCCGTAAGCCCAAGGTTTCCTACGCAACGTTCATCGGCGTAGGGTGAGTCGGCCCCTAAGGCGAGGCAGAGATGCGTAGCTGATGGGAAGCAGGTTAATATTCCTGCACCGTCGTATGATGCGATGGGGGGACGGATCGCGGAAGGTTGTCCGGGTGTTGGAAGTCCCGGTCCCTGCATTGGAGAAGGCGCTCAGGCAAATCCGGGCGCGGGATTCAAGGATGTGGGGCGAGCGGCCTAGTGCTGCGAAGCAATTGGAAGTGGTTCCAAGAAAAGCCTCTAAGCTTCAGTCATACGAGACCGTACCGCAAACCGACACAGGTGGGCGAGATGAGTATTCTAAGGCGCTTGAGAGAACTCGGGAGAAGGAACTCGGCAAATTGGTACCGTAACTTCGGGATAAGGTACGCCCTGGTAGCTTGACTGGCCTGCGCCAGAAGGGTGAAGGGGTTGCAATAAAATGGTGGCTGCGACTGTTTAATAAAAACACAGCACTCTGCAAACACGAAAGTGGACGTATAGGGTGTGACGCCTGCCCGGTGCCGGAAGATTAAATGATGGGGTGCAAGCTCTTGATTGAAGTCCCGGTAAACGGCGGCCGTAACTATAACGGTCCTAAGGTAGCGAAATTCCTTGTCGGGTAAGTTCCGACCTGCACGAATGGCGTAACGATGGCCACACTGTCTCCTCCCGAGACTCAGCGAAGTTGAAGTGTTTGTGATGATGCAATCTCCCCGCGGCTAGACGGAAAGACCCCATGAACCTTTACTGTAGCTTTGCATTGGACTTTGAACCGATCTGTGTAGGATAGGTGGGAGGCTTTGAAGCGTGGACGCTAGTTCACGTGGAGCCGTCCTTGAAATACCACCCTGGTTTGTTTGAGGTTCTAACCTTGGCCCGTGAATCCGGGTCGGGGACAGTGCATGGTAGGCAGTTTGACTGGGGCGGTCTCCTCCCAAAGTGTAACGGAGGAGTTCGAAGGTACGCTTGGTACGGTCGGACATCGTACCTAAAGTGCAATGGCAAAAGCGTGCTTAACTGCGAGACCGACAAGTCGAGCAGGTGCGAAAGCAGGACATAGTGATCCGGTGGTTCTGAATGGAAGGGCCATCGCTCAACGGATAAAAGGTACTCTGGGGATAACAGGCTGATACCGCCCAAGAGTTCATATCGACGGCGGTGTTTGGCACCTCGATGTCGGCTCATCTCATCCTGGGGCTGTAGCCGGTCCCAAGGGTATGGCTGTTCGCCATTTAAAGAGGTACGTGAGCTGGGTTTAAAACGTCGTGAGACAGTTTGGTCCCTATCTGCCGTGGGCGTTGGAATCTTGACGGGGGCTGCTCCTAGTACGAGAGGACCGGAGTGGACGTACCGCTGGTGTACCTGTTGTCTCGCCAGAGGCATCGCAGGGTAGCTATGTACGGAAGAGATAACCGCTGAAAGCATCTAAGCGGGAAACTCGCCTGAAGATGAGGATTCCCTGGAGGCTTGACCTCCTTGAAGGGTCGTTCGAGACCAGGACGTTGATAGGCTGGGTGTGGAAGCGCAGTAATGCGTTAAGCTAACCAGTACTAATTGCCCGTAAGGCTTGATCCTATAACCAGTGTGTTTTGCCTGGTG
>NZ_JBYSXC010000038.1:0-1270 GCF_058781795.1 Cupriavidus sp. FW306-1B-F12B
GACATGGGTAACAGGTGTTCGGAGACATAGGTGACACGTGACCTGCGCGCATCATGATGCGCGCAGGTCAAGTTCTCCGATCTCAAAGCGGCTGAACCACACGCGGTAGCAGCCGTCCTGCGCCGTGGGTCGCAAGGCAATGCGCTGGCCGATGAACGCTTTGCCAATCTTAAAGCGCCGCCGGCCCACTGCAATGCGCGCGGACCTGTCAACTTTATAGACCTTGTCACAAGACAGGTACTCGGCGGCTGGCAGCATCTCCGGATATGCAATGACGCTGGCACGATAGCGCTGCATGGGCACCGCCATGCCCAATGCTTCGTGCGGGCGCTTGCCGTTATAGGTTTCGCGATAGCGGTCGAAGACGCGCTGCGCTTCGTCGTTGTCCGCAAAACGCCGATGCTGCAATAGTTCGACCTTGAGGGTGCGATGAAACCGCTCGTCCTTGCCTTGGGTCTGGGGGTGATATGGCCTTGAGTGGCTGACTTCGATGCCCAGCTGCATCAGCCAGACCGTCAGCGCCGTATAGCCCAGGCCTTCGGAATCGCCGCCCCATGGCGGACCGTTGTCCATCGTCATGCGGTGCGGCAAGCCGTAGCGGCGAAACGTCGCAATCAACCTGGACTGGACCGTCTCAGCACGCTCGTCGCCACAGGCAGCAAGGCACAGGTTGAATCGCGAATGGTCATCGAGCACCGTCAGCGGATGACAAATCCCGCGCTCGTTGCGCACGTAGCCTTTGAAGTCCATCTGCCACAAGGTATTGGGCTCGGCATGCTCAAAGCGCTGGAACGGCTGCTGGCCCGCGGCAACGCCCACGCCCAGGCGGCCGTGGCGGCGCAGGATCTCGTGAATGGTACTGGGCGCCGGCAGTGCGTCCACGCCGGCGTTCTGCAGCAGCTTGGCCAGCTTGCGCGCACCCCAGTAAGGATGCTCGTCTCGCAAGGCCAATACCTGGCGCTCAAGCTCCGGCGCGGTACGCAACGGATTGGCTGCGGGCCGTCGACACTGGTCTGTCAGCCCGCCCTCGCCCGACTCGGCGTAGCGCGACAGCCACTTGTACAACGTCTTCGGGGCAATGCCCCATCGCCTGGCCAACTCCCGCCGGTTCGCTCCTGGCTGGCTGGCCAGCATCACCAGTTCCCTGCGTTGATCCATGAGTGACACTTCCTTCCATGGCATGGCAGGTCTCCCAAAAGACACTGCCAGCCAGTCTAGTTGTGTTACCCATGTCCCCGAACAGGTGTTACCTATGTCCCCGGTCTATACA
>NZ_JBYSXC010000039.1:0-1138 GCF_058781795.1 Cupriavidus sp. FW306-1B-F12B
GAGCAATGATGCGCGCCGTCGTCTTCGGCTACCACAATGTCGGCGACCGCTGCCTGCGCGTGCTGCATGCGCGCGGCGTGGAAGTGGCGCTGGTGATCACGCACCGCGACCGCCCCGACGAGAACATCTGGTTCCGCCGCGTGGCCGACACTGCCGCCGAGCTGGGCATCCCCTTCGTCTATGGCGAGGACCCTGCCGATCCCGCGATCGCCCAGGCCGTGCGCGACGCGCACCCGGACGTCATCTTCTCGTTCTACTACCGCGCCATGATCCCCGCGGGCGTGCTGGCGCTGGCCCCCGGCGGCGCCTTCAACATGCACGGCTCGCTGCTGCCCAAGTACCGCGGCCGCGTGCCGGTGAACTGGGCGGTACTGCACGGCGAGACCGAGACCGGCGCCACGCTGCACGCCATGGAAGCCAGGCCTGACGCGGGCTATATCGTCGACCAGACCGCGGTGCCGATCCTGCCGGACGACACTGCCGGCGAAGTCTTCGAGAAAGTCACCGTTGCCGCCGAGCAGACGCTGTGGCGCGCCCTGCCCGCGATGATCGCCGGGCAGACGCCGCAACACCCCAACCGGCTGGCCGAGGGCAGCTACTTCTCCGGGCGCAAGCCGGAAGACGGCCGCATCGACTGGAGCCGCCCGGCCGCCGAGGTCTACAACCTCGTGCGCGCCGTCGCGCCGCCCTATCCCGGCGCCTTTACCGACCTTGCCGGGCACCGCTTCATTGTGGCGCAGGCGCGCCGGCCGCTGCCGGAGCTTGCGCTGGCGCTGCCCGCCGGCACGGCGCCCGGCCTGCATGTGCATGACGGCCAGATCATCGGCCTGTGCGGCGACGGCGGCCTGGTCATGGTCACCCGATTGCTGGCACAGGATGGCTCGGCACTCACGCCGCAAGCCTTCGCCAAACTTATCCATACCGAATCATCCAACGAGGAAAGCCGATGAAAAAGGTCCTGATTCTTGGCGTCAACGGCTTCATCGGCCATCACCTGACGCGCCGCATCCTGGAAACCACGCCGTGGGAGGTCTACGGCATGGACATGTCGTCGGACCGCCTCGGCGACCTCGTCGACCACCCGCGCATGCACTTCTTCGAGGGTGACATCACCATCAACAAGGAGTGGATCGAGTAC